>DATNHF010000030.1:0-48319 GCA_035605115.1 Steroidobacteraceae bacterium | reverse complement strand
CCCCCGGTGAGCTCGCGCAGCAGATGGCCATGCCCGCCAATGAGCCCATGCGGCGCTCGAACCGGCGCGAGGTGCGCGATTCTGACCTGCTCGACTTCGCCACCGCCGTGCTCACGGAGCATTGAGTGCCATGACATCGCTCGTTGCCCGCAGCCGCTCGCAATGGGAGCAACTCGCCGCAGGACTCAAACCCGAGGGCCGCGCGTTCATCAACGGCCGCCTGATCGAGGCGCAATCGGGCTTGGCGTTTGACGACATCAGCCCGATCGACGGTCGGCCGGCGGGCGCGGTGGCGCGCTGCGCCGCGGCGGATGTCGATGCGGCCGTAGCCAATGCGCGCGCGACCTTCGAGGCCGGCCTCTGGTGCCATCAGGGACCGAAGGAGCGCAAGCGTGTGCTGCTGCGCTTCGCCGAGCTCATGCGCGCCGATCTCGAGCACCTGGCAGCGCTCGAGACGCTCGATGTCGGCAAGCCCATCGCCAACTCGCTGAGCGTCGACGTGCCGTTCGCGGCCGACTGCATTGCCTACTATGCCGAGTTCGCCGACAAGCGCTACGACGAGGTCGCGCCGACGGGTCCGAACGATCTGGCGCTCGTGCGCCGCGAGCCGCTCGGCGTCGTCGCGGCCATCGTGCCCTGGAACTATCCGCTGATCATCAGCGCCTGGAAGCTCGGGCCGGCACTGCTGTCCGGCAATTCAGTGGTGCTCAAGCCGGCCGAGCAGTCACCCTGGACCGCGATTCGTCTGGCTGAACTCGCCTGCGAGGCAGGTCTCCCGCCCGGGGTGCTCAATGTCATTCCAGGCTATGGTGAGGAGGCGGGCAAGGCGCTGGCCCTGCACCCGGATGTCGACATGGTCAGCTTCACCGGTTCGACCGAGGTCGGCAAGCTCATGCTGCGCTACGCCGGCGAGTCGAACATGAAGCGCGTCGCGCTCGAGTGCGGCGGCAAGAGTCCTCATCTGGTCATGGCCGATGCCGACCTCGCCGCGGCCGCTGAAGGCATCGCCTGGGGCATCTACTACAACAGCGGCGAGACCTGCCACGCCGGCTCGCGCGTGCTGGTGCACGAGCACGTCAAGGATGAGCTGATTGCCTCGATCGCGCGCGTGGCGTCGACCATCACGCTCGGCTGTCCGTGGGAGCCCTCGACGCAGATGGGCGCCCTGATCGATCAAGGCCACATGCAGCGCGTGCTCGGCTACATCGACGATGGGGTGCGTGCGGGGGCGCGCGTGGCGCTCGGCGGCAAGCGCGCGCTCACCGACACCGGCGGTTTCTACGTCGAGGCGACGATCCTCGATGCGGTCCAGCCCGATATGCGCGTCGCGCGCGAGGAGATTTTCGGACCCGTCCTGGCGGTGAGCACTTTTCAGGAAGAAGCGCAGGCGCTGCGCCTGGCCAACGACAGCATCTACGGATTGGCCGCGGCGGTCTGGACCGCCGACATGAACGTCGCGCACCGACTGTCCAATGCGCTGCGCGCCGGAACGGTGTGGGTCAATGCCTTCGACCGCTCCTCATTCGCGACGCCTTTCGGCGGCTTCAAGCAGTCCGGCTTCGGCCGCGACCGCTCGCCGCATGCCATCGACAAATACACCGACCTTAAAACCCTATGGACGGCGTTCAAATGAGCGCGCGCGTGAGCGAGCTGCAGCGGCCGCCGGCAGCGGTGCAGCGGATCGCCTCGATCGAGGTCACGCACCACCGGCTGCAATTCCAGCCGCCGTTCCGAGCCAGCTGGGACAGCAAGCCGCGGCATCACTTCGATGCCACGATCGTGCGTGTGCGTACCCAGGACGGGCTCTTGGGGGTGGGCTCGGGCGATCGGATGCTCGGATTTGCAGGTCACGAGCACCTCTTCATCGGGCACGATCCGCTCGCGATCGAGCGCCATTACCGCGTGCTCTCGCATATCGACTTCCATTACGGCCGCTGCTGGCCGCTGGATCTGGCGCTCTGGGATCTGGCCGGCAAGATCACAGGCCAGCCATGCTGGAAGCTGCTCGGGGGCCTCTCGAGCCGCGTGCGTGCCTATGCCTCCTCGGGCGTGCTGCGCGACCGGGAAGCGATGGCCGAGCAGGCTGAAAGCTGCCTGGCGCGAGGATTCAAGGCACTCAAAATCCGCTTCCACCGCGGCGACTGGCGCGATGACATCCGCGCGCTCGAGACCGTGCGCGCGCGCGTCGGTGAGCGCCTGGAGCTCATGGTGGACTGCAACCAGGGTTGGCGCCTGCCGTGGGACACGGAAGGCCCCTGGACTTTCAAGGATGCCCTAGGTGTCGCGCGCGAGCTCGAGCGGCTGAAGGTCTACTGGATGGAAGAGCCGCTGCACCGGGCCGATTACGCCGGCATGCGTGCGTTGCGCGAGGCGACCGACGTGCGCATCGCGGGCGGGGAGATGACCCGGCAGCTGCACGAGCTGCGCGAGCTGATCACCGGCGGCTGCGTTGATGTGCTGCAGCCGGATGTGGCGCTCGTGGGCGGCATCACAGGCCTCAGACGCGCGGCCGTGATGGCGCAGGAGCACAACCTGACTTTCACGCCCCATACCTGGACCAATGGCATGGGGCTGACCGCCAATGCGCAGCTCGTGGCCGGGCTCGCCGACTCGCCGTTCCTCGAATACCCGTTCGATCCGCCGGACTGGGACCTCAACCGGCGCGACTACATGATGGCCGAGCCGCTCGGCGTCGATTCCGAGGGCATGATCGCGCTGAGCGACGCTCCTGGCATGGGTTATGCGCTCAATGAAACCTTGCTTGAAAAGACCTTGGTCAAAGCGGTGCGGGAATGAGCAAGCGGCGCTCGGGGACCTGGTCCCAGGCTAACGGCTGATGCAGCCGCGATCGATCAGTTCCTGGCGACGCCCTGAACCAAGGCGCAGGGGAGGCTCGCCGGCAGCCGGCTGTCATCGCGAGCTGGCGGATCCTGACTTTCTCGCATCTGAAATACGGGAAAGTTGCCTATTGAAGGCTGCAGGCTCCGATCTTTGTGACTTTCTCGTATTTCAAATACGGGAAAGTCACATTTCGCGGCGAGGGCGCCTTCACTCCTCCTGCGCCAGCAGAGCGGCGCCCTTCTCGGCCACCATGAGGGTCGGCGCATTGATATTGGCGGAGGTGAGGCTCGGGAACACCGACGCGTCGATGATGCGCAGAGCCTCGAGCCCGTAGACCCGCAGCCGCGCGTCGACCACGGCGCTCGCCGGGTCGGGTCCCATGCGGCAAGTGCTGACCGGGTGGAACACAGTGCCGGCGCGTGCGCGGAAATCCTGCAGCAGTTGCGCCTCAGACTGCACGCGCTCACCGGGGAGCATTTCGGATTCGATGTAGTCGCTGAGCGGCGCGGTCGCAGCGATCGTGCGCAGCAGCCGCGCACCGGCGATGGCTTCGCGCACGTCGTGCTCGGTCGAGAGCGAATTCGGATGAATCAGCGGCGCTTCGAGCGGATCGGCCGAGCGGATCTCGATATGGCCGCGGCTGGTGGGCCGGCAGGCATTGAACGACAGCAGAAAGGCGGAGAACGGATCGGGATTGAGCACGCGGCGGTCCAAACCTGCGGTCGCGGTGTAGCTCAGCGGATTGAAATACAATTGCAAATTGGCCCGCGTTTGAGAGGCATCGCTGCGCACGAAGCCCCCGCCTTGATTGACGCTCATCGCGAGCGGCCCGCGCCGCGTCATAAGGTAGCGCGCAGCGAGTCTGACTCTGCCGCGCCAGGACAGCAGCTCGTCGTTCAGCGTCGGCACCGTCGAGCGATAGAAGTAGGAGACCGCCAGATGATCCTGCAGGTTTTGCCCTACCGCTGGACTGTCGAGGACCGGCTCGATGCCGCAGCGCTGCAGCAGCTGTCGCGGACCGATGCCGGACAGTTGCAGCAGCTGGGGTGAGTTGATGGCGCCGGCGCAGAGGATTACCGCGCGGCGGGCGCGTGCTTCGAGCGTGTGCCCGGCCCGCAGGTAGCGCACGCCAACTGCGCGTCGTTTCTCGATCAGTAGGCGCAGCGCCTGAGAGCGCAATGCGAGAGTCAGGTTGCGACGCTTACGTGCGGGGTGCAGGTAGCTTCTGGCGCTCGAGTCGCGCCGGCCGCGGTGCGTCGTGATCTCGTAGAGGCCGACGCCCTCGCTGTGCGCAGCATTGAAACTGTCGCTAAAGCCAAACCCGAGCGCACGGCAGCTGTCGATAAATGCCTGACACAGCGGGTGTGCGTCGCGCGAGACATCGCTGATGTGGATACGGGCCTCGGCGCGCTCGAAGCAGGGCAGCGCGTCCGTGAACGCCCAGCCCGGATTGCCGAGGTCGCACCAGTCATCAAAGTCCTGCGGCAGGCCGCGCGCATAGACCATGGCATTGATCGATCCCGACCCGCCGAGCACCTTGCCGCGTGGCCAGAACGCACGGCGGCCCTCGAGCGCCGGATCGGCTTGTGTCTCATACATCCAGTTGATGCGCGGGTCGTTGAAGGTGCGTCCATAGCCGATCGGCAGCTGGATCCAAAAACGTCGGTCCGTGCCGCCGGCTTCGAGCACCAACACGCGCCGCGCGCTATTCTCACTGAGCCGGCTCGCCACCACGCAGCCGGCGCTACCGGCACCGACGACGATATAGTCAAAGCACGCCACCGCAGCTAGCCGAGCGGCCGCCCCGCCATTTCCAGGTGCAGCATGCTGCCGTTATAGGGGTGCTTGCTGATGACGGCCTCGTTCAGCTCCACACCGAGGCCGGGCTCCGTCGGCGGAATCACGTACCCGTCCTGCCAGCGTATCGGCCGCTTGAGCACCTCTGCGTGGAAGCCATCCCAACGCTCGATGCCCTCAAGGATCAAAAAATTCGGGCTGCAGGTGGCCAGCTGTATATTGGCGGCGCCGACCACCGGCCCGCAGTACAGATGCGGCGCGATCTGGACGTGATGCACTTCGGCCATGCCCGCGATCTTCTTGGCCTCGAGCAATCCGCCGACGCGGCCCAGATTCATCTGCAGAATGGCCGCGGACTCGGCGCGCAACAGCCTTGCGAAATCGTACTTGGTCGCCAGCCGCTCGCCGCTCGCGATCGGAATGCTCGTCGCGCGCGCGACCTTGGCCATCTGCTCGGGCGCATCGGGCGGCACCGGCTCCTCGAACCACAGCGGGTCGTAGGGCTCGAGGCGCCGCGCGAGGCGGATCGCGCCGGCCGCAGTCATCTGCCCGTGGGTGCCGAACAGCAGGTCCGCGCGTGCGCCGACGGCCTCGCGCAGCCGCCTGCAGAAGCGCTCGCAACGCTCCAGATCCGCCAGCCTGAGCTGTCGCCCGTCAAAGGCGCCGTACGGGCCAGCGGGGTCAAACTTGAGCGCGGTGAATCCCTGCTCGAGGTACTCGAGCGCGCGTTCGGCCGCCAGATCCGGATCCATGTAGACATCCGTGCGATCGCCCGGGCGGGCATAGATATAGGTGTAGCTGCGCAGCCGTTCGTGCACGCGGCCACCGAGCAGTTTATAGACTGGCTGGCCGGCCTCCTTGCCGATGATGTCCCAGCAGGCCATCTCGAGCGCGCTCAACACGCCCATGAGCGCCAGATCCGGGTGCTGCGTGAAGCCCGCCGAGTAGACACGCCGCCAGAGCTTTTCGATGTCGTGCGGATCCTCACCGCGCAGGTAGCGCTCGAACACATCCTCGATCAGCTTCGCCACCAGATGGGGATCGAACGGCACGCAGTAGGCCTCGCCGATGCCCTCGACGCTGGTGTCGCTGATGAGCTTGACGAATACGAAGTAGCGCCCGCCATAGTGCGGCGGCGGGTTGCCTACCACGAAGGTCTTGATGTCCGAGAGCTTCACGAGGCCCGCTTCTCGCCGCGCAGCAGCGACAGGGCGAGCGCCGCCGATGCCAGCATCAGAAAAAGACTCACGGCGTTGAGTACCGGGCTCGCCCCCTCGCGCATGCGGCCGTACATCGTCACTGTCAGCGGCGCATCGGCGCCCACCAGCATCAGCGTGGTGTTGAAGTTCTCGAACGACATCAGGAACGCAATCGCCGCCGAGCCGATCAGCGCCGGCCGCAAGTACGGGAAGGTGATCGTGCGCAGCATTGCGGCGTGCGAGGCGCCGAGATTGAGCGCCGCTTCCTCGAGCGTGCGGTCGAAGCGCTTGAGGCGCGCGCTGATCATCAACGTCGTGATGGTTGCGATGTAGGAGAACTGACCGAGCACGACCAGCGGCAACCCGGGCCGCAGGAAGTCCAGATCCCATCCGAACAGCGCATCGGCGAGTTCGGCGATGCGGCTGAACAGGGCAAGGATCGAGATGCCGAGAATGACACCCGGGATCACGAGCGGCACCAGCATGAGCACCGAGAGCGCCTGCTTGCCCGGAAACTCCCAGCGCTCCATCAGGAACGAATTCGCCGTACCCACGATCACCGACAGCGCGGTGACCCAGCAGGCAACCACCAGGCTGGTGACGATGCTGCCGAGCAGTTCGGTATCGTGGAACAGCCCGATGCGGCCGGCGCTCGTGTTGCCGAGGAACCAGTCGAGCGTGAACCCGCGCCACGGCGGAGCCGGGTAGGGCGCGTTGTTGAACGCGAATACCGCCACCGTGGTCAGCGGCAGGAACAGGAACAGCAGAAATGCCGCGACATAGAGTGCTGTGGCGGTGCGCAACCAGGCCGGTCGTGGCAGCGAGGAGATCATGTGCGCCGCATCACATCGACGAATCGCTGGCCGCTCAGGCGCAGGCCGACGGCCACCATCGCGGTCGACAGTCCGAGCAGCAGGAAGCCGAATGCGGCACCCTGTTCCCAATTGAAGCGCACGATGAATTGCGTGTAGATGAGCTCGGTGAACCACTGCGAGTTCTTGCCGCCGAGCAGCGTCGGCGTCAGGTAATTGCCAAGCGTGAGCATGAACACGATGATACAGCCGGCCGTGATACCGGGCGCAGCGTGCGGAATCACAATGTGGCGCAGAATTGCGAAGCCGTTGGCGCCGAGATTGTAGGCCGCTTCGATCAGCGCGTTGTCGAGACTCTCGAGGCTGTTCACGAGCGGCACGACCATGAACAGCAGCGAGGTGTATACGAGTCCGACCAGAATCGTCGCGTCGTGATAGAGCAGCTCAACCGGCATCGCCGTTAGCCTAAGTTTCACCAGCAGCGCCGGCAGCACGCCGGATTCGCGCAGCAGAATCAGCCAGCCGAGCGCGCGCACGGTCTCGCTGACCCAGAACGGAATCAGACACACTACGAACAGCAACGAGCTCGCGCGGCCGCGCGCGACCTTGGTGATCACCCAGGCTGCGGGGAAGGCCACCAGCAGTGTGAGCGCTGTGGCGAGCGCTGAAATGATCGCGGTGCGTACGAACACCTGCCAGTACAGCGGCTCGGTGAAAAAGGTCCTGAATTGCAGCAGGCTCGGATTGTAGACGTGCGGCGCGACTCGCTGTCGCAGCGACAGCACGGCCAGATCGACGTGCGGTAGGATGATCAGCAGCAGCAGCCACAGCAGCGCCGGCGCCAGCAGCCACGTCAGCACGAAGCGGCGCTGCCACACGGACTGTGGCTGCGGATCAGGCATGCATCGGCGCCTCGCCGCCGGCAAAGCAGATGGCGCGCTGCGGATCGAAGCCGAAATACACGCGCTCGCCGACTTTGAGATCGGCAAATCGACCGGTCTGGGGCAGCGCGACCCGAAACTCGAAGCCGCTGCGCTCCTCATTGAGCAGCACCGCGGAGTTCGCACCGTCGAACAGCAGACTCTGGACCTGACCGCCGAATTTCAGGTAATCAGCCGGCAGCTGATCGGACGCGCGTTCCAGACTTGCGACCTCGGGCCGCACGAAGGCAGCGGCGGCATCGCCGACACGGCAGCTGCCGCTCTGGCGCGCGCACACCACCCAGCCCTCGGCCGTCGTGATATCGGCGAGTTCGCCGTCGCGCCGTGTCACGCGTCCGCTGATGCGGTTGTTGGCACCGACGAATGCGGCCACGAATGCCGTGGCGGGCTGGTAGTACAGGTCCTGCGGCGTGCCGAGCTGCTCGAAGCGGCCTCGATTCATCACCGCGACATGATCGGACAGCACCAGCGCCTCGGATTGATCGTGCGTGATATAGACGAAGGTCGTGCCGAAGGAAGCCTGCAGCTGCTTGAGCTCGATCTTCATGTGCTCGCGCAGTTTCAGATCGAGCGCGCCGAGCGGCTCATCGAGCAGCAGCAGCGTCGGCTCGAGTACCATGCTGCGCGCAATCGCCACACGCTGGCGCTGCCCGCCCGAGAGCTCATCGACGCGTTTGTGCGCAGCCCCCGCAAGACCCACGCGCTCGAGCATGGCCTCGGCGCGCTTGCGGCGCTGCGCCTTGTCCAGGCCGCGACGCGCGAGACCGAAGGCCACGTTTTCGCCGACCGACATCATCGGAAACAGCGCCAGCTGCTGGAACACCATGTTGACCGGGCGGCGATTCGGAGACACACCCTGCATGCTGCGTCCGCCGATCTGGATCGCGCCGCCGTCGGGCACGATGAAGCCGGCGATCATGCGCAGCAGTGTCGTCTTGCCGCAGCCGGAGGGTCCGAGAATCGAGAAGAAGCTGCCGCGCTCGACTGCGAACGAGAGCTCATCGACCGCGCGATGGTCGGCGAACTGCTTGACGAGCCGCTCGACGGCCAGATCGGGTGTGCTCAACGGGCCGCCTTGATGCGATCGAGCACGCGGCCCTCGATTTCCTCCAGCCCCGAGGGAATCGCCGGATACCAGTGGATGTTCTTGAAGGCGCCTTCCGGGAAACTGGCGTTGTACTGCGCGCGCATGCGTGGATCTACCAGGGTCTCGGTGCCGCGCGCGGCCGTCCAATTGCCGACATTGCGCGTGATGCGCGCGGCGACGTCGGGCCGCATCGTGAAATTGATCCAGGCGTAGGCGGCGGCGTCGTTGCGTCCCCGCGCGGGCAGCGCGAACGTGTCGAGCCAGCCGAGCGCCCCCGACTTGGGCACCACGAACTGGATGTCGGGATTTTCGCGGTTGAGCGTCCAGCCGCCGGTATCCCACATCATCGCTGCGATCACTTCGCCGGCACGCATGGCATTGAGCAGCTGATCCTTGTTGTCGAAGAAAAATCGCACGATGTCCTTGCACGCCGACAGCCTCTGCCCGACGCTGTCCATCAGTGCCGCATAGGCTTGTGGATCGTTGTAGAGCGCGAACGGATCCTTGCCCATGGCGAAGGCGAAGGCCATGAGGGTCGGTCGGCGCAGCCGCAGCGAGGCCTTGCCCTTGAGGTCCGGGCGGCAGACATCGACATAGTCACTGACGCCCTTGACGAGCTTGATATTGACCACGAGTCCATCGGTTCCCCAGAGGTAGGGCAGCCCATAGAGCTTGCCGTCGAGAGTCGTGTTCTTGCGCGTGATGTCGAGAATCTCAGGCCTGAACTGCTCGACCTTGACTTGGGCGAGGTCGATCGGCTTGTAGACGCCGAAGTCGCGCTGCACACCCGTGATGCGGTCCTGAGAGGGTTGGGCCAGGTCGAACCCTGCGCCGCCGGTGGCGCGCAGCTTGGAGATGATCTCCTCGTTGTTCGACAGCGTGACTTCGACCTGGATGCCGGTTTCCTGCTTGAACAGCGCGACCACGTCGGCCGGCGCGTAGTCGGCCCAGGTGATCAGCCGCAGTTTCTTGGCATCGTCCGCGGCGGCCGCGCCGGACAGCACGAGCCCCAGCAGAGCCAGGCGTATCAGAAAGGCTTTCATGCGGTCTCCGTATTCAATGGGTCGTCTGCCGCTGGAGCACAAGCATGCCGCATTCGTCAGGCAAGGCCAATCGCGCGCTGCTGCTCCTGCCGCAGCGTGCGCGTGCACCAGAAAAAGTGGAACGCGGACCAAAACCCGCTTGGCGCCAGGCACAGCAGCGCCAGGCGCAGCGAGGCCGCATTGGCGACGTGGCCGGGCGCGAAAAAATCACTTAAGGCACCGACCAGTTGCGGCGCGATGATCAGGTTGCCGACATTGGCCACCAGCAGCGTGGCGGCGCAGAACTGGCCGCGCATACGCGGGGGCGATAGATTGTTCAGGATCCCGAAGCACGGCCCGATATAGAAGTAGATGAACGGGATGAAGATCCAGAACATGATTTTCGTCAGCTCGAGCGAGTGGGTCGCGAAGATGACGATCGAAGGCACCGTGGCAATCGCAACACCCGACCCGAGAAACCAGACCACACGGCGCGGGTCGTACATGAACGGTCGGCCGAGCAGCCAGGCCGTGAACACCGTGGCCGCGATGCCGCCCACCAAGTGGATCGGCCCTGTGATGGTGCCGGCCTGTCCGATCGTGAGCGCGTAATTGCGCATCAGAAAGGCCGGCGTCCACCAGGTCAGGCCCCACCCCCAGAGCGCGGTCACGGCGCTGCCAAGCATCAGGTGGCACGCGGCGCGCTGGCTCCAGAGAAACTTCGCGGTCTCGATCAGCGAGGGTTTGGTGCCATCGCCGGCGGCATCGAGCCGACCGCGTTTGGGTTCGCGCACCGTAAAGTAGACCAGGCCGCCGAACACGATCCCGGGCACGCCCAGGGCGAGGAATACCGAGCGCCAGCCGAACGCATCGGCGATGCGGCCGGCAAGGCTGTAGCCGACCCAGGCACCGAGCGGGGCGCCGAGGGAGAACACGGTCAGTGCCATGGGCCGGCGCCCGGCCGGAAAATAATCGGAGATGATCGAGCTCGCGGCCGGCGTGCCGCCGGCCTCGCCAATGCCGACGCCGATGCGCGCGAACAGCAGTTGCCAGTAGTTCATCGCGATCCCGCACAGCACCGTCAGCGCCGACCAGAGCGTCATGCAGACCGCGATGATCCGGCAGCGGTTGGCGCGATCCACCAGCAGGGAGAGCGGAATGCCGAAGGAGACATAGAACAGCGACAGCGATACGCCGGTCAGAAAGGCGACGCCCGAGTCGCTCAGATGCAGCTCGAGCCGGATCGGCTCGAGCACGGTCGAGATCACATATCGGTCTGCTATGCTGACTGTGTACACGAGGCACATGGCTAGCAGCGCGTACCATCGAATGAACGCGGAGGGAACCGCCGCCTCGGGGATCGGCTCCACCAGCACGGCCCTGACGCTCATGCAGACTCTCTCGCGTTCACTTGGAACGTCCCCCTTCGGACGCAGCGGCACTGACCATGGACAATATCAAAATCGGCTTTATCGGCCTTGGTAACGTGGGCGGCAAGCTTGCCGGGAGCCTCGCGCGCCATGGCCTCGATCTGACGGTACGCGACCTCAACGTGCAGCTCGAAGCCGATTTCGTGCGCCGGGGCGCCACGCGCGCCGCCTCGCCGCGGGAAATGGCCGCACGGGTCGATGTGATCATCACCTGCCTGCCATCGCCCGCGGCCTGCGCGCAGGTCGTGGAAGGCACGGATGGCATTCTAGCGGGCTTGACACCCGGTAAGGTCTGGCTCGAGATGAGTACCACCGATGCGGCCGAAATTCGCCGCCTCGGGGCGCTGGTCGAAGCCCGCGGCGCGTGGGTCATGGATTGTCCCGTGTCGGGGGGCTGTCATCGCGCCGCAACCGGCAATGTCTCGATCTTCGCCGGCGGCAGCCGGGCGGCCTTCGAGCGGGTGCTGCCGATTCTGACCATCCTCGGCCGCCGCATTTTACATACGGGGCCGCTCGGATCCGCCTCGATACTCAAGGTGGTCACTAACTACCTCTGCACGGTGCACCTGGCGGCACTGGCCGAGGCCTTGTCGGTGTCCAAAGTGGCCGGCATGGACATGAACACGACCTACGAGGCGATCCGGATTTCCTCAGGCAATTCGTTCGTGCATGAAACCGAGTCGCAGGTGATCCTGAACGGCAGCCGGGACATCAGCTTCACGATGGACCTGGTCATCAAGGACGTCGGACTGTTCGACGCGCTGGCGCGTTCGCTGCACGTGCCAGTCGAGCTCTCGCCGCTGGTGCTCGAGATTTTCAAGGACGGCGAGCGGCGCTACGGCCCAAGGGAGCTCTCGCCCAACATCATCCGCCGGCTCGAGGACGCCTGTGGCATCCGCGTGCTGGGTGAGGGTTTCCCATCGCGGATGGTCGATGAGGAGCCCGAAGCGCCGGGCTACGAGCTCCTGCCTCGTCGCTCGGGCAGCGGCGCGCCGCGATAGCACTTCCTGCTCGAGATCGACCGGATTGTAATCGTACTGGTCTTCGTCGGCGGCGCTCTGCCGCGCAGAGCAGACAGCTTGCGGTACGCTCCCCGCTGTGGTGATCTCATGTCAGCTGCCTTGAAAACATTGGCATTTGTACCCATGGCATCCCGTAAGGAGCGCAGACGGTGAAGACCTATAAGCGGATCGAAACCCAGCTGATTCATGCCGGCACGCCACAACCGCGCATTCAGGGGGCTGTGGCGCTGCCGATATTTCAATCCGCCAATTTCGAGTACGCCGGCGAGAGCCGCTATGACGATCTGAAATATATCCGGCTCAACAACACACCCAATCACGTGGCGCTGCATCGAACGCTCGCAACGCTCGAGCGCGCGCCGGCCGCTCTGGTTGCCGCCAGCGGCATGGCCATCATCGCCACGACTTTGCTGACGGTATTGGGCCAGGGCGATCATCTGCTGGCTCAGAACTGTCTCTATGGCGGCACGCACGCGCTGCTGACGACGGATTTCCCGCGATTCGGCATCGCCTGCAGTTTCATCGATGGCGATGCACCGCAGTCCTGGGAAGCGGCGCTGCGGCCCAACACCAAGGTGATTTACGTCGAGGCGATGACCAACCCACTGCTCGAGGTCGCGGATCTGCGCGCCGTGGTGCGCTTTGCACGAGTGCACAATCTGCTCTCGATCATCGACAGCACCTTCGCAAGTCCGATCAACTTCCTGCCGATCGCTGCCGGGTTCGATCTGGCATTGCACAGTGCCACGAAGTATCTCAACGGACATTCGGACATCGTCGCCGGTGCCGCCGTGGGCGCCACCGACACCATCGAGCGCATCACGTACAAAATGAACCATCTGGGCGGCGCGATGGATCCGCACGCGGCTTTTCTGCTGTATCGAGGCCTCAAGACGCTGGCACTGCGCGTGCGGCAGCAGAACCAAAGCGCGCTCGAGATTGCGAAATTCCTCGCCGGCCATCGTGCCGTGACGCGGGTCAACTATGCCGGCCTCGACAGCCATGCGCAGCACGCGCGTGCGCGCGAGCTGTTCGAGGGCTTCGGCGGCGTCTTGAGCTTCGAGCTCGAGGGAACACCTTCGCGCGCCGAGCAGTTCATGCACCGCACGCAGATCCCGATCGTGGCGCCGAGCCTCGGGGGTGTCGAGACGCTGCTGACGCGGCCCGCGGTTACTTCGCATGCCAGCCTGTCGGCCGACGATCGGCGTCGGCTCGGCATCAGCGATCGACTGATCCGCATGTCGGTCGGCATCGAGGCGACCGACGAGCTCATCGAAGATCTGGCGCAGGCATTGGAGAGCTGAATATGCCAGCGCTTCGGAGCCGGGTGCGCCTGAGCGCGGCCGTGCTGCTGCTAGGCGTTGCGTGGCTGGCCGGCGAACGCGCGCAGGCGGCGCTGCCTGTCTATCGCCCAACGCACGGGTCCGAGATTCTCTGGGACCGCTATGGCGTGGCGCATGTGTATGCCAGATCGGTTCCGGACCTCTTCTATGGCTTCGGCTGGGCCCAGGCGCGCAGCCATGGCGACCTGCTGGCCAGGCTTTACGCACAAGCGCGGGGGCGGGCGGCAGAATACTACGGGGCCGAGGAGCTCGAGAACGACCGCTGGATGGCGATCAATGACGTTGCGGCGCGCGCCAGGCGCGATCTCGCGCAGCAGGATCCGGCGTTTCGAGCCGATCTCGAGGCCTTCGCCGCCGGCATCAACGCCTACGCGCGCGCGCATGCCGATGCGCTCTCCACTCAAGCGCAGCGGGTATTTCCGGTCTGCGCCAGCGATGTGCTGGCGCATGCGCAGCGGCTGTTTGAATTTGTCTATGCCGCACCCGCGCAGATCGTCAACCGCTTGCCGCCCGATGCCACAGCGTTGGCGCGCGAGCCGGCCGGCAGCAACGGCTGGGCGATCGCGCCGAGTCGATCGGCGAGCGGCCATGCCATGCTGCTCATGAATCCTCATCTGCCGTGGGCACCGGATTGGTCGACCTATTATGAAATCCAGCTGACTGCGCCCGGCGTGGACCTCTATGGCGCCACTCAGATCGGCCTGCCGGTGCTGCGATTCGTGTTCAGCGATTATTTGGGCTTCACCCATACCGTCAATGCCCCGAATGCCGTGACGTTCTATCGCATCCGGACCGCTCCCGGGGGCTACCGCTTCGATGACAAGGTGCTGCCCTTCCAGCTGTATCGCCACAGGCTCAACGTGCGCCAGAGTGACGGTAGCTTCACCACCGAAACCGTCTCGGTGCGCAACACCGTGCAAGGGCCCATCATCGGCGAGCGCGACGGCGCGCCGATCGCCATGCGTGTCGCTGGCCTCGATCGGCCCGGTGCACTCGATCAGTATTGGCATATGGCCACGGCGCACGACTTCGCCGGCTTCGAGGCGGCCTTGCGCCGGATGCAAGTGCCGACCTTCAATCTCGTGTACGCCGATCGCGACGGTCACATCGAGTATCTCTACATGGGGCTGGTGCCGCGACACGGCTTCGGCGATCTGCGCTTCTGGTCCAGTATCGTGCCCGGCGACACCTCAAGAACGCTCTGGAGCGAATACCTGAGCTACGGGGAGCTGCCTAAGGTCATCGATCCGACGGGCGGCACCGTGCAGAACTCGAACGATCCGCCATGGGACGCAGCATGGCCGGACACTCTCGATCCGGCGCCGTATGAGAGCGAAATACCCGCCGATCGCGTGAGTCTGCGCATGGCGCGCGGGATCCGCATGCTCTCGGATACGAGGAAAATCAGCTTCGAGCAACTCGTGGTCGACAAGTGGTCGACCCGTTCGGAACTCGCCGACCGGATTCTTCCCGATCTGCTCGAGGCCGCGCAGCGTTATGGCGACGATACTGCCAAGCAGGCCGCGGAGGTGCTGGCCCATTGGGACCGTTGCACCGATGCCGACAGCCGTGGAGCGCTGCTGTTCCTGAACTGGAGCGACCGGCCGGGCGCTGTCAACGGCTACGCCGAGTCCGGCTTCGGGCGAGCGTTCGATCTGCGAGAGCCCCTGACCACGCCAGCCGGGCTGGCCGATCCGAAGGCAGCGGTGAGCGCATTGCAGGACGCGGCGCGCGACATGCTGGCGAAATACGGCGCATTGGATCGGCCTTGGGGCTCGGTCATGCGGCTGCGGCTCGGAGCGGTCGATCTGCCCGCGAGCGGCGGACCGGGGCGTCTGGGCGTGTTCAATGTCATCGACTATGCGCCGTTGCAGAGCGGCACGCGTGCAGCGAATTTCGGCGCCAGCTACACAGCGCTCGTCAGTTTCGATGATCCGGTGCGTGCCAAGGTGCTGCTCTCGTACGGCGAGAGCTCGCAGCCAGGCTCGACGCATTCGAGCGATCAACTGGCATTACTATCAGCCGACCAGCTGCGCGATGCCTGGCGAACGCGAGCGCAGGTGCAGGCGAACCTCGAGAGCCGCGAGCGCTTCTAGGCCTGCTGCAATCCGCGGCGGCGATGCTATCGGCGCTACCCCAGACGACGCACTTGCGGTTCGGCGTTCAGACGCACGGGCGTGACGCCGCCACGCACCAGATCCAGTTCCCAACGGCGCATTTCCCGGCGTCGCGCCGTGCTTTCCAGCACGAATGCCGGAATCTGCCCATCGGCCTCGATGGCGATGCCGCGCGCATCGCTGGTGGCTGGGTGATTCAGGAAATGCTGCACGGCAGAGCGTGTGCGGGGCAAGTCGCCGTGCAGCGAGTAGCAACCTTCCGTGTGGCGGTGCAGATTCGCCGCGAACCACAGATAGGGCGATTCCGATAGCGAGGCCGCCAGCGAACTGTAGCTCGAGGCGGAACACACCAACAGGTCGGTAGCCGCCAGCGCCAGCGCATCGCTGCAGTCACCGTTCGGAATATCGGCTGTGATGATGCACGGATAGTTCTCGAGCAGCGGCCGCAACGGCTCGGGCGCTCCATCGCTCACCAGCAAAAGCTGCCAGTCGCCCGCAAACGCGCTTTGCAGGCTCTCGGCGATATTGCGGAACCAATCGAGCGGCAGTGAGGCATTCGCCACGCGACGATACTCCCCGAGGCTGGTCGGTGCGACGAAATCGCCGAGCCGCACGTGCATGCCGACCAGAATCTTGTGCGGATCGATGCGGCTCTGCAGCTGCAACAGATTTCGCGCGGCATAGCGGCTCTGGTAAAGGGTCGAGCGCATGAACTCGCGCGCTGCCTGCACGTGGCTGTATCCGCCCCACAGGCCCTCGGTCACGAAGGCGAACACGCGCCGTTCATGCAGCTTATGCTGCGCAATGAAGCTGCACAGCGCCGTGACGGCGCTGCCGCCGCCGTGAGCCAGATAGTCCGCTTCGGTGAATTCGACCACTGGCAGGATCTTCTGCAGCACACGATGGTAGATCCAGTCATCCGGGCTGGTTTTAAAATGCCGCCAGTAACCGCGCCGGTTCAAGCCGAATGCGGGCGGCAGCAGTTTGGCGTTCAGCAATTGCGCCGCCAGGAATGCGCGCGCCCAGGGCACGATCTCATTGCCCAGACCGTGGCCCCGGTTACGCACTCGCGGTATGCAATAACGCAACACAGGCTCCGGCGGCCCTCAGGCAGCGCGAACGCTCGGCCAGATAGGTCGCGGGTGGCGCCGTTCGGCCAGGAAGGTGGACACCAGACCGGGCAGCACCAGCAAGACTCTCGGTGCCGCCAATATCAACGCCGCGTACCACGGCCATCGCCACAGGCTCATCGCGGCGAGAAAGGCACCGATGCGAATCGGTGGCGTGAAACGCAGCAGCAGCAGACAGGCGGCGCCAATCACGGCGCACGAGACACCGAGCTGCTGCTGCAGGCCGATCACGCCAATCACGAATCGCATTGCGCGAAAGGCGGCGAGCGCGCTCAGCACGGCCGCCGCGATCAGGGGTTTCATACCTTGGCTCCTGCGCACGCAAGCCGGCGCCATCCGTCGGCAACGTCGGCGGCAGTCTACCAATTTAATCCGGTAGCGCTACTTTCCATCAGCGACACGCTCTTGACTTGTGCATAGAGCACTGTTCCGGGCGAGAGCCCAAGTTGCACGGCCGATCGCCGGGTGATCCGGGCCAGCAGAGGTTCCGCGCCGGCCTCGAGTCGCACCAGGGTCTGCGCCGGGTCGGCGTCCCCACTGAGCTCGAGCACCGTGGCAGGCAGGATATTGATGATGCTCGAGAGTTCGGGCGGCTTTAAGGCAAGACTGACGTCGCGCGCATCGATGCGCACCCGGATCCGATGACCCACGGCCACCGGGCGCAGCGCCACCGCCAGACGGCCCGCGCAGATGCGCACGTAGGTCAAGTGATAGTTCGGATCATGCTCTTCGACCACGGCATCGAACACCGAGCCGCTATCCTCGAAGTGTCCCAACGGCAGATCGCTGCGCGCGAGCAGCTGCTGCAAGGGCCCGGCGGCGCGCACGCGGCCGGATTGCAGCAGGATCAAATGATCGGCCAACCGCAAGATTTCGCCCAGCGCATGGCTCACATAGATGATGGGTATGGCCGAGCTGTCGCGCAGACGCTCCAGGTGCGGCAGGATCTGCGCCTTGCTGCGCTCATCGAGGTTCGACACCGGCTCGTCCATCAGCAGCAGGCGCGGACTGGTGAGCAATGCGCGGGCGATGGCAACGCGCTGACGCTCGCCGCCCGAGAGCTGCGGCGCGCGATGCCGCAGCAATGTCGACAGATCGAGCAACGCCACGACCTCGTCGAACTCAAGCCGACGTTCCCGCAGCGGCACGCGATGCAAACCGAATTCGAGATTGCCGCGCACATCCAGGTGCGCAAACAGGCTCGATTCCTGGAACACGTAACCCACGGCGCGTCGATACGTCGGCACGAACCGACCCTCGTCCTGCCAGAGTTCGCCGTCGCACTCGATGCGTGCCTGCACCGCACGCTCCAGTCCGGCGATGCAGCGCAGCAGCGTGGTCTTGCCGCTGCCCGAGCGGCCGAACACGCCGGTGATGCCGCGCGTCGGGATGTCGCATTCGACATCGAGTGTGAAATCCGCTCGCGCGAGCGAGGCGCGCAGCGACAGCGTCATAGCAGGATGCCAGCGGTCCGCAGCCGGCGATTGAGCGTGTAGACTAGCAGCAGCAGCACGAAGCAAACGACGAGCAGGATCGCCGACAGACGATAGGCGGCGCCGTATTCGAGGGCCTCGGCGTGATCGAACAACGCGATCGAGGCGGTCTGCGTGCGACCGGGAATGTTGCCGCCGATCATGAGCACCACGCCGAATTCCCCGAGCGTATGCGCAAAGGACAATACTGCCGCGGTCATGAAGCCGCGTGCGGCCAGAGGCAGGGCGACCGAAAAGAAGCTGTTCCAGGGCGAGGCGCGCAGGGTCGCGGCCACTTCGAGCGAGCGAGCTCCGACCGATTGGAAGGCATCGCGTATGGGCTGCACGGCGAACGGCAGCGAGTAGAGCATCGAGCCGAGCACGAGGCCGCCGAAAGTGAAGGCTGGCGCCGGCAGTCCGAGCCAGTGCAGTGTCACCCCCAGTGCGCCGCGAGGTCCCATCAGCATGAGCAGGTAGAAGCCGAGCACGGTCGGCGGCAGCACCAGCGGTAGGGACACCAGAGCGTCGACCACGATGCGCGCGCGCGAGCCGCCCACCGCCAGCCACCACGCCAGCGGCGTGCACAGCAGCAGCAGCAGCACGGTCGTCGTGACGGCCAGACGCAGCGATATCCACAACGCGATCAGATCGATGCTGCCCATACCGGCCGACCTCAGTTGACGGTGCGGTAGCCGGCGGATCGGATCATCGCCAGCGCCTTCGGGTCCGATCGCAGCCAGCTCATAAAGGCTTCGGCCGCGGCCTGCTGCCGGGTACTCTCGAGTACGACCGCCGCCTGCTCGATGGGCTGGTACATCGATGTCGGGACCAGCCACGATGAGCCGCTGATCGTGCCATCGGGCCCGAGCACCTGCGACAGTGCCACGAACGCCAGATCGACATTGCCGGTGGCCGCAAACTGCCAGGTCTGCGTGATGTTCTCGCCGATCACGATCCGGTGCAGCTGATTCAGCTCATCCCACAGGGCGAGTTTCCTCAGCACCTGCTGCGCCGCCGTACCGTACGGGGCGGTCTGCGGATTGGCGAGCCCGATGAGCCGGTGTGGCTGTTCCTGCAGCACATGGCCTGCCGGGTCGATCAGTCCCGGTCGGCTGCTCCAGAGCACCAGCGCGCCGATCGCATACGTAAAGCGGCTTCCCGGAACGGTCATTCCGTCCCGTTCGAGCAGCAGCGGCTTTTCGGCATCGGCGGATAGAAACACATCGAACGGCGCGCCCTGTCTGATCTGTGCATAGAGCTGGCCCGATGAGCCCGGACTGATGATGAGCCGATGAGCGCTGGCCTGCTCGAACACGGGCGCGAGCTGCTGCAGCGTGCCGACGAAATTGGCCGCGACCGCCACATGCAGCTCTGCGGCCGGCAGCGGCCGGATGACGAGCACCAGCAGCGCGGCGATGGCTGCAAAGAGTTTGCGCATGGATCGATGCTGTGGATCAGTCGGTCACGGCGAGCAGCACGTGCGAAGCCTTGATGAGCGCCAAACAGGGCTTCCCCGGCGACAGTCCCAGCTCCTTCCAGCCCTCGTTGGTGACAATGGCCGTGAGCGTGCGTGCGCCCGGTAATTGCAGCTTGATCTCGCTGTTGACGCTGCCGGGGGTGACCTCGCTGACGATGCCGGCGAGGCGGTTGCGTGCGCTGATGCGAACCTTCACGTCCGGCGACAGCAGCACCCAACTGGCCTTGATGAGTGCCACGACCTCGCGGCCGACCTGCAGTTGCAGGTCCTCGACGGCCTCGTTGGTGATGTTGGCGAAGATCTCCAGGCCATCGCCAAGATCGAGCACGACGTCGGCATTGACCGCGCCCTTCTTGACCAGTTTGATCTTGCCGCGATATTGGTTGCGCGCACTGGTTTTCATGGCGATGGCCCTCAGAAGTTGATTCAGCGCTTCAAAGTCATGGACTTTGGTCTGCATGCGGTGCAGCAATCGGCGGTGGCCGGACTCGAGCAGGCGGTAGAGCTGCACGATCTCGCGGCCATGTGTCGTGAGTCGACTGCCGCCGCCGTGCTCACCGCCGCTCTCGCGAATCAGCAGTGGCCGCTCCGCCAGATTGTTCATGGCTTCGACCGCATCCCAGGCGCCCTTGTAACTGAGTTTGAGCTGCCGGGCGGCTTCGGAGATCGAACCGTAGCGGTCGATGGCCTCGAGCAGCCCGATGCGCGCGCCGCCGAGGTATGGGCGGCCTCGGCGCGCAAGCTGCAGCTCGCCCCGCAGCGTCAGCGGTGCCGTCTTGTGACTCATTGCAGCGATGTGCAGGCGGTATGGATGGGTGTATATAACGGGACTCAAGCCTATCCTCGGCCGCCGAGATTGCAAGCCGTCACACTCGCTGCTGCGGCCGCAGGTGGCGGCTGACAGATCAAAGCGCCTTGCGGGAGGCTGCCGCTGCGCGGCGCTGTGGTAAAGTTCGGTCCCCCGGAAACATGAGCGCTCGGAGATCCGATCATGAGCTTTTCCTTACCCCCGCTGCCGTTTGCTCCCGGCGCGCTCGCTGCGCACGGCATGTGCCAGGAGACCTTGGAGCTGCATCACGGCAAGCACCACGCCGCTTACGTCAATGCACTCAACGGCCTGGTCGACAAGAACGATGCGCTCAAGGGAAAGTCGCTTGAGGAGCTGATCCGGCTGTCCTACGGCCGCGAGGATCTGCAGCCGGTTTTCAACAATGCCGGCCAGCACTGGAATCACAGCGTGTTTTGGGAATCGCTGTCCCCGACGGGGGGCGGTGTACCGGGCGTGCTCGAGAAGAAGCTCCAGGAAGATTTCGGCAGTGTCGAAAAATTCAAGGAGATCTTCAAGACCACGGCGCTGGGCCAGTTCGGTTCCGGGTGGGCCTGGCTGGTGCTGCCCCGGGACGGCAAGCTCAAGATCACCAAGACCTCGAACGCCGGCACGCCGCTCGCGACCGGTGAGGGCAAGGTGCTGTTGGTGCTGGATGTCTGGGAGCACGCCTACTACGTCGATTTCCGCAATCGCCGTCCCGACTTCGTCGACAACTTCCTGGGGAAGCTGGCCAATTACGACAACGCGGCCGCGAAGCTGCAAAAAACCTGAGCCTGAGGGCTCCTCTGGCACTGCGATTGCAACTGTAGCGCGTGGAGGATCAGTCCTGGCGCGAGCGCCCTGCCGCCGTTAGGCGCTGAATGCAGGGAAAAACAGCGGATTGAGACCAACTCCACGGCGCGGCTCGGGGCGAGCCATGCGGCCAGCGATGGCCGCAACGCGCGGCGCCGGCGGCAGATGCAGGCCGCCACGGTAAGTTCTTGCAGGAGAAGGCCATGATGTCGATCGGCAACGTCGCGGGCAACACCGCCTGGATCAATCAGCTCTACAGCCAGAGTGCGAGCTCGGCCTCAGCCGCCTCGCCGGCGGCAGCGACGTCGGCATCGACGGGCGGCTCATTGATGCAGCAGATCATGACCACGCTGCAGCAACTGGTGCTGCCCGCCAGTGCGACCACCGCCAGCAGCGCCACCGGCGCTGCGACGGCGACGTCCGCGGCTGCATCCAAGGCGGCGAGCGATCTGCAGAGCTTCATGGCGAACTTCATCCAGGCATTGCATCAAGCCGGCCAGTCCGGCCAGTCCGGCCAAGTCGCCGGCGCTCAGGGTCACGCGGGCCACGGGGGCCACGGGGGCCACGGACACCTCGCCTCGCAGCTGCAGTCGCTGATGCAGGAAGTCGATGGCGCCGGCGGCACAACGGCCAGCCCAGTCACGGGCGCGAGCTCGCCGAGCACATCGAATCTCCAGAGCTCGTTCCAGCAGCTCATGCAGGATCTCTCCGGCACTGCCGCCTCCAGTCAGGCGGCCGCCGCGACCGGCACCCCGAGCCTGCAGAGTTTCCTGCAGACACTGCTGACGAACCTCAACACCCAGGGCGCAGCATCCTCGAGCGCGGGTCTACTGGTGCACGCCACCGCCTGATCCGCCGCGAGTGTGGCGTACGGCCGCGGTGAGCCCGGCCTGAGTGCCTATGGACACCCGCGTTCGCGCGAGCCAAGCTCAATGCCGTGGTCACGAGGCGTCAGCGATGCAGGCCAGGGCACTCGATAGCGAATTGCTGCGTAAGATGGACGCCTACTGGCGTGCCGCGAATTATCTGTCCGTCGGCCAGATCTACCTCTGCGACAACCCGCTGTTGAGGCAGCCGCTCAAGCTCGCCCACGTCAAGCGCATGCTGCTCGGGCACTGGGGCACCGCCCCGGGTCAGAATTTCATTTACGTGCACCTGAACCGGGTCATCCAGCAGTTCGACCTCAACATGATCTACATCTCGGGACCCGGGCACGGCGGCCCGGCGCTCGTGGGTAATACCTATCTCGAGGGCACCTACAGCGAGATCTATCCGGACATCAGCCGCGATGAGGCGGGACTGCGGCACCTGTTTCGGCAATTCTCGTTTCCCGGCGGCATTCCGAGTCACGTGTCGCCGGAATGCCCCGGCTCGATTCACGAGGGCGGCGAGCTCGGCTATTCCCTGAGTCACGCCTTTGGCGCGGTATTCGATAATCCGACGCTGACGGTGGCTTGCGTGATCGGCGACGGCGAGGCCGAGACCGGACCGCTGGCCACGGCCTGGCACTCGAACAAGTTTCTCGATCCGGTGCACGACGGCGCGGTACTGCCGATTCTGCATCTGAACGGCTACAAGATCGCCAATCCGACGCTGCCGGCGCGCATATCGAGCGAGGAGCTGACGCAGCTGTTGCAGGGTTACGGTTGGACGCCGCATTTCGTCGAGGGCCACGAACCGCAGGCCATGCACCGCGCCATGGCCTCGACCCTCGACACGGTGGTGCAGCAGATCCAGCGCATCCAGCATCAGGCGCGCGTTGAGGGCGAGACGGCGCGAGCGCGCTGGCCGATGATCGTGCTGCGATCACCCAAGGGCTGGACCGGACCAAAACTGGTCGACGGCCAGCCGAACGAGGGCACTTTTCATAGTCACCAGGTGCCTCTCTCGGTCGGACCTAACGCGCCGCCGCAGCATCTGCAGCAGCTCGAGGATTGGTTGCGCAGCTACCGACCCGAGGAATTGTTCGACGCACAGGGCTGCCTGCGGCCCGAACTGGCCGAGCTCGCGCCGCGCGCTGAGCGGCGCATGGGCGCCAATCCGCATGCCAATGGCGGGCTGCTGCTGCGCGATTTGAAGCTGCCGAACTTCCGCGATCATGCAGTCGACGTGACCGTCCCGGGCGTCATGGGGATCGGCGATACCCACGTGCTGGGACGCTTCCTGCGCGACGTCATTGCTTTGAACGAAGCGCAGCGCAACTTTCGTGTTTTCGGTCCGGACGAGACGCTCTCCAACGGGCTCGAAGCCGTGTTCGACGTGACCGCACGCCAATGGCAGGCCGAGGTGCAGCCGAACGATGAGTTCCTGGCGCGCAGCGGTCGCGTCATGGAGGTGCTCAGTGAGCATCAATGCGAGGGTTGGCTCGAAGGCTATCTGCTTACGGGCCGGCACGGATTATTCAATTGCTACGAAGCCTTCATCCATATCGTCGACTCGATGTTCAATCAGCACGCCAAGTGGCTCAAGGTCACGGCGACGCTCCCCTGGCGGCGCAAGATTGCCTCGCTGAATTATCTGCTGGCCTCGCATGTCTGGCGCCAGGATCACAATGGTTTCACGCATCAGGACCCGGGCTTCATCGACCATGTGGTCAACAAGAAAGCTTCCGTTGTGCGTGTCTATTTGCCTCCCGATGCGAACTGCCTGCTGTCGGTCATGGACCACTGCCTGCGCAGCCGCCACTACGTCAATGTGGTCGTGGCCGGCAAACATCCGGCGCCGCAATGGCTTGCGATCGAGGATGCGGCGCGGCATTGTGCCGAGGGTATTGGCGTGTGGCATTGGGCCAGCAACGACGACGGCGGCGAACCGGATGTCGTCATGGCCTGCGCCGGCGACGTGCCGACGCTCGAGACGCTAGCGGCGGTCTCGATCCTGCGGCAGAGCCTACCGACGCTCAAGATTCGGCTCGTGAATGTGATCGATCTGATGCGGCTGCAGCCGGCCAGCGAGCACCCGCACGGACTGATCGATGCGGATTTCGATCGCCTGTTCACGGCCAACAAGCCCGTCATCTTCGCCTTTCACGGCTATCCCTGGCTGATCCATCGCCTGACCTACCGCCGCACCAATCATCACAATCTGCACGTGCGCGGCTACAAGGAGGAGGGCACGATCACCACCGCCTTCGACATGACGGTGCTCAACGAGCTCGATCGCTTCCATCTGGTGATGGATGTCATCGACCGCTTGCCGCAGACCGGGGTGGCCGGACTTGAGCTCAAACAAATGCTCGAGCGCAAGCTGCTCGAACATCGGCGGTACATTGATGAGTTCGGCGAGGACATGCCCGAGGTCCTGCATTGGAAATGGGATCCGAGCCGGTGGTCGAGCAGATCTACTTGATCCGGCACGGCGAGACGCAGTGGTCGCTCAAGGGACAGCACACCGGCCGCACCGATGTGCCGCTGACCCCACATGGCGAGGAGCAGGCGCGGCAGCTCTCGACGCTACTGCGCCCCGTCCGCTTCTCAGAGGTACTCGTGAGCCCGCGGCAGCGGGCGCGGCGCACCTGCGAGCTTGCGGGCTTAAGCGAGGGTGCCCGCGTGCAGGAGGATCTGCGCGAGTGGGACTACGGCGACTACGAGGGACTGACCGCCCGGCAGATCCAGGCGCAACGACCCGACTGGGATGTGTTTCGCGACGGTTGCCCGGGCGGTGAATCCGTCGAGCAGATGTGTCTGCGCGTCGATGCGGTGCTCATGCGCCTGCGCGCGCTGCAGGGCCGCGTGGCGCTGTTTGCCCATGGACATTTTCTGCGGGCGCTGGCGGTGCGCTGGATCGAGCTGCCGCTGCTGCATGGCCGGAATTTCGGTCTCGGTGCCGGCGCCCTGAGCCTGCTCGGCTACGAGCACAACCGCGTGCAGGAGCCGGCGATAGAATTGTGGAACGCGGCCTCGAACGAGCTGTTCGAGCTGCGGGCGCGCGCAGGGCCGTAACGCCCCGCTCAGCTGCGCTGGATGAACGCGCGCTCCGCCTTCTTGGCCTTCTTCGCCGCGCGCTTTTCCTGCAAGGTCTTGGCCGGCTTTTTCTTGCCTTCCTTCTTTTGATCCATGCCCTTGCTCATGTCGTGGGCACCGTTCCGTCGACGGCAGGCTTGCGGCCTTTGCGCAGCAACTTCTCGTCGTTTTTCTTTTTCTTCGCCTGCTCGCGTTGCTTCTTCTGCTGTCGATAATTGGGTTTGGCCAACGAATCTCTCCAGGCGCGCGCAAGCTGCTGATGCAGTGTCATAATAGTCTACTCTCATATGTGGCGAGCCGCCCGCATTGTGATATGAGCCTATGCATCGCGCTTGAGGACGTCCGGGCGGCCCAGACTCGCATCGCCGAGCAGCTGTCCAACACCCCCTGCCTGCATTCGCGCACGCTCACGCAGCTCACTGGCGCCGAGATCTACATCAAGTTCGAGAACCTGCAGTTCACCGCATCGTTCAAGGAGCGCGGTGCGCTCAACCGCCTGCTGCAGCTCACGCCAGAGCAGCGCCGGCGCGGCGTGTGCACCATGTCGGCGGGGAATCATGGACAGGCAGTGGCCTACCACGCCCATCGACTGGGTATCCCGGCCACGATCGTGATGCCGCGCCATACCCCCTTCGTCAAGGTGCAGCACACTCGTTCCCATGGCGCCACGGTCGTTCTGCATGGCGAGACGCTGGCGGAGGCGTTCGATCAGTCGCAACAGATATTGGCCGAGCAGGGCCTGACGTTCGTGCATCCGTACGATGACCCCGAGGTCATGGCCGGACAGGGCACGATTGCGCTCGAAATGCTGGCCGCTGAGCCGGATCTAGAGCAGATCGTGGTGCCGATCGGCGGCGGTGGACTGATCGCCGGCGTGGCGGTCGCGGCCAAGGCGATGGCCCCCGGCATCGAAGTGATCGGCGTGCAGAGCAGCAGTTATCCGTCGATGTCAGCCGCGCTGGCGGGCCAGGAGGCGATCTGTCAAGGCAATACCATCGCCGAAGGCATTGCGGTCAAATGGGCCGGCCTACTGACGCGCGAGGTGGTGCGCTCGCTGGTCGCCGATATCGTGCTCGTCAATGAAACCGAGCTCGAGCGCGGCATCGCCCTGCTGCTCAACGTCGAGAAGACCGTGGCCGAAGGGGCCGGAGCGGCCAGTCTGGCAGCGGTGCTGGCCCAGCCCGAGCGCTATCGCGGCCGCAAGGTCGGCGTGATTCTGACGGGCGGCAACATCGATCCGCGCCTGCTGGCCTCGGTGATCATGCGCGAGCTGGTGCGCGAGCAGCGCATCGTAACCTTGCGCATTCCGATCGCCGACCAGCCCGGTGCACTCTCATGCGTCGCGCACGTGATCGGCGAGCAGGGCGGCAATATCCTCGACGTGTTCCACCGCCGGCTGTCGACCAACGTGCCTGCCAAGTCGGCGACGCTGGAACTGAGTTTTGAAAGCCGCGATTCGGGCCACGCCGATGCCATCATCGCCGCGGTGCGCGCCGCCGGCTTTGATCCGGCCGTGCTGGCACCCTGAGCCCATGAGCGTGATCTTGCCGCGCGAGGAAGTGACGCTCGAGCACATTCGCGCCGCTCAGGCCCGCATCGCCGGTCGCGTGCTGCGCACGCCGGTGATCGGCAACGCCCTGATCAACTCCGCCTGCGGCGCGCAGCTGCACTTCAAGTGCGAGAATCTGCAGGAGATGGGCGCCTTCAAGGCGCGCGGCGCCAGCAATGCCATATTCAAGCGTTCCGATGCCGAGCTGCGTGCCGGCGTGGTGACGCATTCCTCGGGCAATCACGGCGCCGCGGTGGCGCGCGCTGCGCGCCTGCGAGGCGTTCCGGCTCGGATCGTGATGCCGCACAATTCATCCAGCGCCAAACTCGCGGCCGTGCGGGCCTACGGTGGGGAAATCACCTTGTGCGAGCCGACCGTGGCGGCGCGCGAGGCGGCCGCGGCGCGGATTGTCGCCGCGACCGGCGCGGTGTTCGTGCACCCGTATGACGATCCCGACGTCATCGCCGGCCAGGGCACGATTGCGCTCGAGCTGCTCGAGCAGGTCCCCGCCTTGGACTGGCTGCTCTGTCCCATCGGTGGCGGCGGCCTGGCGAGCGGCCTCGCCGTGGCAGCCAAGGGTCTGCGGCCGAGTATCCGTGTGGTCGCGGTCGAGCCGGCCGGTGCCGATGATGCCTATCGCTCGTTCCAGGCGGGCGTGCTCTCGCCGCCGACGAGCGTGGCCACGATCGCCGATGGGCTGCGCGGCGCTCTGAGCGCGCGCACATTCGCACTGATTCGCCGGCATGTCGATGCGGTCGTGACGGTCGATGAGGTGGCGATCGTGCGCGCGATGCGCGAGCTCTGGCAGCATCTACGCATCGTCGTCGAACCGTCCTCCGCGGTGGCTTATGCCGCGATTCTCGAGCGCAAAGTCGACCTGCAGGGCGCACAGGTCGGCATTGTGCTGACCGGGGGCAACGTCGACCTCGATGCCCTGCCGTGGTGAAGCGGTTGTTGGTTCAACGCAACACATATGCGCCCGCGCGCGCCCGCCCCGCGCGGTCAATAAATATCGATACGCGGGGCTTCGCCGCTGCGCACGCTGCCACGGAACATGGCCGGCGTGTTGTAGCCGATCACGATCTGGCCGCGCGCATCGACCGCGATGAGTCCACCGGAAGCACCGAGGCTCGCCAGGCGCTGCTCGATCGCGGCAGTGACGGCTGCCTCGAGCGAGGCGCCGCCATAGCGCAGCCTCGCGGCGATGTCGTGGGCCTGGACGGTGCGCAGAAACCATTCGCCATGGCCGGTGGTCGAGACCGCGCAGCTTTGATTGTCGGCGTAAGTGCCGGCGCCGATCACGGGTGAATCACCAACGCGGCCCGGGCGCTTGCCGTTCATGCCGCCGGTCGAGGTGGCCGCGGCGAGTCGGCCCGCGCGGTCGCGGGCCACCGCACCCACGGTGCCGAACGGAGAGTCATCGCGCGCCGCGAGCACAGGCCGCTGCGCCACGCCGGCTGCCGGCGGTCGCGCCGTCAGCGCTGCGAGCTGCTGCGCTCGCTCAGGGGTAATGAAATAAGCGTTAGGCACGCGCACCATGCCGATCTCATCGGCGAAGTGCTCGGCACCGTGGCCCACCAGGAACACGTGCGGCGTGTCTTCCAGCACGCGCCGCGCGAGCCGTACGGGATTCCTGACGCACGTGACCGCTGCCACGGCGCCGGCGCGCAGGCGCTCGCCATCCATGATCGAGGCGTCGAGCTCGACGTTACCCTCGAGCGTCAGCACCGCGCCGCGGCCAGCATTGAACAGGGCGTCGTCCTCGAGCAGCGTGACCGCGGCTTCCACCGCATCGAGCGCGCAGCCGTCGCGCTCGAGCACTTCATATCCCATCGCCAGCGCCCGGGTGAGCCCCGATCGGTATGCCTGCTCGCGTTCGCCGTCGAGCTGCCCGCGCGGCAAAGTGCCGGCGCCGCCGTGAATGGCCAGTGCGTACATGGTTCAAGCCTAGCATCGCAGCCGCCGGGGCGCAGACAAGCGCCGCGCAACTCGGTTAGCCTTCAGTTCGTACCATGGAGACGATCGAGCCGGGCTGGCAATTCGCCAGCGACAACACTGCAGGGATCTGCCCGGAAGCCTGGGGCGCTCTGGCCGCAGCCAATGTCGGCTATGCGCCGAGCTACGGCGATGATCGCTGGACGCAGCGCGCCTCGGACTTGATCCGCGAGCTGTTCGAACGACCGCAGGCACAGGTGTTTTTCGTCTTCAACGGCACGGCCGCCAACTCCCTCGGCTTGGCCGCTCTGTGCCAGAGCTACCACGGCATCGTCTGCCACGAGCAGTCGCACGTGCAGACCGACGAATGCGCGGCGCCGGAGTTCTTCAGCCATGGCGCCAAGCTGCTCACTGCCGCCGGCCCTGAGGCCAAGCTCGCGGCCGCTGCCGTCTTGCGCGCACTCGAACGCCGCGAAGATCTGCACTGCTCGAAACCGCGCGCCCTCTCGATCAGTCAGACGACCGAGTGGGGCAGCCTCTACCAGCCCTCGCAGATCGCAGAATTGAGCGCGATCGCGCGCGCCCACGGTCTGGCGCTGCACATGGACGGTGCGCGCTTCGCCAATGCGCTGGCCGCGCTGCGCGATCGCGGCTTTGCCGCCGCGGATCTGACCTGGCGCGCCGGCGTCGATGTACTCAGTCTCGGCGGCACCAAGGGCGGACTCAACACCACCGAGGCGGTGGTGTTCTTCAACGCGGCGCAGGCCGAGCAGTTCGATTACCGCTGCAAGCAGGGGGCGCAACTGGCCTCGAAGATGCGTTTTCAGAGCAGTCAGTGGGTCGGCGTGCTGGAAAGCGGCGCCTGGCTGCGCCATGCGGCGCACGCAAACGCCTCGGCCGCGGCGCTGGCGGCAGCGTTGCAGCGCGTTGCGGGGCTGCAGCCGCTGCGCGCCGTCGAAGCCAACGCGGTGTTCATTGAGCTCGACACGGCCGTGGCCGAAGCCATGTCGGTTAAAGGCTGGCACTTCCACCGCATGGGGGAAGCCGGCTTTCGGCTCATGTGCTCGTGGGCCACGCGCGCGGTAGAGATCGAGCGCTTCGTGGCCGATCTCGCGCAGTCACAGCGGCAGTGACGGTTCGACTTGCCTCTGCCAGGCGAGCAGTCCGCCCTCGAGCTGCAACGGCTGTGTGACCCCGGCACGGCGTGCAAGCGCACCGGCCTTGAGACTGCGCGCACCGCTGCGGCACATGAACACGACCGGCTGCGCGCGCGGCAGCCGCGCGGCGCTCTGCTCGATTTGAGCCAGCGGGATGTTGATGGCCCGCGGCAGGTGTCCGGTGGCGAATTCCGCGGGCTCGCGTACATCCACGAGGCTGATGGGCTGCTGCTCCGCGGCCAGCGCCGCGGCGAGCTGCGCCGGTGAGATCAGCGGTACGCGCCGCAATTCATCGAGCGTGCAGAATCCAGGGGCATCGCGCGGCTGCGTGATGCTCGGCTGCTCGCCGCAGACCGCGCAGTCGGCGCGGCGTTCAAAGCGGAATTCATTGAAACGCAGCTCGAGTGCGTCGTAGGTCAGCAGCCGGCCGATCAATGGCGTGCCGGCGCCGACGATGAGTTTGATGGCCTCGGTAGCCGCAATGGTACCGAGCACTCCAGGCAGCACGCCAAGCACGCCGGCGTCGGCGCAATTGGGGACCAGGCCCTCGGCGGGATGCGCAAACAGACAGCGATAGCACGGGCCCCGCTGCGGCACGAAGCTCATGACCTGCCCTTCAAAGCGATGAATCGCGGCCGAAACCAGCGGTTTGCCGTACAGCACGCAGGCGTCGTTCACCAGATAGCGCGTGCCGATGCGATCGCTGCCGTCGATGATCAGATCGTAGTGCGCGAACAGCTGCTCGATGTTGGCGGCGCACAGCTCGATCTGATGCGCCACGATGCGGATGGCGGGATTGAGCGCCTCGAGCCTTGCACGGGCGACGGTCGTTTTTGCCATGCCGATGTGCGCGGTGTCGTACAGCACCTGGCGCTGCAGGTTCGACTCATCGACGACGTCGAAATCCACCAGCCCGACGGTACCGACGCCAGCGGCCGCCAGATACAGCGCCGCCGGCGAGCCGATTCCACCGGCGCCGATCAGTCCGACGCGCGCGGCCTTGAGCCGCTGCTGCCCGGCAACGCCGATCTCTCGCAGGCTCAAGTGACGGCTGTAGCGGAGCCGCTCCGCGGGTGAGAGAACCTCGCTCATGAGACTCTTAAGCATTGCGCCAGGTCTCGAGGGTGTCAAATGCGCAACGCCGAGCGAGCGAGCGAGCGAGCGAGTGAGCGCGCGGCGCTGCGCGGAAGTGACTGAAGTTGCTAGAGTGCGCGCCAGTTCGGCTGTCTTGCGTCATCTATGCCCAGAGGATTTCCGCTCGCGCCGCGTTTTGGCTCACTGTTGCCGCCGCTGGCGCTGACCTTGCTCGCGCTGTTGGGCTGTAACCGGGGACTGTGGACGCCGGATGAGCCGCGCGAGGCCGAAATCAGCCGCGAGATGGCGCTCGCACCGAGTGTCATCCCGACTCTCAACGGTCAGCGCTTCATCGAAAAGCCGCCGTTGTATTACTGGACGGTCGCGGGTCTGTATCGTCTGACCGGCGGCGCTTCGGTGTGGGCCGCGCGCAGTGTCAGCGTCGCGGCCGCCGCCGCCACATTGGCCTTGCTGGTCGCCTGGGGCAGTGCGGCGCATTCGCGTGCCGCCGGCTGGCTCGCGGCCCTCATGCTGGCCACGAGCCTGCAGTTCCTGGTGTCCTCACACTGGGTGCTCATCGATCCGTTGCTGATGTTTTGCACGACGCTGAGCGCCTGGGCGGCTTGGGAGCTGCTGGCGCGTCGCGACAGCCCGGCGTTGCGGCTGCTGTTCTATCTGGCGCTGGTGCTCTCGCTGTGGATCAAGGGTCTGATCGGCCCCGTTCTCATCGTCGCGGGACTGCTCGGGTACGGGCTGATCGACCGGCCGGCGCACTGGCGACGCTTGCGTCCGATTGCCGGCATCAGTGTGCTGGCGCTGGCAGTGCTGCTGCTGGCGCTTGCCATCTGGACGCAGGGCGGGAACGCGGCGCTGTGGGAATGGGCTTATGTGAATCACGTGCAACGGCTGCTCGACCCCGGCATCACCGGCCATCGCCAGCCGCTGCTCTACTACGGCTGGACGCTGCCCTATGCGATCGTGCCGTGGTTGCCGTCGCTGATCGAGGCGCTGCGGCCGGCACATTGGCGACGCGTGCGTGTGGCGGGGCTGCCGCCCCTCGGCGATCCGGCCCGCTACGGCGCGCTCATGAGCGCGGCCATGCTGCTGCTGCTATCGCTGTCGGCGACCAAGCGCGAGACCTATCTGCTGCCGATCCTGCCCTTGCTGTTTCTGTGGCTCGGCATTCGCAGCTACGGGTGGTGGCAGGCCTGGCAGCTGCGTGCCGAGTCCGGGGCCGGCTTGCTCTGGTGGCTGCAGGTGCTGCTGCTGAGCCTGTATGCGCTCGCGGCCCCCGTGGGGGCCTGGATCTGGCTCAAATCGCCCAATGTCTGGGTGCTCGCGGCGCTGCTGATCGCCGCACTCTGCACGGCCGCGCTCTGCTACTTCAGCGCCACCAGGCAGCGCCTGCACGCGGTCTGGGCAGCCCTCGTCTGCGCCGTCGCGGGCGGCGCCATCGTGCTCACGCTCGCGCCCGTGCTGCTCAACCAGACCAAGGACATGGGGCCATTCGTGCACTGGATCGGCCAGCAGTTACCGCCGGGCGAGCGCGTCTACGCCACCGGCGTCGATGAGACGCTGGCGGCGGAGTTTCCGTTCTATACCGGCCGCAGTGTAGTGGCGCTGTCAGTCGAGCAGTTGCGCGGACCGGTCGCGATCAGTGGGCGGCCGGCATGGGTCGTGGTGCAGGACAATCACGACGGCCGCGCGGCCGACCTGGAACCGGACTACGCGCTGATCGGCGAGCGCTCCTTTGGGGCGCACCGCAGCCTGGGGCTGTGGCGCTTGCGCAGTGCCGGCACCGTGCCATGAGGTTCGAGGCAGCAGCTCGCCGACCGCTGCTGGCGCTGTGGCTGATCGGGGCGCTGCTGTGGTTCGGCCCGCTCGACGCACCGCACCTGTTCGAACCCGACGAGGGCCGGTATGCCGAAATCCCGCGTGAGATGGTCGCGAGCGGCGATTGGGTGACGCCGCGCCTGAACGCGATCAAATATTTCGAGAAGCCGGCGCTGCAATACTGGGCGACCGCGGGCGCCTTCACCCTGTTCGGACAGCACGCCTGGACTGCGCGCCTGTGGCCGGCCGTGTGCGGTTTTGCGGGACTGATACTGACCTGGTCGCTCTCTGGACGGCTCTATGGTCGGCGCGCTGCCCTGTTCGCCGTCATCGTGCAGGCGAGCGCATTGCTCTATATGGCGCTGGCGCGAATCGCCACGCTCGATATGTCCTTGAGCTTCGGACTGCAGATGGCGTTGTACGCGCTGACGCTGCTGGCGCGAGCGCGCGCCGTGCCGACCGCCGCTGCCATACGAGCGCCGGCGCAGCGCTTCGCGCTGCCGCTACTGCTCGGCGCGGGGCTCGCGTTCGCGGTGTTGTCGAAGGGGCTGGTGGGAGTGCTCATTCCCAGCGCGGCGGCCGCGCTCTACCTGCTGTGGATGCGCGATTGGGCCTTGCCGCTGCGCGCGCAGCCCTGGTGGAGCGTGCTCGCACTGGCGCTGCTCGCGGCGCCGTGGTTTCTCGTGGTCTCGCGGCGCAATCCCGAGTTCGCGCATTACTTCTTTATCGTGCAGCACTTTCAACGTTATCTGAGCCGCGAGGGTTTCGACCGCTACCAACCGGTGTGGTTCTTCGTGCCGGTACTGGCATTGGGGTTTCTGCCCTGGACGACGCTACTGCCGGGCGCGTTGCGGCAGGGCTGGCGCGATGCGCGAGGCGGCGATCGCGCCAGCGCGATGCTGCTCGCCTGGGCGCTGGTCGTGTTCGCGTTCTTCAGTCTGTCGCAATCCAAGCTCATACCCTACATCGTGCCGATGCTGCCGGCGCTGGCCGCAGTCACGGGCAAGCATCTGGCGGACATCAGCGCAGCGCGCCTGGCGCGGCACCTGCTCGCGGTCGCGATCGGCGCCGCCGCCATCGGCTGCGTGGTGCTGCTGCTCTGGACTCTGCCTGCGGCGGCTGCCCTGGTCGAAACTGCCTCCAACGCGAGCATCGCAGGCTTCGCCGCGGCCTTCCTGCTGCTCGCGCTCGGGGCGGCGGCCGGCGCGCGCCTGGCGCGTCAGGGCCAGCCGCTTGCCGCGGCGGTGGCGGCCGGCTTGGGCTGCTGGATGCTCTCGCAATGCGCCTTGCTGGCCGCCGATGAATTGCCACGCATGCGCACGCTGGTCGAGCTCGAAGCGCGCGCGCAACCCTGGCTCGGGAACTCGACCCGCTTCTATTGTGTCAATGACTACCTGCAGCCGCTGGCCTTCTATTGGCGACGACCCTGCACGCTGGTCGGCTATCGCGGCGAGTTGGATTTCGGTCTCAAACAGGAACCCTGGCGTTGGATCCCGACCCTGCAGCAGTTTGCGGCCGACTGGCAGCGTCAAAGCGATGCGCTCGCAATCCTGCGTCCCGAGGATTACCGGCAACTTGCGGCACTGGGTCTGCCGATGCGCGTGATATACACTGCGCAGTCTTTGGTCGCAGTGGTTAGACGATGAGAAGCGCGGATCTGGCGCTGATTCTCACGGGCGTGTTGCTCAATGCCGTGGCGCAGCTGTTATTGAAGGCCGGTTCGCGCGCCATCGTGGGCGTTACCGTGAGTTTCAGCAATGCCTGGACCCTGCTCGAGCGCGTCGCGATCAACCCGCCGATCATCGGTGGACTGGTCTGCTATGCGATCAGCGTCGTGGTATGGATTTTCGCGTTGTCGCGCGTCGACGTCAGCGTCGCCTATCCGATGCTGTCCGTCGGCTACGTCGTGAATGCGATCGCGGCCTGGATGCTATTCGGCGAGAATTTGAACGCAGCGCGGCTGGCCGGCATCGGCGTCATCATCGTCGGGGTCTGGCTGGTGGCGCGCAATTGACGCCAGGGGCACGGCCATGAGCCAGGATTTCCTGCCATTCACACGCCCGTCGATCGACGAGCAGACCATCAGCGCGGTCGGCGACGTACTGCGCTCGGGCTGGATCACCAGCGGACCGCAAGTGCGCGAGTTCGAAGCGCAGCTGTCCGCCTACTGTGGTGGACGGCCGGTGCGCGTCATGAGCTCGGCCACAGGCGCCATGGAGATCGCGCTGGCGCTGGCCGAGATCGGGCCGGGTGATGAAGTCATCACCTCGCCGCTGTCCTGGGTCTCCACGGCCAACGTGATCGTGCGTGCCGGCGCACAGCCGGTGTTCGTCGATGTCGACCCGGCCACGCGCAACATGGATCCGAATCTGATCGAGGCCTGCTTAAGCCCGCGCACGCGCATGCTGTTGCCGGTGGATCTGGCCGGCCTGCCAGTGGATCGAGCCGCGTTGTATGCCATCGCCCGCGCGCATGGCCTGCGCGTGCTCGAGGACGCGGCGCAATCCATGGGCGCGAGCTCGGGAGGCGTACGCATCGGCGCCAGCGGCGATCTGGTGTCGATCAGTTTTCACGCCAACAAGAACATCACCACGGCCGAGGGCGGCTGCCTGGTGCTCAACGATGCGGACGAGGCGCGGCGCTGCGAGCTCTGGCGGCTGCAGGGCGTGGAGCGCTTCGCCGACGGCAGTTTCGATGCGACCCTTGCCGGCGGCAAGCACAACCTGACCGACATCGCGGCCTGCATCGGCCTCGGACAGCTGCGGCGGCTGGAGGAATTCACGGCGCGGCGCCGAGCGTTGGCGCGGCGCTACTTCGAGCACTTCGATCGCTCATTGGGCTGCGAGCTTCCCCTCGAGGATTTCGAGCACAGCAATTGGCACATGTTTCAGATCGTGCTGCCTGCGCAGGTCGAGCGTGGCGATTTCATTCGTGCCATGCACGCCGCCGGCATCGGCGTCGGCGTGCACTATCCGGCGATTCATCTGCTGACGCTCTACCGACGCATGGGCTTTAACCCCGGCGATTGCCCGCATGCCGAGCGCATCGGCCGCGGCATCGCCACGCTGCCGCTGTTTGCGGCGATGTGCGAGCAGGACGTGGATCGCGTGTGCGCACAGACCGCGCGCATCCTCAAGCGGCCATGACTCGAGCGCCGCCCGAGCTGTCGGTCGTCATTCCGGTCTACAACGAAGAGCAGGTGCTGCCGCGCCTGTTCGAGCGGCTCTATCCGGCGCTCGATGCGCTCGGACGCAGCTACGAGATCGTATTCGTCAACGACGGCAGCCGCGACCGCTCGGTGGCATTGCTGCGCGAATCGTTCGAGCGGCGTCCCGAGGTCACGCGCGTGGTGCTGTTCGCGGCCAATTTCGGCCAGCACCGCGCGATCCTGGCCGGCTTCGCAGCAAGTCGCGGTCGCTACCTGATCACGCTCGATGCCGACCTGCAGAATCCGCCGGAGGAAATTCCGCGGGTGCTGGCCGAACTCGATGCCGGTCACGACTATGTCGGTACCATCCGCGTGCAGCGCAAGGACCGCGCCTGGCGTCGCTACGCTTCGCGTGTCATCAACGCCATTCGCGAGCGCACCACGCGCGTGCGCATAACGGATCAGGGCTGCATGTTCCGCGGCTACGCGCGCAGCATCGTCGAGGCCGTCAACCAGTGCTCGGAATACAACACCTTCGTGCCCGCGCTGGCCTACACATTTTCGATCAGTCCGACCGAGATCCGGGTCGCCCACGAGGATCGCGGCGCCGGCGTCTCCAAATATTCGCTGTTCCGGCTCATGCGGCTCAATTTCGATCTCATGACGGGATTTTCGACCGCGCCGATGCAGTGGTTCTCGGCCTTCGGCATCGGCATCGCCATACTGTCGGTACTGTTCGTGGTATTCCTGGCAGTGCGCCGGCTCATCGTCGGGCCCGAGGCGGAAGGCGTGTTCACGCTGTTCGCGATCGCCTTCTTCCTGATCGGTGTGGCGTTATTCGGCGTCGGCCTGCTCGGCGAATACGTCAGCCGGATCTATGACGAGGTACGGCATCGGCCTCGCTACATCGTCGGCTCGGTGATCGAGCGGCGCGAGGAAGAGGCTTGACGGGCGTGGCACCGGCGCCGCGCGCCGTCGTGTTCGCCTATCACGACGTCGGTGTGCGCTGCCTGCGCACGCTGCTCGCGCATGGTGTCGAGGTGCCGCTGGTACTGACGCATGCGGACGCGCCCGGCGAGACCGTCTGGTTCGAGAGCGTAGCGCAGCATGCCGCATGGCACGGCCTGGAGGTTCTCACAGCGCCCGATCCGAACGTACCGCAGATCATCGAGCGCGTGCGCGGCGCACGCCCCGACTTTCTGTTTTCGTTCTATTACCGTTGCATGCTCGGGGCGGAGCTGTTGTCGCTCCCGGCGCGCGGCGCCTACAACATGCACGGCTCGCTGCTGCCGAAGTATCGCGGTCGCGTGCCGGTGAACTGGGCGGTGCTGCGCGGGGAGAGCGAGACCGGGGCTACGCTGCATGCCATGGCGATCAAGCCGGATGCCGGCGACATCCTCGAGAGCCAAGCGGTGCCGATACTCCCGGACGACACCGCGGTCGAAGTGTTCCGCAAGGTGACCGTGGCGGCGGAGATGGCGCTGCATCGCTGCCTGCCGGCATTGATCGCCGGCACCGCGCCGCGCCGAGCGCAGCAGTTGTCCGCCGGCAGCTATTTCGGTCGCCGCACTGCGCGCGATGGTGCCATCGATTGGCGAGCCGGCGCACGCGCAGCGCATAATCTGATCCGCGCGGTCGCGCCGCCGTACCCTGGAGCCTATACGGAGGCGGAAGGGGTGGCGCTGCGCATCCTGCGCTCGCTGCCCGTGGCGCCGCCGAGCGCGCTCAGCGCAGCGTCGGTCGCCGTCCCGGCGCTGCGCTGGTGCCAGGGTGCGCTCTACGCACTCTGTCACGACGGCGCACTCAAGATTCTGGAATTCGAATTCGATGGCACGCTGCGCAGCGCGCAAGCCTTCCATCGGCGCTTCGGCGAGCGCGCACTGGCGCTCAAGCCGGTCATGGAGTGACTCAACGATGAACATTCTGATTCTCGGCGTCAACGGCTTCATCGGCCATCATCTGTCCACACGCATACTCGCGAGCAGCGAGTGGCGCGTCTTCGGCATGGACATGAACAGCGAGCGCATCGCGCCGCTGCGGCAGAACCCGCGCTTTCAGTTCTTCGAGGGCGACATCACGATCAACCGCGAATGGATCGAGTACCACATCAAGAAGTGCGACGTGGTGCTGCCGCTGGTCGCGATCGCGACCCCCGCGACCTACGTGCGCGAGCCGCTGCGGGTGTTCGAGCTCGATTTCGAGGCCAACCTGGCCATGGTCCGGCTGTGCGTGAAGCACCGCAAGCGCGTGCTGTTCCCCTCGACCTCCGAGGTCTACGGCATGTGCCACGACAGCGAATTCGACCCTTACGCTTCCGAGCTCGTCTATGGTCCGATCGAGAAGCCGCGCTGGATCTACGCCTGCTCCAAGCAGCTGCTCGATCGTGTGATCCATGCCTACGGCATGCGCGATGAGCTCGACTACACGCTGTTCCGGCCATTCAACTGGATCGGTCCGGGCCTCGACAACATGCATGCGGCCAAAGAAGGCAGCTCGCGCGTGATCACGCAGTTTCTAGGCCACATCGTGCGCGGCGAGAACGTGCGGCTGGTCGACGGCGGCCGGCAACGCCGCTGCTTCACCGGCATCAGTGATGGCATCGATGCGCTCATGAAGATGATCGAAAACAGCGACGGTCGCGCCAGCCGGCGCATCTACAACGTCGGCAATCCGGCCAACAGCCTGTCGGTGCGCGAGCTGGCGAGCGAGATGCTCAAGATTGCGGCTACCTATCCGGAGTATCGCGACAACGCCGCCAAGGTACGCCTGCTCGACACCACGGCCGCCGAATATTACGGCAAGGGATATCAGGACGTGGAAAACCGCGTACCGAAGATCGACAACACCTGCGCCGATCTGCAATGGTCGCCGCGCGTGAGCATGCAGGAGGCGCTGCGCCAGATCTTCGACGCCTACCGCGGCGTGACAGCGCAGGCCGGGCAGCTGCTCGAGCAGGAAACGCCTCCCTGAGCGCAACATCCTCGACCCAGGGTTCGGTGCGGAGCGCCGCGTGCAGTTGGCACTGAAAATCGATGTCGATACGCTGCGCGGCACGCTCGAGGGAGTGCCGGCGCTCATCGATGCACTGCAGGCGGCCGGCGCTGACGCCAGCTTCCTCTTCAGCCTCGGACCCGATCACACGGGCCGAGCGTTGCGCCGGGTGTTCCGTCCCGGTTTTTTCAGCAAAGTATCGCGAACCTCGGTGCTCGAGCATTACGGCCTGCGAACGCTGCTGTATGGCACGCTGCTGCCGGGGCCGGACATCGGCCGGCGCGGCGCGGCGGTGATGCGCCGCGTGCGCGATGCCGGCTTCGAAGTCGGCATCCACTGCTTTGACCACACGAGCTGGCAGGACTTTGTCACCCGCCGCGGCGAGGCCTGGACGCGCCGGCAGATGCTGCTGGCGGTCGAGCGCTTTCGCGAAGTCTTTGGCGTCCCGCCAGCGGTGCATGGGGCGGCCGGCTGGCAGATGAATGACGCGGCGCTGGCGCTCGAGGAAGAGCTCGGCTTCGAATACGCCTCGGACACGCGCGGTGCCGCGCCGTTTGTGCCGTGGATTGCCGGTCGCCGCAGTCGCTGTCCACAGCTGCCGACCACGCTGCCGACGCTGGATGAATTGATCGGCGTCGACGGCATCGGTGTCGAGCAGGCGCACGAGCCTGTGCTCGCGCGCACGCTCGAGCCATGCGCGCATCATGTCTTCACGCTGCACGCCGAGCTCGAGGGCATGAAACTGCTGCCGGTGCTGCAGCGACTCGTGCGCGGCTGGCAGGCACAGGGTTACGAGCTCGTATCGATGCGCACGCTGCTCGCCGGACTGGATCCGGCACGACTGCCCGCCTGTGCGGTGCTGCCCGGAACGGTGCCCGGCCGCAGTGGCCTGCTGGCCACGCAGGCGCTGGCCGTAGTAGCGCCGCAGTCGGCGGTCTATCATTCGCGCTCCAATGGCACTTGATACGGTCGCATAGTGATGACGATGGCGGGACGGAGCAGTGCGAAGGTCTATGCGAGCCCCAGCGAGGCGCTCTCGGGGCTGTTGCGCGATGGCATGAGCGTCATGTCCGGCGGCTTTGGCCTGTGTGGCGTACCCGAGAAGCTCATCGACGCGCTGCGCGCCAGCGGCGTCAAGGGCCTGACCGTGGTTTCCAACAATGCCGGCGTGGACGATTTCGGTCTCGGGACGCTGCTGCGAACGCGTCAGATCCGCAAGATGATTTCCTCCTATGTCGGCGAGAATCGCGAGTTCGAACGCCAGTATCTGGCCGGCGAGATCGAGATCGAATTCAACCCGCAGGGAACGCTCGCCGAGCGCATCCGCGCCGGTGGCGCGGGCATCTATGGGTTCTATACACGCACCGGCGCGGGCACGCGCGTGGCCGAAGGCAAGGAGACGCGCATCGTCGAGGGCGACGCCTACGTGCTCGAGACCGGCCTCGTGGCCGATCTGTCGCTGGTCAAGGCCTGGAAGGGCGATACCGAGGGTAATCTGATCTATCGCAAGACCGCGCGCAATTTCAATCCGATGATGGCTACGGCGGGCCGCGTCACGGTGGCCGAGGTCGAGCAACTGGTCGAGGTCGGCAGCCTCGATCCCGATCAGATCCACACGCCGGGCATCTTTGTTCAGCGCATCGTCGAGGGACACAGCTACGCTAAACGCATCGAGCAGCGCACCGTGCGCAAGCGGGGCAACGATGCCCTGGTCGCGTGAACAAATGGCCGCACGCGCGGCGCAGGAGCTGCGCGACGGCTACTACGTCAATTTGGGGATCGGCATTCCGACGCTGGTGGCGAACTACATTCCCGCCGGCATGAAGGTCGTGCTGCAATCGGAAAACGGCATGCTCGGCATGGGACCGTTCCCGTACGAAGGCGAGGAAGATTCGGATCTCATCAACGCCGGCAAGCAGACCATCACGCAATTGCCGAGCTCATCGTATTTTTCATCGGCCGACAGCTTTGCGATGATTCGCGGCGGTCATATCAATCTGTCGGTGCTCGGCGGCATGGAAGTGTCGGAGAGCGGCGATCTGGCCAACTGGATGGTGCCCGGCAAGATGGTCAAGGGCATGGGCGGGGCCATGGATCTGGTGGCCGGCGTGCGCTGTGTCATCGTCGTCATGGAGCATGTGGCGCGCGATGGTTCGCCGAAATTCAAGCCGCGCTGCGAGCTGCCGCTGACGGGCGCGGGTGTAGTGGACATGCTGATCACGGATCTGGCGGTATTCCGGCGTCTCGAGCGCCAGGGCGAGTTCGAGCTGATCGAGCTCGCCCCCGGCGTGAGCGAGCCCGAAGTGCGTACGCGCACCTCGGCGCGATTCCAATCCGCACCATCCGCGCGCGTGAGATAGCAGCAACACGTTCGAGACGCTGCGCTTTAACCTTGCATTGCACACGAGGGGTCGGAGATGAGCACGCTCGAGCCCGTTTACATCGTCGCCGCGCGGCGCACGCCGATCGGCGGCTTTCAAGGCGTACTGGCGCCACTGACCGGGCCGCAACTGGGCGCCGCTGCGGTGCGCGGTGCGCTCGAGCGCAGCGGCATCGACGCCGAGCAGCTCGATGAGGTGGTGCTCGGATGCGTATTGCCGGCCGGCCTCGGCCAGGCGCCCGCGCGCCAGGCCGCGCTCGGCGCGGGCGTGCCGAAGCGCGTGCCGGCGACGACCATCAACAAGGTCTGCGGCTCGGGCATGAAGGCGGCGATGATCGGCTGCGATGCGATCCGCGCGGGCTCGGCGCGTGTGGTCCTCGCCGGCGGTCTCGAGTCGATGACCAACGCACCGTATCTGCTGCCCAAAGCCCGCGGGGGCTATCGCATGGGGCACGCGGAAGTGCTCGATCACATGTTCTTCGACGGTCTGCAAAATCCGTACGACGGCGCGCTCATGGGTCAGTTCGCCGACGCCACGGCGCGCAAGTACGGCTGCTCGCGCGCCGAGCAGGATGCCTTCGCGACCGAATCGGTACGCCGCGCGCTCTCGGCCTGCGAGAGCGGCGCCTTCGGCGACGAACTGGTTGCCGTCACGGTCAAGACTCGAAAGGGCGAGCAGACCGTGGATCGCGACGAGCCGCCGTTCGCCTGCGACATCAACAAAATCACTCAGCTCAAACCGGCCTTCGCCAAGGATGGCACCGTCACGGCGGCGAGCTCTTCCTCGATCGCCGACGGCGCTGCGGCCGTGGTGCTCATGGGGGAGGCGGCGATGCGCGCGGCCGGCGCGGTGCCGCTGGCGCGCGTGGTCGGCTATGCCAGTCATGCGCACGAGCCCGAGTGGTTCACGACCGCGCCGGCCGGTGCGATCCAGCGAGTGCTGCAGTCGGCCGGCTGGCGGGCGCAGGATGTGGATCTGTACGAAATCAACGAGGCCTTTGCCATCGTGACGATGGTGACCATGCGCGATGTGGGCCTGCCGCATGAAAAGGTCAACGTCAACGGCGGTGCCTGCGCGCTCGGTCATCCGATCGGCGCCTCCGGCGCGCGCATCCTCGTGACACTGGTGCATGCGCTCAAGACGCGCAAGCTCCAGCGTGGCATCGCTTCGCTGTGCATCGGCGGCGGGGAAGCCACGGCGATGGCCCTCGAACGAGTCTGATCACCCGAGCGCACTGAGTGCCCCTGCGGATTGACCCGCCGGGGGTCCATGGCTAAACTGTAATGAGAACGATTCTTATTATCATTCTTAGGGGCAACGGGTGCGACCAGGGAATCCGATGCCGCCAGCACTGGCCATCGGCTTGGGGCTGGGGGCCGCTACGTGTGCGGTCTGGACCGCGATGGCTGCCGATGATCTTGCGACTGGCGCGGCCGATGAGCTCAGCGCGGTGGTCATCGTCGGGGAGCGCCTCGGCGGACCAGACCTCTCCGATACGGGCGCGGCCGACTATCGTGTCCGAGCGCAGGATATGGCCGGGCTGCCGAACGGCAATCAGAGCGCGATCACCGAGGTGCTCACGCAGCTGCCGGGCGTCGCCGTCGACCAGAACCAGCAGATTCACATCCGCGACACCGAGGGACCGCAGTTTCAATACCAGATCAACGGCTGGCTGGTGCCGCTCGACATCAACACCAATCCGCCGTTCCTGTCGATGCTCAATACGATGTTCATCCAGCAGCTGGACCTGCGAGTGGGGGTGTTGCCCGCGCGCTATGGCTTGGCCACCGGAGGCGTGGTCGACGTGCAGAGCAAGAATGGCTGCCAAGCGCAGGGCGGAGAGTTCAGCCTCGAGGCGGGCCAGCGCTCGACGCTCTCGCCGAGCATCGAGTACGCGGCCTGCGATGGCGCGCTGAGCAGCTACGTCAGCGCGCGCCAGACCTGGAGCAATACCGCCTTCAGCAGCGCGACCCCGGGACCGACGCCGATCCACGATGAGGGCAGCACGCCGCAGGCGCTCGGCTTCTGGTCCTACTCGCTCTCGGCGCAGACTCAACTGACGCTGTTGCTCGCCGCGACGCGCAGCGACGACGAGCTGCCGGACGCGCCAGGACTGGCTCGAGCGTACTCGCTCGCGGGAATCACCTCTGTGCCGAGCTCGGCGCAGATCGATTCGCACCTGAACTTTCGCGATCGTCTGGCAATGGCCGGCATCCACAGCACGACCGACTCCGGCCTGGAGCTGCAGCTCGGCTACACGGCGCACTTCATCTCGCAGCAATTCCTGCCCGATCCGGTCGGGGAGCTCATCTACCAGGGCGTCGCCTCGCAGGCCCTGCACGAGGATGCGGATCAGACGCTGCAGGCGGATCTGCGCTGGCACGGCGGCGATCACACGCTCGCTGCCGGCGTCTATGTCGGCGATTATCATGTGCAGAACAGCGTCGACTCGCGGGTGTTCCCGGCCGATGCCGCGGGCGCGCAGACCAGCAGCGTAGCGCTCGCGCGCCGCACGGGCAGCTCGGCCTCGAATGTCATCTCGAGCCTCTATGTCAGCGATCTGTGGCGGCTTGCTCCCGCCTTGAGTCTCGATCTGGGGCTGCGCGGCGACAATCTCACCGGCTATACGCGCGCCGAGCAATTCAGTCCGCGCCTCAACCTGCTGATCCGGCCCGACGAGGTGATGGCGTTTCACCTCGGCGCCGCGCGCTATCTGCAGGTGCCGAGCTTTCTCGGCATTGCGCCCACGACGCCAGCGGCCTTCGCCGGTACGACGGCACAGGGACCACCGGGCGTCACGCTGCCGCTCGCGGAAGACGATTACGAGCTCGACGCGGGTGTGCTGCTGCACCCGAGCGCGCAGCTGACCCTGGCGCTCGACAACTACTACGAATGGACCCGCCATTATCTAGACACGGGGCAATTCGGTGTCGTGCCGATCTTCGCGCCGTTCAATTACGATCACGGCTACCTCTGGGGCTCGGAGCTCTCGGCGCGCGTCGCCGTACCGGGACTGTCCGCTTACGCCAGCCTGACCCTGGGCGAGAACTGGCAGCGGGGCGTGGCGACGGGTCAGTTCAATTTCAATCCGGATGAGCTGGCCTACATCGACAGCCATGCGATCCTGCTCGATCATCAACCGAAATTCGGCGGCGCCGCGGGGTTCAGTTTGACGCGCCGTCCCTACGCACTGCTCCTCGATGCGATCTACAGCAGCGGGCTGGCCGCCGGGTTCGCCGATACTCAGACTCTGCCGCAAACCTTGCAGATCAATGCCGGCGCCGAGCGTACCTGGGCGCTGTCGGACGGACTGCCATTGTCGCTGCGTTTTACGGTGCTGAATGTGCTCGATCGCATCAACGAGATCCGATCGGCCGAGGGCATCGGCATTTTTCAGGCGGCCTTCGGCCCGCGGCGAACGCTGCTGGGCACCGTGAGCGTGCGCTTCTAGCGCAGGGCGCCTACGCGGCGCCTACGCGGTGCCGACCCGCCCGGCCTCGATGCTGGCATCGAGCAGTGGGCGCCGCCAGGCCGTGCCGAGCAGCACCACCAGGCCGATGGCGCTCAAGTGCAACGCCAGATCGATCACGGTGACGTCGAAGGGATGAAAGAACTGCAGCACGAACGCCGCCGTTGCCGCGACCCCCAGCGTTCCCGCGGTCGCCACGGGCAGGGCATTGATCGGACGGGCACGGCGCAGCATCCAGAACAGTCCAACGGCCAACGGCACGCTGGCGCAGGTGATGAACGCAAAGCAGTGAGGGCTGTCGCCGAAAAACCCATTCGGGCCGCGCAGACTGAGGCCGTTACGCAGGCAGCCGAGTCCGCTGGCGGCGAGCCACAGCAGAAACGGCGGCAACGGCAGCCAGAGCCACCGCGGCGAGCGATCCGGGACCGAGAGTTGGAAGGCTGCGATGATGGCCGTGACGGCAGTCAGAGCCGTGGCCACGCACTCGACCGCGATGCGCGGCACGGCCAATCGCGGCAGTATCGCCGGCAGAGGCGCGAAGCGCATGATCAGCGCGCCGCTGACGGCGGCGACCATCATGAGCCAGAGCAGGGCGCGCCACGCCGGCGCGCGCAGCACGCGTACGGGTTCGAGCTGCGCGGTCAGCCGTTCGATGAGTTGCTCGGTCTGCATCAGTCTTGCGCCATCATTATTTGCTCACGTCCTGGAACAGCGCTCGCAATGCCTTGAGCGCGCGATGGGTATTGACCTTCAGGGCACCCACCGACTGTCCCGAGACCCGCGACGCCTCCGCCAAACTCATCTCCTTGAGCTTGACCGCCTCGAGTGCGGCCCGCTGCCTCGGGGGCAGCCGCTGCAGCAGCTCCTCGATGTCGCCCGCGGCTCGCACGGCCTCTATATCGATATTCGCTGCCGGGTCGGCAAAGGTTTCATAGCCCGCGAGCTCTGCGCTGACTTCATAACGGGCCACGCGCAAGCGCCGGCGCAGGCCGTCGATGCCGCGGCGCGCGGCGATGGCGCCGAGCCAGGGGCTGAACGGCCGCTTCGAATCATAGGTCTGGCGCACGCGATGCAGGGTCAGCAAGGTTTCTTGCACCATCTCCTCGATGTCCTGCGGGTGCGAGCAATGGCGGCGCAGCAGCGCACGCACGAACGGGGTCACCTCCCGCAGTAATTGCGAGTACGCGGCGCGATCACCGGCTTGTGCAGCGACCATGAGCTGCGACCAGGCCAGATCTCGCGCCGCCGCCGTAGGCGTGGGGGCGGTGGCCACGCGCGCAAGTGTAACCTTTTGCGCACGGGTCCGAACTTATCCGCGTGGCCCCAATCCCGGGGCGCACCTGGAATTAAGGGGATCTACCATGAATCGATTTGTAATGGCCGCCTCGACCCTGTCCGCCGCGGTGGGTCTGGCACTGGTATTGACGGCTCCGGTCCGCGCTGCCGAGGACCCCGTGAAAGCGAACATGGCGAGGGCGATGAAGGAGAAACTGGAAAAGTGCTACGGCATCAACGCGGTCGGCAAGAACGATTGCGCCGCGGGCGCACATTCCTGCGCCGGGCAGGCCACCGCAGCGCGTGATCCGAAATCGTTCGTTCTAATACCGATCGGCGACTGCACCAAGATCGCGGGCGGCACGACGCAGGCGATGTAGGGCGACGTCGTTGCTCGAGTCCACTGGCATCGAGGGGCAGGCCGGCCCGATTCCCGCTGCGGCGGGAATCGGGCTGCGCTTCCCGCACCACGAGCTCGTGCTGCAGACGCATCCGGCCGTGCCGTGGTTCGAGGTGCATGCCGAGAACTACTTCGGCGGCGGCAGCGCACGGCGCACGCTCGAAGCCGTGCGCCGCGATTATCCATTGTCGCTGCATGGTGTGGGACTCTCGCTCGGCAGCGCCGAGGGACTCGATCGCTCGCATCTCGAGCGTCTCGCCGCGCTGGTGCAGTCGATCGAGCCCGCGCTGGTCTCGGAGCATCTTGCCTGGAGTGTGGTGGGCGGCCGTTATCTGGCCGATCTGCTGCCCTTGCCCATGACCGAAGAGGCGCTCGCGGTGGTCTGCGCTCACGTGCAGCAGACGCAGGAACGGCTGCGCCGGCCGATCCTCCTGGAGAACCCATCGAGCTATTTGACGTTCGCGCATTCGAGCATTCCGGAATGGGAATTTCTCGCCGCGGTCGTGAACCGCACGGGCTGCGGCATTCTCTGCGACGTCAATAATATTTTTGTGAGCGCCAGCAACCATGGCTGGGACGCGCTGAAGTATCTGAATGCGTTGCCCGCGCAGGCGATCGGGGAATATCACCTGGCCGGCCACGCCGTTTGCACGCTCGAGAACGGGCGTGAGGTGCGCATCGACAATCACGGTTCGCGAGTCGCCCCGCCCGTGTGGGCACTGTACGAGCAGGCGCTGCGTCGCCTCGGGCCGCGACCGACCTTGATTGAATGGGACACCGACATCCCGGCCCTCGATGTGCTGCTCGATGAAGCGGCGCTAGCCGGCGATCGATTGCGCTCGAGCGCAACACGCTCTCATGCCTGCGCTGCTTGAACTGCAGCGCGCCATGGGGCGCGCACTGCTCGCACCCTCGGCCCCGGACGCCCAGACGCTGGGCTTCGAGGCGTCGCCGGCCTTCGGTGTCTACCGCAACACCTGCCTCGGCACCTTGACCCAGGCGCTGGCGTTGAGCTTTCCGGCGGTGCGCCGGCTGGTTGGCAGCGCGTTCTTCGAGAGCGCCGCGCAGGCATTCATTCGCGCCCATCCTGCGACGAGCGCCTGTTTGAATGACTACGGTGAGCAGCTGCCGGCGTTCCTCGCCCACTATCGGCACGCCGCCGCAGTGACCTACCTGGCGGACGTCGCGCGGCTCGAATGGGCCGTGAATCGTGCGCTGCATGCCGCGGATGTCGAGGCGCTGGATGTGGCATCGCTCGCCAAGCTCGACGCGGCGGCAGTGCCTGCGCTGAGCTTCGTACCGCACGGGGCGGTCACGGTGCTGCGGCTTGAACGGCCGGCCGATGTCATCTGGCGCGCCGTCCTCGATGGCGACGATGCGGCCCTGAGGGCGCTCGACCCGGACGCGGGCCCCGTGTGGCTGCTGATTGGCCGCAGCGCCGCCGGCGTTGAAGTGCGGCGCATGACAGCGCTGGCGGGAGTGTTTACGCAGCGGCTCTGTGCGGGCGAGCCGTTGCAGGCGGTGCTCGATGCGACCGCGGCAAGCATTGAGCCCACGGGCGGCGAGTCCATGGCCGATGCGCTCAATGCGGTGCTGGCCGATCACCTGGCATCGGCGCGATTCACCAGTTGGCGTATAGGAGAGCAAGCCTCATGAACACCTCCAGCGCGATTGTGAGCGCGATCCGGCGCGTCGTCGCCGCACTCGAGCGCGTGCCTTACAGCCTGCTCGCGCTGCCGCTGCGCTTGGCGGTCGCCACGGTGTTCTGGAACTCCGGCACGACCAAGCTCGCCAATTGGGACGCAACGCTGCAATTGTTCGAAGATGAGTACAA
>DATNHF010000029.1:0-39328 GCA_035605115.1 Steroidobacteraceae bacterium | reverse complement strand
CGGGTGTCACACGATCGAACAGGCACCCGCCGAGGAAATACCCGGCTTCGTGCCCGGGGATGCGCAGGCCGCGGCCATCGACCACGAGTTGCGCCCCTTCCCGCACGCCCAGGTCCACATAGCCCTTGACCTTGGCGAGGTGCTCGGCGGTCACGAGCGGGCCCATGTCGCAGCCCTCCTGCGTGCCCGGGCCGACTTTCATCTTCGCCAGCTCGGCTTTGAGTCGCATCACCACGGCATCGGCCGTCGCATCGCCGACGGCGACGACGACCGGAATGGCCATGCAGCGCTCCCCGCACGATCCATAGGCCGCGCCCATGAGGGCGCTGACGGCGTTGTCGAGGTCGGCATCGGGCATCACGACCGCGTGGTTCTTGGCACCGCCGAGCGCCTGCACGCGCTTGCCGTGTGCGCAACCGGTCGCATAGATGTATGCGGCCACGGGTGTCGAGCCGACGAAGCTGACCGCCTGCACGCGCGCGTCCGACAGCAGCACGTCCACGGCCTCCTTGTCGCCGTTGACGACATTGAGTACGCCGGGCGGCAATCCGGCCTCGAGCGCGAGCTCGGCCACGCGCAGAGCGCAGCTCGGGTCGCGCTCGGAGGGCTTGAGCACGAAGGTGTTGCCGCAGACCACGGCCAGCGGCCACATCCACAGCGGCACCATGCACGGAAAGTTGAACGGCGTTATGCCGGCAGCCACGCCGAGCGGCTGGAATTCGCTCCATGAGTCGATGGTCGCTGCAACGTTCTTGGAATATTCGCCTTTGAGCAGCTCCGGAACGGCGCAGGCATATTCGACGTTCTCGATGCCGCGCTGCAGCTCTCCTATGGCATCGCTGAGCACCTTGCCGTGCTCGTCGGTGATCAGGGCGCCGAGCGCCGCGGCATTGGACTCCAGCACTTGTTTGAAGCGGAACATCACGCGGGCGCGCTTGATCGGCGGCGTGTTGCGCCAGTCAGGAAAGGCGGCCTGCGCGGCCGCAATGGCCGCTTCGACCGTCGCGCGCGAGGCGAGCGCCACGCGTTTGGTGGCTTTGCCGGTCGCCGGGTTGTAGACCGCCTGCGTGCGCGCCGCCTCGAGCATGACCTTGCCTGCGATCAGATGCCCGACGGTGTCGGTGCGAGCTGCGTCGTTGATGACGGGGACCGCTGTGTTCATGGGAATGCGCGCTCCAGAGGCTGCTTGGCGATGCTGGCCGTCATTGCGTGACGCGTGGCCGTCGGGGGCAGTTTACGCGCTCGGCCAACCGGCTTCATCCGGGCCGATTGAGTTCGGCATTGCGCGGCCCTATGTCACTGAAGATGCAGCGCTTTGCGAGCTGGCAGTTGCCGCGCAGGCGGTTTGTCTCTTCAATGGCGTTCATCATGGGTGCGGCAACAGTGCTCTGGCTGCGGCAGGACCTGCGGCTACGCGACCGCCGCGCGCTGCGCGCGGAGGTAGGCGCGTGACTGAGCACGGCCAGCGCGCGGCGCGCGATCCGGTGTGTGGTATGAGCGTGGATCCCGCCACCGCTCGATACCGCGTGGATTACGACGGCGCGCCGGTCTATTTCTGCAGCGAGCGATGCCGGACGAGGTTTCTCGCATCCCCGTCGAGTGAGCCAACGAACGTTCCCGCGGTGGCGCCGAGCGCCGCAGTGCCGACACGCGCCCATACCGCCATGAGCGCAGTCCTCTACACCTGCCCCATGCATCCGCAGATCCGTCGCGAGCAGTCGGGGAGCTGCCCGATCTGCGGCATGGCGCTCGAGTCGGTGAATGCCGCTGCCGCTGCCCACAATCCGGAGCTGCGCGATATGACGCGCCGCCTGTGGGTGGGCGCCGTGCTCGCCGCACCGACGTTCATGCTCGAAATGAGCGCGCACTTCCCGCCCGTCGGACTGCATCGGTATCTGTCGGCGCACGCCTCAGGGTGGATTGAATTTGCGCTCGGCACGCCGGTTGTGCTTTGGGCCGGTTGGCCTTTCTTCGAGCGCGCCTGGGCGTCGTTGCTGAATCGATCGCTGAACATGTTCAGCCTGATCGCGGTCGGGGTGGGCGCCGCCTATCTCTACAGCCTTGCGGCCACGTTCCTGCCCGGGCTGTTTCCGCCGACGCTGCGGCACGACGGCACCCTCCCCGTCTATTATGAGGCGGCCGCCGTCATCACCGTGCTGGTGCTGCTCGGCCAGGTGCTCGAGTTGCGGGCACGCGAAAAGACCAGCGGTGCGATTCGCGCTCTGCTCAATCTCGCACCGAAGGTGGCGCATCGGATTGGCGCCGGTGGGCAGGATGAAGAGGTGCCGCTCGAGCGGGTGCGCTTGGGCGATCGACTGCGTGTGCGGCCTGGCGATAGCGTGCCCGTCGACGGCATCGTGCTCGAGGGCCAGAGTGCCATCGACGAGTCGATGGTGACCGGCGAGTCGATGCCGGTCGAGAAGCTGGTCGGCGAGAAGCTCATCGGTGGCACGATCAACGGCACTGGCGCGCTGCTCATGCAGGCCGAGCGCGTGGGCAGCGAGACCGTGCTCGCACGCATCGTGCAGATGGTGGCGCAAGCCCAACGCAGTCGAGCGCCGATCCAACGGCTGGCCGATGTCGTCGCGGCCGCTTTCGTGCCGACGGTGATCGGTGTTGCCATCGTTACCTTTATCTTCTGGCTGCTGTTCGGTCCGGCGCCCGCCTTCTCCTATGCGCTGATCGCAGCCGTGTCGGTGCTCATCATCGCGTGTCCTTGCGCGCTGGGGCTCGCCACGCCGATGTCGATCATGGTGGGGATCGGCAGGGCCGCCGCCGCTGGCGTGCTGATCAAGAACGCCGAAGTCTTGGAGCGCTTTGAAAAGGTCGATACGCTGGTGGTGGACAAGACCGGGACCTTGACCGAGGGCAAACCGCGCCTCGTCGGCCTGCTCGCCGCAGAGGGTTTCGACGAAGCAGGTCTGCTGACGCTCGCGGCGAGCGTCGAGCGATTCAGCGAGCATCCGCTGGCTGCGGCGATCATTGCATCGGCGCGCAAGCGTGGCCTTGCGCGGCAGCATGTCGCGCAGTTCGCGTCCATGACCGGCAAGGGAGTCAGCGGTCGCGTTGGCGGGCAGCTCGTGTCCATCGGCAATGCCCGCCTCGCAGAGCACGCAGGCGCGGTCACGGACGCGCTCGAGCGGCGCGCCGATGAATACCGCAGCGAAGGCGCCACGGTCATGTACGTGACCGTGGATGATCGGTCAGCCGGGATTCTGGCGGTGGCGGATCCGATCAAATCGACCACGCCCGCTGCGCTCGAAACGCTCCGGTCCGAACACGTCCGCATCGTGATGCTCACGGGCGACCATCGCAGCACAGCGCAGGCCGTCGCCGCCAGCCTCGGGATCGCGGAATTCGAAGCGGAGGTTCTGCCGGAGCACAAGCACAGCGTCGTGCAGCGGCTGCGCCGCGCGGGCCATGTGGTGGCGATGGCCGGGGATGGCATCAATGATGCTCCAGCGCTGGCGGAGGCCGACGTGGGTGTGGCGATGGGCACGGGCAGCGACGTTGCCATGCAGAGTGCCGGTGTGACGCTGATCAAAGGCGATCTGGCCGGCATCGCGCGTGCTCGCGTGCTCAGCCGCGCCACCATGCACAATATTCGCCAGAACCTGGCGCTCGCCTTCGTCTATAACGTCCTGGGCATTCCCATTGCCGCCGGAGTGCTCTACCCGGCCTTCGGACTGCTGCTGAACCCAATCGTTGCGGCTGCGGCGATGAGCCTGAGTTCCGTCTCGGTGGTCGGCAACGCGCTGCGGCTGCGCTTCGTGAAACTATAATATTTCGATGCGGCACATTCTGACGATCAATGCCGGTTCCTCGAGCATCAAGTTCGCATGGTTCGAGGCAGGCGATGCGATGCGCCGGATCCTCAAGGGCGCGATCGAGCGCATTGGGCTGCCCGACGCTACGCTTCGGGTCGAGGGTCGGGAGCCGGCCGATACACTCTCGCGTGCGATCAACGCGCCGGGCCACGCCAAAGCAGCCGAGGAGCTCATGACGTGGATCGAGGCGCGCAGCGAGCGCAGTGCATTGAGCGCGGTGGGTCATCGCCTGGTGCACGGCGGCCCGAAGTACTCTGCGCCGACGCGCATCGACGCCGAGATGCTCGCGCAATTGCGCCGCTTGAGCCCCTTCGACCCCGAGCATCTGCCGCAGGAAATTCGCCTGGCCGAGGCGTTTCATCGGCGCTTTCCCAAGCTGCCGCAGGTGGCTTGTTTCGACACCGCGTTTCACCATGACCTGCCGCGCGTCGCGCAGCTGTTGCCGATCCCGCGCCGCTACGAGGCTCAGGGGCTGCGGCGCTATGGCTTTCATGGTCTCTCGTACGCCTACCTCATGCAGGAGCTGCAGCGAGTGGCCGGGGCGCAGGCGTCGCAGGGCCGTGTGATCCTCGCGCATCTGGGCAATGGCGCGAGTCTTGCGGCCGTGCGCGGCGGCAGGGCGCTCGATACCAGCATGGGCTTCACGCCCGTGGCGGGCGTGCCCATGAGCACGCGCTCGGGCGATCTCGATCCGGGCCTGGTCTGGTATCTGGCGCGAACGGAGGGGCTGGACGCGCGCGGCTTCAACAGGATGATCAACACCCAATCCGGATTGCTCGGCGTCTCCGAGACCAGTTCCGACATGCGCGATCTGCTGGCGCGTGAAGAGCAGGATGTGCGCGCCCGTGAAGCGATCGCGCTGTTCTGTTACCAGGTCCGGAAATGGATCGGAGCCTTCGCTGCCGCCCTGAACGGCCTGGACACGCTGGTGTTCGCAGGCGGCATCGGCGAGCACGCTGCGCCGGTCCGGGCGCGCATCTGCGAGGGACTGGAGTTCTTAGGCATCGAGATCGACCCCGCACGCAATGCCGCGCACGCGCCGCTCATATCGATCTCGTCCGGCCGCGTTGCAGTGCGCGTCATACCGACCGACGAAGAGCGCATGATCGCGCAGCTGGTGACTGCCGAGCTCTGGCCGCCCGCGGCCGCACCGGCGTGAATGCGCACAGGGGACGCTCGCCTGTAGGAATGGTCCGACAGCGGATCTCTCGAGATCGCATCAGCGCGTGGCGCCGCGCCCGACGGTGCCTTGCAGGCAAGCGGGGCATTATGCATTGCGAGCCTACGGCTTCAAATACATAATTCTCGGTGGGCAATCAGAGCGGTCAATTAATGAATCAGCACACACGTTCCGTTGCGGGGGCACAACGGTGCACCCTGTTTATCCTGTTACTGCTGGCGATCGCTGCGCCACCGAGCCGGGCGGCTCCGGCGCCGGGCGTCGAGCTGCCGCCGCTGACGCAACCGGCCAGCGCCGAGACGCATCCGGGCAAAGTCATCTGGGTCGATCTCGTGACGCCGGATCTCAAGCAGGCCGAGCAGTTCTATGGCGGCCTGTTCAAATGGAGCTTTGAGCCGGCCAAGGGCGATCCGAAATTTGCCGTGGTATCGCTCGATGGCAGACCCATCGCGGGGATTCTGCAGCGGCCGATGAAGGATCGAGGCAAGCGCCAGAGCGCATGGCTCACCTTCCTCGCGGTGCGCGACGTCGCAGCCGCGCAGAGCGCGGCGCTCGCGCATGGCGGCAAACTCCTGTCCGCGCCAAGAGACTATCCGCAGCGCGGCCGCCAGGCCGTGTTTTCCGATCCCGATGGCGCCGTATTCGCGGTGCTGGCCTCGAGCAGCGGCGATCCGCCCGACGATCTGGCGCAGCCCGGTGAATGGATTTGGAGCTCGCTGCTGGTCAATAATCCCGATCAGGAGGCGAGCTTCTATCGTGATCTGTTCGGTTACGAAGTGTTTGATCTGAGCAGCGAAGAGGGGGCGACGCCGGACGGCTCGAAGCACGTCATTCTTGCGAGCGACGACTACGCACGCGCCGGCATCCATTCACTGCCCCGCGATTCCGTGCACCGGCATCCCCATTGGCTCAATTTCGTGCGCGTCGAGGATGCGGCGGCTGCGAGCGCGAAGGCAGTCGCGCTCGGTGGTCGCGTGCTGGTCGAGCCGCGCGTGGATCGCCACGGCGGCCTGATCGCGGTGGTGGCGGACCCCGCCGGAGCGCCCGTGGGACTCATGGAGTGGTCGGACACGGATACGCAGCAGGTGGCGCCATGAACGCGCTGCCTCGCCTGTGCAAAATCGGCGCGCTGGCGATGCTGCTGGCGGTGCTCGCGGCCTGCGTCGCGGCGGGCTATGACGGCTATGACGGCAATGTCGGCGTCGGCGTCGGCTATGTCGGGGACTACTACGAGCCCGGGGGCTATGGCTACGGCGGCTGGGGGCCGGGCTACCGGGTCGGACCGCCCGGCGGGCGCGATCACGGTCGTGAACAGGGTCACGGCCCCGGTCCGGGCGTTAGTCCCGGCAGGGGCCATGCGGCACCGTCCATTCCGCACGGCGGCGGTGGCCACGGCGGCGGCGGTCACAGCGGCGGGGGCCATGGCGGCCACTAGGTAGGTGCGCGCCGCTGCCCGTGCGGCGCGCACCTAGCGGCAGTCGCTGGCCGGTCAACGCGTCGGTCACTGGTGCAGCAGGTGCGCGTCGCCGGCCGGCGCATGACCGCGGTCATAGGGCCGGCCGGCGATCATGTAGAGCGCGCCCAGGGCGAGCACGCCCGCCGACGTGACGATCATGCCGTAGTTGCTGTACCACGGATCGTTCGGACTGCGCGGCCAGACCATGTTCAGGATGGCACTGACGCCATAGACCAACGCCAGCACATTCACGCTCCAGCCCCAGCGTCCGAGCGTGAACGGACCGGCGGGCTTCCAACCCTTGATGCGCGCAATGAGTGCACCGAGCACGAGCATTTGGAAGGCGATGTAGATGCCGGCCGCGGCGAAGCTCACGATGGTGTTGACGGCGTTCTGCAGCCACAGTCCGCAGAGTGCGATGCTGGCCGGGACGATGCCCGCGACAAACAATGCGCCTACGGGCACGCGCGTATGCGGCGACAGGCGGCTCAAGCGCCGGCTGCCGGCAATCATCTGATCGCGCGCGTACGCGAACAATAGCCGGCTGGCAGCCGCCTGTATGCTGATCAGGCAGGAGACGAACGACACCAGCACGACGGCGATGACGGCGCGAAAGCCCCAGTCGCCCATGGCGCTGCGCAGGACGGTGGCGACCGGATCGGTGTCCTTGCCGGCGAGCACCGCCTGCATGTCGGGCACCGCGAGGATCAGCCCCAGGCAAACCCACATCGCGGCTCCGCCGCCGACGTAGATGGTCATGCGCATGGCCTTCGGGATCATGCGGCTCGCGTTCGGCGTCTCCTCGGCCACATCGCCACAGGCCTCGAAGCCGTAGTAACAGAACAGCGCGGCCAATGAGGAGGCCAGAAAGGCCGGCAGGTAGCGGCTGCCGTGTCCCAGGCCGAAGGTATCGAACAATGCCGTGATCGGGTGGTGGCGCGCGAACAGCAGCAGGTAGCAGCCGACCACCAGTGCGCCGATGAGCTCGCAGATGAAACCAAACATCGCCACGCGCGCGAGCAGACGCGTGCCGCTGACGTTGAGCGCAGTCGACAGCACGATCATCAGGATGGCGATCGTGGTCGTGACCGCCGGCCCCGGCGTGAAGCCGAGCAATTGCGCGAGAAAGGGCGCGCCGCCGGTCGCGACCGCCGAGATCGTCACGAACAGCGCACAGCCATAGACCCAGCCGGCCATCCAGGCCCAGCGCTTGCCGACCAGGCGCCGCGTCCAAGGATACAGGCCGCCCGAGATCGGAAACTGCGATACGACTTCACCGAAAACCAGGCAGACGAGCATCTGTCCGATGCCGACCAGCAGGTAGTTCCAGAACATCGGCGGACCGCCCGCGGCGAGCGCGGAGGCGAACAGTGTGTATACGCCGACGACGGGGGAGAGATAGGTAAAGCCGAGCGAGAAATTCTCCAGCTCGGTCATCGTGCGATCGAAGTTGGAGCTGTAGCCGAGCGCCTTGAGCTGCGCGACGTCGGCGTCACGGATCGCGCGCGCCGCGTTCGCCGCCGCAGAGCCCTGGGCCCGTGTCACGGAGCTGCTATCGTCCATTGTGGAGTCGCTGCGCTCAGTCGGTTGCCGCGCCGCCATAGATGATAATCGAGAGCATTCGTATCGGCACCTTGACCAGCCGCTCCGGCCCGTGGGCGATATCGCCGCGGAAAGTCAGCGAATCCCCAGCCTTGAGCAGGTAACTGCTCTTGCCGTGTCGATAGCGGATCTCGCCCGCAAGAATGTAGATGAACTCCGTGCCGGCGTGTTGAAAGCCCGGGAAGACCTCGCTCTTGTCGGTCAGGGTGACCAGAAACGGCTCGAACACTTTGGCGGGCCCGCGCTGCGCCGCCAGCAGATGATAGGTGTGTCCGCGCTTGGTGCCACGGCGCACCACTTCGAGTCCCTGGCCCTCGGGCACGTGTTGGGCGCCGCCCTCGTACTCACCGATCTCCTGCAGCAGCAGCGACGGTCGCATGCCCAGGGCTTCGGCCAGAGCGACGATGGTCTCGAGGCTCGGGCTCACGCGCCCGGTTTCGAGGCGGCTGAGCATGCCCGGACTGATGCCGGCGTGCTGGGCGACATTGGCCAGAGTCAGGTCGAGCTCTTCACGCACGCGGCGCGCCACGTGGCCGATGCGGGCGGCGACCTCCGAACGGTTGACCAGCGGTCGTGAGGCCGACTCGATGGCCGCGCGGCTGCGTGCAGGGGTGCGGGCTCGGCTAGCCATTAGCAGGTGTCTCCAGCGGGCCCACTGTGCTTACTATGCAACAGACTTGCGTGGCAGTAAACCGTATGCTAACAATAAAAGGCGACTCGCGCGCGCGCGTACGGCATGACTCGGGTCGCGCCCGCAGGTGCGCTTCATTCGCAAGCCCGGGACCGCAACCGATCATGCTGCTACGCAAAAGCTGACCATGCCCGCGCGTCTGCTCAAATTCGCTCTGTCGCGGCGCCACCCCGAGCCGCGCATGTTCACGCGCCACGACCGACTCAAATCCAGCTACGACGTCGTGATCATCGGCGCCGGCGGCCACGGCCTGGCCGCAGCCTACTATCTGACCCGCGATCATGGCATGCGCAACATTGCGGTGCTCGACAAGGGTTATCTCGGCGGCGGCAACACGGGACGCAACACCACGATCATTCGCTCCAACTATCTGACGCCCGAGGGCGTGCAATTCTATGACGAGAGCGTGCGGCTGTGGCAGAACCTGTCGGAGGATTTCGATCTCAATCTGTTCTACTCGACGCGCGGGCACTTCACCTTGGCGCACACGGATGCGGCCCTGCGCACCATGCGTTGGCGCGCGGAGGTCAACAAACACTACGGCGTCGACAGTGAAGTCCTGGACAGCCGCGCCGTGCACGAGGCCATCCCGAGCATGGATATGAGCTGCGCCGGCCGTGCGCCGGTGCTCGGTGCGCTCTACCACGCTCCCGGCGCGATCGCGCGCCACGACGCGGTGGCCTGGGGCTATGGCCGCGGCGCCGACCGGCGCGGCGCCGAGATTCATCAGAACACCGAGGTGCTCGGCATCGAGCTCGAGCACACCGCTGCCGGTGCGCGCGTGGCCGGCGTGCTGACCAATCGCGGCCGCATCGCCACGCGCAAGGTGCTGTGCGCCGTTGCCGGCTATACGCCGCGCCTGCTCGATATGGTGGCGCTGCGCTCGCCGATCACGGTGCACCCTTTGCAGGCGATGGTCTCCGAGCCGCTCAAGCCCTGGCTCGACCCCATCATTGTCTCCGCCTCGCTGCATGTGTACGTGAGCCAGAGTGCGCGCGGCGAGCTCGTCATGGGCGCAGCGCTCGATCCGTACGAGTTGCATTCCACGCGCTCGACGCTCGATTTCACCGAATCGCTCGCGGCGCACATGCTCGAGCTCTTTCCATTCCTCTCCGACGTCAAGATCAATCGGCAGTGGGCCGGCATGGCCGACATGACGCCGGATTTCGCGCCCATCATGGGGCTCACGCCCGTGCAGGGGTTCTATCTCGATGCCGGCTGGGGCACGTGGGGCTTCAAGGCCACACCGGTCTGCGGCAAGACCATGAGCTACACGGTGGCGCATGATGAGCCGCATGCGCTGATCCGCGGCTTCGACTTCGAGCGCTTCGCGCGCTACTCGCTGACCGGCGAGAAGGGCGCGGCCTCGGTCGGCCATTGAAGAGCGCTGCCCACCTCCATGAAACTCATGACCTGTCCCATCAACGGCCCGCGCGCGATCAGCGAATTCGCCTACGGCGGGGAATGGCGCGAGCCCCCGGATCCGCAGACCATGGACGACCGGCGCTGGGCCGACTACGTGTTCAACCGCAATTCACTGCCGGCACTGAAGCGCGAATGGTGGTGCCACACCCCGAGCGGCGTCTGGTTCATCGCCGAGCGTGATACCGCCACCGATAGGATCGAGCGCACGTATCTGTTTCCGCCCGACGCTCGGCCCGCGCCGCCGCGGCTCGCACCCGAGGGGCGCTCGTGAGCCGCCTGCCGCAGATGCACGGCGAGCTCATCGACCGCCAGCGCACGGTGGAGTTCAGCTTCGAAGGCCGCCGCTGCCAGGGCTTCCATGGCGATACGATCAGCTCGGCCCTGGCCGCCAACGGCGTGCAGATCTTCGGGCGATCCTTCAAATACCACCGGCCGCGCGGCCTGCTGAGTGCGGCCAACCACGACGTCAATGCCCTGGTGCAGGTGCGCACCGCCGGGCGCAGCGTGCCGAACGTGCGCGCCGACGTGGTGCCGGTCGAGCCAGGCTGGGATATTTGCGCGGTCAATACCCGCGGCGGGCTCGCATCCGATCGGCTTGCGGTGCTCAATCGGCTCGCACCGGTGTTGCCCGTGGGCTTCTACTATAAGGCGTTTCACAGCAAGCGCTGGTTTCCGCGCTGGGAGCGCATGTTCCGCCATTTGAGCGGGCTCGGCTGCGTGGACTTAGCCGCGCCGCGCCGCACGACCGCGAAGCGCTACGATTTTTGCGATGTGCTCGTGATCGGTGCCGGACCCTCGGGACTGGCCGCGGCGGTCGCGGCCGCCGAGGAGGGCGCCGCCGTGGTGCTCATCGATGAGAATCTGGCCGTCGGCGGCAGCGGGCTGTACGCCCGCGGCGGCGATGATCACGGTGCCGCGCTGGTGCGCGCGCTCAGCGCGCGCGCCGGGGCGCATCCGCGCATCCGCATCCTGACTTACACCTACGCCGCCGGCTATTACGCCGATCATTGGGTGGCGCTGGTGATGCGCGACTGCATGGTCAAGATGCGCGCGCGCAGCCTCATTGTCGCGCAGGGCGCCTACGAGCAGCCTGCGGTGTTCCGTGGCAACGATCTGCCGGGCGTGCTGCTGGCGAGCGCTGCGCAACGGCTGCTCTATCGGCATGCGGTGCTGACGGCGCGCCGCGTGGCGGTGTTGACCGCCAACAGCGAGGGCTACGCGGCCGCGCTCGATGCGCTCGCGCACGGCGTCGAGCTCGCCGCCGTGCTGGATCTGCGGCCGACGCCCACAGCGCGCTCGCGTGCCGCGGCCGATGAGCTCGCGCGTCGCGGCGTGCGGCTGCACTTCGGCGTGCAGCCGATCGAGGCTAGCGCGCAATCGAGCGGCCGCTTGGCGTGCTTCGAATACAGCAGCGCCGGCACGCCACGCGCGCGCCACCGGCTCGACGTCGACGGCCTGTGGATGAGCGTCGGCTTCGCTCCGGCCAATGCACTGCTGCACCAGGCCAATGCGCGCTTGAGCTATCAGTTGGCTCTCGAGCAGTTCGTGCCCGCATGGCTGCCCGAGGGTGTGTATGCCTGCGGCAAGGTCAACGGCGTCTACGAGCTGTCGCAGCGCATCGACGATGGCCGGGACGCCGGCGCCTGCGCGGCCTGGCAGCTGCGCTCGGGCGCGGCGCGCGCGCGCCAGAGCGCCCCAGCGAGCGAGGAGTGCCCGACCCATCCCTATCCGATCTTTGCGCATCCGAAGGGCAAGGAATTCGTCGATTTCGACGAGGACCTGCAGATCCGCGATATCGAAAATGCCTGCCAGGAAGGCTTCGACAGCAGCGAATTGCTCAAGCGCTTCTCGACCATCGGCATGGGGCCGAGCCAGGGCAAGCATTCGCAAATGAATGCGTTGCGGATTCTCTCGAAGCTGCGCGGCGAGCCGATCGAGCAGCTCGGCACGACGACCGCGCGGCCGATGTTTCATCCCGTGCCGCTCTCGCACCTCGCGGGCCGCGGCTTCACGCCCGAGCGTCGCACGCCGCTCGATGCCGAGCACGGCTCCTTGGGCGCGGTCTGGATGCCCGCCGGCAACTGGCGGCGTCCCGAGTATTACGCCGTCGCGGGCCAATCGCGCGAGCAGGCAATCGCGGCCGAGGTCGCCGCGGTTCGCACCCGCGTCGGGCTCATCGACGTCGGCACGCTCGGCAAGATCGAAATCCACGGCCCGCACGCGGCGGAGTTCCTCGAGCGCGTCTACACCGGACGGTTCGCGAATCTGAAGATCGGCATGACGCGTTACGCCCTCATGCTCGATGAGGCCGGCGTGGTCATCGACGACGGCGTCGTCGGCCGTCTGGCAGCCGAGTCGTTCTATTTCACCACCACGACCGGTAATTCGGCCACGCTGTTTCGCGAGTTCGGTCGTCTCGCCACCTGGTGGCGGCTGTCCGTGGGCCTCGTGAGCCTCACGGGCCACTATGCGGCTTTCAATCTAGCCGGACCGGCCGCGCGCGCCGTGCTGCGAGCGCACACCGCGCTGGATCTGTCCGAGGCCGCGTTTCCGTACCTGGCGCTGCGCGAGGGGCTCATTGCCGGTGCACCCTGCCGCATGCTGCGCGTGGGCTTCGTCGGCGAGCTCGGCTACGAGATTCATCTCGAGGCCGAGCACGCGCTCGGGGTCTGGCGCGCGCTGCTCGCGGCGGGCAAGGCATTCGACATCCGGCCCTTTGGCGTCGAGGCCCAACGTATGCTGCGGCTCGAGAAGGGCCATCTGATTGTCGGCCAGGACACCGATGGGCTGACCAACGCGCTGGAGATCGGGGCGCCCTGGGCGCTCAAGATGGACAAAGCGTTTTTCATCGGTCAGCGGAGCCTGCGCATCCTCGAGCGCCAGCCGCGCCGCCAGCAACTGGTCGGCTTCCGCCTCGGCGCGCAGGCAACGGCGCGGCCGAAGGAGTGTCATCTGATCCTCGACCACGGGCAGATTGCCGGCCGTGTGACCAGCGTCGGTTTCTCACCCACGCTCGGGTGTTGCATCGGCCTGGCGCTCGTGAGCCCGAAGCTCGCGGCGGGCGCTCAGTTGCGGATCCGCATCGATGAAGGCAAGCAGATCGATGCCGAGATTACCCGCACGCCGTTCTACGATGCGAGCGGCGAGCGCCAGCGGCTCGCGCAGAGCGCATGAGCAGCCCAAGCGCAGCGTTGCGGTTCCAGGATCTGTCGTGGCGGCGGCGCTGCGGCTGCAAGGGCCCGGCGGCCGAAGCTTTTCTGGCGTCACAAGGCTACCGCGTGCCTGCCGAGCCCAACAGCGCCGCGCTCGATGCGGGCGGCGTACTCGTGGCGCGGCTCGCGAGCTCGGAGTTCCTGATCGAGGCAGTGGCTGGACCGACTCCGCGCCTCGCTGCACTGCGCTCGCAATTGCATGAGCGCCGAACGCCGTCCGGCGTGTACCCTGTCGCCCGCCAGGATCTGGTGCTCGAGCTCGGTGGCGAGGGGCTCAATGTGCTGCTGCGCCAGACCTGCAGCGTCGACTTCGCACCGCTGTTCGAGCAGGCACAGAGCGATGGTGGCCCCATCGTCCTGACCTCGATGATCGGCGTCGGGGTCGTGGCTTGGCCGCGCCGCGTCGCCGATGGGCCGGCCGTGACGCTCTGGAGTGACCCGAGTTTCGCCCACTATTTCTACAACACGCTGCTCGAAGTCGGCCGCGACCAGGGCGGCGTCACCATCAATCGAGCCGAGCGTGCATCGGCCACGGGGAGTGACACATGACGCCGGAACAGGCGAAGCAATTCTTCAGCGAGCATCAGACGCGCTACGTGCTGGCGCAGTTCGTCGATATCCACGGTGCGGCCAAGGCCAAGGCTGTCCCGGTCGAGCATTACGACATGGTCATCGGCGACGGCGCGGGCTTTGCGGGCTTCGCGGTCTGGGGGCTCGGCATGGGACCGCACGGCCCGGACTTCATGGGCGTCGGGGATCCAACCACGATCTCGCAGGTGCCCTGGATGCCGGGCTTCGCCCGCATTGCCTGCGACGGCCACGTGCGCGGAGAGCCTTACCCCTACTGCTCGCGCGTCGCGCTCAAGCGCACCCTGCAGCGCTTTGCCGAGCGCGGTTACACGCTCTACACCGGCATCGAGCCGGAATTCATGCTGCTGCGCCAGAACGAGCACGGTCAGCTCACCCCGTTCGATGCGAGCGACGGCGCGGACAAGCCTTGCTATGACTACAAGGGACTCGCGCGCGTGAGCGCCATCCTCGACGATCTCTCGCGCCATTTGCGCGCGGTCGGCATCGACGTCTATCAGATCGATCACGAGGACGCCAACGGTCAGTTCGAGATCAACTTTACCTATGCCGATGCGCTCAAATCGGCCGACAACATGATCTTCTTCAAGATGGCCGCGAGCGAAATCGCGCGAGCGCATGGCGCCATCGCGACCTTCATGCCCAAGCCGTTTTCGAACCGCACTGGCACCGGCGCGCACTTTCATGTCTCGATCGGCAGCGCGGGCCAGAAGAATGCCTTCTACGACAAGAGTGACCGTCGCGGCATGGGCCTCAGTCAGCTCGGCTACTGGTTCCTCGGCGGACTGCTCGAGCACGCGCACGCTCTGACCGCGATCTGCGCGCCGACCGTCAACTCCTACAAGCGCCTGGTGGTCGGCCGATCGCTCTCGGGCGCGACCTGGGCGCCCGCGTATATTGCCTATGGCGATAACAATCGCACCGCGTGCGTGCGCGTGCCGTTCGGTCGCATCGAGTTCCGGCTGCCCGATGGCGCGGCCAATCCCTATCTGGCCACGGCCGCCCTGGCCGCCGCCGGCCTCGATGGCATCGAACGGCGGCTCGATCCGGGTGAGCCACTCAACATCAACCTGTACGAGCTATCGCCGGAGCAGATCCAGGCGCGCGGCATCGGCTTGTTGCCGCAGTCGCTGGCGGCGGCGATCGATGCACTGGCGGACGACGAGGTCGTGCAGCAGGGGATCGGACTCGAGCTCGCGGCGGAATTCATGCGTCTCAAGCGCATGGAGTGGATCGAATATTCGCGCCACGTGGGCGAATGGGAAACGCAGCGCTACTTGGAAATGTTCTAGGAGGCTCAGCATGTGCGGAATCGTCGGATTGCTGCTCAAGAATAGCGCGCTGCGATCGCGGCTCGGAGAGCTCATGGTGCCGATGCTGATCGGCATGACCGAGCGCGGTCCCGACTCCTCGGGCATGGCGGTGTTTGCGGACGCCGTCGCCGCCGACCGCCGCAAGCTCAGCCTTTACTGCGCGCAGCCGCAGTTCGAATGGCGGCAGTTCGAAGGCGACTGGACCGCGCAGCTCGACGCCGCCGCATTCGACATCAATGCCAATCACTGCATCGTCACGACGGCGACCGATCCGACGCGCGCGCGCGCGTGGATCGCGAGCGAATATCCGGCCGTGCAGGTGCTCAGCGCGGGACGCAGCATCGATCTGTACAAGGACATCGGATTGCCCGCGCAAGTGGCCGAGCGCTACGGTTTCCGCAATCTCACCGGTACGCACCTCGTGGGCCACACGCGCATGGCGACCGAATCGGCCGTCACCACTGAAAACGCCCATCCTTATACGGCGGGCGAGGACTGGTGCCTGGTGCACAATGGCTCGCTCGCCAACCCGGGGAGTCTGCGCCGCAAGCTCGAGAAGCTCGGGGAGCGCTTCGAGAGCGACTGCGACACCGAAGGCGCGTGCCGCTATCTGCACTGGCGCTTGAGCTGCGGGGAGTCGCTCGAGCAGGCAATCGAGCACGCCTTCAGCGATTTCGACGGCTTTTTCACCTTTCTGATGGGCACGCGCGACAAGCTCGCGCTGGTGCGCGATCCGTTCGCCTGCAAGCCCGCGGTCGTGGCCGAGACCGATGAGTATGTCGCGATCGCCTCGGAGTTCCGCTCGCTCGCGCATTTGCCCGGCGTGAAGCATGCGAGCGTATTCGAGCCCAAGCCGGCGCAGGTTTACTCATGGTCAGTGTGATGGCCGCGGCCGCGCTGCGCGTGGTGTTCGATCTCGCGCATCAGAGTGTGCGCGAGCTCAATCAATTCCTGCACGGCGAGCTCGGCGGCGTGCAGGAGGTGCTGGTCAAGAATCCCGACGGCGCGCACAGCCTCGCAGTCGGACTCAATGCGCCGCTGCGCGTCGACATCGGCGGCCACGCCGGCTACTACGCGGCGGGCATGAACCAATCGGCGACCGTGGTGGTGCACGGCAATGCCGGCCCCGGGGTCGCCGAGAACATGATGTCCGGTCGCGTCGAGGTGAGCGGCTTTGCGAGCGGCGGCGCCGGCGCCTCGGCGCACGGCGGGCTGCTGATCATTCGCGGCGATGCGGGATTACGCTGCGGCATCTCGCTCAAGGGTGGCGACATCGTCGTCGGTGGCGAAGTCGGCAGCTTTTCGGCCTTCATGGCGCAGGCCGGGCGCATGGTGATCTGCGGCGATGCCGGGGATGGCCTCGGTGACTCGCTGTACGAAGCGGTTCTGTACGTGCGCGGCCAGATCCGATCGCTGGGTGCCGATGCGCGCATCGAGGCCATGGGTGAGCGCGATCATGCCGCGGTCCGGGAGCTGTTGGGCGCGGCCGGACTGTTGCATCCGAGCAGCGAGTTCAAACGCGTTGCATCGGCGCGCTCGCTCTATCACTGGAATGCGGACGCCGGACAGACTTACTGATCACACCTGCAAAGCCGAGGATCGACATGGTCACAATGCCTGCGGATGAGGTCGAACAGCGCACTGCCGCACCGGGTGCCGTACCGGGTGCGAATCTGCAGCTCGAGGAGAGCGCGAGCTTCGATCGACAGATCATCCATTATATTCAGCGCGCGGCGGCTACCGGTCTCTACGAGATCCGCGGCCTCGGCGCCAAGCGCCGGCTGCCGCATTTCGATGACCTGGTGTTTCTGGGCGCCTCGCTGTCGCGCTATCCGCTCGAGGGCTATCGCGAGAAGTGCTCCTCGGCGACCGTGCTCGGCACGCGTTTCGCCAAGCGGCCCTTGAAGCTCGCAACGCCGATCACGATCGCCGGCATGAGCTTCGGCGCGCTGTCGGCCAACGTCAAGGAGGCGCTCGGGCGCGCTGCGAGCGAGAGCGGGACCTCGACCACGACCGGCGATGGTGGCATGACGAGCGAGGAGCGCGAGTCTTCCAAGACGCTGGTCTATCAATGCCTGCCCTCGCGCTATGGCTTCAACCCCGACGACGTTCGCAAGGCCGACGCCATCGAGGTCGTGATCGGACAAGGTGCCAAGCCCGGCGGCGGCGGCATGCTGCTCGGGCAGAAGGTCAGCGCGCGCGTCGCCGCCATGCGCACCTTGCCCGAAGGCATCGATCAGCGCTCGGCCTGCCGGCACCCTGACTGGACCGGTCCGGATGATCTGGCGATCAAGATCAAGGAACTGCGCGAGATCACCGACTGGCAGACGCCGATCTACGTGAAGATCGGCGCCACGCGTGTATTCCACGACGTCAAGCTGGCGGTGCATGCGGGCGCGGACGTCGTGGTCGTCGATGGCATGCAGGGCGGCACGGCTGCGACGCAGTGGGCCTTCATCGAGCACGTCGGCATTCCAACGTTGGCCGCGGTGCGGCTCGCGGTCGAGGCGCTCGAGGACCTCAACATGAAGGAACAGGTTCAGCTCATCGTCTCGGGCGGCATTCGCACCGGCGCGGACGTGGCCAAGGCGCTCGCACTCGGCGCCGATGCGGTGTCGATCGGCCAGGGCGTGCTGGTGGCGCTCGGCTGCAACGCCGACAGCTACGTGCGCCACGGCCAGCGCCTGTCGGCGAGCGCCGATTATCACAAGCTCGGCACCGCGCCGGGCTTCTGTCATCATTGTCAGACCGGCCGTTGCCCGGTCGGCGTCACGACGCAGGATCCGGTGCTCGAGCAGCGGCTCGAGCCGTCAGTCGGCGCACGGCGCGTGCGCAATTACCTGCAGACGCTGACCATGGAGCTCACGATGATTGCGCGTGCCTGCGGCAAGCAGGACGTGCATCACCTCGAGCGCGAGGACCTCGCGGCCCTGTCGATCGAAGCGGCCGCGATGGCCGGCGTGCCGCTGGCCGGGACCTCGTGGATCCCGGGTCGTGGCGCGAGCGTTTGACGGCGGATTTCCAACGAATAACACGGTACGACGGAGGGCTTAGTTTATGGCGCGCGATCCCAAACACGACATTCTCTTTCAGCCGATCACGATCGGGCCCAAAACCCTGCGCAACCGGTTCTACCAGGTGCCGCACTGCATCGGCGCCGGCTCGGATCGGCCGGGTTTCCAGGCGGCGCACCGCTCGCTCAAGGCCGAGGGCGGCTGGGCGGGCATCAACACGGAATACTGTTCGATCCACCCTGAATCCGACGACACCCACCGGCTGTCGGCGCGCATCTGGGACGCCGGCGACGTGCGCAATCTGCGCGCGATGACCGATCACATCCATAAGTTCAACTCTCTCGCCGGCGTCGAGCTCTGGTACGGCTCCTCGCACGCGCCGAACATGGAATCGCGCGCGACGCCGCGCGGACCGAGCCAGTACGCCTCGGAGTTCGAGACGCTCACCTACTGTAAGGAGATGGATCTGGACGACATCGCCATGGTGCAGCAGTACTACGTCGATGCGGCGCTGCGCTCGCGCGATGCCGGCTTCGACATCGTCTATGTCTATGGCGCGCACTCCTATCTGCCGTTGCAGTTCCTGTCCAAGTACTACAACAAGCGCACCGACCGGTACGGCGGCTCGCTCGAGAACCGCGCGCGCTTCTGGATCGAAACGCTCGAGAAGGTGCGCAAAGCGGTCGGCAAGGACTGCGCGATCGCCACGCGCTTCGCCGTTGACACGCTTTACGGCGACGCGGGCGTCGAGGCCGAGCGCGACGGAGTGCAGTTCGCCAAGCTCGCCGATCCGCTGGTCGATCTCTGGGACATCGACGTCGGAGACATCGCCGAGTGGGGTGAGGACGCCGGACCGTCGCGCTTCTACCAGCAGGGCCACCAGGTGCCGTGGACCCGGATCATCAAGCAGGTCGTCACCAAGCCCGTGCTCGGTGTCGGCCGCTTCACCGATCCGGAGAAGATGACCGAGATCGTCACCAAGGGCTTCGCCGACATCATCGGCGCCGCCCGGCCCTCGATCTCCGATCCATGGCTGCCGAAGAAGATCGAGGAAGGCCGCTACGACGACATCCGCGTCTGCATCGGCTGCAACGTCTGCATCTCGCGCTGGGAGATCGGCGGTCCGCCGATGATCTGCACCCAGAATGCGACCGCCGGGGAGGAATATCGCCGCGGCTGGCACCCCGAGCGCTTTCCGAAGAAGACCTCGGAGGATTCGATCCTGGTCGTGGGCGCCGGCCCGTCGGGTGGCGAATGCGCGCGCGTGCTCATGGAGCGCGGCTACACGGTGCATCTCTACGACACCGCCGCGAAGATCGGCGGTCACCTGAACGCCGTGGCGACGCTGCCGGGACTGGGCGAGTGGGGCTATCACCGCGACTACCGCGAATTGCAGATCGGCAAGCTCGTCAAGAAGAACAAGCAGTGCCAGCTCATGCTCGGCCAGAAGCCGCTGACCGCGGCGGCCGCGCTGGCCTACGGCGCCGAGAGGATCGTGATCGCGACCGGCTCGAGCTGGAACACCGATGGCACCAACTGCCTCTCGCACGATCCGATCCCGGGCGCCGATGCCTCGCGCACCGATCAGCTGAGCCCTGAGCAGGTGCTCGAAGGCAAGAAGAGGATCGGCAAGCGCGTCGTGCTGCTGAATGCCGATACCTACTTCATGGCGCCGAGTCTTGCCGAAAAGCTGGCAGTGGCCGGGCACGAGGTCACGATCGTGACCGGCGTGCACCTGGCCAACTACATGCACTTCACGCTCGAGTACCCGAACATGATGCGCCGGCTGCATGAGCTGCATATCAAGGAGCTCCACAACACATTCTGTGCGCGCATCGAGGCCGGCCGACTCGAGATCTACGACATCTACGGCGACGGCTCGCGCCGCACGTTCCGCGGCGCCGGCGTGCTGCCGCGCGATGCCAACAAGACCCATCGCTGGCTCGAGTTCGATTCGCTCATTCTCGTGACGGGACGGCATTCGAACGACGCGCTCTATCGACAGCTCAAGGCCGAGCAGGCCAAGTGGGTCGCGAACGGCGTCAAGGGCGTCTATGTAATCGGCGATGCCGAGGCACCGCGACTCATTGCCGATGCCACCTTTTCGGGCCATCGCCTGGCGCGCGAGATCGAGGAGTCGAACCCGCAGATCCCCAAGGCCTACAAGCGCGAGGTAGCGGTCTGGGGCGTGTCGCACATGCCCAATGGCAATCCGAGCCTCGAGTACCAGGGCTGACAGCGGCTCACATGGCGGCGAGCGACACCGTCACGCGCGTACTGTTCGAGGACTTCACGCCCTCAAGCGTGCGGCTGTTCTATGTGATCGGCTACACGGCGATCGCGCTGTTCGCCTACGGCGTCTATCTGCAGGTGCGCAAATACCGGCGGGGCGCGCCCGCCGGTATCTCCCCGGGGCTGCTGCCGCGCTTTCGAAGTATGGTCGCTACGGTGCTGTCGCATCGCACGCTCGCCCGGCGGGACAAGCAGGCCGGCGCTGCGCACCGGCTGATCTTCTATGGCTTCGTGCTGCTGTTCTTGGGCACCGCCACGATCACGGTCGACTACGACATCGTCGGTCCGCTGTTTGGCACGCATTTCTGGCACGGCGAGTTCTATCTGTGGTTCTCGCTCGTGCTGGATGTCGCCGGTGTGCTGCTGGCCGGCGGTCTGCTCTACATGATGTATCGGCGCGGCTGGCTCAAGCCGCCGAAGCTCGATTACGCGCGCCCCGACCGCGCACCGGGCGATCCGGATTACGATCGCAGCGGCTACCGGCGCGAAGACTGGGCCTTTCTCTGGACGCTGCTCACGATCGTCGCGACCGGCTACGTGCTCGAGGCGCTGCGCCTGGTGTGGCTTAGCGATAGGCCCGATGTCTGGGACACGCGCTGGTGGTCGCCCGTGGGCGCGGCGCTGGCACAGGGGATGCGCGCAGCCGGCATGACTGCGGCGAGCGGCGGGGACTGGCGGGGCGATCTGTGGTGGTTCCACGGCATGCTCGCGCTGCTGTTCATCGCGCTGATTCCCTTCACCAAGGTCAAGCACATCTTCACGGCCATGGGTTCGCTGATGTTTCGCGACCCACGGGCGGCCCAGCGCCTGCCACGGGTGCCGGCGCAGCAGACCCATGCCGGTGCGCAATTCATCACCGACTTCACATGGAAGCAGCTGCTGAGCCTCGATGCCTGTACCAAGTGCGGCCGCTGTCATGAGGCCTGTCCGGCGCGCGCCGTCGGCGCGCCGCTTTCACCGCGCGATGTGATCCTCTCGCTGCGCGAATTCGCCAACCGCACGCTCGGAGCGGCGCAACTGCCCGCTACGCTTGAGCTCGATGTGCACGGCAAGGGGCCGGGACAAGTTGCCATGGAGACGCTCTGGTCCTGCCGCAGCTGCATGGCCTGCGTCGAGGTCTGCCCGGTGGCGATCGAGCACGTGCCGATCATCGTGCAGATGCGGCGCAAGCTGGTCGAAGAGGGACAGATGGATCCGCAGCTACGCAAGACGCTGCAGACCATTCACAAGACCGGTAACTCCTTTGGCGAATCGCGGCGCAAGCGCGCCGCCTGGACCAAACAGCTGCCCTTTGCGGTCAAGGACGCGCGCAAGGAGCGCGTCGACGTGCTCTGGTTCGTCGGTGACTACGCCTCGTTTGATCCGCGCAACCAGAAGGTTTCGGCCGGGTTCGCGACGCTGTTGCGCGATGCCGGGGTCGATTTCGGGATTCTCTACGACGGTGAGTCCAACGCCGGCAACGATGTGCGGCGCGTCGGCGAGGAAGGTCTCTACGAGGTACTGGCGGAGGCCAACGTCGGTGCTCTCTCGGCGGCGAGCTTCAACAGCATCGTGACTACCGATCCGCATTCGTACAACACGATCCGCAACGAGTATCCGGACTTCGGCGGCCGGTACGCCATCCAGCACTACACCACGCTGCTGCTCGAGCTGCTGCAGCAGGGCCGGCTGGCGCTGGCACGCAAGCTTGGCCTGCGCGTCACGTTCCACGATCCATGTCATCTCGGGCGCTTCAACCGCGGCTATGAGGCACCGCGCGAGATTCTGCGGCTGCTCGGCTGTGAGCTCATCGAGATGGGGCGCTGCCGTTCCAACTCCTTCTGCTGCGGCGCGGGCGGCGGCCGCATCTGGATTCCCGATCCCGTGGGCGCCGATAAACCTGCACAGAACCGCATGCGCGAGGCGGCGGCGATCGAGGCTCTGCAGGTGTTCGTGGTCAGCTGCCCGAAGGACCTGACGATGTTTGAGGATGCGCTCAAGACTTCGGGCAACGAGGGCAAATTCGTGGTCCGCGAACTGATCGAGCTGGTGCGTGAGGCCCTCGCCCAGCCGCAGAGCACTCCGGCTGCGCCAATCGCGCCGGCTGCGGCCTGATAGGCGTCGCGACCGCCCGCACGAATCGAACCATGCAAGGCAACTAGTGAATTACGGCACAACATGAAGTTACTGGTGGCGGTCAAACAGGTCGCAGCGCTCGATGAGGATTTCGAGATTCGTGCGGACGGCAAGGACGTGCAGGCGGAATTTCTGATGCGCGACCTCAATGAGTGGGACGACTTCTCGCTCGAAGAGGCGATGCGCATCAAGGAGGCCGCGACCTCGCCGGTAGAGCTCGTCGTGGTCTGCGTCGGACCCGAAGCGGCTGACGAGGCGCTGCGCAAGTGCATGGCCAAGGGCGCCGATCGCGCCATCCGCGTTTGGGATGCAGCCATCGAGGGCTCGGACTCGATGGCGATCGCGCAGTTGATCGCGGCGGTGGCGCGGCGTGAGCAGCCGGCTCTGTTGTTCGCGGGCGCGCAATCCTCGGATCATGCTTTCGCCTCCACCGGCATCGCCACGGCGGCGCTGCTCGACTGGCCGCACGCGGCCGTGCTGACTGAGCTCTCCTATAGCCCCGGGGCGCGCAGCGCGCGCTTCCGGCGCGAACTCGAAGGGGGACTGCTGCACGAGATGGAAATCGACTGCCCGGCGGTGCTGACGATTCAGCTCGGCATCAACACACCGCGCTATGCCTCGCTGCGCGCGATCAAGCAGGCGGCCGCAAAGCCGATCGAGGTGCTGTCGCTGGCAGATCTCTCGCTGCCCGTGAGTGCCGTGGGGGCGAGCGGTTCGCTGTCGCGTGTGCGGCGCATGTACATCCCGGAGAAGGGCAGGGCGCAGATGATCGAGGGCAGCGTCGAGGAACAGGCCGCGCGGCTGGTCCAGATCATCCGCGAAGCCACCGGCGGCGCGGCATGAGCGGCATCCTGATCATTGCCGAGCACCGGCGCGGTGAGCTGCGCCCTGTAACCCTCGAACTCGTGAGCGCGGCCCAGGGCGCTCGACGCGGGACAGGCGACAGCGTCGCCGTGGCGCTGATCGCCGAGGCGCCCGAGTGCCTGGCCGCGAGCGTCAGCGTGCAGGGAGTCGATGAGATCGTCAGCGTCAAGGTAAGCGCGCGCGAGTTCGATCCGGACGTGCTCGAAGCCGCGGTGCGTGCACTGATCGAGGCGCGCAAGCCGTCCCTCGTGCTCGTGCCGCACAGCATCGATGCCTTCGGTTACGCCGCGGCGGTCGCCGCCCGCGGCGGCTACGGCTTCGCGACCGATGTCTTCCGCTTCGAGTACAGCCAGGACCAGTGGATTGCAACGCGCGGTGGCTACGGCCAGAAGGTCAATGTCGAAGTGGATTTTCCGGGCAAGGACGTCGTGCTGCTGGCCGTGCGCGGCAGTGTCTTCAAGCCGCCGGAAGCTGCGGCCTCCCCAGCGCAGTCGACTTTCACGGCTCCCTCGGTGCCGTCGCGCGTGCGTGGGCTCGAGTTCTTCGAGCCGAGCTCGAGCGACGATGTGGACATGGCGGCGGCCGAGTTTATTCTCGCCATCGGCCGCGGCATCGGCGAGGAGGCCAACGTGCAGCAGTTTCGCGAGCTCGCCGATGCGCTCGGGGCGACGCTCGGCTGCTCGCGGCCGATTGCCGACGCGGGATGGCTGCCCAAAGGCCGACAGATCGGGCAGTCCGGCAAGACCGCCGCGGCCTGCAAGCTCTATATCGCCATGGGTATTTCCGGTGCCATTCAGCATCTGGCCGGCATGAAGCATGTCAGCACGATCGTCGCGGTCAACGCCGACGCGGCGGCTTCGATCTTCAGCATCGCGCGTTACGGCATCGTTGGCGATATCTTCGAGATCGCCGAAGCCCTGCAGGAGCAGATTAAGTGAACACAGCGGCCGACAGCGCAGCGGCAGCGGCCGGCGAGAGCGGCTCCACGCGCGGCAGCCTCAAGCGCGGCATTGACTGGACCGGCGCCTTCTGGGTGGCCAGCGGCGTCCCGCCGCTGGTGCTGTTCTCCATTGGCGCGGTCGCCGCCATCGTCGGCAATCTCTCCTGGCTGGTCTGGACCGTCTCGATCATCATGGGATTCATCCAATCCTTTACCTACGCCGAGATTGCCGGTCTGTTTCCGAACAAGTCGGGCGGCACCTCGGTCTATGGTGCGATCGCCTGGGTGCGCTACGGCAAGCTGATCGCGCCGATCTCGGTCTGGTGCAACTGGTTCGCCTGGTCGCCGGTGCAGGCGATCGGCTCGGGGTTGGCGGCCGGCTACATCCTGAACGGACTGTTTGCACCCGACGCGGTCATCAATACCTGGCAGCTCACGCTCCTGGACCTGAGCGCCATCAGGAGCGGATTGAGTCTGCGCATCAACGCTGTGTTCATTCTGGGCGCCGCGATCCTGATCGCGGTCAAGCTGATCCAGGACGGCGGCATCCTGCAGTCGGCCAACACGACCAAGATTCTGGGCATCTCGGCCATGATTCCGCTGATCCTGATCGGTGTGATGCCGATCCTGACCGGCGATGTCGTGCAGGCGCACTTCTTTCCGCTCCTCCCGCTGGCGCACGATGCGGCCGGCACCGTGAGTCAGGGCAGCTGGAACCTGGCCGGCTGGACCGTGATCACGGGCGGCATGTTTCTGGCGGCGTGGTCGACCTACGGATTTGAGACCGCGGTCTGCTACACGGGCGAATTCAAGGACCCGAAGACCGACACCTTCAAGGCGATCTTTTACTCGGGTCTGCTGTGCCTTGTGGTCTATACGCTGGTGCCGTTCGCGTTCCAGGGCTTTCTGGGCCTGGGCGATCTCGTCAAGCCCGCGGTGCTCGATGCCCACGGCGCCTTACTCGAGCCTGCCGTTTACGGCGGCATGCTGGCGCCCGACATCTACAGCGGCATGGGAGTCGCTGCGGTCATGGCGCGCATGGTTCACTTCGGCGGCACCATCGGCAGTGCGTTCGTGATCGTGATGCTGATCCTGGCGCTGGTGCTGTCGCTGATGACCTCGATGGCCGGCTCCTCGCGCACGCTCTACCAGGCCTCGGTCGACGGCTGGCTGCCGAAGTATCTGTCCAAGCTCAATCATCACGGTGCACCGAGCAATGCCATGTGGACCAACCTGGCATTCAACCTAGGTCTGCTGCTGCTGTCGGACTACGTCTTCGTGCTCGCGGCGGCCAATGTCGGCTACCTGATCTTCAGCTTTCTGAATCTGAATGCCGGCTGGATCCACCGCATGGACCGGCCGAATCAGACGCGTCCGTGGCGAGCGCCGAGCTGGATCATCGCCGCCGGGGCAGTGCTGGCCTTCGTCAACGTGGTCTTCATGGGCATGGGGGCGGACGTCACGGGCGCGGGCGCACTGCGCAGTGGCCTGATCTTCGCAGCGTTGATCGTGCCGGTGTTCATCTACCGACACTATCTGCAGGACAAGGGCCGGTTCCCGCCCTCGATGGTCGAGGACCTGGAGATCAGTCCCGGCGAAACCCTCACCCGGCGCGCCGGTATCTGGCCCTACCTCACGCTGGCGATGGCCGTGCTGGTGCTCATCGTCACGCACGGGTTGGCCCGTCCCTGAGCCGCGCGAAGCATTCGGAGTAGCACATGCTGATCACAGGCATTCGAAGCAAACCGGTGTATGCGCCGCTGCAACCGGATCTGCTGGGCCGCTACCACGTCATGGTCGGCCACGGCGTGGGCGCGACGCCCCTGTCGCGGCTGCTCAGCGATATGCGCCAGGCCGAGCCCAAAGCGCTCGCGTGCACGCGTGTCTGGTATGTCGCCGCCGCCGCCGCCAACGGCGCTACCAATGCGTTTCGCGCCGCGGGCATCGCCGAGCTGCGCACATTCGGCGAGGTCGATGCCTTGCTGGCGGATCTGACTGCGGCGATGCGCGCGGCGCTCATGGGGACACGCCTGTACGTCGCCGGTCCGGAAAGTTTCATGGGGCTCGTCATGCGCATCGCCCACGACTTCAATCTGAACCGGGACGAGGTGCGCGCCGAGGAATGCGGCACGCTCGCGCGCCGCGTGCACTGCATTCATTGTCACTCGACCATCGAAAACGTCAGGACCAACATCGTCGAGTGTGGCTGCAAGCGCTGGCTGGTCGTGCGCGATCACTACTCGCGCCGCCTGGCCGCCTACATGGGCGTCATGGTCGATGCCGAAGCCCCCGGCGAGCGGCCGCAGATCAAGGAAGTCTTCCTATGAGCCACAGCCACGCCGACACCATCCCCGTGCGCGTGGTCGCGGTTGAGCAGGTCACGCCGCAGATCAAGCACTTTATCTTCGCGCCGACCGGCGGCGGGGAGCTGCCCGCGTTTTCGGGCGGCTCGCACATCATCGTGGTGATGCGCGGCGCACAGCGCGTGTTTCGCAATCCGTACTCGCTGATGAGCTCGCCCAACGAGCTCGACACCTACCAGATCAGCGTGCTGCGCGTCGATCCTTCGCGCGGTGGCTCGGCCTTCATGCACGAGCAGGTGCGGGTCGGCAGCGAGCTCGAGATCGCCCATCCGGTCAACCTGTTCGCGCTCGCAAAGCTCGCGCGCAAGCATCTGCTGCTCGCCGGCGGCATCGGCATCACGCCCTTCATGGCGCAACTGCACGATCTGCGGCTGACGGACGTCCCCTACGAGATTCACTATGCGACGCGCTCGCCCGAGCACGGCGCGTACTGCGAGCTGATCGCGCAAGCCGAGCCGCAGCGCGCGCGCCTCTACCACGACAGCGCCGCGAAGTTCATCGACATCGAGGGTCTGCTGTCGCACCAGCCGCTCGGCACGCATGTGTATGTTTGCGGACCTGCCGGCATGATCACGCGCGTACTCGAGACGGCGCGCGCGCTGGGCTGGCCCGACAGCCACGTGCACTATGAGAAGTTCAGTGCGCCGCCGACCGGCGAGGCCTTCGATGCCTACCTGGACAAGTCGGGCATCGCGCTGCACGTGCTGCCGGATCAAAGCCTGCTCGAGGCGATCGAGGCGGCCGGTGTCGATGCGCCGTACCTGTGCCGGGGCGGTGTCTGCGGATTCTGCCGCACCGACGTCGTCGCCGTGGACGGAGAGTTGATTCACAATGATCACTACCTCTCCGACGAGGAAAAAGCTTCGGGCAAGGCCATCATGCCGTGTGTGTCACGGGCGCGTTGCAGCAAGCTGGTCTTGAGTCTGTAGGAGCTGCCGTCATGAACGTCGCATTGAAGCAGCAGCAGGTGTATCGCGGTGCGTTCACCTTTCGCAACAGTCCGCAGGCGATCCGGCGTTTTCCGCTGCCGTTTCCCGAGGACCGCTACATGTACTCGGTCAACATCGAGCCGCATGTGGCCGGTCCCGCAGGCTCGGTCATCGAGTTCCCGATCGATTGCGATGAGCACTACGTGGAGGAGTGCCGCGAGCGCGCCGTGGTGCTCGCAGAGGATCCACTGCGCTACCAGGCGCTGCCGCACATGCTGAGCGCGCAATGGGACACGCTCGAGCTCGGCATGCACTCGCTCGCGCAGTCCTATCCCCAGCACTTTTCCTTGAGCCGGCAGGGCCGAAGCTGGCATTGGATCAACCGCCCGCTTGGGCTCGACCAGCATTTCAGCTTCGGCGATCCCGCCACGCTGCCGCAGCCGCCGCTCGAATACATCACGCGTCAATTGCAGGGCGACTGGGTCATCATGGATCAGCGCGACAACGATCTATGGGCCGAGGGCGGCATGGTCACGGGGCCCGCGGACTGGTCGATGGACTTCGATATCGGCATGAGCTTCAAGGAATGGCACGGTCCCGTGCCACTCGGGCACGAGATGGGCGTGTTCGACCGGGCGCTCAAGTTCCTGCTGAATCTGCGGCTCAATGAGCCGGTGCGGCGGCTCAACTGGACCATGACCGTGCATCCACGGCTCGACACCTCGCCGCACAACTATCCCGAGTGGGGCCCCGAGCGTGCGACCGTGACAGCGCAGAATGTGGCCGACGTGCTGCATCTGCGCACGGAATTGCAGGGGCTCTGGCGCCTGCCACGCTCCAACGGCATCGTCTTCATGGTTCGCACCTACATGCTGAGCCTGCGCGACGTGGCCTCGATCCCCAAGTGGGCGCGGCGCGTGCATCGCGTGCTGCGCGATCTGCACCCGGCACTGGTCGACTACAAAGGGCTCACGCGTCATCGTCCGACGGCGGTCGCCTATCTGGCCCAATTCGATGACGGCGCGCCGACCACACCCGGTACGGCGCCCGAATAGCCGCACGAGAGGAGAATCACATGGCATTGAGTTGGCGTTATTCAGTTCTCGCGGACCGGCATCGCGCGCTCGGATCGAAGCTCGAGGATTGGAACGGCATGGGGACCGCCTGGACCTATGCGCACGATATGGCGCTCGATCACGTGGCGATCCGGACCAAGGCCGGACTCATGGACGTGTCGGGTCTGAAGAAACTGCACCTGGTCGGTCCGCACTCGTCGGCCATTGTGCACTATGCGACCACGCGCGATGTCACCAAGATCTACCCGGGCAAGTCCGCCTATGCCTGCATGCTCAACGAGGCCGGGTATTTCATCGAGGATTGCATTCTCTATCGCATGGCACCCAACGCCTGGATGATGGTGCACGGCAGCGGCGCCGGACACGAGACCCTCACCAATGCGGTCGTGGGGCGCAACGCCGCCCTGGTCGTGGACGACGACCTGCACGATCTGTCGCTGCAGGGCCCGGTGGCGGTGGATTTTCTGGCCAAATTCGCGCCGGGCATTCGCGCCCTCAAGTACTTCCACCATATGCCGACGACGCTGTTCGGCCGGCCGGTGCTGATCTCACGCACCGGCTACAGCGGCGAGCGCGGCTACGAGCTGTTCTGTAAGGCTGAGGATGCGGGGTTCATCTGGGATACCGTGCTCGCGGAAGGCACGAGCTTCGGCATCGTGCCGACCTGTTTCGCGACGCTCGACATGCTGCGCGTCGAGAGCTGTCTGCTGTTCTACCCGTACGATATGTCGCAGATGTATCCCTTCCCGCACGATCCGCCGGGCGACTCGCTCTGGGAGCTCGGGCTGGACTTCACCGTGAGTCCGGGCAAGACCGATTTCCGCGGCGCCGAGCAGCACTATCGGCTCCAGGGCAAGGAGCGGTTCAAGATCTTCGGCGTGCGGGTCGATGGCGATGAGCCGACCGACCTGGGCGATGCCGTCTACGCCGACGGCAAGCAGGTCGGCGTCGTGACCTGCGGCATGTATTCGAGCCTGACGAAGCAATCGATGGCCCTGGCGCGGCTGGACGTGTCGGCCGCGGTGCACGGCAAGCGCCTCGAAATCCGCGGCAAGCGCGTCAAGGCAGCGGCCACGGCGCACACCCTGCCGTTCGATGATCCGGACAAGAGCAAGCGCACCGCGACGGGCTGAGAGGTCCGCGGGCGCGGCTGCGCGCCGGGGGGCGGCGCGCGACTAGACGCCGCGGCGCTTGCGCGCCGCGTTGAACGTGTTCTGCAGCAGGCACGCGATCGTCATAGGGCCGACCCCACCGGGTACCGGGGTGATCGCGCCGGCCACCTGCCGCGCCTCCTCGAAGGCGACATCGCCGACCAGGCGGGCCTTGGAGTGACCGTCGGCGCTCAGGCGGTTGATGCCGACGTCGATGACGATGGCGCCCGGTTTGATCCAGTCGCCGCGAATCATCTGCGCGCGGCCCACCGCCGCGACGAGAATGTCCGCCTGCCGGCAGCGCCCGGGCAGGTCGCGCGTCCTGGAGTGGGCGATCGTGACCGTGCACTGCTCGGCGAGCAGCAGCTGCACCATGGGCTTGCCGACGATGTTCGAGCGTCCGACGATGATCGCATCGAGTCCGACCAGCGGCGTGTCGAGCGATTTGATGAGCAGTACCGAGCCGAGCGGCGTGCAGGGCACGATGCCGCCGGCGCCGGTGGCGACCCGACCGACGTTGATCGGGTGAAAGCCGTCGACGTCCTTGGCCGGGTCGATGGCCTCAATGACGGCCGTGCTGTCGATGTGCCGCGGCAGCGGCAACTGCACCAGAATGCCGTCGATCTGCGGGTCGCCGTTGAGCTGATCGATCAGCGACAGCAATTCGGCCTGGCTCGTCTGTGCGCTCAGGCGATGCTCGACCGAGTGCATGCCGACTTTCGTGGTGCTACGGATCTTGCTACCTACGTAGACCTCACTGGCCGGATCGGCACCGACCAGCACCACCGCGAGCGCGGGTTGAATGCCGCGGGCACGCGACAGCGCTGCCACCTGCGCGGCCAGCTCGCGCTGCAACGATTCCGCCACCGCCTTGCCATCGATGATCTTCGCGCTCATCAGGGCATCCTGCTCGATGATCGGCCCCGCCGTCCAGATCCTGCCTAGCGCATGCCTGGATCAGTGTCTCGCGGCAGCAACACGCGTGAGGGTTGACCGGCATTCATTTCGCGTGATATTCGTACGCAACTAAGTTCACTACCATGCAAACGCCCGTTCGATAACTAAACGACCCACGGGCGGTGGTCGTGAGCATTGCAGGCGGTGTTTTCAGGGAGACCTCACATGCGAGACGCTCAGCGTTCCTTCTCGATCGAGCGCACTGCGCGGCGCTTGGCGGTCGCTGTATTGCTACCTCTGGCCGCGCTGGCCGCGCTGGCCGCGCTGGCCGCCGCCGCCGAGACGCTGCCTTCGCATAACACGCTGGACCTGAGAGCGGGTGTCTTGGGCGGCGCATGGGGGGCGTACTTCTTCGGCACCAACCTGACCAACAAGTTGGCAGCACTGACCATCGACAACACCATATTCGCGTGGCAGCAGCCGACGATTACGCGCGTATCGACCAATCAGCCGCGCACCCTCGGCGTCGACTTCACCTACAAGTTCTGATTCTGGGGAGCTCGCCATGAACAGAGTGATGCTGCTGCTCGCGAGTGCGCTGGTCCTGCCGGTGCCGGTTGCCACCCTGGCGGCCGAGCGCATCGAGGTCGTGGAACGCGCGCTGACCGACGCTACACTGGACCTGGGCGCCAAGGGCGATTCGGTCGGCGACCTGTTGACCTGGGGCAATCCGATATTCGATGCCGGCAACAAGACCCAGATCGGCACCGATCAGGGCTACTGTGTGCGCGTCGTGGTCGGCAAGAGCTGGGAATGTACCTGGACGACGCTGTTCAAGGACGGCCAGATCATGGTCGAGGGGCCGTTCTACGATGACAAGGACTCGGTCTTCACGATCATCGGCGGCACCGGCAAGTACGCCGGTGCCAGGGGCTCGATGAAATTGCACGCGCGCGACGCCAAGGCATCGTCCTACCAGTTCATCTTCGAGCTGCTCTGAGGTCAGCCGGCACCGGGGCTGGTCCCCGCGCCTCGGGCGCTTATTAGATTAGAATAAGCGGCTTGCCGTTCAATCCAAGAGACGCACCATGAACGACACGCTGACGACTGCGCTGGCCCGCGCTGACATTGCCACCGAGCTGCATCCCTACACCGACGCCCGGCTGCACGAGCAGATCGGTCCGATCGTGATTGAGCGCGGCCAGGGCATCTATGTCTACGACACCGCCGGCAATGAATACATCGAAGCCATGGCCGGCCTCTGGTCGGTGGCCGTGGGCTTCAGTGAACCGCGACTGGTGCAGGCAGCCGCGGCGCAAATGGCGAAGCTCCCCTACTACCATATCTTCGGTCACAAATCGCACGAGCCGGCGATCCGGCTGGCGGAAAAGCTCGTATCGATGACCCCTGCGCAGCTCACGCGCGTGTTCTTCACCAATTCCGGTTCCGAGGCCAACGACACGGTCGTCAAGCTGGTCTGGTACTACAACAACGCGCTCGGCCGTGCGAAGAAGAAGAAATTCCTGGCGCGCGACAAGGCCTATCACGGCATTACGGTGGCCTCGGGCAGCCTCACGGGCTTGCCCAATAATCACCGTGATTTCGATCTGCCCGCGATCCCGGTGCGTCACCTGACCTGCCCGCATTTCTATCGCGAGGGCAGAGCGGCTGAGACCGAAGCGCAGTTCACCGCGCGGCTGCTGGCCGAAGCCGAAGCGGTCATTCTCGAGGAAGGACCCGAGACGGTCGCGGCCTTCATCGGCGAGCCGCTCATGGGGGCGGGCGGAGTCATGCCGCCGCCGCGCGGCTACTGGCCCGGCATCGAAGCGCTCTGCCGCAAATACGAGATTCTCTTGGTGTCCGATGAAGTCATCAACGGTTTCGGCCGGGTGGGCAGCCCCTTCGGCGCGCTGCACTACGGATTCAAACCTGATCTCATGGTCGTCTCCAAGCAGCTCACGTCCTCATACGTGCCGCTGGCCGCGGTGCTGTTCTCGGAACCGCTCTATTCGGTCATCGCCGATAACAGCGCCAAGATCGGCACGTTCGGTCACGGTTTCACCACCTCGGGACATCCGCTGGCCATGGCCGTCGCGCTCGAGAACCTCAAGATCATCGAAGAGCGCGATCTGATGGGGCAGGCCGCGCGTGTCGGCGCCTTCATGCAGCAGGAACTGGCCAAGCTCGCCGCACATCCGCTGGTCGGTGAAGTGCGCGGCTCGGGTCTGATCGCCGGCGTCGAGCTGGTCGCAGACAAGGCTATGAGGCGCCCATTCAATCCGCAGCTCAAGGTCGGTGCCCGGGCGTTCGGCATCGGCCATCGGCACGGACTGATCATTCGGGCCATCGGCGACACGATTGCGCTGTGCCCGCCCATGATCATCACCGAAGCGCAGGTTCAGGAAGTGATCACGCGCCTGAAGAAAACCCTGGACGACACGGCGGCGCAGCTCGCGGCCGACGGCCAGTTGCAGAAGAGGTACGCATGATGCAGACGGAAATGCTGATCGGTCACCGCCTCGAAGCCGGCCAGGGGCCGACGGAAACGGTACTCAATCCGCGCACCGGCCAGACGCTCGCCAGCGTCCCGGATGCGACGGCGGGCCAGGTCGATGCGGCTGTAAACGCCGCCGCCAAGGCCTTCGAGAAATGGTCGCTGACGACGCCGGTCGAGCGCAGCGGCTATCTGTTGAAGATCGCGGAGCTCATCGAGCGCGAAGCCGATGCCTTCGCCGAGCTCGAGGCGCTCAATACCGGCAAGCCCAAGCACCTGATGCTGCGCGATGAGATTCCGGCGATCGCCGACTGTTTCCGCTTCTTTGCCGGTGCGGTGCGCTGCATGCACGGCCCGGTGGCGGGCGAGTATCTGGCCGGCCATACCTCAATGATCCGCCGCGATCCTCTGGGCGTCGTCGGATCGATCGCGCCATGGAACTATCCGCTCATGATGGCGGCCTGGAAGCTCGCACCGGCGATCGCGGCCGGCAACACCATCGTGCTCAAGCCATCGGAGCTCACGCCGATGACCACTCTGCTGCTGGCCAAGCATCTCGCGGCCCTCCTGCCCGAAGGGGTCGTGAACGTCGTGACAGGCAAGGGCAGCTCGGTCGGCGAGGCGTTGATCCGCCATCCGAAGGTGGCGATGGTGTCGGTGACCGGCAGCATCGCGACCGGCGAGAAAGTCGTCGCTGCGGCGGCCAAGCCCATCAAGCGCACGCACCTGGAGCTTGGCGGCAAGGCGCCCGTCGTAGTGTTCGACGATGCCGATGTCGCCGCCGTGGTCGAGGGTATTCGCACCTTCGGCTTTTACAACGCCGGCCAGGACTGCACCGCGGCCTGCCGTATCTATGCCGGCTCAAAGATCTATGAGCGCCTGGTCGCCGATCTCGCCGGCGCCGCCAACAGCCTCAAGTACGACAGTGCGAGCGACACCGAGAATGAATTGGGCCCACTGATCTCCGCCACGCAGCGCAGCCGTGTCGCGGCGTTTGTCGAGCGCGCGCTGACGCATCCGCACATCACTGCGGCCACGGGCAAGGCGCGGCCGACCTCGGGTAAGGGATTCTTTTATCAGCCCACCGTGCTCGCCGGGGCGCAACAGAGCGATGAGATCGTGCGCCGCGAGGTGTTTGGCCCGGTCGTGACGGTGACGCCGTTTCACGATGTCGAGGAGGCGGTCACCTGGGCCAATGATTCGGACTACGGCCTGGCCTCCTCGGTCTGGTCGAAGGACGTGACGCGCGCCATGGCCACAGCCGCGCGGCTGCGCTACGGCTGCAGCTGGGTCAACACGCACTTCATGCTCGTGAGCGAAACGCCGCACGGCGGACTGAAGCAGTCCGGCTACGGCAAGGACCTGAGCATGTACGCGCTCGAGGACTACAGCTTCGTGCGCCATGTGATGGTCAAGATCTCTTAAAGTCCATGATCGACCTGTCGGGCAAGGTTGCGCTCGTGACCGGCTCGACCACGGGCATCGGTGAAGCCACGGCGCGCTGCCTGGCCGAGGCGGGCGCCGCGGTCATGGTCAGCGGGCGCCACGCGCCGCGCGGCGAGGCGGTGGCGCGAGCGTTGCGCGCCAACGGTACGCGCAGCGCCTTCACAGCGGTGGATCTGCGTGGCGAAGGCGCCTGCGAGCAGCTCGTGGCGCGAACCGTCGAGCAACTCGGCGGTCTCGACATCCTGATCAACAACGCCGGTATCCTCTTCACCGCCAATGCGCCCGACACCAGCAACGCGCAGTGGCTCGACACGATGGCCGTCAATGTCAGCGCGGTGTTTTACTTAAGCCGAGCGGCCATCGCGCACATGCGCCGCGCCGGTGGCGGCGTCATCGTCAACGTCGCCTCGGAGTGGGGCCTCAACGGCGAGCCCAATCACGTCGCTTACTGCACCTCCAAGGGCGCGGTGGTGCAGATGACGCGCTGTCTCGCGCTCGATCATGCGCGCGAGAATATCCGCGTCAACTCGGTGTGCCCCGGTGAGATTCACACGCAGATGGTCGATGACATCCTGGCCACGCAGGGCGGGGATCCCCAGCTGCAGCTGCAACGACTCGCGGCCGGCATCCCGATGCGACGACTGGCCTCGCCGCTGGAAGTCGGCCGCGTCATTCGATTCCTGGCCTCAGCGGAAGCCAGCTACATCACCGGTGCCAACCTGCCGGTGGACGGCGGCAACGACGCCACCGGCGGACCGTACCCTTAGGAGTTCGACACCACCAGGCGCATATCGCCCTCGCGCGTGCTGGCCACCGGGCCCAGCCGCTCGATAAGCCAGGAGCGGAACATCGCGATTGCGGCATCGCTCAAGCCTTCCGGGTGCGTGAGCAGGTAGTAGCCGTAACCTTCATCGAACACCACATCGAAGGGTTTGACCAGGCGCCCCGAGCGCACGTGTTCGCCGAACAGATTCGTATCGACCAGTACGACGCCCTCGCCGCTCAAGGCGTACTGCACGGCGAGCATGGCGGTATCGAACACCAGCCCGCGCTCCACATTGAGCGCGCCTAAGCCCACGTGGTGCACGAATTGCGTCCACAAATGGTGTCGCGGCAGATCGTTGATGCGCACGTGGATGATCTCGTTGGCGCCGATGAAGGCCGCCAGATCCGCACCCTCATGCCGCGCGCGCAATTGCGGATGACACAGCACGCTCAGGCGCACCGGCCAGAGCAGGTCCGTGACGAGGTCCGTGACCATCGGTTGGGAGTACACCACCGCGACATCGACGTCCGCGAGCGGCGGCCCGACGCCGTAGGGACTGACCACGTCGATCTCGACCTCGGCGCTCGCGCGCCGGAAATCGCGCAGGATCGGCACCGCGACGTGGGTCGCGAAGCTCGGCGGCATCTGCACGCGCAGCGTTCTTAACGTCGCGGTGTCCTGGCGGCGAACGCTATTCAACGCCAGTTCGAGGCCGTCGAGGGATTTCACGACCGCCGGCAAGAGGTGATCGCCGGCCTTTGTCAGGTTAAGCGAATGCGGCCGGCGCTCGAACAGCTGCACGCCGATCAGCGTCTCGACTGCGATCACGTGCCGCGACAGAGCGCTCTGCGAGATCTGCAGCGCGTGGGCGGCCGCCGTGAAGCTGCCGTGCTTGGCGACGGCCTCGAATGCGCGCAAGGCATTGAGCGGCAGCCAGCGTCGGCCTATGGCGGGCTTCCCCATGGGGCATCGTAGCCCGAAGCGATCGCGCCGGCGCAACCTCTATGCCATTTTTCGATAGCGCTATGCGTTTTCTCAGCTTTTCAGCGACTTATGGCCGTGTAACGCTTTCGCCGTGAGCGCGCTGTGCGCCGAGCATCACAAGCATGCAGCAGATCCGTTTCGGTCAGACCGGTCTTAAGGTCTCCAAACTCTGCCTGGGCACCATGGGTCTGGGCAGCTCGGCCTGGAAGGGCTGGGTGCTGGATGAGGACCGGTCGGTGCCCATCCTCAAGCGCGCGTTCGAGCGCGGTTTCACCTTCTTCGACATGGCGGACTGGTATTCGACCGGACGCAATGAGGAGGTGGTCGCACGCACTCTGCTCAAGCTCGCGGCGCGTGAGAGCTTCGTGTTCGCGACCAAGGTGTTCTACCCGATGAGCGAGGCGGTCAACGACCGTGGCCTCTCGCGCAAGCACATCATGGCCTCGATCGATCGTTCGCTGCGCCGCATGGGTACCGACTACGTCGATCTCTACATCATCCATGCCTTCGATCCCGACACGCGCATCGAGGAGACGCTCGAGGCGCTGCACGACACCGTCAAGGCCGGCAAGGTGCGCTATCTTGGCGCTTCGACCATGTACGTCTGGCAGTTTGCCAAGATGAACTACACCGCGCGCCTGCACGGTTGGACGCCGTTCGTGAACATGCAGTGCCAGTACAACCTGCTGTATCGGGAAGAGGAGCGCGAAATGATGCCCTACTGCCAGGACGAGGGCATCGCGGTCACGACCTTCAGTCCGCTGGCGCGCGGCTTTCTGACCGGCGCCACGCAGAGCGCGCGCACCGCACATGACCTCTATCTGAACTTCTACGGCGATGAAATCGACTGCGAGATTGCGCGTCGCGTGCGCGAGTTGAGCGTTCGTCGCGGCGTGACCCCGGCGCACATCGCCAACGCCTGGGTGGCCGGTAGTCCGCAAGTCACCTCGCCACTGATCGGTGCCGATACGCCCGATCAGGTCGATGTGGCGCTCGCGGCCTCGGAACTGGCGCTGGACAGCGAGGAGCGGGCCTTTCTCGAGGCCCCTTATCGGCCGCGCGATGTGATCAACGATTACAACCCGATCCGGCGAGCGCGCGCGCTTGGGTCGAACTAAAGCTCATCCATGCTTTACATCGGCGAAGGTTTCGAGGGCAGCGGCGGCAACGCCGCGCATATCAATCTGCTGCTGGGGCCTAAGGACGGGCCCTTGAGTGCGGCCTGGGCAACGGCCGCGGCCAGTCCCGGTCCCGGACACATCCCGTTTCAGGTCGTGCTCAAACCGAATCTGCCGGTGAAGCCGGCGACGCTGTTTATCGGCAAAGCCGTGCTGCGCGATGCCAATCACGAGAAGATGACCTGGGGTCCGGCGCAGCTGGGCGTTGCGGCGGGACTTACGCGTGCGCTGCTCGACGGCGTGCTGCCGCCCGAGGCCGAGGATCGCTGGCTTAGCATCGCGCTGGTGTGGGTCAACTGGACCGCCGACGATGCCGATCAGGTCTACGCCAACAACAAGGCCGCGGCGCATGCGGCCGCGCAGCGCGCGCTGAAGTCCGGCTGGCCCTCGCGTGCTGAACTGCTCGCGGGACTCTCGAGCGTGGGCAATCCGTTCTACACGCCGCGCTCGCCCTGATGCGCACATGAGACCGCTTGCGCCATGAGCAGCCTCATCCTCGATCGTGTGCCGCGCATCCTGCAGGGCGCAGGGGCTCTCGAGCAGATCGGCACGGTCATCCTTGAGCTGCCGGCGGCAGGCAGCGTGCTGCTGGTGGCCGACCCGGGGCTGAAGTCGACCGGCATGATCGAGACGGCTGTGCGCTCGCTGCGGGCGGCGGGCTGCGCGATTACGGTGTTCGATGAGGTCAGGAGCGATCCCTCCATGGCGCAGGCCGACACCACGGCCGCGCTGGCGCGCGCGCAGGGCGCACGAGCCGTCGTGGCGCTCGGCGGCGGTTCGGCCATGGACCTCGGCAAATCGGTCGCGGCGATTGCGGGCGCAACCCACCCGGCAAGTCACTACGGGCTGTGCGCGAACCCGTTTCCGGCGGCGCGGCTGGCCTGCGTCTGCGTGCCGACGACGTCGGGCACGGGCTCGGAGGCGACCCGCACTGCCGTGCTCTCCGACCTGGAGGGCGCGAAGGTGTGGCTTTGGGGCGATGCCCTCAAGGCCGACGCCATCGTGCTCGATCCGACCCTCACCACCGGATTGCCCGCCCATCTGACGGCGGCCACGGGCATCGATGCGCTGGTGCACGCGATCGAAGCGTCGACCAATCGCAACGCGAATCCCGCCAACGACATGTATTGCCACGAGGCGATCCGGCTGGTCGTCGCTCATCTGCAGCGCGCGGTCAGCGCGCCGCAGGATCTCGCCGCGCGCGCGGGCTTGCAGTGGGCCGCGACCTTCGCCGGCATCGGCATCGACAACTGCGGCACCGCCATTGCACACAACATCGGCCATGCGCTGGCCTCGCTCCGTCCCATTCATCACGGCCGCGCCGTGGGCGTAGCACTGCGTGCCACGCTGCCCTGGAGCGTGCAGGGCGAGGACACCGTCTTCGCGGCCGCTGCGGCCGCCATGGGTGAGGCCGCCGATGCGCGTTCACTGCCCGCGGCGTTCGACCGGCTGCTGCGCGAGGTCGGCATCAAGGTTTCGATCGCCGGAGAGGGTCACGATGACATCACCCCCGGTGAGCTCGCGC
>DATNHF010000028.1:0-8053 GCA_035605115.1 Steroidobacteraceae bacterium | reverse complement strand
CGGCCAGCCGCGCCAGCGTGTGTGTCTGTCCGAGCACCGAGGGCAATCTCGGCGATGGCTTCTTCGACGCGGCGCGTCTGCTGAGCGCAGGCGGCCGGCTGTGCATCGGCTCCGACAGCCAGGCGAGCGTCAGTCCGGCCGAAGAGCTGCGCTGGCTCGAATATCAGCAGCGCCTGCGGCGCCGGCGCCGCGCGGTACTCGCCAGTCGCAGTGAGCCGCACGCCGGCGGCCGCCTGTGGCGCGAGGCGGCGCGCTGCGGTGCGCAGGCTTTGGGACAGAACAGCGGCGCAATCGAGGTCGGCCGCCGGGCCGACTGGCTGGTGCTCGAGCGCGAGCATCCGGCGCTCGCCGGAGCCGCGCAGGACGGCGTGCTCGATCGCCTGGTGTTCAGCGGCGCTCAGGCGGCGATCCGCGATGTGATGGTCGCGGGCCGCTGGGTGGTCGAGCGCGGCCGGCACCGGGCCGATGAGGACACGGCGCGCCGTTATGCCGCCTGGATGCTGCAGCGCGGGCGATTGCTCGCACCACATTGACTGTACATGTCTATACAGCCTAAACTAAAATCGTAAATTCGATTTTTGCGTCGGGTAACGAGCGCGATGCCAAAACGACACCTGGCGATGCAGCCGCTGTACCAGCAGGTCAAGGAGCACATCCTGACCAACATCGAATCGGGCCGCTGGACCACCTCCGCGCGCGTGCCCTCGGAGAACGAACTGGTCAGGGAGTTCGGCGTGTCGCGCATGACCGCCAACCGCGCGCTGCGCGAGCTGCAGGACGAGGGGGTGCTGGTGCGCATCGCCGGTGTCGGCAGCTTCGTCGCCAATCGCCAGGCCCATACGCACCCGCTCGAGATTCACGATATCGCCGATGAGATTCGCGCCCGCGGCCACGTGCATCGCGCCGAGGTGGTCGCGCTCGAGCGCGTGCGCGCGGTAGCGACGCTGGCCCAGGATTTCGGCGCCGCTCCCAGGACCGAACTGTTCTATTCCGCCATCGTGCACTATGAAAGCGACGTGCCGATTCTGCTCGAGGACCGGCATGTACTGCCGCGCATAGCTGCCGATTACCTCAAGCTCGACTTCACGCGCGTGACGCCGTACGAGTATCTGATGCAAGTCGCGCCGCTGCAGGCAGCCGAGCATCTACTGCGCGCCGTGATGCCCGATGAGCGCACGCGCAAACTGCTGAAGATGAAGCGGCACGAGCCCTGTCTGCTCATGATCCGCCGCACCTGGACTGCCGGGGTGATTGCCTCGGTGGCGCGCCTGCACTATCCCGGTTGCCGCTACGAGATGTCGGGACGGGTTCAACCGCGAGGCTCCTCCCATGCTTAGTCCGATAAGCCCACGAGTGATCCGCGCCGCGCGCGGCAGCACGCTGAGCGCGCGCCACTGGACCACCGAGGCGCCGCTGCGCATGCTCATGAACAATCTCGACCCGGAGGTTGCAGAGAACCCCAACGAACTGGTGGTCTACGGTGGCATCGGCCGCGCCGCGCGCGATTGGAACTGCTATGACCGTATTGTCGAGACGCTCAGAAGTCTCGAGCAGCATGAGACGCTGTTGATCCAGTCAGGCAAACCGGTGGGCGTGTTCACGACGCACGCCGATGCGCCGCGGGTGCTCATCGCCAACTCCAACCTGGTGCCGCACTGGGCGACCTGGGAACATTTCAACGAGCTCGATCAGCGCGGCCTTGCCATGTTCGGCCAGATGACGGCCGGCTCGTGGATCTACATCGGCAGTCAGGGCATCGTTCAGGGCACCTACGAGACCTTTGCCGAGATGGGGCGCCGCCACTTCGACGACAAGCTCGGCCGCCAGTGGATACTGACCGCGGGCCTGGGCGGCATGGGCGGTGCGCAGCCGCTGGCCGCGACCATGGCCGGGGCCAGCATGCTGGCCGTCGAGTGCCGTCAAAGCCGAATCGCCAAGCGTCTCGAGACCGGCTACATCGATGTGCAGGCGCACTCGCTCGATGAAGCGCTCGAGATCATCACGCGCGCGTGTGCCGGAGAGCGTCCGGTATCGGTCGCGTTGCTCGCCAACATCAATGACGTGCTCGATACGCTGCTCGCGCGCGGCATTCGCCCCAGTGCCGTGACCGATCAAACATCGGCGCACGATCCGGTCAACGGCTACCTGCCGCAGGGCTGGAGTGTCGAGCAGTGGGATCAACAGCGCTCGTCCGACCCGAATGGCACGGCCGCGGCAGCCAGTCATTCGATGGCACATCACGTCGAGTGCCTGCTGCGCTTCCGCGATATGGGCATTGCGGTATTCGACTATGGCAACAACATCCGCCAGGTCGCGCGCGATCAGGGCGTCGCGCGTGCCTTCGATATCCCGGGGTTCGTGCCGGCCTACATCCGGCCGCTGTTCTGCCGCGGCATCGGCCCGTTCCGCTGGGCTGCCCTGTCCGGCGATCCCGCCGATATCGCCAAGACCGATGCCAAGGTCAAAGAGTTGATCCCCGACGATGCGCATCTGCACCACTGGCTCGATATGGCGCGCTCGCGCATTCAATTCCAGGGCTTGCCGGCGCGCATCTGCTGGGTAGGGCTCGGTCAGCGGCATCGCCTGGGATTGGCCTTCAACCAGATGGTGGCCAGCGGCGAGCTCGCGGCACCGATCGTCATCGGACGCGATCACTTGGATTCCGGATCGGTCGCCAGTCCGAATCGCGAAACCGAGGGCATGCGCGATGGCTCCGATGCCGTGTCCGATTGGCCGTTGCTCAACGCGCTGCTCAACACCGCCAGTGGCGCCACCTGGGTCTCGATCCATCACGGCGGCGGTGTCGGTATGGGCTTCTCGCAGCATGCCGGTGTGGTCATCGTCTGTGACGGCACGCAGGCTGCGGCCCAGCGCATCGCGCGCGTGCTCTGGAACGACCCAGCCACGGGCGTCATGCGCCACGCCGATGCCGGCTATCAGATCGCGATCGACTGTGCGCGCACCAACGGTCTGCGGCTGCCGATGGTGAGTGCACGGTGAGCCCGTGACGCTCGCGGTCGAGCTCCGGGCCGGCCAGCTGTCGCTCTCGACGCTGCGGCAGATTTATGCGCAGCCGACCGCGCTGAGCATCTCGGCATACGACCGCGCCCGCATTGAGGCCGCGGTCGCGCTGGTCGACACCATCGTCGAGCGCGGTCAGGCCGCGTATGGCATCAACACGGGTTTCGGACTGCTCGCACAGACGCGCATTCCGCCCGAACAGCTCGAGCTGTTACAGCGCAATCTGCTGCTGTCGCATGCCGCCGGCGTCGGTGAGCCGCTTGCCGATGCGGTCGTGAGGCTGGTGCTCGCGCTCAAGATCAATTCGCTCTCGCGCGGGCACTCCGGCATCAGCCTCGCGGTCATCGCGGCGCTGCAATCGCTGCTGGCGCACGAGATCTACCCGGTGATTCCAGGCCAGGGCTCGGTAGGTGCCTCGGGCGATCTGGCACCGCTGGCGCATTTGAGTGCGACGCTGCTCGGTGTCGGCGATGTGCGCATGCATGGACAGGTGCTGAGCGCCGCCGAAGGCCTGCGGCGAGCGGGCCTGGAGCCCGTGAGGCTGCGTCCCAAGGAAGGCCTCGCGCTCATCAACGGCACGCAGGTCTCCACGGCACTGGCCCTGGGCGCCTTGTTCCGCGCCGAGCAGCTTTGGGCCGCGGCCGTGCTTGCCGGCGCGCTCTCGGTCGATGCCCTCAAAGGCAGCGATGCACCCTTCGACGCTCGCATCCACGAGAGCCGCGGACAGCCCGGACAGATCGCCGCCGCGAACGCCTATCGTGCCTTGCTGTCGGGCAGCGCGATTCGCGCCTCGCACCTCGACTGCTCACGCATACAGGATCCGTACTCGTTCCGCTGCCAGCCGCAGGTCATGGGCGCCTGCCTGGATCTGATCCGCAACTGCGCCGCGACGCTGCAGATCGAAGCCAATGCCGTGACCGACAACCCGCTGCTTTTCGTCGATGAGGCGCAGGTGCTCTCCGGCGGCAACTTCCATGCCGAACCGGTTGCCTTCGTTGCCGACACCATGGCGCTCGCCATCGCCGAGATCGGCAATCTGTCCGAGCGCCGCATCGCGGTGCTGGTGGATCCGAAGATGAGCGGACTGCCGCCGTTTCTGGTCGAGAACAGCGGCGTGAATTCCGGCTTCATGATGGCGCAGGTCACCGCCGCAGCACTGGTCGCGGAAAACAAGACGCTGGCAGCACCGTGCAGCGTCGACTCGATACCCACCTCCGCCAATCAGGAGGATCACGTCAGCATGGCCACCCACGCGGCGCGCCGCCTGGAGCGCATGCTCGACAATGCCGCAGCCGTGGTGGGCATCGAGCTGCTGGCCGCGGCGCAGGGCATCGATTTTCATCGCCCTGCCCGATCCTCGCTGGCGCTGGAACGGGCGCATGCGGCGATACGCGCCGAAGTGCCTTATTACGCCGCGGATCGATATCTCGCTCCGGATATCGAGCGCGCACGGCAATGGGTGCGCTCCGGCAGCCTCACCAGCGAGCTTGCGCATCTGCTGCCTTCGAGTGCCGCATGAACCCGCCGCTGTTTGAGAGGCATGGCGGATCGCTGCCCATCGTTATCAGCTTTCCGCATTCCGGCACCTATGTGCCCGAGCCGCTGCGCGCACGCTTGACGCCAGCCGCGCTCGAATTGCCCGATACAGATTGGTTCGTCCCGCAGCTCTACAGCGAGTGCCTCGGGCGGCTCGGGGTGAGCACGCTGATTGCAACCCACTCGCGCTATGTCGTCGACCTGAATCGAGCGGCGGACGGATCCGCGCTCTATCCGGGCCGGATCGAGTCAGCGGTGTGCCCCAGCGAGACATTTTCCGGCAGTGCGATCTATCGCGCCGGGCAGGGGTTATCGGCGAGCGAGATCGCGCCGCGCATCGAGCGGTACTGGCGACCCTACCACGAGGCGCTCGCCGAGCTGCGCGATGCGGCCCTGGCGCGCCATAAGCACTGCCTGATTTGGGATGCGCACTCGATCCGTTCGCTGGCCCCGCGCTTGTTCGATGGCACGCTGCCGCAGCTCAATCTCGGCACCTGGGATGGTCGCAGCGCCGGCGCCGAGTTCGTCGCTCGCGTCGTCGGGCTGCTCGAGGCGCAGCAGCACTTTTCGCATGTGGTCAACGGCTGCTTCAAGGGCGGCTACATCACGCGCCACTACGGCGCGCCCGCGCAGCACGTGCACGCCATGCAGCTCGAAATCGCGCAGCGCGCCTATATGTCGGAAGCGACTGCACCGCAATTCGACCCCGCAGTCGCAGCGCCCCTGAGCGCGCTGCTGGTGCAGATCATCGAAGCGCTGCTCTGAAGCAAGGCGCCAGCGCAGCTAGCGCGCAGCGCCCTCATGCTGCAGCCACCGATCGACCGCAGGCAGGCGGTTGCGGCGAATGTGCGCTCGATAACGCACGCTGGCCTGCGCCTTGCGCACCTCCTGACGCGCCTGCGGCGCAATGTGGGCGGCCGCGAAGCGCTTGAGCTCATCGAGAACCTTCATGTCCGACGCCGTATGCAATAGCGAGGGCAAGAAAAACGTTCTGGACTCAGGTTCGAGCGTGGCGGCGATCGGCTCCCAATGCGAAGCCGCAAATTCAAACGCCAGCCGCGGATGCCGCTGCGCCGCCTGGCGGATCATCCCAGGCACCAGTGTCGGCGGCGGCTCGCCCGAGACTGCCAGCTCGAGGGCCTGGCGAATCAGCGCATCGTCCCGCGGCGTGGCGAGCAGTCGGTAGAGCTGCTGGCGCTCGATCTCGCTTCTGGCTGAACGCACCATGGCATGCAGTTGGTCCCAGGTCTCCTGATCGGCCATCAGCGCGACCAGACTCAAGGCAGTGTCGCGAGCGGACGCGTCGAGACTCGATGGATCCGAGCGATAGCGCTGGTACTGCAGCCGGGCGCGCATCAGCAGCGTCGGATCGCCAAATTCACCCAGTGCCATCGCCAGATCCGAGCGCAACAGCGCTACGTTATCGGCCTCGCCCGGCTGCTGGTCCCAGCCGATGCGGGCAAGGATGGGATTGAGCACGGCGCGCGCATAGCTGCGAAATGCCGCCTGCGTCGGCAGACCATCGTAGGCGAGATCGAGATTCTGCAGCTCGCCGACCAGCGCCGCGGCAACTTCCTGACCGGCCTTGACGGGGAAGTGCTTGGTGAGATTCATGAAAGCGGCCATCGGCTCGATACCGACAGCGGCCAGACTGGCGGTGTCGTTCAACACCCCGAGCTGATCGGCCGTTGCGAGGTCAGCAAAATGCGCGGTGATAGCTGCGAGGCCTGCGGTCGAGTAATGACTGCGGAAATAGGCGATCTGCCCGGCGTTCAATATCACAGCGTCGCAGCCGGACACCTGCATCGCGACCGCACGGGCTCCGGCAATGACCGCTTGCGCGGGCGGGCCGTCAATGGCTGCGGCGGTGACCGGAACATGCCAGATGCGAGCCTGGGTCGAATCCGCATCGATGGCAAAATGTCCCTGCGCCAGTTGCAGTGTCGTCATGCGATCGCTGCAGCTCGCGGATATCTCGTTGATCATCGGCACGCCCGCCTGCAGCGTCAGATCATGCGCGATCGGGGCAATCGGCCGCGTCGAACCCTTGTCAAGCTCGCGCCACAGATCCTCCGTGACGGCGTTGGCGTAAGCGTGATCGTGCATGTAGCGACGTACTCCGGCGCGAAACTCATCCTCACCAAGGTAGGTCTCCAGCGTCCGAATCACCTGCGCGCCCTTGTCATAGGTGATGAGGTCGAACGCGTCGTCCGCCTGCATGGCGTCGTCGATGGGCGTGATGATCGGATGGGTTCCATCGCGCGCATCAGTCTGCATGGCCGCCTGCTTGGCGCGCATATTTTGTAACCATTCGTGCCAGGCCGGGTGAAAGTGCTCGGGAACCTTGTTCTCCATCCATGTGGCGAAGCCCTCGTTGAGCCACGCGTCGTCCCACCACTGCATCGTCACGAGGTCACCGAACCATTGGTGTGCCATCTCGTGCGCGATGACCTCATAGACCCGCCGCCGGTCCTGCTCCGTGGAGAGTCGCGGATCGATCAGCAGGTCGCGCTCAAAACCGAAGATCGCCCCCCAGTTCTCCATGGCGCCGAAGATGGCGCTGGAACCGGGACCCGCGACGAGATCAAGCTTCGGCAACGGATACGGCATGGCGAAGTAATCGTTGTAGTAAGGCAGGATGTCGACTGCGGCATCGAGCGCGAATCCGGCGCTGGCCGCATCGCCGCGCGTAACGACGACCCCGATGTCTACACCGCCGACCGTGCGATGGACCCGCTCGAAATCGCCGGCGGCAAAGAACAGCAGATAGGGGGACATTCGGGGCGTGACGCCGAAATGCACGCGCTTGAGGCCGCCCGGCAGCGTCTCGGTCGAGACCACGGGCATATTGGACAGGGCCATTTGCTCCGCAGGGACGGTCGCGATGAGCTCAAAGGTGGCCTTGCGGGCGGGTTCGTCCCAGCAGGGCACGAAGCGCCGGGCATCGACGTTTTCGAACTGCGTGTAGAGCGCCCGCCCCTTGGCCGCGGCGCTGTCGTAATCGAGCGCGAACAGCCCGGACGCCTGCTGATAGATCTTGCCATGGTAGCGCAGTTTGAGCGTATGGCCGCCAGGCTCGAGAGTTTGATGCGTGGTCAAAGTCGCGGTCTGCCGGCGCTCGTCATAGCTGATCACCGGCGCTTGCGCGCTGCCGGAAAGCGCTGCGCTGTCGATGACCAGATCGACGCTATTGAACACGATCTTGTCGGTAGGCTCACGGACCGTGACGTCGATCTCCACTGCGCCTCGGAAAGTCAGTGCCGTGGCATCCGGCGTAAAGTCGATGCGGTAGTGCTCGGGTGTGACCGAAGCAGGAAGTACCACGCGCCGCGCGAGCGCGCTCGCGGCGAGCGCCGGGGCGGCCGGTGCGGCGGCCGGCACCATGACCGAAAGGGTCAGCAGCATCGCGGTGATATGGTTGAGCGCTACCGCGCTCAGGCTGACGGTAGGGGCTTTTGTCGCTCGCAATGCCGACTCCGCGATGACACTACTTAAT
>DATNHF010000027.1:0-97036 GCA_035605115.1 Steroidobacteraceae bacterium | reverse complement strand
CGCCGCGCCCAGCCCGATCAACTCGAGCACAAAGCCGCTCTGGTACTGCAGCTGCGCCGCGCGCGCCAGGACCGCGCCGACTTGATTGACAAACAGGATGGCAAACAGGACGACCGTCACCCCGATGAAGTTGACGGTCATTTCTCTGAGCATATAGCGCTGCAGAATTCGCAACAGGCCCTCTTTCCAGCTGGCTTCGGCTACACTTCCAGGCGATCATTGCCGCCGCGCGCTCGGCCCTAAAACACGGGTCAGACGGACGCGAGACAGGGTCGCGATACGCTGCGGCGGCCGCTAAGTTATACGAATATATTTCGCAGGCAAACAAGGACCATCTAAATGCGATTCGAAGCCTTTAGTCGCAAAGCGGCCGAACAGCGCAGCGACTGCCTCGTGATCGGCGTATTCGAGCGCGCCGAGCTCGGACCGGAGGCGCTGGCGGTGGACCGCGCCATGCGCGGGCGGGTGCGCGCCCTGCTTGCGCGCGGCGACTTCTCGGGCCGCGCCGGCGAGACGCTGCTGCTTGCCGAACCCACCGGGCTCAAGAGCGCACGGCTGTTGCTCGTCGGCCTCGGCGGCAAGCCACAGTACCAGCGCCGTGCCTGGCGGCGAGCCTTGGGTCAAGCCATCGCCGCGCTGGCGCGCACACGCGTGGTATCAGCAGCCCTGGCGCTGGAGCGGCCCGCGGCGCGTGAGCTCGATGATTACTACTTCGGCCGCGCCATCGCCGAAAGTACCGGCAGCAGTCTCTATCGGATCAATGATTTGAAGACGGCACGCAAGCCGCGCCCGCCGGCGCTCGCGCGCGTGCTGTGCGGACCGGTCGAAACCGGCGCGCTGGCAGCCGTACGGCGCGGCCTTGCCGCCGGGGCCGCTCTGGCCGAGAGCACGCGGCTGCTGCGGGACCTCGGCAATCTGCCGGCCAACGTCTGCACTCCGCGCTATCTGGCAGCGCAGGCACGCGAGCTCGAGCACGCTTACCGGCGGCGGCTGCGACTGCGCGTCTTCGATGCGGCCGGCATCCGGCGACTCAAGATGGGCTGCTTGCTGGCCGTAACACGCGGCAGCGAGGAGCCGCCGCGGTTCATCGTGCTCGAATATCGCGGTGCGCGCCGCAATCGCGCACCTGTGGTACTGGTCGGCAAGGGTGTGACCTTCGATACCGGCGGCATCTCGCTCAAGGATCCGCCCAATATGGATGAGATGAAGTTCGATATGTGCGGGGCAGCAACCGTGCTGGCGGCCATCGACTACGCAGCGCGCAGCGAGCTCAAGATCAACCTGGTCGGCCTGGTGCCGGCCTGCGAAAACATGCCCAGCGGCCGAGCGCTCAAGCCGGGCGACATCGTCACGAGCGCCTCGGGCCAGACCGTCGAAGTGCTCAATACCGATGCCGAGGGACGCTTGATCCTTTGCGATGCGTTGAACTATGCGCGCCGCTACGAACCTGAGGCCGTGGTCGACTTCGCGACGCTGACCGGGGCTTGCATCATCGCCCTCGGTAACCATTTCAGCGGCGTCATGGCCAACGATGAGGGGCTCGCACGCGAGCTGGTCGAGGCCGGAGCCCGCACCGACGACCGCGCGTGGCAGCTGCCCCTGACGGAGGAATTTACAGAGCAGCTGCGCAGCAACTTTGCCGACATGGCCAACATCGGCGGGCGCGAAGGCGGCGCAATCACCGCGGCCGCATTCCTGGGCAAATTCACCCAGGGACTGAAGTGGGCGCACATGGACATCGCCGGTACGGCCTGGACCTCGGGCGCGTCCAAGGGCGCCAGCGGCCGGCCGCTATCGCTGGTCGGGGACTTCCTGAGTCGCCGCGCAGGCGGTTGAGCCGAGTCGCGCCGTCGATGCAGCGCGTGGATTTCTACCTGCTTTCCGGCACCGAGGAACGCTCGCGTTTCAAGCTCGGTTGCCGCATTGCCGAGCAAGGCTATCTGGTTGGGCAACGCGTGTTCGTCTGGCTCGCGGAGCAGCGCTCGCTCGAGCGATTTGATGAACTGCTGTGGACCTTCGCCGATCGCAGCTTCGTGCCGCACGAGATCTACACGCAAGCCGAGCAGTGGCAGGACACGCCGGTGCTGCTGAGCTGCGACGGCTGTCCGGACCAGCCCTTCGAGCTGCTGGTGAACCTCGGCAGCACCATCCCGGCCGCGGCCGCGCATGCTGGCCGCATCGCCGAGCTTATCGATGCCGATGAGGACAGACGGCGCGCCGGCCGCAGCCGCTTTCGGCAGTATCGCGACCGCGGCGTCACACCCGAGACGCACACCCTCGCCGCCGAGGACTCGCCCTTGACGCCGTGAATTGCAGCCAGGATGCAATCGCGCCTGCGGCCTTATAATCGCGCTCTTTAAGCGGTCACAACCCCGGATGGACAAAGTCTACTCGCCCGCCGAAATCGAACAGCGTCTGTATCAGCGATGGGAGTCGGCCGGATATTTTGTACCGCGACTCTCGCAGCACAGTTTCTGCATAATGATTCCGCCGCCGAATGTCACTGGCACGCTGCACATGGGCCATGCCTTCCAGGACACGATCATGGATGCGCTGACGCGCAGGCATCGCATGCAGGGTGAGGCGACTCTGTGGCAGCCGGGTACCGACCATGCGGGCATCGCAACTCAGATGGTGGTCGAACGAGTGCTCAATGCCGCCGGCCAGCGGCGCACGGACATGACACGCGAGGCCTTCGTGGAGCGTGTTTGGGCCTGGAAGGAGCAGTCGGGCGGCACGATTGCACGCCAGCTGCGCCGGCTCGGCGCATCGGTCGATTGGTCGCGGGAGCGCTTCACGCTCGACCCCGGACTGTCGCAGGCAGTGACCGAGGCATTCGTGCGTCTGCATGAGCAGGGCCTCATCTATCGTGGCGAGCGTCTGGTCAACTGGGATCCGGTGCTGCGAACGGCCCTGTCGGATCTGGAGGTGCTGTCCGAGGAGGAGGACGGCCATCTATGGTATGTGCGCTATCCCCTGAGCGATGCCGAGGGCCACGTCGTGGTCGCGACCACCCGCCCCGAAACCATGCTCGGTGATGCCGCGGTCGCGGTAAACGGCGAGGATCCGCGCTACCGTCATCTGGTCGGCCGCCACGTCCTGCTGCCGCTCGCCGAACGCACCCTACCGATCATAGCCGACAGCTATGTCGATCCGGGCTTCGGCAGCGGCTGCCTCAAGATCACGCCGGCGCACGACTTCAATGACTACGCGATCGGCCAGCGACATGCCCTGCCATTGATCAACATCTTCACGCCCGAGGCGCGCCTCAACGAGCGCGCCCCCGAGCGCCTGCGCGGTCTGGATCGCTTCGAAGCGCGCGCGCGCATCGTCGAAGAACTGACTCGAGCGGGGCTGCTCGAGCGCGTCGAGCCGCACAAACTCATGACACCGCGCGGCGATCGCAGCGGAGCGGTCATCGAGCCCTATCTGACTCAACAGTGGTATGTGCGCGTTGCACCGCTGGCCGACGCGGCCACGGCGGCGGTCGAGTCCGGCCGGGTACGCTTCGTGCCCGCCAACTGGGACAAGACTTTCTACCAGTGGATGCGCAACATTCAGGATTGGTGCATCAGCCGGCAGCTCTGGTGGGGTCACCGCATTCCGGCCTGGTACGACCAACAGGGCCACATTTACGTCGCACGCGATGAGCAGGCCGCGCAGGCGGCGGCGCGTGCGCGGCACGGGCGCGACGTGCCGCTGCAGCAGGACGAGGACGTGCTCGATACCTGGTTTTCCTCGGGACTGTGGCCGTTCTCGACGCTGGGATGGCCGGCACACACTGCCGATCTGGCACGCTTCTATCCGACCGACGTGCTCGTGACGGGCTTCGACATCATTTTTTTCTGGGTCGCGCGCATGATCATGCTCGGACTGCACTTCATGGGCGACGTGCCGTTTCGCGAAGTCTACGTGCACGGGCTGATCCGGGATGCGGAAGGCCAGAAGATGTCCAAGACGAAGGGCAACGTCATCGACCCGTTGGACATCATCGATGGCATCGATCTGCCGGCGCTGCTGGCCAAGCGCACCAGCGGATTGATGCAGGCGCACCTGGCGGCCGGCATTGAAAAGGCGACGCGCAAGCAATATCCGCAAGGCATCCCGGCCTATGGCACCGATGCGCTGCGCTTCACCTTTGCCTCGCTCGCCACCCAGAGCCGCGACCTGCGTTTCGATCTGGCGCGCGTGGCCGGATATCGCAATTTCTGCAACAAACTATGGAACGCCGCGCGCTTCGTGCTGCGCGCCTGCGATGGCCCTTCGAGCGAGGCCATGGCGGCAGGCGGCACTGGCGGCCCTGCCCCGCGGGCGGTCAGCGAGCGCTGGATACGCTCGCGTCTGGGTGCGACGATAGGTGCAGTGGACGCGGCCTTCCGCGACTACCGTCTGGATTTCGCGGCCAACGCCTTGTACGAATTTACCTGGCATGAGTTCTGCGACTGGTACCTCGAGATCGCCAAGCCGGTGCTGCAGTCGCCGCAGGCGGCAGCGGCGCAGAGCACTCGGGGCACGCTGCTGCACGTGCTGGAGACGCTGCTGCGGCTTACGCATCCGCTGATGCCTTTCATTACCGAGGAAATATGGCAGCGCGTGGCGCCGTCGGCCGGCACGTCCGGCGAGAGCATCATGCTCGCCGCCTGGCCGGACGCCAGCGAATTTCCGACCGATGCGGACGCGGAGCAGGAAATGCACTGGATCATGCAGGTGGTGCTCGCAATCCGCCAGATCCGCGGCGAAATGGACATTGCGCCTGCGAAACGACTGCCGTTGCTGCTGCAGCAGGCGAGCGATCGTGACCTGGCTCTGGTGCAGCAGCACCTGTCGCTGCTGTCGCAACTCGCTGGGCTGGGCAGCGTGCGGGCGCTGCGGCTCGGCGAGGCGCCGCCGCCGGCCGCGGCGGCCATGGTCGGCGAGCTCACGCTGCTGGTGCCGATGTCAGGACTGATCGAGCCGCAGAGCGAGTTGCGGCGGCTCGAGCGGCGCGTCGAGAAGATCGAGCAGGAGCTCGCCAGGGCGCGCGGCAAGCTCGCCAACGATCACTTCGTGCGCAATGCGCCGCCGGAAGTCGTCGCGCAGGAGCGCCAGCGCCTGGCCGATTTCGAACGCACGCGCCACGGCCTGGCGCGGCACATTGCACAGGTGCGCGTCTTGGCTTCCGTATGAGCAGCCTCAGCGCCACAGTCGCGGCCATCGAGCGCGTGATCCTCGGCAAGGACGCACAGGTGCGGCTATGCCTGGCCTGCCTGCTCGCCCGCGGGCATCTGCTGATCGAAGATGTACCGGGCGTCGGCAAGACCACGCTGGCGCAGACGCTGGCGCGTGTGCTCGGGCTCGAGTGGTCGCGGCTGCAATTCACCAGCGACATGTTGCCCGCCGACATCGTCGGCATATCGGTTTTCGATCGCGCGACCAATAAATTTCAGTTTCGACGCGGCCCGGTCTTCACCCAGCTGCTGCTGGCCGATGAGATCAATCGCGCCAGCCCCAAGGCGCAGAGTGCGCTGCTCGAGGCGATGGAAGAGCGCCAGGTGAGCGTCGACGGCATTACCTATGGCCTGCCGGAGCCCTTCTTCGTGGTCGCCACCCAGAACCCCCACGAGCAGATCGGCACTTACGGGCTGCCTGAATCGCAGCTCGATCGCTTCCTCATGCGCGTGAGCTTGGGGTATCCGGATGCGGCCGCCGAGCGCCGTGTGCTGCTGCAGGGAGAACGGCGCGAGCTGCTGCATGACACACCGAGCGTGCTCGGGCCCTCGGAGGTGCTGCTGCTGCAGCGCGAGGCACGCAGCGTGCACGTCTCCCCGGTACTGCTGGACTATGTGCAGGCGCTGGTAGCGCGCACTCGCGCGCAGCTGCCGCTCGGACTGTCTCCGCGCGCCGCCCAGGGTCTGTTGCGCGCCGCGCAGGCCTGGGCATTGGTCGCGGGTGAGCCGGCGGTGCAGCCGGAACACATTCAGACGGTGTTTCCGGCGATCGCGGCACATCGACTGGTGGCACTCGAGGGTGAGGCTGCCGAGCGCGGCAGCGAGATTGCCGATGCGCTCATCCGAGCCGTCCCGGTACCCGTTTAAGCCCCGCGCCCGACTCGAGCGCGCGTTTTCCGCCTGGGCTCGCTCGCGCCAGGGCGAGGACTGCGCACCGCTGACGCTGGGCTCGCGGCGCATCTATATTCTGCCGACACGCACCGGCGTGGCTGCGGCCGTGCTGCTGTTCATCATGTTTCTGGCAGGCGTGAATTACGAAAACAGCCTGGCGCTGCTGCTGTGTTTTCTGCTCGGTGGTTTCGCGCTGGTGACGATGTACGAGTGTCACGGTACGCTCAGCGGGCTCGAGATCACCAGTGCACACGCCGGAGCGGCTTTCGCCAACGGCCACGGCGAGCTGATGCTTGGATTCCAGAACGCGAGCTCCGCGGCTCGGCGCTCGTTGCGGCTGCGTATCACCGAAGCGACGCCCAAATCTTTCGACCTCGCGCCGCACAGCGCTTGCATGGTGCGCGTTCGCTACCGCGCGCGCTCACGCGGCCGACAGCGTATCGATCGCGTGCAACTGTCGAGCGATGCGCCGTTGGGACTGTTTCGCGCCTGGACGTGGCTGCATCTGCCGCTCGAGGCATTGATCTATCCGGCGCCCGTGCGGCTGCGGGCGCTGCCGCCGCCCGTGGGCCGGCCGCAGCGCAGCGAGCGCGAGCGACGTTTGGGCGGTGAGGAGGAATGGGCCTGGTTGCGCCCATTCCGCGACAGCGATCCGCCACGGCGTGTGGCCTGGAAAGCCTATGCCCGCGGCGCGCCGCTGATGGTTGCGCACTACGACGCCCCCGCTGGAGCACGGCGCGAGCTCGGACTCAGACCGCTGCGTGACCTGCCCCTCGAGAGCGCGCTGTCGCAGCTGGCCGATTGGGTGCTCGAGTGCGAGCGTCGCGGCGAGAGTTACGCTCTGGAACTTCCGGGTCGCTCGATTCCCACCGGCCATGGCGTGGCGCAGCGGCGCCACTGCCTCGAAGCCCTGGCGCTCTACGAGGCATGATGGCAGCCGACGCGCTGAGCGGTAGCGATGCGCCGCCGGTGGAGTCGACGGCGGTTCCCGTCGCAAGCCAGCGCTGGGCCCTGCTGGGCTTGCTCTGTGCGGTGCTGCTCAATGTGCATCACACCGCCGCGTGGTGTCTGCCGGTGGCCATGGGTGGCGCGGCGTGGCGGCTCTGGGCCGCGCAGCAGCCCTCACGACTCATGGCACGGGCGTTGCGCATCGGCGTCGCCGTGGTGCTGACTCTGGCCGTGTTGGCCAGCTTCCGCACGCTCAACGGCCTGGACGCGGGCGCAAGTCTGCTGGTGGCGATGGCGGCGCTGAAGCTCATGGAAACGCAGAGCGCGCGCGACTGGTACATCGTGCTCGGCGCGGCATTGTTTCTATTGCTGGCCGCGTGCCTGGCGGCGCAGGCTCTGTGGCTCACACCCTTCTATGCCGCCGTGTTGTGGTTGCTGTGTACGGCGCTTTATGCCCTGGGCGCCGGTGCCGCCGTGCCTGCCCCGGGGCTGCTGCTGCGCACGGCGGCGCGCAGCCTATTGCTGGCACTGCCGCTCGCGATCGTGTTGTTTCTGTTCTTCCCGCGCCTGCCGGGCGCGCTCTGGACCGTACCGCGGGAAGATGAGGCCGTCACCGGACTCGGAGAACAGATGAGCCCCGGCAGCATCTCGCGGCTCACCGAGTCCGACGAGCCGGCGCTGCGCGCACGCTTCGACGGCCCGCTGCCGGCGCGCGAGCTGCGCTATTGGCGCGGACCGGTGCTGCACAACTTCGATGGCTACAGCTGGAGCCGCACGCATGCCGATCTCGGCGAGCCGCCGCGGCTCGCATTCTTCGGACGCGGCTACCGCTACGAAGTCACCCTCGAACCCAATATGCATGGCGTGCTGATTGCGCTCGATATGCCCCGAGGCGTCCCGGAGGAGCGACCGACGGCTTTTCCGACGTTCGACTATCAGCTGCTCGATGCGAAGTCCATGAACAACACCATCAGCTACCGGCTCGAGTCCTATCCCGAGCACCGCAGCGCTGCAGCATTGGATGCAGCCGTGCGCGAGCTCGATCTGGCGCTACCACGCGGGCGCAACCCCCGCAGCCTCGAGCTGGCGCAGAATTTGCGCCTCGCGGCCAAGGACGAGCGCTCGTATGTCGAAGCGGTGCTCGACTACCTGCGGCGCGGCGGCTTCTCGTACACGCTCACCCCGCCGCGGCTCAGCCGCAACTCCATCGACGATCTGCTGTTCAATACCCACGAGGGCTTCTGTGGGCATTACGCCTCGGCTTTCGCGATGCTCATGAGGGCCGGCGGCATACCGGCACACGTCGTGACCGGGTACCTCGGCGGCGATTGGAACCGCTTCGGCAACTACCTGCTGGTCCGCCAGGCCAATGCGCACGCCTGGACCGAGGTATGGCTCGACGGCCTGGGGTGGGTACGCGTCGATCCGACCGCAGTCGTGGCTCCCGATCGCATCGACAGCAATCTCGATGATGTGCTGGCCGCTGCGGGTGGCTCGCGCCGGCGCGCGAGCCACCCGCCCTGGATTGCAGCCGCGGCGCTGGCCTGGCAGGCGGCGAATGCCTGGTGGCAGGATCAGTTCGTCGACTTCAACCTGAGCAAGCAGCTCAATCTGCTCGGCGCATTGGGGTTGAAAGACCGCGACGTTGAGGCGCTCGTGGTATTGCTCGCCATCGGCGGCACGTTCTGGCTGTCGCTGCTGGCCTGGCGTACGAGGCGCGCGGCGGCCGCCCGACCGCACGATGCCCTGAGTGCCGCCTGGCGCACGCTCGAGCGCGCGCTGCGACGGCGTGCCAGCGCACGTGCACCGCATGAGGGGCCCATTGCCTATAGCGGCCGCATCGCGAGCGAGCACCCGGAGCTGGCGGCCGTGCTCCTGCCGCTGGCGCGGCGCTACGCGCAACTGCGTTATGGCCCCGAATGCAGTGCCGCCGAGCTCGAACGGTTTCGACGCGGCGTGAGACTCTTTACGGCGCGCTTGCCGCGTTGAGCGGCGCAGGCCCACCGCCTGGGACGCGCGCGAGCAACCAGGCGCCAACGACGAAGAACAGCGCCAGCACGAGGATCGACAGCCGCTGGTTGCCGGTCGTGATGGCGACCACTCCCATGAGCAGCGGCCCAAGCACCGCGGCAAACTTCGCCAGCATGTTGTAGAAGCCAAAGTATTCGCCGGAGCGCTCGCGCGGTATCAGGGTGGTGAAATACGAGCGCGACAGGGCCTGCACGCCGCCCTGTACCGTGCCGAAGGCCGCCGCCAGCACGTAGAACTGCCATTCCGAGCGCATGAAGTAGGCATAAACGGTAATGGCGACAAAGACCGCGAGGCCAAGATAGATGGCACGCTTGGTGCCGATTCGGTCTCCGAGTCGGCCGAACAGCAGCGCGAAGGGAAAGGCGATGAACTGCACCAGCAGCAACGCCTGGATCAACGCCGAGCTTGAAAATCCGAGTTTGCTGCCGAAGTCCGTGGCCATGATCTGCACGGTCGAGATGCCATCGATGTACAGCCAATAAGCCAGCAGAAAGTTCAGCACCGGCCGGTCGCGCAGCACCGAACGGATCGTGGCCCAGAGCTCGCGCCAGCCGGCCAGCTCGTCGGTCGGTGACGCCTCGGTCACGTAATGGAACATCGGCAGCGTGAATACGATCCACCACACCGCCACGTCGAGAAAGGCGATGCGGATGGCCGCGGTCGCGCTCGGCAGCAGGAACCACGACGGATGCAGGACCATTAGCACGTTGAGCAGGAACAGCAGACCGCCACCCAGGTATCCCAGCGCGAACCCCAGCGCCGAGACTCGGTTGCTCTCCTGAGGTTCGGCCACATGCATGATCAGCGCATCCTGAAACGAAGATCCGGCCCAGAAGCTCAAGGAAGCGCAACCGAAAACCACCAGCGCCAGGACCCAGTGCCCGGCACCAACCAAGGCCAGCAGCGCCGTGGCCACCGCCCCGATCAGCGTGCACGCGCCGAACCAGCGCCGCTTGCGTCCACGCCGGTCGGCCAATGCGCCGAGCCATGGCGCGAGCAGCATCACCAGAAAGCTCGCGCTGGAGTTGGTTAGGCCCAGATAAAACGTGGAAGTCGGACCCGGCAGCGATGCCGCCCAGTACTTGTCGAAAAAAATAGGAAACAAACCGACCAGCACCGTGGTGATGAAGGCGTGATTAGCCCAAGCCGTCAACGCCCAGGCCCATTGCGAGGCGCGTCTCGGTGTCACGCGTTGCTCCTATAGGCTCTGATGCTCGCGCGTCTCGTGAAAACGGATGTCCGGCCAGCGCTCCAGCGTCAGCTGCAGATTCACCCGCGAGCTCGCGAGATACACCAGCTCGCCGTTGTGATCCAGCGCCAGCTGATCGAACGCCCGGGTGCGAAATTCCTCGAGCTTGCGGGCGTCGGTGGCCGTCACCCAGCGCGCCGTATAGACCGGAATGCTATCGAACACGCACTGCACGCCATATTCGTCCTGCAGCCTGAAGGCCACGACTTCGAACTGCAGCTGACCGACCGCGCCAAGGATCAGATCGCTGTTGCGCAGCGGCCGGAACAGCTGGGTCGCGCCTTCCTCGCACAGCTGATCGAGCCCTTTGCCGAGCGCCTTCATGCGCAGCGGATCCTTGAGCACGGCGCGCCGAAAGATTTCGGGCGCGAAACTCGGCACCCCGGTGAAGTGCAGCGATTCGCCTTCGCTGAAGCTGTCACCGATATTGATCGTGCCGTGATTGTGCAGCCCTATGATGTCGCCGGCGTAGGCCTCCTCGGCCTGCGAGCGATCCGCCGCCATGAACGTCAGGGCGTCGGCTATCCGCAGCTCCTTAGCCAGCCGCACGTGCCGCAGACGCATGCCGCGCTGGTAGCGCCCGGAGCACAACCGCAGGAAGGCGATGCGGTCACGATGGCCCGGATCCATGTTGGCCTGGATCTTGAATACGAATCCCGTAAGCTTCGGTTCGGTGGCTTCGATCATGCGTTCGCGGCAGCCGCGGGGCAGCGGCGCGGGCGCGTCGCTGACGAAGGCGCGCAACAACTCCTCGACGCCGAAGTTGCCGATCGCCGATCCGAAAAATACCGGGGTCTGACGTCCGGCGCGATAGGCGTCGCGATCGAACGGTGCGCTCGCGCCGCGCACCAGTTCGATCTCGCTGGTATAGGCATCGGCCTGCTCTGCCAGCAGTTCGCGCGCCGGCGCCGATTTCAAGCCGTCGATGACGCGATTGTCGCCGACGCGGCCGCGCTCACCGGGCTCGTAGAGATAGATGCGATCCTCGAGCAGGTGATAGATGCCCTTGAGCTCGCGACCCATGCCGATCGGCCAGGTCACGGGGGCGGTCTGGACCTTCAGGACGCGCTCGATTTCATCCAGCAGCTCGATCGGGGCGCGGCCATCCCGATCGAGCTTGTTGATGAAGGTCATGATCGGAGTGTCGCGCAACCGGCAAACTTCCATGAGCTTGACGGTGCGCTCTTCCACGCCCTTGGCGCAGTCGATCACCATCAGCGCAGAGTCCACCGCGGTCAATGTGCGGTAGGTGTCCTCGGAAAAGTCCTCGTGTCCCGGCGTATCGAGCAGATTCACCACGTGGTCACGATAGGGAAACTGCATGACCGAGCTGGTCACCGATATGCCGCGCTGCTGCTCGAGTCGCATCCAGTCGGAAGTGGCATGACGCGCGGCCTTGCGACCCTTGACCGTGCCTGCCATGGTGATGGCACCGCCGAACAGCAGCAGCTTCTCGGTCAGCGTGGTCTTGCCGGCGTCCGGATGCGAGATGATGGCGAACGTGCGCCGCCGCGCGATTTGCTGCTCGAGCGAGCTCATGGAGCAATGTCTTGAGTCGGCTGCCTGTGAAGGCGCGCGAGTCTAATCGATGTAGCGCTTGAGCACGATGGCGTCCTCGCGTCCGCCGATCGCCTGATAGTACCCGCGGCGCACACCCACCTGAATGAAGCCCAGGGACTGATACAGGCGGATCGCCGAAAGATTGGAAGGCCGCGCCTCGAGAAACGCCTCGGCGGCTCCCGCCTGGGCAGCCGATCGCAGCAGCTGCGTGAGCAGCCGACCGCCGATGCCGCGACAGCGGTAGGCCTCCTCGACGCAGACGTTGAGTACGTGTGCCTCGGCGGCGCCGACGCTCATGACCGCATGCCCGACGATCACGGCACCGAATTCGGCCACGCGACAGAAATAATTGACGCGCAGACAGTCGCGGAAGATGCCCTCGGTCCACGGGAAGGTATAGGAGGCGCGCTCGATGCGCACCACCTCGGCGATATCCACTTCGCGCATGCTGCGGATCGTCAGCTCCGGCAGCCCGACGACTTCTTCTCTTACGACGGCCATGACAACTGCCTCCGCCAGGCGGCCACGCGCACTCAACCCGCCGCCACGATTGGCCGCGAGCGCTCCCCCGCCGCACGCAGTCGCGCCAGCTCGTGACGCGCGAACTTCAGATCCACCCAGGCCTTGCGCTTCTCGCCCGGACTGCGCAGCAGGTAGGCCGGATGGTAGGTGACGATCAGCGGCGTCCCCTCGGTGCCGAAACGATGCACCTGCCCGCGCAATCGGCCGATCGGCGTGTCGGTCTCGAGCAGATTCTGAGCGGCAATGCGGCCGACGGCCAGCATCAGTCGCGGCCGCAGCAGCTCGACCTGCCGTTGCAGATAAGGGCGGCAGTTTGCGACTTCTTCCGGCTTTGGGTCGCGATTGCCGGGCGGCCGGCACTTGAGCACGTTTGCTATGTAGACGCTCTCGCGCGGATTACCCATGGCGCGCAGCATCGAATTGAGCAGCTGTCCGGCCCGGCCCACAAACGGCTCGCCTTGCCGGTCCTCCTCGGCTCCCGGAGCTTCGCCGATCACGAGCAGTTCGGCCTTCGTATCTCCCACCCCAAATACGGTTTGCGTCCGCCCGTGCGCGAGCTCGCAGCGCGAGCAGGCGCGGACCTGCGCCTGCAGCCGCTGCCATGGGTTTGCGTCGCGCGAACGCCACAGATCGATGCCCAGTGCCTCGAGATACTGCTCGCGGCGGCTCATTCAGCGCGCTCCCGGGCTGGCGTACTGCGCTCGCTGCGTCTGAGGCGGCGCAGACGCCGCCACAGCCAAACAGCGGGGGACCAGAGGGCATAGCCGCCGAATATCGCCAGCAATACCACCGGCGGATCGGGTGCAATGATGATGAAGCCCAGAGCCACGCCTACCAGCCAGATGAATCGCACTGGCCGCGTCAGATCAAAGCCCTTGAAGCTCGCGTAGCTGAATCGGGACACCATGAGGGCCCCGGCCGCGGCCGTGATGGCGAAAGCGAGGATCAGCCCCGGCAGCCCCGGCTCGCGCCATTCGCTCGATCCCCAGAGAAAGGCTGCGACGATCGCGGCGGCCGATGGGCTCGGCAGACCCTCAAAATACCGCTTGTCCTGCACCCGGACGTTGAACTTTGCCAGCCGCAGAGCTGCGGCCACCGCGTAGAAAAAAGCCGCCAGCCAGCCAAACCGGTACCAGACCTTGCCGTACTCGGCAATCCGCGCCACGCCCCACTGGTAGGAGACGATGGCCGGCGCGAGCCCGAATGCCACCATGTCCGCGAGGCTGTCGTATTGCGCACCGAAAGCGGTTGCGGTACTCGTCAGCCGCGCGACCCGCCCATCGAGGCCATCGAAAACCATGGCGATGAACACCGCGCTGCCGGCACGCTCGAAGTTGCCGTCGATGGCCGCAACGATGGCGTAGAAACCGGAAAACAGGCAGCCGGTAGTCAGCAGGTTGGGCAGCAGGTAAATGCCGCGCCGCTGGGTGCGCACGGGCAGACTCTCTGGATCCATGCGCGGCATCATAGGTGGCTTGCGGCGTAAGGCAACAGGCCTGATAGGATTGTCGGCTCTGAGCGAAAAACGAGCGCCCCCGCCTACTCATGCGTCTGTCCCGGTACCCGATCCCGACCGTCAAGGAAACGCCCGCCGAAGCCGATGTCGTGAGCCATCGGCTCATGCTGCGCGCCGGGCTGATCCGCCGCCTCGCCGCCGGCATCTACAACTGGCTGCCGCTCGGGCTGCGCACGCTGCGCAAGGTCGAGGCCATCGTGCGCGAGGAAATGAACCGCGCCGGCGCCCTGGAGCTGCTGCTCAGTGCCGTCCAGCCCGCCGAGCTGTGGCAGGAGTCGGGCCGCTGGAGCGACTACGGCCCGGAGCTGCTGCGGTTCAAGGATCGCCACGATCGCGATTTCCTGATCGGCCCGACACATGAGGAGGTGATCACGGACATCGCGCGGCGCGAGCTCAAGAGCTACCGCCAGCTGCCGGTGAACTTCTATCAGATACAGCTCAAGTTTCGGGATGAGATACGACCGCGCTTCGGCGTCATGCGTGCTCGAGAGTTCATCATGAAGGACGCGTACTCGTTCCATGCCGATGAGCGCTCGCTGTCGGAGGGGTACGCCGCGATGCGTGCCGCATACGCGCGCATGTTTGAGCGCATGCAGCTGGACTTTCGCATCGTCAAGGCCGACACCGGCGCGATCGGCGGCAGCGCATCGGAGGAATTCCAGGTTCTGGCCGATTCCGGCGAGGACGCGATCGCAGTCTCGGACGCCGACGACTACGCGGCCAACATTGAGTTGGCCGCTGCCCTGCCGCCCGCCGGCCGCAGACCCGCCCCCGGCGCGCCGCTCGAACGCGTTGCCACGCCGGGGGCACGCACGATTGCCGAGCTCTGCGCATTGCTGCGCCTTGCCCCCGCGCAGTGCCTCAAAACCCTGCTCGTGGCCGGCAGCGAGGGCGTGCCCGTGGCACTGATCGTACGCGGCGACCACGAGCTCAACGCCCTCAAGGCGCAGCGGCTGCCCGGCGTCCTGAACCCGCTGCGCCTCGCGAGCATCGCCGAGGTCAGGGGCGCGTGCGGTTGCGAGCCCGGTTACATCGGGCCGGTGGGTCTTGAGCGTGTGCCGGTGTATGCCGATCATGCCGCGCTCACAGTGGCCGATTTTGTCTGCGGGGCGAATGAAAAGGACATGCACTGGAGGGGCGTGAACTGGGGCCGGGACCTGCCCGAGCCTGCAAGCGCCGACCTACGCAATGTCGTGCCCGGGGATCCGAGCCCCTCGGGCCATGGGCGCCTGCGCATCGTGCGCGGCATTGAAGTCGGTCATATCTTCCAACTCGGTCGCAAATACAGCGCTGCGATGAACGCCACGGTTCTGGACGAAGCCGGTACGCCGGTGCATATGCTCATGGGCTGTTATGGCATTGGTGTGACGCGCATCGTGGCCGCGGCAATCGAGCAGAATCACGATGAGCGCGGCATAATCTGGCCGGACCCGATCGCACCGTTTCATGTGGTACTGGTACCGCTCAATCTGGAGAAATCGGCAGCCGTGCGCGCCGCCGCCGAGGCGCTCTACCTGCAATTCACGGCAGCGGGCATCGAGGTGCTCTACGATGATCGAGATGCCCGCCCGGGCGTCAAATTCGCCGACGCCGAGCTGCTCGGCATTCCACATCGCATCGTCGTGGGCGAGCGCGGGCTCAAGGCCGGTACGCTCGAATATCGGCACCGCCGTGCGACCGAGAGCGAGGATTTTCCGCAGCAGGAGGCGCTGGAGTTCATGCATGCACGGCTGCGGCGCTAGTCGCGGGCTGCGGCGGCGCGAGGCTCCATGGCCGCGCCGGTCGCTCGCGCTGCTCTGGGTTGCACTCAGCGCTGCCGTGTTCGCGGGCGGCAGTCCCGCCTCCGCTCACCCGGTAGCGGCGGCGCAGCAGGACCCGGAACTGCGCGCGGTGGTGCAACACGCCATCGACCAGGCGCGCTGCTTTACCGATCAGTACGACTCGGCGGTCTGGTACCGTCTCATGGAGCCCAAGCTGCGGCGTTACGTCAAAAACGACCCCGAGCGGCTCGAGATCCTGCAGACGGTGTATTGCGAAACCCATCGTGACGGGGTTGCGGTGTTGCCCGCGGGCCTGGTCATGGCCGTGCTCGACGTCGAAAGCGGCTTCGATCGCTGGGCCGTCTCGAGCGCCGGGGCCGTTGGACTCATGCAGGTGATGCCATTCTGGCCCGAGCAGCTCGGCATGCGTCGCTACGAGCTCACGCGGATTGCCGCCAACGTGAGCATGGGTTGCGCCATCTTGCGCTACTACCTGGACAGCGAGCAGCGCGATGTGCGGCGCGCGCTCGAGCGCTACAACGGCAGCATCGGCCACCGCGACTATCCGGATCGTGTGATCGTGCGCTGGACCACCTACTGGAACGGCGCCGACGATCTGGGACGAACCACGGTCAAGCGGTCCTGAATCCCTGCGGCAGCTCCTCGAGTGCCAGCTCGAGTGCCTCGAAGGCGACGTCTCTGACCTTGGCCGCAGCCGGACCGATCCAGAGCCAGGCAATGAATTCATCGACGGCGCTCGCGCTGCCGCAAATGAGCACTTCAACTCGTCCGTCCGGCAGATTGCGTGCGTAGCCAGTAATGCCCGCGGCGCGCGCACGCTCGGCCGCGCTGGCACGGTAGTAGACGCCCTGCACGCGCCCGGAGACCAGGCAGCGTCGCACGATGGATCGCTCATCGGGTTTCGACGCATGGTCCATGCGGCATGATTTCCCGTTCGCCAGCGCGCCGTCAACCGCGGCGGCGGCGGCGGTCACGAGCGGTTAGACTGCACCTCGATGGCGCAGATACTGGTGGTCTACTACTCACGCTACGGCAGCACCGCCGAGCTGGCCCGTCAGGCCTGCCGAGGCATCGACTCGGTCGCCGGCGCGCGCGCTGCGCTGCGCACGGTTCCGGCTGTGAGCGCAGTCAGCGAGGGCGCCCCGAAAGCAGTTCCCGACCAGGGGCCGCCCTATGTCACGCTCGAGGAGCTGCGCTGCGCCGACGGGCTCATGCTCGGAAGCCCGACGCGCTTCGGCAACATGGCCGCGCCGCTCAAATATTTTATTGACGCCACCTCGGCGCTGTGGCTGGACGCGGCGCTGGCTGGCAAGCCGGCCGCGGTTTTCACCGCCAGCCAGAGCATGCATGGCGGCCAGGAGAGCACATTGATATCCATGATGTTGCCGCTGCTGCATCATGGCATGTACCTGGTCGGACTGCCCTACAGCGAGCGCGCCCTCAATGCCACGCGCAGCGGCGGCACGCCCTACGGCGCCTCGCATGTGGCGAGCGTGCAGCAGGAGCTCACCGAGGATGAGCGCGTGCTCGCGCAGGCGCTGGGCCGGCGCGTCGCACAGCTGGCGGTCACCCTGACCCCTCCGGTGGCTCCGGGCTGAGCACCGAGCGGATGAACGGCACCGTGACTCGACGCTGCGCCTGCAACGCCGCCTCATCGAGTGTGTCGAGCAGCTGATAAAGCGTCGCCAAGTCGCGTCGGAAGCGCCGCTGCAGGTACAGCGCCGTCTCCTCGGGCAGATCCAGGCCGCGTGCACGAGCGCGCAATCGCAGCGCCTCACGCTGCTGCGCCTCCGCGAGCGGCCGCAGCGGCAGCAGTGTCGCCGCCGCAAAACGCGAGGCCAGATCCGGCAAAGCAAAGCGCAACATCAACGGCGGCTCGAGCGCCGCGGCGATCAACGCCGCACCGCGCTCCTGGGCCTCACGGTACAGACCAAACAAGCGTTGCTCCCAGGCGCGCTCGCCGGCTACCGCCGCCAAATCGTCGAGTGCCAGCAGGCGCGCGTGCTGCCAGCCCTCGAGCGTACCGGGGCCGATTGAATGCAATTGGCCGAGCGGCAGGTAGGCAGCAGCGCCGCCGCTGCGATGTGCCAGCGCACATGCGGCCTGCAGCAGATGACTCTTGCCCACACCGGCGGGGCCGCAGAGCCAGACAGCCTCAGCGCCGGCCCCCTGCGCAATCGAGCGCAGCAATTCAACCGCCGCAAGATTCGGTCCGGCCACAAAGCTTTCGAATACTGCCCGCTCGCGCAGTCGCATTGCCAGCGGCAGCTGTTGCATCACCATTGGGCAGGCTCCCCGTGCACGGCGTGCCTCACGCGTGCGCGAGCGCGAGCGCGCGCCGTGTGAATTCTCGCGCGTACAGGAAGCCGCTGATCAGCAGCGTCGCGAAGGTCAGCAACCCAAGCGCCCGGGCCACGCCCGGCGGCGGCAACTGAAAACCGGCATTCGCGATCACCGCCAGCACATACAGCAGCTGCACCAATGTATTGATCTTGCTGCTGATCATGGGCCGGCCGTGCAACGGCCCCCAGCCGATGCGGTAGACCAGAGCGCCCAGTCCGATCATGACGTCACGGGCCACGGCGACGATCGTGAGCGAGCGCGGTATGAGCCCATACCACGTGGCCACGAGAAACACTGCTACCAGCAGCAGCTTGTCGCCGAGTGGGTCGAGAATCTTGCCGAGCTCCGAAGTCCAGTGGTAGCGCTTGGCCAGAAACCCGTCCAGACCGTCACTGAGCGCTGCAATGAAGAACAGCAGCAGCGTGCGCGGATAGGCGCCCTGCTCGAGCGATACGACGATCGGCCAGATCAATACTATGCGCAGCACGCAGATCAGATTCGGCAAGTGGCGCATACAATGGATTCAAGGCCCGGCGTGGTAGCGATACTGCAAAGTGCCCTCGGCGCTGCTGCCCACCGCCTGCAGATGGTCGGCCACCAGCGCGTGCGTAAGGGCGGCGGAGCCGCCGCGCGACGTCAAATGCAGCGTCAGTCGGTCGGCCGCGACCGACCGCACCGTGACCTCACTGACCCCCGGGGCGGCGCCGACCGCACCGAGCACCTCGGTGAAGCTTGCCAGATCGGCGACACCGTCTATCCGGCAGTCGATGTCGGTCGCAGGGGCGCTGTCGAGCTCGCGCGCGGCGCGTGCCAAGGCATCGGTGGCGCCATCGATCGCCACCGCGGCACCACCGACCCAGTGGCCCTCGGCGCCCGCGGCCAGCAGCGTCCATTGCAGTGTTTGCGGATCGGAGGGCGAGGGTTGCGAGATCAGGGCCGCCTCCGCACCTGCGCGCCGCGCCGCCGTCAGCAGCGCGGATGATCCCGTGCCGCCGGCATCGGCCAGCACAGGCGCCGTGCTGTCGGCCGACACCAATGCGATCGGCAGGCCGCGCACCTGCGCCGCCGCGTTGAGTTGCGCGCGCAGCTCCTCGCTCGCCGCACTGCTTAAGGTCGGCAGCACGACCCAGACCAGTGGTCGATCCGGACCCCAGATGCTGCGGCCTGCGGTCGTGACTGCAGAGCGCAGCGCAGCGCCGTCGAAGATGACTTGCGTTGCACCGCGCGTGGTGCTGCGCTCGAGCTGTACGTAGCGCTTGGCATCGTCCACGATAGCCGCCAATGCAGGATCGTCCGCGGCCTCGCGCGAGCCGACCAGCCGCACCAGCACTTCGCGCATCGCCATCTGCGCTGCGCGCAGCGGATCGGCATCCGCTGCGACGGCGGCATACAGTGACGGCACCGGCGCGGCATTTACGGCCGAGGCCCCCGAGAGTAGCAGTGTCAACAGCCACCAGGAAAGCGAAAATTCGCGCGCGCGATGCATGTATCAGAGGCTCCCTCGGCTACTATAACGTGCTCACCAGCCCGCCGCGCGCGCGGCGGCACGCCATCCCGGACCAGCCTCCATGAGCAAGCCGCACAGCTACACCTATCGCGACGCCGGCGTCGATATCGACGCGGGTGATGCCCTCGTCGAGCGCATCAAGCCGCGCGTGGCGCGCACCATGCGCCCGGAAGTGCTGGCGGGCATCGGCGGCTTCGGCGCCATGGTCGAGTTGCCGCTCGAACGCTATCGCCGGCCCGTACTGGTATCGGGTACCGATGGAGTCGGCACAAAACTCAGGCTCGCCATCGAAACCGGTTGCCACGACACGATCGGAATCGATCTGGTCGCGATGTGCGCCAACGATGTGGTGGTACAGGGCGCCGAGCCGCTGTTCTTCTTGGATTACTATGCCACCGGCCGTCTCAACGTGGATATCGCCGCGCGCGTGATCGAGGGCATCATCGAGGGTTGCACGCAGGCCGGCGCCGCCCTGGTCGGCGGCGAAACCGCCGAAATGCCCGGAATGTACGGCGGGGAGGACTACGATCTCGCCGGCTTCTGCGTCGGCGTGGTGGAAAAGGACTCGATCATCGACGGCGCGCGGGTACAGCCCGGCGATGCGGTCCTGGGCCTGGCATCCTCCGGGCCTCATGCCAACGGTTATTCGCTGATCCGCAAACTCATCGCGCTCGCGGGCGCCAGCAGCAGCACGCAACTGGCCGGGCGGCCGCTGTTCGAGCAATTGATGACGCCTACGCGCATCTACGTCAAATCGCTGCTGGCGCTCATGCGCGCACTGCCCGTACATGCGCTGGCTCATATCACCGGAGGTGGCCTGACCGACAACATCCCGCGGGTATTGCGCCCTGGGCTGGAAGTCGTGCTGCAACGGCGTGCCTGGCCGCGCCCGGCCGTGTTCGAGTGGCTGGCGCGCACCGGCAACGTCGAAGAATCCGAAATGCATCGCACTTTCAACTGCGGCATCGGCATGGTCGCAATCCTCGCCAGCGAGCGCGCCGAGGAAGCGCTGCGGCTGCTGCGGCAGCAGGGCGAGGTGGCGCTCTTGCTCGGTGAGGTCCGGCGCGGCGAGCGCGGCGTCGTGATTGAAAGCGATCGCTGAGCCATGAACCGGCACGGCAAGCTCAAGCTCGCCGTACTGATCTCCGGACGAGGCAGCAACATGGCCGCGATCGCGCGCGCCTGTCTGGATGGACGGCTCGGCGCCGAGGTCGTGCTCGTGATCAGCGAGCGCGCGGATGCTGCCGGCCTCACGACGGCCAGCCTCATGGGGCTTGCCACGGCTGTGATCGAGGTGGCCGAATTCGACAATCGCGCGGCCTATGAATCCGCCCTGGCGGCAGCCATTGAGCGCAGCGGCGCCGATCTGGTGGTACTCGCCGGCTTCATGCGCATCCTGTCGGCGCCGTTCGTGCGGCGCTATAGCGGCCGTATATTGAACATTCATCCCTCGCTCCTGCCCAAGTACAAGGGACTGCACACGCATCGGCGCGCGCTCGAGGCCGGCGATACGGAGCACGGCGCCAGCGTGCACTTCGTCACTGACGAGCTCGATGGCGGCCCCGTGATCTGCCAAGCACGGGTCCTGGTTCAGCCCGGGGACACCGAGCATGATCTGGCGGCGCGCGTGATGCGTGCGGAGCAGCGGATTTATCCGCTGGTGATCGGCCTGCTGGCGGCGGGCCGGTTGGAACTGCAAGGCGCAGCGGTTGTGCTGGACGGCCAGCCGCTGCAAGTACCGATCGGCGAGGGCGCGCATGATCCATAGCCGGCCGCGGCCAGCCTACAGGTTGGAGAGGTCTCGGCAGCGGGTGCGGCGCTGCGCCCTCGTGAGCGCCGGGCTGCTGAGCCTGGCTGCCGCTCTCGCCCGGGCCGCACCCGCTGTGCCCAGCACGCTCACGCCTTTTGAAGCCTCCTATGTCTGGCTCTGGCACGGCGCCGCCGTCGCGGTCTCGACTCTCGAGCTCGAGCAGGGCGAGGACGGCCGCTGGATCTACAGCTCCCACAGCGAGCCGCGTGGTCTGGGCTTTCTATACCCGATGCGGCCGAAGCTCACGAGCATCATGCGTGTGACCTCCCAGGGGGTGCAGCCCTTGAGCTATCGCGCCATCGACGGCACCGCCGCCAATGAGCGCGGCGCGGATGTCAGCTTCGACTGGGATGCGCTCCATGCCAGCGGCGTCTATCAGGGTACCCAAGTCGATCTGACGCTCAAGCAGGGCGTGCAGGACGACCTGTCGATACAGATTGCGGTGCTGCTGGCGTTGCGACAGGGCCGGGCGCCCGACAACCTGTCGTTGATCGACAAGAATTCCATCCGCGATTACAGCTATCGCCGCGACGGCAGCCAGACTATCGCCACCAGACTCGGCAGCATTGAAACGGTGATCTACGCCAGCCATCATGAAGGCTCGCCTCGCACCACCCGTTTCTGGTTTGCGCCGGCGAAGGGCTATCTGCCGATGCGCATCGAGCAGAAGCGCCTGGACAGCGTCGAATGGACCATGCAGATCGAGACGCTCAAGAGCCAATGAGTGCGCCAGGCTCAGGCCTTGGGCAGTGTGACGCCGCGCTGGCCCTGATACTTGCCGCCCCGGTCGGCGTACGAGGTCGCGCAAACCTCATCCGACTCGAAGAACAGCATCTGCGCGACGCCCTCGTTGGCGTAAATTTTTGCGGGCAGCGGCGTCGTATTGGAGAATTCCAGCGTGACATGGCCTTCCCACTCGGGCTCGAGCGGCGTCACGTTGACGATGATGCCGCAACGTGCATAGGTCGACTTTCCCAGACAGACCGTCAGAACATTGCGCGGGATGCGGAAATACTCCACCGTGCGCGCCAGTGCGAATGAATTGGGAGGAATGATGCATACGTCGGCCGACACATCCACGAAGCTCTTCTCATCGAAACGCTTCGGGTCAACGATGGTGGAGTTGATGTTGGTGAAAATCTTGAATTCCCGCGCACAGCGCACGTCATAGCCGTAGCTCGAAGTGCCGTAGGAAATGATCCGTCCGGACCTATCCTGCCGCACCTGCTCGGGCTCGAACGGCTCGATCAGCCGCTGCTGCTGCGCCATGCGCCGTATCCAATTGTCGGACTTGATACTCATCTCGCGCCCGCAGCAGCCACTCAGGTGTCCTCGATCACGATCTTGGGAAACAAGGCGCTGCGATCCCGGGCGCGGCGTGACAGCACCGCCGCGGCGCGCCTGGCCGCGTCGATGTAGGCGAGCGCGATTGGACTGTGCGGCTCGGCGATGACGGTCGGCCACCCGCCATCGGCCTGCTCACGGATGCGTGCATCGAGCGGCAGCTCACCCAGCAAGGCGACGCCGAACTCGCTCGCCAGGCGCGCCCCGCCGCCGGCGCCGAACACATGCTCGACGTGGCCGCAATGGCTGCAGATGTGGACGCTCATATTCTCGACGATGCCGAGTACGGGCACGGACACCTTCTCGAACATTGTCAGACCCTTGCGGGCGTCGGCCAGTGCGATTTCCTGGGGTGTCGTGACGATGATCGCACCCGCCACCGGCACACGCTGCGCCAGCGTGAGCTGGATGTCGCCGGTTCCGGGGGGCATGTCGACCACGAGATAATCAAGCTCGCCCCATTCGGTGTCGGTCAGCAGCTGGGTGAGGGCCTGTGTGACCATCGGCCCCCGCCATATCACCGCCTGGGCCGGATCGACCAGGAAGCCGATCGACATGGCCGCAAGACCATGTGCGTACAGCGGCTGCATGCGCTTGCCGTCCGCCGAGCTAGGATGAGTGCCCGCGATCCCGAGCATGAGCGGCTGGCTCGGGCCGTAGATATCGGCATCGAGAATGCCGACCTGCGCGCCGGCGCCGGCCCAAGCCAGCGCCAGATTGACCGCAACGGTGGATTTGCCAACTCCACCCTTGCCGCTCGCGACTGCGACGATATTCTTGACACCGGCTAGCGGCTTGAGGTTGCGCTGCACCGCGTGGGGCAGGATCGCGGTGCTAAGCTCCAGCGTCAACGGCGCATGGATGCCCTGTGCACGCAAGTGTGCCTGCAGCGCTGATTGCAGTGAGTGTGTATAGCCCAATGTTGGAAAGCCCAGTTCGATGCGTACCAGCAGCTTCTCGTGCGCAAGCTCGACCGCTCGCAGCACCTGGGCTTGTGCCAGCGTTTGCTGCAGATACGGCTCGACGAAGCTTTCAACGGCCGCGCGAACGCTGGCCTCGGTGATCGGCATGTGCTCTTTTCCTGCAGGCGCCAAGAACGGCCGTGAACCGCGGCAAACATGGCATAATCCACGCTTGCGATGGGCGGGCGGCTGGATGTGCGGCCCACCTCATAACATTAACACGGCGGAATGAGTTTTTTCACCAACCTGCGGGCTGATCGGCTGATCGTCCAGATCAAGTCGTCGACGGATCTCATGGGCGCCGAGACCCAGAAGGCCATCGCCAAGCTCAAGGACATCGGGCCTGGTGCCATCGAGCCGGTGATTGCGGCACTGCCGGAAGCCGACAAGCACGCGACGGTGGCGTTCGTCGACGTGTTGGCGACGCTGGCCAACGCCAAGACTTTTCCGCAATATATTCAGGCCCTGGTCCAGGGGAGCCCGCGCGCCATCGCCGGCGTGGCCTGGGCTCTGACCAGCAGCCGCGCCTATCCGCCGCATCTGCTGCTCGACGCGCTCTCGACGCCGGGCATCGCCAAGTCGGCGTTGCTGGACGTCATCAATGGCCAGCGCCAGCGCTTCTCCATTCGCGAGCTGCTGACCGCCGCCTACGCGCAGGAGCCCAACGAAAAGGCTGCGCTGTTTCGCATCATCGCTGAGTCGGCGGACGAGGCGGCGCTGCCGGAGCTGCTGGGGAGGCTGCAGGGCAAGGACCCGATCGCGCGCCTGCACATCATCAACATTCTGGCGCGCTTCAACAAGCCGGAAGTGCAGCGCGCTTTGCAATCCCAGATTTCCGACAACAACAAGATGATTCGCACGGCCGTGCTCGCCGCGCTTGCCAAGATGGACGGACCGATCGATGTGGCGCGGGTGAGTGCACTGTTGCGCGATCCCGAGATCGAAGTGCAGAACCGCGCCGTCGAGCTGCTGCAACGGGCGCGCGACCCCGACACCATCCGCCATCTCGTGCCGGTGCTCAAGGACGAATCGGAGCAGGCGCGGCGCTGTGCCGTCGAGGTCCTCAACGAGGTCGGCGACGCGCGCTCGGTGAAGTATCTGCTGCAGGCGTTGAAGGACGATGACTGGTGGGTCCGAAGCCGCGCCGGCGATGCCCTGGGCAAGATCGGCGGACCCAAGGTCATCGACGCGGTGCTGGAGCTGGTGCGTGACCGCGATGATGACATACGCCGCGCCGCGGTCGAGATCCTCAATCAGACCAAGGACGAGCGCGCGATCAATCATCTGATGGAAGCCACCAAGGACAACGACTGGTGGGTCAGCGAGCGTGCCGTGGACGCGCTGGCCGAGATCGGCAGCAAGCGCGCGGTGCCGCGCATGTACGAGATGCTGCGCGCCGGTAACAGCCGAGCGCTGCCAGTCGTGGTGCGTGCAATCGGCAAGCTCGGCGACTCAAAATCCATCGACCTGCTGCTGCCGCTGCTGTCTCGCAACGAAAAGGAAATACGTGTCGAGGTGATCCAGGCGCTGTCTCTGCTCGCTAACGAGCAGCAGGCCGACCCGATTCGCGTGCAGTTGCAGGTGCAGTCGGCGAACGCCGACGCGACCGTGGCTCGAGCGGCGGTGCGCGCTTTGACCGAACTGGAGGTTCGATTCTCCGCTGGCGTGGGCGCACTCACCGCGCAGGCGCAGCCCGGCACCATGCGCGGCGGCCGCAGCGCTGTGCGACCGGCCGAACCGGCCCGCACGCTGCTGATTCCCGAGCGCGAAGTCGCTCAAGTGGTACAGCAAGCCGCCAGCGCCGGCGGCGCGCGGCTCGATATTTCCACCTTGAATCCCGGAGATGTGATCGAGGGCCGCTACAAATACATCGAGCGCATCGGTCGTGGCGCGTTCGGCACGGTGCTGCTGATGGAAGACACGGTGGTCGAGGAACGGCTGATTTTGAAGTTCCTCAATCCAAATGTCGCCGAAGACGAGGAGATCATGAAGCGGTTCGTGCACGAGCTGCGCTATTCGCGCAAGATCACGCACCGCAATGTCATCCGGATCTATGATTTTCTGTACATCCAGGGCAATTACGCCATTTCGATGGAGTATTTCCGCTCCCACACGCTGGGGTCGGAAATCGTCAACGAGAAGCCGCTGGCACAGAAACGCGCGCTGCAGTTCGGCATCGACATAGCCACCGGCATGGCCGTGGCGCACCAGGTGGGCATCGTGCATCGTGATCTCAAGCCCGCGAACGTGCTCATCAACGACGAGGGACTGCTCAAGATCGTGGATTTCGGCGTCGCAGCCGCGCAGCGCGAAGGCGATACGCAGCTGACCAAGACCGGCTACGTGATCGGTTCGCCGAAGTACATGGCGCCCGAGCAGATCCTGGGCCGCAAAGTCGACGAGCGCGCCGACATCTACGCCCTTGGGGTCATTCTGTACGAAATGCTGACCGGCGTGCCGCCCTACTCGCGTGGCGATCACATGGCTGTCATGTACCAGCACGTGCAGGGCAAGGCCCGTGCGCCGCAGGAAATCAATGCGCAACTGTCCGCCAACCTGGCGGAAATCGTGGTCAAGTGCATGGCGGTCGACAAGAGCAAGCGCTTTCAGACCATGGATGAATTGCGCGGCGCGCTCGAGCGTTTTCTGTAATCCTCACCCTCAGGGCGCCTGCCGGGCTGCCTTTGCCCGGATACCGCCCCGCGGGTGCCAAAGTTCGTGCACTGGGTCAAGTTTCAGACCGTAAGGCGTTGATCCGGCTGGCGCGTTTGAGTTAAACAGCGGCAAGTTCACCTGTCGGTCAGGGAAGCCGCCTAAGGAAAGCTATCGTGGCACGCATCGACGCGTTCCTGAAATTGGGTACTCAGCAAGGCTGCTCGGATATTCACCTCGCCGTTGGCGTGCCGCCAATGGTGCGCCAGTATGGCGACCTCGAGCCGATCAAGTTCCGCGATCTGCGGGATGCCGAGCTCGAAAGCTACATCACGGAGATCCTGACGCCGAACCAATCGGACCACTTCCGGCTCGGCAATGATTTGGACTTCTCGTACGTCTCGGCCGAGGGCGGCCGCTTTCGCGTCAACGTCTACCGCAAGGACACGGGCCTCGGCGCGACCTTCCGCGCCATTCCGTCTGATATCCCGACGCTGGCCAAACTGGCTTTGCCGCCGATCGTGACCAAACTGTGCGATTACCACCAGGGGATGATCCTGGTGACCGGCTCGACCGGCACCGGCAAGTCCACCACGCTCGCGGCGATGATCGATCTGCTGAATCGCAACCGCCGCCTCAACATCATCAGCCTGGAGGACCCGATCGAATTCGTTCATCACAGCAAGTCCAGTCAGGTCATCCAGCGCGAGCTCGGAACGCATATACCGAGCTTCGCCGAAGGCGTGCGCGCGGCCATGCGCGAGGATCCCGACGTGATCCTGGTCGGTGAGCTGCGCGATGCCGAGACCATCCGCATGGCCATGACTGCGGCCGAAACCGGACATCTGGTGCTCGGTACGCTGCACACCACCAGCGCCGTCAAGACCATCGATCGATTGATCGATGCCTTACCGGCCGAGGAGCGCGAGCAGACCAAGGCGTTTCTGTCGCAGAGCCTGCTGGCGGTCGTGACGCAGATCCTGGTCAAGACCACCGAGGGGCGCGGCCGGCGCGCGATCGTTGAGGTCATGGTCATGACCAAGGCCATCGCCAAGCTCATCACCAGCGATCAAACCCACCAGATCCCGACGCAACTGCAGATGGGGCGTGAATTCGGCATGCAGCTGTTCGATCAGGCGCTGCAGCAGGCGCTCAATGCACGCGAGATCGACCCGGACGATGCCTACGCCTACGCCAGCGACAAGCGCATGTTCCAGAAGTTCGTGACCGACACCAGCATGATGCCGCGCCTGGATAGCGCCAGCGCCCCCCCGGCGGCTGGCTGAACGCGCACCACATGGCGCAGATCGATCAGTTTCTCGAGGAGATCGTGCGCCGACACGGCTCCGATCTGCACTTCATCGCCGGCGACCCGCCGCGCATTCGCCTGCATGGCGAGCTCTCGCCACTGCGCGCCGAGCCACTGACCGCGGAGTTCGTCAAAGACAGCCTGTATGAGATCATGCCGAAGAAGGCCACCGAACGCTTTGAGCACAAGGACGGCGCCGATTTTGCCTACACGCTCGAGAGCAAGGGCCGCTTCCGCGTCAACGTCATGCGCCAGCTCAATGGCATGGGCTCGGTGCTGCGCGCCATTCCATCCAAGGCACTGACATTGGATCAACTCGACATGCCGCAAGCGGTGCGACAGCTCTGCCGCGCCAACAACGGGCTGATCCTGGTGACCGGCAAGACCGGTTCGGGCAAGTCGACTTCGCTCGCGGCGATGATCGATGACCTCAACAAGCGTATCAAAGGCCATATTCTGACGGTCGAGGATCCGATCGAGTTCGTGCATCCGCGTCAAAAGTGCCTGATCAGCCAACGCGAGATCGGCGTGCACGCGCCAAGCTTTGCCGCCGCCCTGCACTCGGCCCTGCGCGAAGATCCCGACGTCATTTTGATCGGTGAGCTGCGCGATCTGGAGACCATGAGCATCGCCGTCACCGCCGCTGAAATGGGCATCCTCGTCATGGGTACGCTGCATACCAACGGCGCTGCGCAAACGGTCGATCGGCTGGTCAATGGCTTTCCGGCCGACAAGCAATCGCACGTGCGTACCATGCTTTCGACCTCGCTGCGCGGCGTGATCTCCCAGCAGCTGCTGCGCAAGGCCGACGGCAGCGGGCGGGTGGCCGCGCTCGAAATCCTGATCAATACCCCCGCAACAGCCAATCTGATCCGCCAGGGCAAACTCGATCAGCTCGAAAACTCGATGCAGGCGGGTGGACAGTTCGGCATGCGCACGATGGACACCGCGATCCAGCAGCTGCTCGATGCCGGCCTCATCAGCGGCGGCGAGGCCTACCGCAAGGGCATCAACAAGGCAAAATTCGAGCCCCTCAAAGACCAGAATTGAACCGGCTTGGCCGCCGATCGCGCGCGCATGCCATAATGGTCTGCTCCAAACTCGACAGGCGCTTTCATGGCCCGCAAGATTCTCGTTACCAGCGCCCTGCCCTACGCCAACGGCCCGCTGCATCTGGGCCACATCATCGAGGCCGTACAGACCGATGTCTGGGTGCGGTTTCAGAAGATGCGCGGCCACGAATGTCTTTACTGCTGCGCCGAGGATGCCCACGGCACGCCGATCATGATCCGGGCACAGCAGGAGGGCCTGACGCCGCAGGCACTCATCGAGCGCGCGGCGCTGGAACATCGGCGCGATTACAGCGGCTTTTTGATCAACTTCGACCACTTTCATTCGACCCATTCGGATGAAAACCGCCGCTTCACGCGCGAACTCTACGAGGCGCTGCGTGCCGCCGGCTGCATCGCCCGTCGCGCGGTGCGACAGGCTTTTGATGAGCAGGCGCAGATGTTTCTGCCGGACCGCTACGTGCGCGGCACATGTCCACGCTGCAGATCGCCCGAGCAGTACGGCGATAGCTGCGAGGTCTGCGGCTCGACCTACACAGCGGCCGAGCTGATTGACGCGGTCTCGACCGTTACCGGCAGCAAGCCCGTGTGGCGTGAGTCGGAGCACTTATTCTTCAAGCTCGGCGCTTTCGAAACCATGCTGCGCGAGTACGTGGCGGGCCGCAGTCTGCAGCAGGCGGTGCGCGCCAAACTCGGCGAGTGGTTCGAAGCCGGCCTGCAGGACTGGGACATCTCGCGCGACGCGCCCTATTTCGGCATCGAAGTGCCGGATGCGCCCGGTAAGTATTTTTATGTCTGGTTCGACGCGCCGATCGGCTACATCGCCAGCTTTGAGGCCTGGCGCGCCGTGCACGGTGCCTCGTTCGACGATTACTGGAAATCGGAGACCGCCACCGAGCTGTATCACTTCATCGGCAAGGACATCAGCTACTTCCACACACTGTTCTGGCCAGCCGTGCTGCACGGCGCAGGCTACCGACGGCCCACGGCGGTGTTTGTGCACGGATTTCTGACGATCAACGGCCAGAAGATGTCGAAGTCGCGCGGTACCTTCATCACCGCCGAGCGTTACCTGCAGCGTCTGCCGCCCGAGCCCTTGCGCTACTATTTCGCCGCCAAGCTCGGCAGCGGCATCGAGGATATCGACTTCAATCTCGATGACTTCATCGCGCGCACCAACTCCGACCTGATCGGCAAGCTCGTCAATATCGCCAGCCGCTGCGCCGGTTTCATCGAGCGCGGCGGCGGTCGGCTCGCGCCGGCGCTGGCGGACGCGGCGCTGTACGAGCAATTCACGGCCGCCGCCGAACCGATCGCCCTAATGTACGAAGGGCGTGAATATGCTGCCGCCATGCGCGAAATCATGGTGCTGGCCGACAGCGCCAATCGCTACATCGATCATCACAAGCCCTGGGCGCTTGCCAAAGACACGGCGCGCGCCCACGAGGTGCGCGCCATCGCCACGCAGGGCGTGAATCTATTTCGCGTGCTCATGAGTTTCCTCGCACCCGTGCTGCCGCACATCGCGCGGGCCGCAGCGGCTTTTCTGGGCACGAGCCTGGATGACTGGTCGGCAATCCGCGTGCCGCTGCTCAATCGCGCGCTGGCCCCGTATGAGCCGCTGGCAAAGCGACTCGATCCCGCCGCGGTGGCGGCACTGCTCGAGCCGGCCGTAGTGCCCGCGGTGCCCGCTCCCACGCCGGCTGCAGCGGCCGCGCCGGGCCCGAGCGCGAGCTCGAGCTCGAGCTCGAGCTCGAGCGTGACCCTCGATGATTTTTCCAAGTTCGATCTGCGCGTGGCGCGCGTGGCCGAGGCCGCCACGGTCGAGGGTTCCGACAAGCTGCTGCGGCTCACGCTGGACCTCGGGTCCGAACGGCGCACGGTTTTCTCGGGCATCCGCGCGGCCTACCAGCCCGAACAGCTGCTCGGGCGCCAGGTCATCGTCGTGGCCAATCTGGCACCACGCAGGATGCGCTTTGGGGTCTCGCAGGGCATGGTGCTGTGCGCGAGCGGCGAGCGCGGCGGCGGCATCTTCCTGATCGAGCCGGCGGCGGGTGCGCTGCCCGGGATGAAGGTCAGCTAGCGGTCGGACCGGCGGACGCTGCGCCAGAAGAGGATCAGCCCGAAGCCAGTGGCCATGCCTCCGAGGTGGGCAAAATGGGCCACCCCCTGGCTTCGGCCGAACACCCCGAGCGACAATTCCAGGATCCCGTACAGCGTAACGAACAGCCATGCCGGCATGGGCACGGGCGGAAACAGCAGCAGCAGCTGCCGACGCGGAAAGGTCATACCGTAGAACAACAGCAGGCCGAAGATACCGCCCGAGGCACCAATGGTCTCATAGGGGCCGGGCGCGATCGCATAGACGACCCACAACTGCGCCAGTCCTGCGCCGATGACGCAGGCAAAATAATAAATCGTGAATCGGCGCGCTCCGAGGGTGCGCTCGGCGTCCGGGCCGAACATGTAGAGCGCAAACATATTGCCGAGCAGATGCCATATGCTGGAGGGGTCGTGCAGGAAGGCGTAGGTGACGAGCTGCCAGGGCTCGAATGGCGGAGCACCGTACTGCCGGTCGGCGCCCAGGGGCCACAGCGCAAAGACCTCGAGCAGGCGGTCGCCGCCGGTCAACCATTCCAGCCCATAAGCGATCAGGTTGACGTAAAGCAGCGCACGGACGATGGGCGTCAAGGTGCGGAACATGACATCTCGCAGTGCGGTCGAATCAGCTCGTGGCGCATTCTGCCATCAGGAGGGTCTTCCAATGGATGCTTCTTCAGCGAGTCACTCGAGAATCGGGCGGTTGACCCTCATGGTCGGGGTCGCTGTGGTGAGTTTGAGCGGCTGCGTCAGTACGTCCCTGATCGATCGGTGGAAGGATCCGAGCTACGCCGGGCCACCGCTGCACAAAGTACTCGTGGTCGGCGTACAGAGGGACGACGGCAGGCGACGCCTCTGGGAGGACGGCATGGTCGTCGCCCTGACGCGTCAGGGTGTTCAGGCGACAGCCTCTTACGCGGTGTTTCCGCACAAGGCGCCGAACGCCGATGAGCTGGCGACGACCGCCAGCCGTGAAGGCTTCGACGGCGTGCTGGCGTCGCATTTCGTCGGCGCGAGCCAACGAAATTATTGGATGCCCGGTGATGCAGGGGTTGGATTCGGCTGGCGATGGCGCTACTTCGGGTATTGGGATACCGTTTACGGTCCAGGTTACGTCGAGACCGAGCATCGCGCCGACTATCAAACCGATATCTTCAACGTCGATGCGTCGGGCGGCCGATTGATCTGGACCGGCGTCACCCGCAGCGTCGACCTGAGCTCGACCCACAGCATCACCGAGGATATCAGCCGCGTGCTGGTGCCCGCGCTGGTGAAGCAGGGTATTCTGGCAGCCAAGGGCAGTTGAATTTCAGCTATTGAACGTCGCGGACCTCGTCGAACGCATTGATTCGCTGTTGCCGCAGACGCAGTGCACGCGCTGCGGCTACGGCGGGTGCCGTCCGTATGCGCAAGCCCTGGCCCAGGGCGAGGCTGACATCAACCGCTGTCCGCCGGGCGGCCGTCGGGGCATCGCCGCGCTGGCCGCATTGCTCGGACGCGACGTTACGCCGCTCGACCCAAGCTGCGGGTCTGAGCAACCCGCGGCCGTGGCCTTGATCGACTCGCAGGCTTGCATCGGCTGTGCCCGATGCCTCCCCGCCTGTCCCGTGGACGCGATTCTCGGCGCACCGCATTTTCTTCATACGGTGCTCGAAGGCGACTGCAATGGCTGCGAGCTGTGCCTCGCGGCCTGCCCGGTGGATTGCATCGTGCTGCAACCGCGCCCGGCAGACCAATCCTCGCCGAGCGCTGCGGCCAACCGCGCGCGCTTTGAACGCCAGCGTGCGCGTGCCGAAAGTCACCGGCGCGAGCGCGCGCGGCTGCTCACGGAGCGCAAGCGCGCAGCGCCGCAGCCCTCGCCGCCGCCCAGCCCGGCGCCGCGATGAACCCGGCGAGGTGCCGTCAGATCTTGGTCCATCTGCGAGCGGCCAACCCCCATCCCAAAAGCGAGCTGCAATTCAGCACGCCGTTTGAACTGCTGATCGCCGTCATTCTCTCCGCGCAGGCCACTGACAAGAGCGTCAATCTCGCGACGCCAGCGCTGTTTCGCCGCGCGCCGACGCCGGCCGCCATGCTCGAGCTCGGGCTGGCCGGCCTGAAGCGCCATATCCGCACCATCGGGCTTTACAACACCAAGGCACGCAATATCATGGCCACCTGCCGCCTGCTGGTAGAGCGCTACGGCGGCAGCGTACCGCATGACCGCGAGGCGCTCGAACAACTGCCTGGCGTCGGCCGCAAAACGGCCAACGTCGTGCTCAACACCGGCTTCGGCGAGCCCACGGTCGCGGTCGACACGCACGTGTACCGCGTCGCCAATCGCACCGGCCTGGCCCACGGCGCCACGCCGCGCGCAGTCGAGGATGAGCTCCTGCGCCGCATTCCCAAAGAATTCCTGCAGGATGCGCACCATTGGCTGATTCTGCTGGGTCGCTATATCTGCAAGGCGCGAGCCCCGCTGTGTCCGCGCTGCCCGATCGCGCGCTGGTGCGAATATCCGCACAAGAGCGCGCCGTGAGCTTTTTTGCCAACGAGAGCCGCGAGCAACTCCGTGGCGCTTATCGAGAGGTCTGGCGCAAGCGGCGCGAGGGATTGCCGCTGCAAGCGCTCGAGACACAGATCGCGGATGTCATCGCCGCGCATCCGGAATACCACGGGCTGCTGCAGGACGAGGCGGCCCTGCGGCAGGAATTCGCGCTCGATGGCGGTCGCGAGAATCCTTTCCTCCACCTCGGCCTGCACCTGGCCCTGCGCGAACAAATCGCCACCGACCGCCCGGCCGGCATCGCGCGCCTGCGTCAACGCCTAGTGGCGCTCGCCGGCTCAGAGCACGCCGCCGAACATCGCATGATCGAGGTGCTCGCCTCGGTGCTGTCCGAGGCGCAGAGCAGCGGCCTGCAGGCGCAGGACGCTGTCTACCTCGAACGGCTCAGACGGTTGTGAGTACCGCTACTCGATGCGGAGGAAGCTTGATCGGCGGGTGTGGGAACGGGCGGATATAGCAAGACGTTGAGCTCATCACAGGTCACGAGGCCAATCTGATTGATCCCTGAGAGCAGCGCGACCAGAGACTGTACTTTCTCGTACCCATCGACGATCTCGACGACGACCGGCAGATCCTCGGAGAAGAGCACTTCCGTGGTATGGAGTCGGGTCGATCGGCCGTAACCGACGATGCCCTTCACCACGGTCGCGCCGGCCATTTGCAGTTGACGGGCCTTGAGCACGATCGCCTCATAGAGCGGTTGCTGGCCATGACGCTTGTCCTCGCCGATGTAAATACGCAGACGCACGTTGTGTCCGTTGAGGTCCAAGTGATCCTCCTTTGCATTGGCTCCAGGCCCAATTTCTGCAGGATTTTGTCGCCGGGTCATCGCTGCGGGTCGTCGCTGCTCAGCAATCGATGGAACCCCGCGATCACGGCCGGTTCGGGCAGGCGGATGCGCGGTACGTTCTGGTACTGCTCCCAGCCGCCGCCAAGCGCCTTATAGAGGTAGATGAAGGCGTCCGCGGCACTCTGCTGGCAAGCGGTATAGTTCTCTTCAAGGCCGTATTCCTGCCGTTCCGCATCGACCACGTTCAGATAATCGGTCAGTCCGCGGTTGTAGCGCTGCTGCGCCAGGGTGACCGCCCGTTGGCTCGCCAGCATCGCGTTGGCGAGACTGTCGAGTCGCTGCACCTGCGCCGAATAGTTCGCGATCGCGCCGTCCGCATCCTGCACGGCATCGATGAGCGTTTTGCGGTAGGCGACCAGCTGCTCGTGCGCCTGCAGATCGGCGATGTTGACCATTGCGTCCAAAATGCCGAAATCGAGCACCGGCCAGTACACGGCCGGACCGAACGCCCAAATGTGGCTGCCGTGGGCACCGATGCTCGCCGATTGGGTTCCGAGTCCGCCGCTGAGCGCGACGTGCGGGAATAGATTGGCGGTCGCAACGCCGATGCGCGCCGTGGCGGCCGCCAGCTGCCGCTGCGCTGCACGCACGTCGGGCCGGCGCTGCAGCACATCCAGTGGCAATCCGGGCGCGACGCCCTCCGGTAGATCCGGCAAGGCGCCCGATGGGGCTAACTCGGCGGCCAGGCTTTCGGGGTACTCCCCGAGCAGCGCCGCAATATTGTATTGGGTCGCTTCGAGCTGACTGCGCAGCACTGGCAGCTCGGATCGCAAAGTCTCGAACTCGCGAATGGCCAGCTGCAGATCCAGTTCATTGGTCAGGCCGCGGTCGTATCGCATCTGCTCGAAATCGCGCGACTGCTGCGCGGTCGCGATGTTTTCCTGAAGGATCGCGAGGTGCACCTGCAATCCGCGCATATCGACGTAGTTGCGCGCCACATCGGCAACGACGCTCAGCAGCACTGCACTGCGGGCCGCAGCGGCCGCTTCGATGTCATATCGTCCCGCTTCGATCGCCCGGCGGTAACCGCCGAACAGATCGATCTCCCAGGTGGCGGCAAATCCGGCTACCTGTTTGATCTGGTTCAGAGAACCCTTGTTGTCCGCCGTGCGTAGCGCCGGTGCGGCGCCAGCGCGCGTCATGTCGCTGCCGGTACCGCGGCCCGCGGCGGCGCTGACCTCGACTTGCGGCAACGCATCGCCCACCAGCACCGCTTGCTGTTCCCGCACCTCCTGCAGACGCGTGAGCGCTATCTCGATATCGGGATTGGCGCGAATCGCGCGGTCAACCAACGAATCGAGCTCCGTGTCGCCAAGGGCGTGCCACCATTGAGTCAAGTCGATGGCGATCGGCGTCGAGGTCCCGGCAGGCGTTGCTGCCGCGGGTGAGCTTATGAAATGCTTTGGGGCGCCGGTCGGCGGCGCGTGATAGTTGGGTCCGACCGCGCAGCCAGCCAACCAGGCGCCCAAGCCCGCGCATGCCAGTGCTCCGGCTGCCTTCATGGCTGCGCTCGCATCGCCACGCTCGGGGCGGGTGCACCGTCTTGAGCAACGACTTGAACCTTGTCGCCCTCGGCAATCTGATTGCTGATGTTGAGCACCAATCTGTCGCCGTCTGACACGCCCGTGCTCAGCTCCACCTGCTCGCCATCGTCGCGTCCGATCGTCACCGCTCGGAAGCGCACCGTGTTGTCGGCACTGACCACCGCCACCGTCGGACCGGTGGGACTGAAGACCAGCGTCGCCGCCGGCACCCGGCTCATGCCGTTGTTCTCGAGTTGGAACGCGACCCGCACGTACAGGCCCGACACCAGACGCCCGTCGGCATTGGGGATATCCAGCTCGGCGCGGAACGTGCGGGCTTTCGGATCGATCGCATCGGCGGTTCTGCTGATGGTCCCGGAAATCGGCGGCCCGCCGGCCAAGGTATCGGCGAAAATCTGCGCGCGCGCGCCCGATCGCATGAGATCGGCTGCGGCCGTCTGCGGCACATCGACAAACACCCGAATCGGGTCATCCTGCACCATGCGGTACAGCAATGTGGTGCTGGCCGAACTGCCTGCGGTCACGAGATTACCGATGTCGATGCGCCGTTCGATGATCGTGCCGGCATAGGGCGCCGTGACGCGCTTGAATTGCTCAAATGCCCTCAGGCGGTCGACATCCGCCTGATCGAGTTCGACCTGCGCACGCGCCGCGGCCAGCTGCGCCTCGGCGGCGGCATCGCCGGCCTTCTTATCCTCTCGCTCCTGCTCGGACACCACGCCCTTGGGGGAGTCCCGCCAGCGCTCGTAGGTGCTGTGCGCAAACACCGCATCGGCTTGCTTGACGTTGACTTGTGCCTGCGCCACCTGCAGCTTCGCCTTCGCCGCGGCAAGCTGGGCGTCCAGGTCCGGCGTGTCGATCAGGGCCAGGACCTGGCCGGATTTGACGTGATCGCCGATATCGACGTACCACTTCGAGACATAGCCGTCGACCCGCGCGTAAATCGTGCTCTCATACCAGGCGGCCGTCTCTCCGGGCAGCGACAGGCTGGCAGCTGCGCCGCCGCTGTGAACCACGACCACATCGACCGCCGGCGCCGCCGCCACCGCCGTCTGCGTGGCACGCGCCAGCGAGCGAGCGGAATGCAGCTTGGTCAAGTGCATCGCCAGGAATGCCAGCAGAAGAATGACTGCGACGGCACCAGCCGCGCGCTGCAGCGCGCCTCCTGTGTCACTGGATGGCAAGTGGATCTCCTGGGGCGGATGCAGAGTCTGAGTCAGAGGGCGGCTTTTGGCGTCGTAGCAATCGATAGACGGTCGGGACGAATACCAGCGTGGCGAATGTCGCGAACAGCAGGCCGCCGATGACGGCCCGCGCCAGTGGAGCGTTTTGCTCCCCGCCTTCGCCAAGGCCCAAAGCCATGGGGATCATGCCGAGGATCATCGCCCCTGCCGTCATCAGCACCGGGCGGATACGGGTGAAGCCCGCGGTAGCGGCAGCAGTCAGCGGATCATCGCCTGCCGCCATGCGTTGGTTGGCGAACGTCACGACCAGGATGCTATTGGCGGTCGTGAGCCCGATGCACATCAGTGTACCCATGAGTGCCGGCACGCTCAGATGCGTACCGGTCAGGTAGAGCATCCACATCACACCGCCCAATGCGAACGGCACCGCCATAAGCACGAGCAGAGGGTCGAGCCAGCTCTGGAAGTTGACGACCAGAAACAGATACACAAGCACCACGGCGAGCGCCATGCCAGAGAACAGGCCGGAATAACTGTCGCGCATGGTCTCGACCTGTCCGCTCAATGCGACATTGATTGCCCTGGCCGAGTTCGGTCGATCGGCGGCGATGACCTTGACGATGTCCGCGGCGGCTGAATTCAAGTCCCGGCCCTGCACATCGGCATCGACATCGAACACCGGCTCAATATTGAGCTGCGAGAGCACGAGCGGTGCAACCCCACGACTGAAGGTAGTCAGATTCATGAGCAATTGCCCCCGCGCCGCGCCACCCGTAGCGCTCGTCAGCGGCATCGTCCAGAGGTCGTGCGTTGAATTGATGTGATAGGTGGGTACTTGCACGACCAGCGGGTAGCTGACGCTGTTACGTGGATCAACCCAGAAATTCGGCGCGCTCTGAGCACTGCCATTGGTCGTGATCAAGACATCGGCGGCGGCGGCGCGCTGGTGCATCCCGAGCTGTTGCGCCAACGCCCGATCCACGTCGAGATTGAGCGTCGGCGCATTCGGAACCTGGAACACGTGGGAGTCGACGACGCCCGGAACGCGCTGCAGATCCCGCGCCAGTTTGCTCGCAAGCGCATAGGTCTCGTCCGCGTGCGGGCCGGCTATACGGATGTCGATCGGCGCCGGCTGACCGAAATTCAAAACCTGGTCGACGATATCGGCGGGCTGGAAAAAGAAGCTCAGCTCGGGAAAGTGCTGCGGCAGCTCACGTCGCAGCCGCGCAACCAGCTCCGCGGTCGGCGTGTGCTTGTGCGTGAGCGACACCAGGATTTCGCCGTCCATCGGCCCGATGGTCGCCGAGTCGCTCAGCGCAATGTTCATGCCGCTGTAAGGCAAGCCGATGTTATCGAGGATGGTATCGATCTGAGAGTTACCGGCGATGGCGCGAATCGTGCTCTCCACTTGCGCGAATTCCTGCTGTGTCTGCTCGATCCTGGTACCCGGCGGGGTACGCACGTGCAGTCGCATCTGACCGGCATCCACCTGCGGGAAGAAATCCCGCCCCAGAGCCGGGAACAGCAGCAGTGAGCAGAGGATCAACAGCGCGAAGAACAGTACCGTGCGCAAGGGCTCGGACAGAGTCCAGGCGAGCGTATCGCGATAGCCCTCGCGAAATCGTTCGAATCCGCGATTGAATGCCAGATGCACCTGCATGAACGGATTGCGGCTGCGGTGCAGTGCCGGATTCGGCAGCCCCGCAGCCGATTGCCCGGCGGTGCCCTGCCCCGTGTTCGGCGAACCGGCGGTCTCGAGCGCTGCGGGCGCGTGACCGGCCGCCGAGTGGGAACGCATCAAATACATGAACAGCACCGGTACCATCGTGAAAGACAACACCAGGCTCGCGAGCAACGACACGCATACCGAGAGCGACAGCGGCGAAAACAGATATTTCGCGGTTCCCTGCAACAGAAATACGGGCACGAACACGATACAAATGCACAGCGTGGCCAGAAAAGTCGGAATCGCAACTTCGCTCGCGCCGTTGATGATCGCCTCCGATAGCTGCTCGCCGAGCCCGACGTGCCGCTCGATGTTCTCGATCACCACGGTGCTGTTATCCACCAATATGCCGACCGCAAGCGCGAAGCCGCCGAGCGTCATGGTGTTGAGCGTCTGTCCGCCGGTATACATGACCAGCACGGCGGTAATAATCGAGAGCGGGATGGCAGCCAGGATGATCAGCGTCAGCCGCCAGTTGCCCAAAAACAGCAGTATCATCAAGGCCGTCAGACCTCCGGCCATTAGCCCCGCCAGCTTGACGCTGGAGAGTGCGGCGTTGACAAAGATGGATTGATCGAAGAGCGGCTTGATCAAAACGCTCTCGGGCATCACCTTGCGTATCTCGGTCAGAGCCGCGCGCACGCCGTCGATCACCGCCAGCGTCGAGACGCCGCCGGTCTTGCGTATGGTGATCAATGCGCCGGGCGTGCCGTCGACGGACACGGAATTGGTTTGAACCTGGAAGCCATCATGCACGTGCGCAATGTCGCGCATGAACACGGTCTTGCCGTCGATCTGCGCAATCGGAAAGGAGTTGATGGTATCGATGACGTCGGGGCTGTTGTTCATCGACAGCTCGTAGTCCTTGCTGCCGATCTTGACGTCTCCAGCCGGCAGAATGACGTTCTGGCGTAGCAGTGCATCGCTGACTTGCGACGGCGACAGCCCGCGCGCGGTCAGTGCATGCGCATCCAAGTCTGCCATGATGACCCGTGGCTTGCCGCCGTAGGGCTGCGGCACCTCTGCGCCGTGCACCACGGCCAGATCCGGTCGAATGGTGTTCTGTCCCAGATCGTTGAGCTTGGTGTCCGGCAGTGTCTTGCTCGAAAGACTCAGCTGGATGATCGGCACGTCGGTGGCGCCGTAGCGGATTACCAGCGGCGGCGTGATGTTCGGTGGCATGTACTTGAGCACCACGAGGGCGCTGCTCGCCAACTGCGACACCGCTCGGCTCACGTCGGCGCCTTCATGCAGGTAGACCTTTTCCACGCCGACACCCACGTAGCTGGTGGCTTCGATGCGGGCAATGTCGTCGACCAGCGAGGCCATCTGCCGCTCATGCAGCGACAGGATGCGATTCTGGATGTCGCTCGCGCTCATGCCGTTATAGGTCCATACAACGCTGACCACCGGGATGTTGATTTCCGGGAAAATGTCGATTGGCATGCGTAGCGCGGCACCGATGCCGAGCAGGCACACGAGGATCAGCATCGCCGCCACGGTATAGGGATGCTTAAGCATGAAGCGGACCAGAGACATGTAATCAGTGCCTCAAATCAACGCGCTGCGGTCGGCGGAAACGGCGGCGGCTGCCTGCGCGAGGATTTGCCGCTCAGCGGCAGCGCGTACCAGACCGCGAGGCGCAAGGCCAGGGAGAGATGATTCATCGCTATTCAGGCCCCACGGCCGTTTGCGACTCGCGCACACAATAACCCACTCCGCGCACGGTGTGGATGAGCTTGACGGGAAATGGATCGTCGACTTTACGTCGCAGATGACGCACGTACACATCGACGATGTTGGTGACGCCTTCGAAGCTCTGATCCCAGACGTGATTGAGGATCATCGTGCGCGAGAACACGCGGCTCGGCGAGGTCAGCAGGTATTCCAGCAGCGCATATTCCTTGCCCGTGAGCTCGATGCGCTGACCCGCGCGACGCACCTGCCGCGTGAGGCGATTTACCTCGAGATCCGACAGCAGTATCACGTCGGTCCGCTCAACCGGCGTACGTCGCAACAGCGCCTTGACGCGCACGACCAGCTCTGCGAAGTCGAACGGCTTGGTGAGGTAGTCGTCTGCGCCTGCTTCGAAATGTTTGACTTTGTCTTCAGTGGCATCACGCGCTGTCAGCACCAGCACCGGCAGCGACGGATTCGACTTTCGAACGATCCGCAACAGCTCCGTGCCGCTGATCCTCGGCAGCATGAGGTCGAGGATCAGCAGGTCGAATTGATAGGACTCAAGACAACTCTGGCCGTCGTAGCCGTCGCTCGCCAGATCGACCGCGAACCCCTCGGCGCGCAGTCCGCGCGCCACGAAATCCGCCAGTTTGCGATCGTCTTCGACAATTAGGAGTCGCATGCTTCCTTGCCGACCAGCGGCATGGTTTCCTGCCAGGAACCGCATTGAATAACAGCAACATTAGAAATACGTGAGGGCGAGATTAAAGTTTTCTCATCTTCCGCCCGCGCCGGCGTGAACTGTGAGCGGGTGCCGAATCGCTTACGCCGCGACCTCTGGAGTGGCCCGAACTCTGGCGCAACGCCCCAGTCCGCCGTCATAGACCGCGCGCAGATGGCGATCAATGATCTCTCGCGCTCTGAATACCCGCGAGCGCACCGTGCCCAGCGGGATGTCCGTGGCTGCCGCGATTTCCTCGTAACTCAAGCCATCGATCTCACGCAGCATGATCGCCACCCGGTGCCCCTCCGGCATAGTCTCAAGCGTCGTGTTTACTATGCGGCGGATCTCGTCGGTGAGACTGAGTGTTTCGGGCGTCTCGAGCTCGCGCAGATTTTTGGGAAAGCCGGCGTCATCATCGCCGCGCGGCAGATCCAGGCTGGTCAGGCGCGCCTCGCGCGTGCGTGCCATGAGCACATTCTTGGCGCAATTGACGGCGATGCGGTGCAGCCAGGTATTGAAGGCGCAATCGCCGCGAAATCGGCGCAATCCTCGATAGGCCGCGATGAATGCCTCTTGGGCGGCGTCCTCGGCGTCGGAGGCATTGTGCACGTAGCGCATGGCGAGCTTGACCATCTTCGGGTGGTAGCGCGTTACCAGTACGTCGAACGCTCTGCGCTCACCGTCTTGAGCGGCCCTCACCAGCACCAGGTCGGTCATAGCGCCGTCGACAGCCGCAGCCGATCGGGCGGCCATGGAGCATCGTCGCGATGGATCGGGTTGCAGGTGCGGCGGCGCGGCAGCGGCCGACGCGCGATTGTCACTACCGTCTACCCGAGCGGCGATCCAAGCCTCATCAGGCGCGATAATCCGCCGCGATGGTCTCGTCGAGCGGCACTCGCCGCGCGCTCATCAGGTTCAACAGCGGCGTCAGCACGATTGTCACGACCAGGTTGAACACAAGCGTATAGAAGGCGGTGTAGCCCGGAAACGTGTAGCCGCCGAGCGCGAGCGGATAGGCTGGAGTAAGGTGTGCCGCGAAGGCCATGGACGTGCCCGCGAAGGTTCCGGCGGCCCAGCCGAGCAGCAGCGCCCAGCTATTGAACCATCGCGTATAGACGCCCAGCATCACGGCCGGCAGCGTCTGGATAATCCAGATGCCGCCCAGCAGCTGCAGCTGAATGGCGTATTGCGTCGGCACGAACAGGATGAATACCAGCGCACCGAGCTTGACGAGCAGCGACACCCACTTCGCCATCTGCGCTTCCTGCTTCCCGGTCGGGTTCCTATTGATGAACTCGCGATGGATGTTGCGCGTGTAGAGATTCGCCGCCGCGATCGACATGATGGCCGCCGGCACCAGGGCACCAATGCCGATGGCGGCAAAGGCGATGCCGACAAACCAGGCCGGGAAGCTATGGAGCAACAGCGCCGGCACCGCAAAGTTGTTGCCAAACTGCTGGAAGCCACCGGCGTATTCTGGAAGCTTGTCGACCCCGGCGGCGATAGCGAAGAAGCCGAACAGGGCAAGCAGGCCCAGCAGCAACGAATAGCCCGGCAGCAATGCCGCATTGCGGCGCACGGCTTGGCCGCTGTTCGCGCTCAGGATGCCCGTCAGAGAATGGGGATAGAGGAATAGCGCCAGCGCGGAGCCCAGCGCCAAGGTCGCATAGGCGCTGTAGGCACCCGTGGTATGAGCTCCCGGAACCGCCAGCAGAATCTTCTTCGCCGGCACGGCCGCAAAGATCTTGCCAAAGCCGCCCAACTCCATCGGAATGACGACGATGGCGGCGAACGCGGTGATATAGATCAGGATGTCTTTGACAATCGCGATCGATGCCGGCGCGCGCAGGCCGCTCGAATGGGTGAAGGCGGCCAGCACCACGAAGGCAATGAGCAGCGGCAGATTGGCGGCGACTCCGGTCCCGGAGATGCCGAGCGCGCCGACCACGACCTGGATGCCGAGAAGCTGCAAGGCGATGTACGGCATGGTGGCGACGATTCCAGTGACGGTCACCGCCAGCGCCAGCCAGCGATTGCCGAAGCGACCGCGCACAAAATCGCCCGCGGTGATGTAGTCGTGCTTGCGGCAGACGTGCCAGAGGCGGGGAAAGACCAGGAACAAGAAGGGATAGATCACGATCGTGTACGGCACTGCGAAAAACGCCACCGCGCCGGCACCGAAGGCGAGCGCGGGAACTGCGATGAAGGTGTAAGCGGTATAGAGATCGCCACCGATCAGGAACCAGGTGACGATCGTGCCAAAACGCCTTCCTCCGAGTCCCCACTCGTGCAGCAAGTCGAGATCGCCCTTGCGCCAACGGGCGGCAGCAAAACCCAACCAGGTGATGAAACCAAACAGCAGTGCAAAAATGCTCAGCGCAATCCAGTTCACCTCCTGCATGTTCTTGGCGCTTCTTCGCGAGCTAATCTTCGGTGGCTAGATAGACGACTGCAGTGATTACTGCACCGAAGATCACCCACAAGAGCTGATACCAGTAGAAAAATGGGAGGCCCATCCAGGAGGGCTCGGCTGCGTTGTAGAAGGGCGGCCAGAGAACGGCAACGAACTGGATGACGAAGAGCAGGTACCACCAGCTCCATGCGCCGCGCTTGCTGCGTGCATCATGCATTGTCAGAGCCTCCTGCGCTTAAGGGTCCGCCGAACCGCCTCATGCCGGCAAGCCGGCGATCTCGCCGCACTCGCGCAGCGCTTATGTTACGAGGCGATGGCAGTTGTTGCACGTTCCATGAACGCGGGGCAACGCCGGCCGTCGGTGGCGCGGCTCAAGCATGGAATTGCCTCGACGCATCCGATTCGAGGAACCGAGCTACGCGCCTTACGGGAGCTAAGCGCGAGTACCCCAGCTCACCGTATTTGTTTGTTAGCGAGCTCGGCGGGCCGCCGACGCCGGTGGCGGTACGTAAATTAATGGCGCGCGCCGGCGAGCGCGTGATCCAGCAATACCAGGGGCACAGGAACATCACGCACACCGTGCGCTACACCGAGCTCCGCCCTGAGCGGTTAAAGGGATTTTGAAAAGATTGAGCGTGAGCTACCCAGCTGGGTAGCTCACTTCCGGGTTACTTGTCGTGCGCGAATCAGCGCTGATACGGGTAGTAGCGGAACGAGGCGAACCCCATGTTGATGTTGGCGCTGGGCGCCCCGCCGACGCCCTGAAAGGCCACGCGATCTGTATAGGTATATTGCAGACCAATCTGGAAGTTGCCGATCGCGCCCTGATAGGCCTTCCACCACTCACCGACGACAAGCTGCTTGTCGGTCTTGGTATTGGCGACACAGGTCGCTGCGGTACCGGTCAGCAGATAGCAGCCGTTGTTCTTGTACCCCGGATTGCCGTACCCGTAGAGCACGCCGGTGGCGCTCGTATAGGCCGCACTGGCCGCCTGCTCGCCACCGCCGTACGCATACAGCGTGAGCGTGCTGATGGGCTTGAACGCAAGGCCGACCAGCACGTCCCTCTCCCTGATCGCCGTGATCGTCCCGTCGGGCCGCACGGTGACGTCCGGCAGCTGCCCCGAGCCGTAGCGGCCGATACCGGTGCCCGCTAGGGCGCTGGCCTGGAACGAGAGCTGGGAGGTCAGCGGCAGGATCAACCCGGCGCCCACGCTCCCGCCCCAGGTCGTATTGTTGGTACCCGCGACGCTGCCGGCGGTCGGCTCGTAGCGATCTCGGAAGCCGCGCCCCATGCCGTAGAGCTCGTAGTGGCCCCAACCCGGGTCGATGGCGAATTTCGCAATCACGTCCGGCGCGAAGTCGAGCGAATAGTTGTTCGTGCTGGGCAGCAGTCCGCCGCCAACGCCGGGGTTGTTGATCACCGTGGTTGTGGGCGTGCCACCCGTGAAGCTCGCTTGCGGACTCTCCGCCGAGAGCGCGAAGGATGCGCTATCGCCGAGCAGCTTGACGAAGCGAAGCTGCGCATTGCGCGTCCAGTTGAAGCCCACGACGTACTGCGCGTCGATCGTCAGGGGAATCTGCTCGGCACGGGGATTCAACGTACCGCTGGTCGAAAGCGTCGCAAGACTCCAACTCTGACCGGCCAGCAGGTACCAATTCATATCAGTGTTACGCAATACTCCATAGAAATGGCGCATGCGCAGCGTGTAGCTGTTGCTCTCAGTGGAGTTCGAGGTCACGCCTCCGCTCAGAAAGTCCGTCTCAAGGTAGCTCTGCGCGCTCCAACCGCCACCCTCCGGACCCTTTACGAGCAGTGCGAAGCGGCTCTGACGCGCGCTTTCGCGAAACTCGTCCAGATGGGCGTTGGACGAATAGGCGAAGGGGATGCCAGTGTTGTAGTTCGATCCAATGTCGGCCGTCTCGTTCCTGCTGCGCCACACGGATTCTAGGGCCGTGAAGCCACCGAAGGTGAGATCCAGCGGCCCGGCCTGCCAACTGGGACTCGTCGGCTTTATCGGACTATTGGCCACGACGCCCGCTTGGTCGTTCGCCGGGGTGCTTTGGGCGCTCGCCTGGGTCGCGCCAGCTAAGCCCCCGCCGGCCAGAAACGCGCACATTGCGGCGCGCAAGAGTTTGTTGCGCGTAGTGAACAGAGCAGTGAGATCACCGGTGACGTATTTCATTGAGACTTCCTATTGTTGGGCGGAGGGTAGCCTTCGGCACTCATCGCGCCGGTGTGCGGGCCTTGCGCGAGAATGGACAGGCGGCTCTGGCGTGCGGTCTCGCGAAACTCCGAAATATGCTCGTTCGGCTGGTACAAAGTTCGAACCGATGTCGGCGGTCTCATTGTGATCGCGATAGACTGACTCCAATGGACGGACGTTACGTCACTGCCGACGAGTAACGTTATGGCAGCAGGACGCCAAGCAGCCGCACGCGATGAGTTCGCGCAACTGGGATCGACTATTGAGGGACTCATACGCTTCCTTGTAATTGGGGGACCTGTTGTGAAATTGCCACACTTCCACAACCCGTCGGCGCTTCCCCTGTTCGGTCATTCAGGCGCCGGTGCCGCTCGCAGCGCGTGCAGTGTCTTGCGCTTGTGTTACAGGAGTGAGACGGGAATATCTCAGTTTGTTGACAGCGCCGTCGATGCCCTTGCGTAGCAGGGGTTTGCGCTCAATATCGGCGTCTCAAAGTGCCCCTTTCCAAAGGCGAGCTTCTTAATGCTGCGCTAACCGCGACTCTAATCGAAATCGTATGAAATGGTGTCCCGAGGTGATCACCCGTGCGACTACTCATTGTGGAAGATGACCGCAAGCTGGCAGAGTTTGTTGCGCGCGGTCTACGTGCGGAGCGGTTCGCGGTCGACCTCGCGAGCGATGGCCTCGAAGGCCAACGCTATCTCGACACCTATCAGTACGATCTGTTGATTCTCGATCTCATGCTGCCGCAGCTCAGCGGCACCGAGCTCTTACGGCGCGTGCGTCGGGCGCATTCTGCCCTGCCGGTTCTCGTGCTCACGGCCCGGGATGCGACGCAGGACAAGGTCGCGCATTTCGAGGCCGGGGCGGATGACTACCTGACCAAGCCGTTCGACTTTGCCGAGCTCATCGTGCGGATCAAGGCGCTGCTGCGCCGTACGCCGCAAGAACACAACGACATTCTGCGCGTCGGCGACCTGGAGCTGAACCGCTTGACCCAACAGGTGCGACGCGACGGCCAGCGCATCGAGCTCACAGCCAAAGAGTACGCCGTACTCGAATACCTGCTGTCCTCACCCGGCCGCGTGTTCTCGCGCACGATGATCCTCGAGCACGTCTGGGATCAGAGTTTCGAAGGCGTCACCAACATCGTGGATGTCTACGTCCGATACCTGCGCCGAAAGGTCGACGAGCCGTTTGTGGACAAGCTCATCCACACCGTGCGTGGCATAGGCTACTGCGTGCGTGCAGCCGAGAGCGCGCACGAGGCTGGGCACGAATGAACCATCGCTCGCTCGCCTTCCGGCTTGCCGTCTGGTACGCGCTGCTGTTGAGCGCAACCTTTGCGCTGGTCGGCACGGCCATGTTCTATGGCCTGGAACAGTATCTGCGCGCCGGTCTTGCTGATTCGCTGCGGCGTCGATCCACTCAGATCGAGCAAATCCTCGCGCAAGTCTCCGCCGTTTCCACGCAGGCCGACATCGCCGAGGCGATCGAGACACGCGTCGCTCCCGAGTTCAATAATCGCTTCGTACGCGTGACGCGCGCGCCAGGCGAAGTGATCTTCCGCTCCGGCATGCCGGGCGACCGCAGCTTCGATCCGGCAAAGGTGCCGCCGCTCACGGGCCCGTGGCCGGCGAGGAGCCTCGCGCATCGCATCGAGACCTCCAATCATCAATGGCTCATGGGAAGCACAACGCCGCTGAACACGGCTTCGGGACGCTACCTCGTGGAGCTCGGCGCCTCGCTCGAACCGGTTGAAGCCGTTCAGACACGTCTACTGAGCCTGCTGGGCCTGCTGCTGCCCGTACTGGTCGCGTGCGCGGCAGGCGGTGGCTATCTGCTGGTCGGTCGCGCGCTGCGGCCGGTGGATCGCATGGCGCAGACCGCGGAGCAGATGATCGTACAGGATCTCGATGCCCGCTTGCCGGTGGTAGCGAGCGGCGATGCGCTCGAACGACTCGCGATCTCGTTGAACCACATGCTGACGCGGTTGCGCGATTCGGTGCAGACTTCGCGCCGCTTTCTCGCCGATGCCTCGCACGAGCTGCGCACGCCGCTCACGGTCATCAAAGGGGAGCTGCAGGAAATCGTCGGGACCGCGGGGATCGCGCGCGAGCTGCGCGAGCGCATTGGCAGCGTATTGGAAGAAGTGGCGCGGCTGGAGCACCTGGTCTCCGGCCTGCTGAATCTATCGCGACTGGACGTCGGGGAGGCACAGCGCGAATGGGTCGATGTCGACTTAGCCGAGCTCGCGGCCGGGACTGCGGAGCAGATGCGCCTCATGGCGGAAGATCGCGGCATCCAGCTCGAAGCCTCGGCGTTGCATTCCACGCTGGTGCGCGGCGATCTTGGTCGGCTCAAGCAGATCATCGTCAATCTGCTGGATAACGCCATCCGCTTCACGCCGCGCGGAGGCACCGTCAGCGTGCAAACCATCCGGCGCGAGTCGTACGATGCGCTCGAGGTGCGAGATACTGGCATCGGCATTCCTGCCGCCGCTCTGCCGCACATCTTTGACCGATTCTTTCGCGTCGATGCGGCTCGCTCGCGCGAGGACGGCGGCGCCGGCCTGGGGCTCTCGATCGTGCGGTCGATCTGCGTCGCTCATCGCGCCCAGATCGAGGTCGATAGCGAAGTCGGTCGCGGCAGCTGTTTTCGCGTCAAGTTCCCACGCTACGAACGGCCGCGGATCACCGCCGCGCCGCTGGCGTCCACTCCCTCGGGCGAGGGCGGCTCGCAGCACTCCGAGCGCCTCAGCGTTTCTTCGGCAGATAGAGGTCCGTGAGCGTGCCTTCGAAGGCCTCGGCGGCCATGGCGACCGTCTCCGACAGCGTCGGATGAGCATGCACCGTCAAGCCGACGTCGACGGCATCGGCTCCCATTTCGATCGCGAGCGCGACCTCGGCAACGAGCTCACCGGCATTGGTACCGACGATGCCGCCGCCGAGCAGGCGATGACTCTTCGGATCGAACAGCAGCTTCGTGAAACCTTCGTCGCGTCCGATCGACAGCGAGCGGCCGCTCGCGGCCCATGGAAAAACGGCTTTCTCAAATTCGATGTTCTCGGCCTTGGCCGCGGTCTCTGTCAAACCCACCCAGGCCACCTCGGGATCGGTATAGGCCACCGACGGAATCACGCGCGCATCGAAGCCGCTCTTCATACCGGCCGCGACTTCCGCGGCCACCTTGGCCTCGTGCGTCGCCTTGTGAGCTAACATGGGTTGCCCGACGATGTCGCCGATTGCGAAGATATGCGGCACGTTGGTGCGCATCTGCTTATCGGTGGCGATGAAGCCGCGTGCATCGACCTGTACGCCGGCACGCTCGGCCGCGAGGCGGCTACCGTTGGGCGAGCGGCCGACCGCTACCAGCACGTGATCATAGGTTCGGGTGCTGCGCTCCCCGCCCGGCGCCTCGATCGTGACCGCTAGGCCCTCGCTCGCGGCCGCCGCGCCGACCACGCGTGCGTTGAGCAGGATCTCGCTGTAGCGCGTTCGGATGCGCTTCTCGAGCGGGCGCACGAGGTCCGCATCACAACCCGGTATGAGCTGTCCGGTGAGCTCCACGACACTGACGCTTGCTCCGAGTGCGTGATATACACACGCCATTTCCAAACCAATGATGCCGCCGCCGATCACCAGAAACTTTGCTGGATTCTGCGGCAATTCGAGCGCACCGGTGGAATCAATGATGCGCGGGTCGGGCGGCAGAAACGGCAGCCGCACGGATTCGGAGCCCGCGGCGATGATGCACTGCTCGAAGCGAATGCGCTCACTGCGCTCGCCATTGGCCACTTCGAGCACGTGCGGGCTGAGGAAGCGCCCAGTGCCGCGCACGACTTCGACCTTGCGCTGCTTGGCAAGCATCGAAAGCCCGCCGGTGAGCCGCTTGACGATGCCGGACTTCCAAACGCGCAGCTTGCCGAAGTCCAATTCGGGTCCGCCATAGACCATGCCGTGCGCACTCATCTCGCGCACTTCTTCGATGACTTTGGCGGCGTGAAGCAGGGCCTTGGATGGAATGCAACCGACGTTGAGGCAGACCCCGCCCAGCACATCCCAGCGCTCGACCATGGTGACCTTCAGGCCCAGATCCGCAGCGCGAAACGCTGCCGTATAGCCGCCGGGGCCCGCACCGAGCACGAGCAGTGCAGCACTTCGCGAGGCTTGCGGCGCAGGTGAGCTCGAGGCACTGGCCGCTGACGCGGGCGCTGCAGCGGGTGCAGGAACCGGCGCCGCTGGGGCTGCGACCCCAGCCGCAGCGCTCTGCTCGGAGGTCTCGAGTCGCACCAGCGGCGTGCCTTTAGACACGCGGCTGCCCTGGCCGACCAGCAACTGCATCACGGTGCCGGCCGCTGAGGACGGCACATCCATGGTTGCTTTATCGCTCTCGAGCGTAATCAGCGGCGTGTCGAGCTCGACGGCATCGCCTGGTTTGACCAGCACCTCGATGACCGCCACATCATTGAAATCGCCGAGATCGGGACAAAGGACGTCGGTTACGCTCACGGCACCGCCTCGAGCAGACCGTGGACGTCGGCGAGCGCCTCGACCAGAAAGCTCATGAAGCGCGCGCCATTGACGCCATCGATCACGCGGTGATCGTAGGAGAGCGACAGCGGCAGCATCACACGCGGCACGAAGCCCCCATCCTGGTACAAGGGCTTCAGGCTCGAGCGGGACACGCCGAGGATCGCCACCTCCGGCGCATTGATGATCGGGGTGAAGCCGGTTCCGCCGATAGCGCCGAGGCTCGAGATCGTGAAACTGCCGCCCTGCATGTCGGTGCCGAGGAGTTTGCCGCTGCGTGCCTTCTGCGACAGGGTGGCAACATCGCGCGCAATCTCGTAGATATCCTTGCGGTTGGCGTCGCGAATCACCGGCACGAGCAGGCCTTGCGGCGTATCGGCCGCAAAACCGATATGAAAATAATTCTTATAGATCAGATTCTCGCCGCGCGCATCGAGCGAGCTGTTGAACATCGGAAACTGTTGCAGCGCCTTGACGCAGGCACGCACGATGAAGGCCAGCGCAGTGAGCTTCACTCCCGCGACGTCCGAGCCTGCCTTGAGCCCTTTGCGGGCCTCCTCGAGCTGTGTGATGTCGGCCTCGTCGAACTGCGTAACATGCGGCAGATTGACCCAGCTTGCATGCAGCCGCGGACCGGATATGCGCTGCACGCGGCTGAGTGGCTTGATCTCGATCGGGCCGAACTGCGCGAAATCCGGCGCCGGCACAGTGGGCCAAGCGCGGCCGGCGGGGCCACCCGCATTGGAATCAGCGGCAGCGCCAATATTGCCGGCCAGCGCGGATTTGACGTACGCCTTGACGTCCTCTTCAGTGATGCGGCCTTTGAGCCCGCTGCCCCGGATGCGCAACAGATCGGCGCCAAGCTCGCGGGCGAATTTTCGCACCGACGGACTGGCGTGGGCGCGCGCGATTCCTTCTTCACTCACTGCAGGCGAAGGCGCATTCAGAAGGGCCGGCGCTCGCAGGGTGTCGTCGGCAGCAATCGATTCGCTCGGCGCTGACGCCGCCGCGGGCCGGGCTGTCGGCGATGAGGTAGCCGCAGCGGCGGCGGCGCTCGGAGTGCCACGAGCGGCAGACGTCGCGGCCGCAGCCGCCGTGGCAACGGTCACCGGCGTGGCAATGGCCGTCGGTGTGGCAACGGCCGCGGGTGTCGCGACAGCATCCGCGAGCTTGAGCGTTGCGATCAGGCTGCCAGCGGACACGCGCGCGCCCTTTTGCACGTGCAGCGTCTCGACGACGCCGGCATCCGGGGACGGCACATCCATCGTCGCCTTCTCGGTTTCAAGCGTCAGCAACGGCGTATCCACCTGCACCGTGTCCCCGGGCCGTACCAGCACCTCGATGACCGCCACGTCCTTGAAGCTGCCCAGATCGGGCACGTGTATTTCTTTAGACGCCAAGGCGATTCCTTGAATGTCAGGCGGTGAGCGGATCGGCCTTGCCCGGATCGATGCCGAGCTTCTGCACCGCGGCGATTGCGACGTTGCGCTCGATGCGTCCGGCATCGGCCAGCGCCTTCAAGGCGGCCAGGGCGATGAAGTCGCGGTCGACTTCGAAATGGCGACGCAGTTCGGCGCGCGCGTCGCTGCGACCATAGCCGTCGGTGCCGAGACAGATGAACGGCGCGCCGATCCACGGCCGGATCTGATCCGGAACGCTGCGCACATAATCGGTAGCGGCGACGATGGGCCCCTGGCATTGCGAGAGCAGGCTGTGCACATACGGCACGCGCGCGGTCTCGGCCGGATGCAGCAGGTTCCAACGCTGGCATTCGAGCGCCTCGCGGCGCAGCTCGCTGAAGCTGGTGATCGAAAACACATCGGCCGCAACGCCGAACTCCTTTTCCAGCAGCTCCGCTGCGGCCAGGCACTCGCGCAGGATCGTGCCGCTGCCGAGCAGCGTCGCACGCGCATCGCCTGGCGCGCCATTGCGAAACCGATAGCCGCCCCTGACGATGCCGGCTTCCGCGCCGTCCGGCATGGCCGGCTGCGCATAGTTCTCATTCATGACCGAGATGTAATAGAACACCCCTTCGTTGTCGATGTACATGCGCTGCATGCCGTTCTGGATGATCACCGCGAGCTCATAGGCAAAGGCGGGATCGTACGCGCGGCAGCTCGGCAGCGTGGTCGCCACCAGTTGACTGTGTCCGTCCTGATGCTGCAGTCCCTCCCCGGCCAGCGTGGTGCGCCCCGCCGTCGCACCGATCAGGAAACCGCGCGCGCGCATGTCGCCCGCGGCCCAGATGAAGTCGCCGACGCGCTGGAACCCGAACATCGAGTAGTAGATATAGAAAGGCACCATGCTGATGCCATGGTTGGCGTAGGCGGTCGCGGCCGCGATCCAGGAGCAGGTTGAACCGGCCTCGTTGATGCCCTCCTCGAGCATCTGGCCCTTCTTGTCTTCGCGATAGGACATCAACGTTTCGGCATCCACGGGCGTATAGAGCTGCCCGACCGCCGAGTAGATGCCAATCTGACGGAACAGCCCCTCCATGCCGAAAGTACGCGCCTCATCCGGCACGATCGGCACGATGTGCTTACCGATGCTCTTGTCCTTGAGCAACACGGTGAGAATGCGCACGAACGCCATGGTGGTCGAGATTTCGCGATCCGCGCTACCCTCGAGCACCGAGCGGAATGCCTCGAGCGGCGGCACGACCAGCGCCGGAGCAGAGGGTTTGCGCGCCGGCAAGTAGCCGCCCAGTGCCCGGCGGTGTGCCTGCAGATAACGCATTTCCGGGCTGTCCTCGGCCGGCTTGCGAAACGGTAGGCCGGCGATGTCGGCATCCGAGACCGGGATATTGAATCGATCGCGCAGCTCCTTGAGCGCATTGTCATCGAGCTTTTTCTGCTGATGCGCGACCATCTGGCCTTCGGCGCTCTTGCCGAGTCCGAAACCCTTGACGGTCTTGGCCAGGATGACGGTCGGCTGCCCTTGCGAGCGCACGGCGGCATCGTACGCCGCGTGCACTTTGCGGGCATCGTGCCCGCCGCGATTGAGATACCAGATGTCGTCATCGGACATGTTGGCAACCATCTCTTTGAGCACGGGGTCCTTGCCGAAGAAATGCTCGCGCGTGTACGCACCGCCCTTGGCCTTGAAATTCTGATATTCGCCGTCGACACATCCCTCCATGACCCGCTGCAAGTTGCCGCCGGTATCGCGTGCCAGCAGCGGATCCCAGCGCGAACCCCAGATGACCTTGATGACGTTCCAGCCGGCGCCGAGAAAGGCTGCCTCGAGCTCCTGGATGATCTTGCCGTTGCCGCGGACGGGACCGTCCAGACGCTGCAGATTGCAGTTGATGACGAAGATCAGATTATCGAGCTGCTCGCGCACCGGCATCGTGAGCGCGCCCATCGATTCAGGCTCATCCATCTCGCCGTCACCGCAGAATGCCCAGACTTTGCGGTCCGACGCAGCGACCAGGCCGCGATTCTCGAGATAGCGGATGAAGCGGGCCTGGTAGATCGCCATCATCGGTCCGAGCCCCATCGACACGGTGGGGAATTGCCAGAAATCCGGCATCAACCAGGGGTGCGGATAGGAGGACAGTCCCTTGCCGCCTACCTCCTGTCGAAACCGGCTCAGCTGTTCCTCCGTGAGCCGTCCCTCGAGATAGGCGCGCGCGTAGATGCCGGGTGAGGAATGTCCCTGCATGTAGACCAGGTCGCCGGGATGCGAGGCGCTCGGCGCGCGCCAGAAATGGTTGAATCCAACTTCGTACAGCGTCGCCGACGAGGCGTAGCTCGAGATATGGCCGCCGTACTCGCTCGATTTGCGGTTCGCCTGCACCACCATCGCCATCGCATTCCAGCGAATGTAGGCCTCGATGCGGCGCTCGAGCGCGCGGTCTCCCGGGTACTCAGGCTGTGCAGTGACCGCGACGGTGTTGACATAGGCGGTGTTGGGCCGGAACGGCAGATACACCCCTGAGCGGCGCGTATGATCGATCAGCTTCTCGAGCAGGTAATGTGCGCGTTGAGGTCCTTCGGTGCGCAGCACCGAATCGATCGACGCCAGCCATTCGCGTGTTTCAACCGGGTCCAGATCCGAGGGGCGGGTCACGTCATTCATGTTGCGATTCTAGTGCTTTCCGACTCTGACCGCCTGCGACGCGCGCGGCGCAGGGGCCAAAGGAAATTCCTCCAGCGGCGCTGTGTTAGGATGCTTGCCGCATCGCTCCTGCGTGAGCGGCCGGCATGATCCAAGAATTCCATTAGCATGGTCAAGCACAACGGGCGGCCAGGGGCGCTGTTCGCAGCGACGCTGCCCGATGTCACCCTCGCGCGGCTCGAGCATCATTCGAGCCTCCCAGGACGACGCTCCGCGGCGGCCCTCGACGCCCTGCTGGTACTCGCTGCTACGAGCGAGACCTCGCTTTGGTCGCGACTGCCCGAACCAGCGCTGTGGCGCGGGTTGCGCGACCGCGCCAAACCGACCGCGCTCAAATCGCAGGCCGCAACTCTCGGCAACTCACGCCAGACGCAGGCCGTGCTCGGCTTCGTCAAGCCGCAGGCGAACTGCTTCGAGCGCCTCAGTTTCGCGGGCCGACTCATACGCGAGATCAGCTCGCGCCGGCCAGCTCGTCTGGGGCTCATCATCAGCGACTCATTGCCCGACGCAGCGCCGTGGTGCGAGGCCGCGCTGACCGCCCTCTGGGCCGATAGTTTCGCTCTGCCTCACTTCCGTACCAAACCGCCCGAGCCCTGGCGGCTGGAATCGGTTGCGCTGTACGCGCCCCCTGCACTGCCGCTCGCGCGCATCGCTGCCAGCGCGCGCGCCGGCAACCTCGCGCGTGCCTTGACGGCGCTGCCGCCCAACAAGCTCGATGCCGATGCCTATCGGCGACTGATCGGGCAGCTTGCGCGCCGATACTCTCTGCAGCTTCACTGGTATTCGCAGGCGCAGCTCGAGCGTTTGGGCGCCGGCGCGTTCCTCGCCGTGGCGCGCGGCAACGCCGCCCGTACCGCCGGGATCGCCCATCTGCGTTGGCGCGCAGCGGGCCGCCACCGCTCCGCCCGGCGGCCGCCGGACGTCGCGCTCGTGGGCAAGGGCATCGTGTTCGACACCGGCGGCGTTAACCTCAAGACCCACCGCTCGATGCTCGATATGCACACGGACATGGCCGGCAGCGCCGTAGCGCTTGCGAGCCTGGTGGCATTGGCGGAATTGAAGGCCGAGGTGGCGGCCGACGCGTGGCTCGCCATCAGCGAGAACAATACCGGGCCGACAGCCTATCGGCCGCAAGAAGTCGTGCGCGCCTGCAATGGCACCACCATCCAGGTAGTCCACAGCGATGCCGAAGGGCGCATGGTACTCGCCGATACGCTGGCGCTGGCGGCACGCACGCGACCGAAGCTGATTATCGATTTCGCGACGCTGACCGGCGCCTGCGTCCACGCGCTGACCGAGCGGTACAGCGGCGTTTTCACCAACCGCCCCGAGCTCGCCGATGCCTTGCTGACTGCCGGCCGCAGCAGCGGCGAGAGAGTCTGGAACTTCCCGCTCGATGAAGACTTCGACGCTGATCTGGAAAGCACGGTCGCCGACCTAATGCAGTGCGCAGTCGACGGCAAGGGCGATCACATCCTGGCCGCGCGCTTTCTGCAGCGCTTCGTCGGCGATCGGCCCTGGGTGCATTTGGACCTTTCATCGGCCACGCGACGCGGCGGCCTTGCGCACGTGGCGACCGAAATCACGGGTTTCGGCGTGCGCTGGGCGCTCGAACTGCTGTTGTCGCAGCGTCTGCACGAGCGCTGTGCATGACTGGCCGCCTCGCATGAGCCAGCTGCTCACGCTACGGCGGCCGGACGATGCTCACCTGCATTTGCGCGACGGCGCGGCGATGCAGGCGGTGCTGCACTTCAGCGCCGCGCGCTTCGCACGCGCGATTGTCATGCCCAATCTGACGCCACCGCTGATCAGCGCTGCGCAGGTGCTGGCCTATCGCGACCGCATTCGCGCCGCTCTTGCGCCCGGTACAAGCTTCCAGCCGCTCATGAGTCTGTATCTGACCGATCGCACCAGCGCCGAGGAGATCGCACGCGCCAGCCAATGCCGCGCTATCGTCGGCTGCAAGCTGTATCCGGCGGGCGCAACCACGCACTCCGATGCCGGAGTCACCGATCCGGCACGGTTGGAACCTGTCCTGGATGCCATGAGCGCGCTGGATCTGCCGTTGCAGGTCCATGGCGAGGTTACCGACCCGGCAGTCGATGTATTCGATCGCGAGGCACGCTTCATCGAGCGGGTGCTCTCGCCGCTGTGCGAGCGCTGGCCGCGGCTGCGTGTGGTCTTCGAGCACGTGACCACGCGTGAGGCCGTCCAATTCGTACGCAGCGCCCGTCCGGGCGTCGCGGCAACCGTCACGCCGCAGCACCTGCTGCTCAATCGCAATGCGCTGTTTAATGGTGGCATGCGCCCGCACCACTATTGCCTGCCTCTGCTGAAGACCGAACCGGACCGCCTGAGCCTGCTCGAGGTGCTGGCCGAGGGAAACCCGCGGTTTTTTCTCGGCACGGACAGCGCACCGCACGCGCGCCAAGCGAAGGAAAGCGCCTGCGGCTGCGCAGGTATCTTCTCTGCGCATGCAGCGCTCGAATTGTATGCGGAAGTTTTTGAGGCGCAGGGTATCCTGCCGCGTCTGCAGGGTTTCGCCGCCGAATACGGCGCCGACTTCTACCGTCTGCCGCGCAATACGGAGTCGATCACGCTCGTCAAGGAACGCTGGACCGTGCCCGCAAGTTATGCCTTCGGCGCGGCGGAACTCGTGCCGCTGCGCGCCGGCGATAGCGTCGCCTGGCGTCTGCAGGGTGCCGCATGAGCGCAGCCCCTCCGGAGGCTCCGCCCGAGACTGCGCCGCAACCTCTGAGCGCTGAAGCTGGGGAACCAGCGCCAGCGCCCGCGCCGGCGCCCGCGTCTGCCTCTGAATCGGTGCCGGTGCCGCTGATGGCGCGGCGCTTCCGGGGATTTCTACCCGTCGTGATCGACGTCGAGACTGGAGGATTCCAGGCCAGCACCGACGCGCTGCTGCAGATCGCCGCGGTTCTGATCGAAATCGACGCCAACGGCCGTCTTTATCGCGGCGAAACGCACTCCTACCATGTGCGGCCGTTCGAGAACGCGCGTCTCGATCCGGCCTCACTGCAGGTCAACAAGATCGACCCCTGGCATCCGCTGCGACCCGCCATCGACGAGGCTGACGCCCTGCAGCGCATCTTTCGCGCGATCCGCAGTGCGATCCGCGTTCACGGCTGCCGGCGCGCGGTGCTCGTGGGTCACAACGCATCCTTCGATCTGGCGTTTCTCAATGCCGCAGTGGTCAGGACCGGACTGAAGCGCAATCCCTTCCATCCGTTTTCGAGCTTCGATACGGTCACTCTGGCCGGCGCGGCTCTCGGTCAGACCGTATTGGCAAAGGCAGCCGCCGTGGCCGGTCTGCCCTGGGACAAGTCCTTAGCGCATTCGGCCGCCTACGATGCCGAGCGCACCGGCGACTTGTTCTGTTTGATTTGCAACGAGCTCGCCGCAAGCTTTGCGCGCGCGCAACAGCAAGCCCTCACGCTCGGCTGGGCTCCGTTAACACGCGGGCCGGCAGAGCCCGAAGAGGACTAGGCAGTCACCGCCCCGGCGCTCTCGAGCGCCTGCTTGAGTTCGCCGTTGCGGTACATCTCCAGCACGATGTCACAGCCGCCGACCAGCTCGCCGTTGATGTAAAGCTGCGGATAGGTCGGCCAGTTCGAGAATCGCTTAAGCGCCTCGCGCAACTCAGGATCCTCGAAGATGTTGACGTGGTGAAACTGCGCGCCCAGGTGGTGCAGCGCCGAAGCGGTCTGAGCCGAAAATCCGCACTGGGGGAATTCCGGAGTGCCCTTCATAAACAGCACCACGGGTGCGGCGCTGAGCTCTTTACGTATCCGATCGTTGACGTCCATTGATTGTTCCTGAAAGGGTGACCTATTGATTGAATTATGGGGGACTCAGGCCTATTCTTCCAAGTGCTTTCAATTGTGCAGTCGCATACAACAACAACTTATGCGAGGACTGACATGAACCCGCTCAACTCCGTGCGCGGCGCGCTTATCGGCGGCATCGTTCTCGCGCTCATCCTCAGTATTGCGATCCAATCCACGGCCTTTTCCGAGCTGGGTCTGGTGGTCTGGATCCACATCGTCGCCGGCGTCATGTGGATCGGCCTGTTGAACTACTTCAATGTCGTCCAGATACCCGGCCTCGCGGCCGCCGCCGCCGATAAGGGCGGCCCCGGCGGCGCCGGCGTCACCAAGTACATCGCGCCGCGCGCCCTGCTGTGGTTTCGCTGGGCGGCGGTGCTCACGTGGCTCACGGGAATCTGGTACCTGGTGCGCGCGAACAATTTCGGCAACGCCGTGAGCTTGGGCCATCTTGGGCAGGAGCATTACGGGCTCGTGATCGGCATCGGTGGCTGGCTGGGAACCATCATGCTGTTCAATGTCTGGGTACTGATCTGGCCGAATCAGAAGAAGATCTTAGGACTGGTCGCCGCGAGCGATGAGCAGAAGGCCAAGGCGCGCAAGCTCGCCAGCCTCGTTTCGCGCTCGAATTTCGTGCTGTCGATCCCGTTGCTGCTGTGCATGGGTGCGGCCAATCACCCGCTGCCACTCTGAACAACACGCTGCCCCCAGACCTGCCCGAACAAGTCGCGCGCGCGTTGCGCGAGGATATTGGGCGCGCAGACATCACGGCCGGCCTGATTCCCGAGCGTACGCAAGCGCGCGCCCGCCTCTTATGTCGTGAGCCGGCGATATTGTGTGGAACCGCTTGGTTCGATGAAACCTTTCGCCAGCTCGATTCCGCGGTCAGGCCTCACTGGCACTTTGCCGACGGCTGCCGCATCGCGGCGGACTTGACGCTCTGCGAGCTGGAGGGGCCGGCGCGCGCGCTGCTGACCGGCGAGCGAACCGCGTTGAACTTCCTGCAACTCCTGTCGGGCACGGCCAGCGTTACGCAGCGCTACGTCGAGGCCGTCCGCGGTACCGGCTGTCGGATTCTGGACACCCGCAAGACCATTCCGGGCTTGCGCTCGGCGCAAAAGTACGCGGTGCGCTGCGGCGGCGGCACCAATCACCGTCTCGGCCTGTTCGATATGGTGCTCATCAAGGAGAACCACATCACCGCCGCCGGCTCGATCGCCGCCGCGGTAGCCGCGGCGCGCCAAACCGCACCCGGGGTGCGGGTGGAGGTCGAAGCCGAATCCCTCGAGCAGGTGCGGGAGGCCCTCGCGGCGCGCGCCGATATCATCATGCTCGACAATTTTGAGATCGAGCGGGTGCGCGCCGCGGTCGCGTTGAATCGCGCCCATGAGCCCCCTGCACTGCTCGAAATCTCGGGCAGCGTTACGCTCCCGGGCGTCAGAGCGCTGGCCGAGACCGGCGTGGATTTCGTCTCGGTCGGCTCGTTGACCAAACACGTGACCGCGATCGATCTGTCGATGCGCATCGTCGCCATCAACACTTGATGAAGGCGGCGCTGCGCGGCTCAATTCGGGCCGGTGCCGCCGGCGCCGCCGCTCGGGGGCGATCCCGTGGCACCCGGCGGCGGCAGCGCGGTCTTGGGCGGTATGTCCACCAACTCGATGCTGAACTCCAGGGTCGCTCCGGGCGGGATCGTCGGCAGCGCGCCGCGATCGCCGTATGCCAGACTCGATGGACAGATCACGCGGCTCTTGCCGCCCACCTTCATGAGCTGCAGGGCTTCGCTCCAGCAGGGGATCACCCCGCCGACGTTTAATGTCACCGGCTGGCCGCCATGCTTCGCCGAACTGTCGAACACCGTGCCATCGATGAGCTTACCCTCGTAGTTGACGCTCACGCGATCGCCGTGCTCCGGAGTCGACCCCGTGCCTGCGGTGACGGGTATGTATACCAGCCCCGTCGAGGTCTTCTGCGCACCAGGCAGCGCCGCGGCCTTATCGAGATAGGCTTGTCCAGCGGCCTTCTGGCTCTGATCGATCGCAGCGATTCGCGTGCGTTGCAGGGCCTGCACCTTGGTGTTGTAGGCATCGGCGTCTACGCTTGGGCGACGATTGAAGCCGTCGATCAGGCCCGCCTGCACGGTCTTGAATTCAGCGCTCGAGAGCTGGAAGGAATCGAGGCTGCGGCTGATCAGGACGCCGAGCGCGTACAGCGTCTTGTCGTCTTCGCTGCTCGGCACGGCAGTCGCACCGGCCGCCGCCTGCGGCCCGGCGGCCTTAGCGGCACCGGCGGCCAGAGCCACCACTGGCACCGCAATCAATGCCGTCAACAGGGTAATCGTCGCGGCCGCTACCGGCCACGCTCGCGCAAGTTGTTTCATCGTACGAATCTCCTGATTCAGGAAGGTTGGCTCAGGGCGCCACTATAACGCGCGCCCGCCGGTTCAAAAGCGCAATCGATAGGCGGCCGATACGTACAGATGCCGCGCGTCCTGCGCGCTGTTTACCGGCTGGCCGGGCAAAAGCTGTTGTTGCTGTAGCTGGTAACCACCGATCAACTCGAACACCGAGCGCCGACCGGTCCAGTCGCTGCGCAGCTCGGGCAGATACAGCATCTGCGTGCCGCCGAGCGCCGGATCGCTCAACCGCTCGACGCTGAAGCGAGGACCGAAGCGCCAGGCACCGGTGAGCACGAAGCGCGCATCCCATGACAGCGTCGTGCTGCGCGAGGCCGGTGAATCATCGTAGCGCACGCCGAAGAAATGTAGGTCACCGGCCTGCAACAGGCTCGTACCGGACATCTGCAGCGTGGCATTCTTATCGAGTCCGCTCGATGGCGTGGCCGCAGCCCCGCCGGAGGCTGGCGTGCCGCCGAGCCGCAGCAGCGACAGATCGCCCATGAACTGCCAGCGCTCGCCGAGCGGATGTGTCGCCGACAGCGTGACAGCATCGCTCGTGGCCGTGCGATCCAGCGCCAGCTGCCTGATCTGGGACGGCGTGAATTCGCTCTGCAGCGACACTAGGTCGGGAGCATTCTGGCCGATCAGTGCGTTGCTGAGCTCGAGCAGCGGGCTGCGGCGGTGATCGGCAAAGAAGCCCACAACCCAGTGCTGCGCCACGCCGAGATTGCCGATCAGAGTCGCCGAGTTGAGCTTCCGGAATGCAACGTCGTAATCCGCGAGCAGCACCGCCGAGCGGCCCGGCATCGAGTAGCGCGTTTGAAAACCCACTGCGCGTCGCTCGGTGGCACCGGCGTTCTGCTCATCGAACAAGTATCCATCGAATACCCAGGCCTGGCGGAACGGCCCAAACTCGGCGGTGACGGTGCCAAATTTCTGCTGGCTGGATACTTGCGAGTAGCTCGTGTACGCCGGAAAGCCGGCCGCGGCGCTCAAGGTCAGCTTGGGCGCCGCCTGATAGCCGACATAGATCCCGTCAAACAAGCCAATGACACCTTCGCTGGCCAGCGACTGCCGCCCCACCCGACCGGTCAATCCCAGCACGCGGTCACTGAGCTCGAGATACGCTGCGCTCGTGCGGTCCTGGCTGCCACCGGTATTGGGCACCATGTTGGCCGTGTAGCCCGTATTGACCCGGGCCGTGAAGTCGTAGCGCTCGCCGCGGTCGCGCACAAGCCAATCGCCATAGACCAGGAAGGCGTTCAGGGAGGTGGTGGTGCTGCCGGGCCCGGCATTGCTGAGCTGATCCTGACCGTATTGATAGCCCAGTGAGCCGCTTCCTGCCATGCTCCAAGTGCTTTGGGGCGGCGCGGCGCCGAATTCACCGGGCGACTGCGGGCTTTGCGCGGCCGTCGCCAGCGCAAGCAGTCGGCTGCGAACGCGCGCTGCCGCAGGACCGGCGGGATAGCGCCGCAGGTACTCCTGATACTCGGCCTTGGCGTGCGCCAATTGTCCGGCGCGCTCGCGCACCAGACCAATCAGCTCCTGCGCCTCGGCGCGGCCGGGATACTCCGGTTGCCGCAAGAGACGCGTCAGCAGTTCGACGGCCTGCGGATACTGGCGCTGCGAAAGCGCACTGCGCGCATCGCGCAGCAGCTGCTGGCGCTGCTCATCAGGCAGCGACGCATCGGTCTGTCCACCGGCGGCCACCGAGGCCACACTGGCGCGCTGCGTTGCGCTCAGATCCGCGGTTTCATCGTTGATCGCCAACCAGGCGCGCGGATAGTTCGAGAGCGCCGCCTGCAGCACCCGCTCGGCTTCCTTGCGGGTGGTGAAGGGACCTACGCGCAAGCGATACCAGTGCTGATCCTCGATGTCCGTCTCCGAAACGTAGGCCTGGGTACCAAACGCCGCAGCCGCCGCCTGGACCGCCGCGGGAACAAACTTCTCCATCGACGAATCGAGGTTGACGGCATAGCCTTCCGGCGCCTCGACCTCGGCCACATAGCCGCCCGCCTGCTTGCGCCCCGTGCTGAGCAGACGGATGCGCAGTCCCCGTCCATCCGTGGTCGGCGCCATCACGAAGTCCAACTCTCGCGCAAAGCGAAGCTCAAGCGTCACCTCTCCCGGCACGAGCGATTCCAGAGTAGCCGACGTCACAAGCTGACCACTGCCACCTACGAGCGGCATTTCAGGAGTCAACGACTGCAGGAACGGCCCGCAATCCGGGCCCAGACGCAGCGTGATGATCGTGCTCTTGCCGTGGTTGAGCGGCGCGTTGCCCAAATAACTTACCGTGCAGACAAATTGCGCCGAGATATCGATGTGCCCTTCGCCCTCCTGCGCATCGATGAACTGCAGCAGCTGGGAATCCAGTCGCACATTCGGCGCAGCTCCCTGTGCGATACCGGACAGCGCCCAGGGCACGCTGAGCAGTGCGGCGGCGCATGCACGCGACCGCGCGCTAGCCTGGACAGCGTGCTTCACTTGTTCGAACCGCCGGCCGTACTGCGCCCACCGAGCTTCGCCGGACGCTGCGACGCGGGCGCAACGGCCGGAATCCAGCTCAGAGTGTTATGGCAGGAGCTGCAATCCAGCGCGGTCGGCTCGTGACCGAGGGCCTTGCCCATCCCGGTCAAGACATTGTGGCAGCTCTGGCAGCTACTCGCCGTTCCGCTGTGACTGAATCGCGCCGGCCGCCAGGCGATGGTGCCATGACAGCTGCTGCAGTCGAGAGTCGTCGGAATGTGCGAAATCGGTCGTCCAGCCGCCGCTACGCCGTTGTGACAGCTCGCGCAGCGCGCCGCGATGCCCTGATGATCAAAGCGCGCTGGCAACCACGCGTTGGTCGTGTGGCAATTGGCGCAACTGTCATTGCTGGCGATGTGATTGGCCCCTTTGCCAGCGGCCGCGACACCGTTGTGGCAGTTCACGCAGTTGCCATTGGCACCGACGTGCGCAGAGCTCGTGAGCCCGATGGCCGCTGGCCTCAGCAACGAGGAGAGTAATGAGCCAGGCGAGGCGTTCGCGCCCGCCGGCGCCGCTGCACCGGAGGCCACCGGCACCGACAGCACGCTGCCGATACCGGAGTGAAGCAGTGCTTTCGTGCCTGCCGTCGCCGCGGTGGTGGCCGCGGGCCGCTTCTGTGCGCCGCCGCCCCAGCTGTTGGGGTTGTGGCAGCTGCTGCAATCCGAGCTGGCCTTGCTGCCGGAATTGTGATCCGTCGGCCGGGTCTGCAGATTCGTGACGCCATAGAAGCTCAGAGCGGGCGTGACGCGGTTGTGGCAGGCGTCGCAGGTCTTGCCGATGGTGGCAAACATCAGCGTGTGCTTGGCCGAGCTCATGCTGGTGCCGCTGAAGCTGGTGAACACCGTCGTGCTGTGACAGTCCTCGCATGGCGTAGTCGCGGTCGGAATGTGCACCGGTGCGAGCACCGCGGATTTGGGCGTAAAGTTGCTATAGAAGGTCAGTGCGCCGGCGGGACTGCCGTGGCAGGTGATGCAACCGCTGGTGATGCCGGTGTGCAGCACCGGGTTTGCGGCCAGCGTCGTGGTGGAATAGTCGGCGGGTGCAGTCGTATGACAGACCGTGCAGGCCTGGTTGGCCGGATTCGGCATGTGTCCAGCCGGCATCGCGGTGCTGTTCCAGTTCGCGGTCGTGTGACAGATGCTGCAGTCGTTCGGCGCCACCATCTGACCGGAGGTGTGATCGGCCGGGCGACCCTGCAGCCCAGGAGTCGCTGCGCCCATGTAGAAGGACAGGCCCGCTTCGTGGCAAGTAGTGCAGGTCGTGGCCACGAAAGCATGTTTGGCCTGCGTCATGTTCATGGGCCCGAAGCCGCCGGCGGCAAATGTCGTCGAGGAATGACAGCTGCCGCAATCGGTTCCTGACAGGTATGGAACGTGCGACGGCATCAGAACGCCATCCTTGGGTGTGAAGTTGTTGTACCAGGTCAGCGCCGTCGTGCCGCCGTGGCATTGGCCGCAGCCGCTCGTGATACCCGTGTGCAGCACGGCATTCGCGGCCAACGTGGCCGTGGAATAATCCGCTGGCGCCGTGGTGTGGCAGACCGAGCAGGCGCTGTTGGCGGGATTGGGCATATGGCCCGCGGGCATCGCCGTGCTGTTCCAATTCGCGGTTGTATGGCAGACGTTGCAGTCGTTCGGCGCCACCATCTGACCGGTGGTGTGATTGGCTGGTCGGCCCTGCAGGCCAGGATTGGCCGCGCCCATGTAGAACGTCAGTCCTGCCTCGTGACAGGGATTACAGCTCGCGCCCACGCCGGCATGCGTGGCCTGCGTCATGTTCATCGGCCCGAACCCGCCCGCCACGTAATTGCCCGTATGGCAGGCACTGCAGTCGGTGCCCGAAAACGCCGGGATATGCGGCGGCGTGAGCACCGCCGCCTTCGGGTTGTCGTTGTTGTTGTAGAAAGTCAGCGCGGTCGTGCCGCCATGGCACTGAGCGCAGCCGCTGCTGATGCCCGTGTGCAGCACCGCGATGCTCGCCAGCGTGGCGTAGTTGCTCGGCGCCGCGATGTGGCAGACGTTGCAGGCCTGGTTGGCCGGATTGGGCATGTGCCCGATCGGCAACGTGTTGCTGGTCCAGTCGGTGGTGGTGTGACACAACGCGCAGTCGCTCGAAACCATGCGCGCATCGGCGCTGCTCAGGTGGTCGGGCGGTCGCACCTGCAGCGGCGTACCGCTGCCGACATAGAAGCTCCTGCCGGCCTCGTGACAGGTCACGCAGGTCGTGGCGACGAGAGCGTGTTTGGCGGCACTCATGGCCGTGGCTGGGCCGAAGCCACCGGCGACGTATGCCGCGGCGTGGCAGGCACTGCAATCTGCGCCGGTCAGAATCGGAATGTGCAAGGGCGCGAGCGGTGTGGCGTGCGTGGGCGATACGCCTGAGGTCGACATCGGAATGTAGGGCGCCGGCACGCCGGCGAAGCTCTGACCGGCGTGACACATTAGGCAGTTGTTGACGGACAGTCCCGCATGCAGCTGCGGGATAGTGACTGCCAGCACCGTCCAGGTCTCGGCGGCGGGGTTATTGCCGTGACACACGCCGCAGTCGATCAGTGAGGGAATCGGCGGCACGTGGTTAGTGGGTTGGCCCGGAACAAACCCGGTGGAAATCTTGACCGTACCGTTGTGGCAGGTGGCGCAGGTCGTCACCGTCATCTGCGTGTGATCGAACAGCGATGGCGTCCAGCTCGGGGCTTTGCTACCGATGCCGGTGGTGTGGCAGTTCTCGCAGAGATTACTCGTGGGCATGTGACTGCCCTGCTTGCCCACGGCCTTGCTACCGTTATGGCAGCTGAAGCAGCCGCTGCGAATGCCGGTGTGATCGAAATTCGCACCAAGCCACGTGGTCGTCAGGTGGCAATCGCCGCATTCCAGGTTCGTGGCTATATGGTTGGCGGGTTTGCCGGCAGCCTGCACGCCGTTGTGACAGACCATGCAATAGCCGGCCACAGCCAGCGGGATCTGCGCGTGGTCGACTGTCGTGGGCGGATTCCAGCTCATCACCGAATGACAGGCGCTGCAGTTTTGGCTGGTCTGCGGATGCGTGGGGCCCTCCCCTTGCGCGATCGTGCCGTTGTGACAACTGACGCAGCCGCCGAGCACCTCGGCATGGTTGAAGTGAAATGCCGGGCGGAATGCGATCGTGTTGTGGCAGGCCGCGCAATTGTTGCTGCTCGCAATATGAGTCGCCGTCTTCGGCGTGGCATTGAACTGCGAACCCGTTGTATGGCAACTGCCGCAGTCGCGCGGCGTGCCGTAGAAGACCGCGTTCAGATGGCACGATTCGCATGGCAGATCGCGGTGCACGCCATCGAGTTCAAATCCGCTGGTCAGGTGATCGAACGGCACGGTGATTGGGGCCGGCGGCGCGGCTATGACGCCGGCCGGTGCGAGCGCCAGCGCTATCGCGGACGCGGCGATCAGCGACAGCGTGCAGAGGATGCTGCGGCGTTGCATTGCCCTGCCTATTGAATCCGGGCGCCTTTCCACGCATAGCTCGTGTGGCAGCGCTCGCACTGACTGCCGTACGCTCCGAGGTGACGGTCGTCCTTGCGGTGACAAGCAATACACTGGGACGGTGTCTTGGTGTTCCCGGGCTGTTCCCGATGGCAGTCGGCGCATTGCAGCTTGGCGTGCGCGCCGCGCAACGCAAACTTGGTCTCCTTCGCGTGATCGAACGTCCAAAGCGCCCAGCCGTTGGGCGAGTGGCAGCTGGCGCACTTCTTGCCAAGTCCGCCCTTGTGCACATCCTCCCGACTGTGACAATCCACGCAGCCCGTTGGCGCATCCCCATACGCCAGCGTCGCATGGCACTGGGCACAGCTGACGACCCGATGCAACCCGAGCAGCGGAAAATCTATCAAGTCATGATCGAAGGTAATGGCCTTGCGCCATGACTCCTGGCCGTGGCAGTTCTCGCAGCCACCGGTAATCTTGCCGCGATGTGGATCCTCGGCTCGGTGGCAATCCAGGCATTTCTTGCCGAGCTTCTGCGTCGCGGTGGGTGCGGTGTGGCAGACATCGCAGGCGAATTTCGCGTGCGCGCCGATGAGCGCGAATTTGTGACGAGCGAGGTGATCGTAATTCTCCGGCTTCCAACGATCGTTGTTATGGCAGTCGTCGCACTTGCCGCCGAAGCGTGTGGCATGGACATCGTCGGCCCGATGACAGCCCTCGCAGTCCTTCGGGATCTTCTGCTTGTAGTTGCCGCTGCGGTGGCAGTCGAGACAATCGATATCGGCGTGCGCGCCTAGCAGGGCGTAACCGGTCTCCTGGCGATGGTCGTACTTGGCCTTCTTCCATTCCTTGGTGGTATGGCACTTACCGCAGTCATTGCCGCGTGAACCGCGGTGTTCGTCGTCGGTCGCATGACAGCCGTTACATGTCTTGGGGGTGTCTTTGTAGCGACCGCCGATGTGACAGGCATTGCAGGCCGCGCCCTCATGCGCCCCGGTGAGCCGGAAGCCGGACTTGTCGTGATCGTAGCGCCCACCGGCCCAGGTGATGGTCCCGTGGCACTCGCGGCACGACTGGCTGAATTGCCCGCGGTGCACGTCGTCCGACTTGTGACAGCCCAGGCAGGTTACCGGCGCCTTGCTCCAGGCTTCACTCTTCTTGTGGCAGCTCGCGCATTCGAGCGCACGGTGCGCTCCCTCGAGCGAAAACTCCGTCAGTGTGTGATCGAATTGCGCCGTGACGAGTTGGACGATATCCGCGTCACGGCCTTTGTGCTCCGTATGGCAGGCACGGCATTCGCTGTTGCCCGCGTTGGGCATGCGGCCGTGATAGCCGTGATGCTCGCGCACGTCGGTCGCGATCTTCTTGTGGCAGTCGAGACACAGCGCGGTCTGGGTGCGCACATTGCTGCGGTCGTGACAGTTGGCGCAGGTCTCCTCCTGCTTCAGGTGCGCGCGTGCAACTTTGCCCGGCATCAGCAACGTCTCGACGGATGCTGCCGTGGCCGTCGAGAATGCCAGTATGGATATCATGGTCATCAATAACTCTCGCAGAGGCGTGCCGATCCCTGACCAGTGCATGGGGATGGATCAGTACAGATTCACCGCAACGACGTGCGCAATCGCTGCAAACAGCAGCGTGAAGAACAACGGTATGTGCAGCACGTGCCAGAACGAGAACAGGCGCGCGAACAGACGATATTCCGCCACGCGCCTGGCGGCATCGAGCCTCCGATCGGCATAGGACTGGACGGTCGCGCCAATGCGATGCGCGTGGATGGCGATGCTTGCCGATTCATGACTGGCCGCGCGCGACACGGCGCGCTTGATCACCCGGTGCAGGCGCCAGCGCGCCAGCGCGGCCCGCCCACCCGCTGTGAAGACATGCAGGAAACGGCCAACGCGTCCCGTCGGCGGATTGACGAGTCGCTGCTCCGCTCGATCGATCGCGTCCAGCACGCCGGGCAGGAACGCCAGATGGGTGGTCTGGGCGCGGATCTCGGCTGCGACGGCTTGCAGCTCCTCGAGGCTGTCCTGCCTGCCGTCCAAACGCGCATGCATGCGGGTATAAATGTACCGACCGACCACGCCGCTTCCCGCCACCAGCAGCATGCTGATCAGTGCCACATTGCTGTTGGTTGCGCCGAGCCGGAAGTTCGCATGAAACAACACCAGCACCGGGCCGCTGACGCCCAAGACCATGTGAATCCGGAACCACGCGGGGATGCCACCGAGCCAGCGCAGCCAGCGCGCGCGCTTGCGGGCCGAGTAGATCAACAGCAACAGCATCATCGAGCCACCGGTGATGCCGAGCCAGTAACCGACGCCGCGATCGGGCGTGATATAGCGCTCGAGATGCGCATTCCTGCCCCATGTGATGAGCGCCAGAACGACGAGCGTCCAGACGATCGGCCAATGCAGTCCGCGATCGGTCGCAATGGGATCCTTTGCCGGGGCTGTGCTGCGCTGCTCGGCGGCTCGCTCGGGCACCGAGCTGGCGGGCCGGCTGGCGGCCGTGCGCTCGCACACCGACTCGGGGACGGCGTTCACGGAATCACCTGGTCGATCAGAATGCGCAGCGGCCGCGCAGCAGATGGATCGATGACTTCGCTGCTGCCCCGAAGATCGCCCGAGGTCGGGGTCGCCTGGCCGCTGCGGGAAATGCGGGCTTCGATCTTCACGCGGCCGGCGCTCGAAAGATTCCGTCCCGGCAGCATGGCCTGCGAATCATCGAGCGTGAACTTCACGGGCCAGCCAGAGGCCGCGGTGCGCAGCACGGCCACCGGTGCACCGGCAGAGTCGACCGACTTGGCAACGATGAACAGCGCGGTTGCATTGAGCGCGCGCGCGCGCAGCTCATCGGCGATCATGACCTCGCCGCTGACGGCCGTGGCAACCGCGGCAGGCGCTGCGGCGGCGGTCGCACCACCGGCAAGGCGCAGGTCCTGCTGCAGATTAGCCGCGACGATCCGGGCGTCCGCCGATTGCGGATCGAGCACCGCCTGGAGCTTCTGCCAGGCAATCACCGCTTCGCTCCATCGACCGGCTTCCTCATCGGCGCTGGCCTTGAGCCACAGCGCCTTGGGATGTTGCGGATCGAGCGCGAGCGCCCGCGCCACAAAAGTCTCGGGCTCACCCGCGAGTTTGTTGCCGCGCAGGCTGGCCGCCGTATCGGCGTAGTCGGCCCAGCCGTCGGCATTGAGCTGATCGCCTGCCGCCAGAGCGGCGTAGATCGCCGCCGCAGCGGCTAGCTTCTTTTCGCGACGGTCGGCATCGGCTTGCGCCAGTCGCTGCAGAGATTGCGCCGTCAGTGCCGGTGCAGCCGAGGCGACGGCAGCGAAGCCCAGCACGGTAGTCCCGGATTCCGCGGCATCTGCCGAGCCCTGCAACGGCGCGGGAAGCTCTCTGGCGCGGGCCTTGGCTGCGTCGGCCGGGCGGTTCATGAACTCATAGGATTTGGCCAGTAGCTCCCAGTCATCGGTCGTGCCGCCGCCTTTGGCGAGGCGCGCCTCGAGATTGGCGATCGCACTGCTCATGGAGCCGGCGCCGTTGGTCGCCGCACCAGCGCCAGCGGCCGAGCGGCCCAGCACTGGCGCTACGGCGCGCGCGCTGCTGCCTGTCGTGCCGGCCGGGCGCGTGATCAGATCAGGACGGCCGAACAATTCATACAAGCCGACAACAGCGGCTAGCGCGATCAACGCGCCCGCGAGCACGCGGCGTGAAACCGCCGGCAGTGGACCCAGAATCGGAATGGCCCGCAGCCACGGCAGCAACACGATGAGCGCTGCGCAGGCGCTCAGGACTCCCGCGAGAAGCCAAAATAATGCCACTTGCAACTCACTTTGCTCTGCAAAGCCTAGGCTCGAAGGTTTGATAACAAACAAACTTCCGCAGCAACTCTGAGGCGCGCCCGGCCCCGATGCACAATATAGAGACTGCTAGGAGTGCGCCCTATGTCTGAGAATTGCGACATAGATGCATAAGCGGCAAGCACTGGACATGTGATCGCTCTCGCAGAATCATAGTTGGATGCGCACTAGGGTGCCAAGATCTCTGACCGCTGAGCGTTGAGGCGGATGCATGGACAGGTGGGCGCTGCTGTTTTACGCAATGCCGCTGGCGATCGTGCTCGGCGTTTATCTCGCGCGCCAGCGCCGCGTTCAAATGCTTCACGAACGCGCGCGCGAAGAATCCGTCGCTGCAGGGCTGACAGAACCCGCCTCCCTGCATCCGGTCATCGATGAAAGCCGATGCCTCGGCTGCGGGGCCTGTGTCGCCGCGTGTCCGGAATATCCACACCATACAGTGCTCGGACTCATCAACGGCAAGGCCGCATTGGTGAGCCCGAGCGAATGCATCGGGCACGGCGTCTGCAAAGACGTGTGCCCATTCGATGCCATCACACTGGTATTTGGAACCGAGCGCCGCGGCGTCGACATCCCGGTGCTGAAGCCGAATTTCGAATCCAACGTGCCCGGTATATTCGTCGCCGGCGAGCTCGGCGGCATGGGATTGATCCGCAATGCGCTCATGCAGGGGCGACAGGCGCTCGAAGCCATTGCCCAGTCCGGACGCAAACGCGCTGGCGCCCACGACGTGCTGATCATCGGCGCCGGTCCCGCCGGTCTCGCCGCTTCCCTGGCCGCCAAGCAATTAGGCTTGAACTACCGTACAGTCGAGCAGGAGTCGCTGGGCGGAGCGGTGTTTCAATATCCGCGCGGGAAACTCGTGATGACCGCCCCGGTCGAGCTGCCGATCATCGGCCAGGTGCAGTTCCGCAACACCACCAAGGAGCAGCTGCTGAAATTCTGGACCGACGCCTGCAATGGCAATGGACTGAACATTCATTACCGCGAGCGCGTCGAAGGCGTGGAGAGCAGGGACGGAGCGTTTGTCGTCAGGACGACCCAGGGCGAGCATTCGGCCGCGAGCGTGCTGCTGGCGATCGGCCGCCGCGGCACGCCGCGCAAACTTGGCGTACCCGGAGAGGAACTGCCGAAGGTCGTGTACCGGCTCATCGACCCGGAGCAGTACCACAGCCAGCAGGTCATCGTGGTCGGCGGCGGCGACAGTGCACTCGAGGCGGCCGCCAGCGTGGCTGAACTTGGCGATACCAAGGTCGTGCTGTCCTACCGCGGTGAGGCGTTCCAGCGCGCCAAGACGCGCAATCGTGAGCGCGTGCAGCAGGCCACGAGTAACGGTCAATTGCAGGTGCTACTGAACTCTCAAATTCGCGAAATTCATCCGCAAGAGGTACTACTGAACCACTCGGGACGCGAGCTCAAAGTGCTCAATGATACCGTGATCGTCAATGCCGGCGGCATCCTGCCGAACGATTTTCTGCGCTCGATGGGTGTCGAAGTGGAAACCAAGTACGGAACTGCGTGATGACACGATTATTCGGCAGCGGCCGCTCGGCCGCGTTCTGCCTGATACTGTGCCTGTTCGCTGCCGCTGCGTCCGGCAAGGACCTCAAGGATCGCCGCGCCGACCCGCTGGAGCCGGCGCGAGCGGCGCTGCGGACCCTGCAATACGACAAGGCGATCGCCTTGCTGCAACCTGCCAGCATCGCCGGCAATGCAGCGGCCCAATACCTGCTCGGGCTCATCTATCTGAACGGCGTCGGCATCCCGTCCGATGCCCCGCGTGCACACGCACTGCTGCAGTCGGCAGCCGAACACGGCCACGGCGCCGCCGCCTACGTACTCGCCGCGGAACTCTCGCGCGAGCCGCGTGCTGACCCGGCGGCGGTCCAGCAATGGCTCGAGCGCTCGGCCCAACTCGGCTACGCGCGCGCCGCCGACGCGCTGCATTCGGGCCGCCCGTTACTTGATCGGGAAGCGCTAGGCGCCAGCGATGCCGGCTTGTTCAACGCCTGGGTCATGCATAGCGCACGCATGAACGATGCCGCGGAATTGCGCCGGCTGGGCGACAACGCCGCGCGCGTGCGCGATGAGTTCGAACGCCCGGCCCTGGCATATGCCGTCGGTAGCGGCGCTGCAGATGCAGCCGAAGCGTTGCTCGCGCTCGGCACAGATCCGAATGCAACCGACCGCTTCGGGACTACGGCGCTGATGCTAGCGGTGGAAAATCCGGATCTGCGCGTCTCCGAGTTGCTGCTGCAGCATGGCGCAGATCCCAACGTCGGCGATTCTGAGCAACGCACGGCGCTGTTCTACGCCGCGCGCGCCAATCAGGCGGCAGCCATCGAGCTACTGCTACGCGCCGGCGGCCGGCTTGAAGCGCAGGACCGGCGCGGTTATACGGCACTCGATGCAGCGCTGGCGGTCGGTGCCGAGGCCGCAGCGGCGCGTTTGCGCGCGCTCGGCGCGGCGATGTACCTCGTGCGCGCCGCACCGGCACGCCAGAGCGGCAAATTCGACGCCACGCATCCGGGCGAGATTTATCGGGGCTGGCAGGCGCTCGCGCTCGCCGTGGCACGCAACGATAGCGGCGCGGTGCGACAGCTGCTCAGCGCTGGCGCCGACGCCAACATGCGGCTGCCTCAGGGCGATACGCTGCTGCAGGTGGCCGCCGACGCGCATGCGCTCGACTGCCTGGGGCTACTGCTGGCGCATGGCGCCGATCCGGCGAGCGCCGATCGCTCGGGTCACAGTGTGCTGTGGCTCGCCGTCACGCGCGATGACGGACCGGTCATCAGGGCGCTGCTGAACGCCGGCATCCACCCCGATACGCACCGGCTGCATGAGGAGACGCCGCTGTTTGCGGCCGTTGGTGCCGGCCGAATGGACAGCGCCCAACGGCTGCTGGAGGCAGGCGCCAACGCCGGGGCTGCCAACGAACACGGCCGCACGCCACTGATGCTCGCTGCCTCAGGCGAGCGGGGGGCGCTCGTGCCACTTCTGCTGGCGCACCATCCCGACCTCGCCGCGCAGGACCACGACCGACGCACGGCGCTCTGGTACGCGGCCTGGTCCGGTACGCCTGACAGCGTCGGGGCTCTGCTGGATGCCGGAGCTGACCCCGAGAGCGCCGATGCCGAGGGCCTCACGGCGCTGCACGCGGCCGCCGCGCACGGCCAGCAGCGCGTGCTTGCACGGCTGCTCACCGGCGCCGCGCGCCTGAACCGTCGTAGTGCCAACGGTGACACGCCGCTGCTGCTCGCCGCCGCCGCGGGCCGCGAGCAGGCTGTCAGCGAACTGCTGAGCAAGTCACCGGCACTGGATGTGCAGAATAATGCGGGCGACACGGCGCTGATCGCCGCCAGCCGCGGCGGCCACGCCGAAATCTGTCACGCGCTGTTGCAGTCTGGAGCCGATAAGGCTCTGCGCAACGGCGTTCGCATCTCCGCGGCGGACCTCGCCGGCCGCAGAGGCTACACGGCGCTGGCGAAGGAGCTGGCCACGAGGACTTGACGACGCGCGGGCATCGCCCGCCACGCTGACCGGCTCAGTAAGCGAAATACGGACCGGTGTAGGCGCCGGCTGTGCGCTGCTCGATGCCGACGAAGATTTTCCGACCGTAGAAATACGGCATGCCCCAGATGAAGTTGCTGGATCCCGCGCCCCCCGCCAGATCGATCAGTGCGGCAGCGCCGGATACGAACGAGCGCGGATCAGCGACCGCGAATTGCACGGTGCTGCTGGCGTTGTTGGCCCCGTTGCCAGTATTGACCGCAAACAGCGGCAGTGGTGCATTGGCCGGACAGTAGTAGCCGACAAAAGTCGGACCTGGGCAGGTCGCGATCGTGGAATCATCGAAATCGTAGGCATCGGAGCCGGAATCGATCCAGGAGGGCAAGAGCGTCGTGCCACCGTTGTAGGTGGCGGTAAAATCGCCACTGGCGTTGGTGCCGAGCACCGTGAGGCCGGCCGGCAGCGCATTATCGGTTTGCGTATCGAGCCCGAACAGCAGCGAGCCCTGGACTGTGGCATCGCCATTGGCGTTCTGAAGGTTCGGCAGATCGACGATGATGCCGTTATTGTCCGCGGCAAACATCGCCACAGGATTCGTCACCTGCATGTCGAGCGGCATGTTCTCGGCTGTGCAGACGCCCGCGGTGCCGCTGCTGCAGCCATAGTAGAGCGGCAACGGCGTCGAGGCAGTCGTGCAGGCGGCACCGCAATCCTGCGCAAAGACACCGACCCCCAGCACGCCGTTGGCGTTGAAGCCCGACACCGAGTTGATCAACGTGCCATTGGCGCCGCAAGTCGCGGGCGGCGGCGCGCCGGCGCCGCTGTCATCCATGATCTGTACCGGCAGATTGGTGGCAGTTTCCCCCGCCAAAGTGACATCGGCCAGCGCCACGGGCCCCCAGGTTTGCCCAGCGCCGAAAGTGACGCATTCCTCGATACCGCGATTGCTGCTGTCCCTCTCGGGCGCCAGCGCGACCGAGTGCGCGGCCAGCACCGAGCCCACCAGCCGCAAACCCCAGGAGGCGGTATCGAGCAGCACGTGATCGATGCTCGCGCACTGCGTGCTAGCGTGCTGGCACACCTTCACCGTCACGTAGGCGTGGTTGGTTGCGCCGCCGCCGGCGCTCGGGCCCGCATCGACCGTGAGGGTCGTGGTATTGAGGACCGGAGGCGCCATTTTTCCAGCCGCGGTCGTGCCATTACCGCCGACGCAGGCCCCGAGCAGGCTTGCCAGTAGTGCAGTTCCAATCTGCGATTTGCGACCCATGCAGGACGCTCGAGCTATCGCAGCTCGGACAGCGACACGCCGTCCGGCACGCGCGCCGGCAGATAGGCCCGGCCCGAATAGGCGCGCAAATGACCGCCCGACTCGACCACCAAACCCGGCAGTGCGATCCGAACCGAACGGCGCAGCCCCGGCTGATCGAGTGCTGCCAGCGCGGCAGTGTAATCGCCGAAGTGCTGCCCCAGCAGTTGACGCATATCCGGCAGCACTGGACCGGTCCAGCTCAGTGCAAACACTGTGCCGTCCCGCGCCACGAATTCGCGCACCGTCAGGCCTGCGGCGGTGTCAATCTGCTGCACGTCGTAAGACAGTAGAGCGGTTGCATGTGTGAGCCCGTAGAGTGCCGCCGCGTCCGCCTGCACGCTCGCGACATCGCCATCCAGATGGGCGCTCGCGCCGCCGCTCCAGAGCAACGCAACTGCGGCTACGCATAACATGCTTCTCACTGCCATGCTTGAAGATTCCAACACTTTTGCCCTCAATACAATCATCGGGACACAAGTGTCGGCAGACAGCAACAGTATTATTTTCAATTGAGTCTGCTGCGTGTTGCAGAATATGGATGGGATCGCTGCAAGAATGGCAGTATAGGAAATTGGCAGCGCGGCTCAAAGGAGTGGACGGACTTGCATCGCATGGCAATCGATTGGACGCACAGCCGCGGCCGCAGTCGGCTCACAACTGCCATTACGCTCCTATTGCCATTGCTCGCGGCCTGCGCAGGGGCAAGGAATACGCAGCCGCGGGAGGTATTGGACGACTCGAGCGGCTCGACGCTCTTTGTGGTGCAACAGCCGCTGTTGTTCGCACGTTCGCGCAGCGATTTGGCGGCCAACGCACGCGATTATGTGACGCTGGTGGCGCTGCAGGAGGATCGCAGCGGCAAGTATTCCAGCTGGCTGATCGCGCATCGCTGGTCGACCGTGGATCCGCGCATGGGCGGGCAGTCGGCTAGCGTCACCGCCCCACTGCGCATCATTGCGGATGACCGGGAGCTCATCTTCAAGCCCGCCACACCGCCGCCCACCTTATTGCAAAACCGCGAGTTGATATTTGCCCCGCGCGGGGCCGGCGCGCAATCCGCCGCTTACGCGGTCGACGTGCCTACGCTGCGGTATCTGGCCACGGCGAGCCGTCTGGCGCTGCGCTATGGCGATGATGCGCTCTCGCCGGCCTACAGCCTATGGGATGATTCGCGCTCGGCGCTACAGGAGCTGTTGTCCGGTGCCACAGGCGTTTCGGGACGCTAGCGGTGCTCGCTCGCCTCAAGACCGCGCCGCTCAAGTCTCCGGACGCAGATGCGGAAACAGCAGCACATCGCGAATCGAAGGCGAATCGGTCAGGAACATGACCAGTCGATCCACTCCCAGCCCCAGGCCCGCGGTCGGCGGCATGCCGTATTCGAGCGCGCGCACGTAGTCGGCATCGAAATGCATGGCTTCATCGTCGCCCGAATCCTTGCGCCGCACCTGCGCCCGGAACCGCTCCGCCTGCTCCTCCGGATCATTGAGCTCGGAGAAGCCATTAGCGAGCTCGCGGCCGGCGAGAAAAAACTCGAAGCGGTCGGTCAGGAACGGATCGGCATCGTTGGTGCGCGAGAGCGGCGAGACCTCCAGCGGGTAGGCATACACAAACGTCGGATCGAGTAACGACTGCTCCACGGTCTTCTCGAACAGCTCGATCTGCAGCTTGCCCGCGCCGTCGTGCGGTGCGAAGCCGATGCTTAAGCGGGTGCAAGCCTCGCGCAGGTAGGAAACATCCCGCAGCCGGGAGCGCTCGAGGCCCGGATTGTGCTCGAGCAGCGCCGCCTCGATCGTGATGCGCCTGAACGGCCGCGCCAGATCGTATTCGCGGCGCTGATAGCTCATGCGCCGGCTGGCGAACAGGCCATCGGCCAAACCGTGCAACAGCCGCTCGATCAGCTCCATGAGCTCGACGTAGTCGGTGTAGGCCCAGTACAGCTCGAGCATGGTGAACTCGGGATTGTGCTGGGTCGAGAGGCCTTCATTGCGGAAATTGCGGTTGATCTCATAGACGCGCTCGAATCCCCCGACGATCAGGCGCTTCAGATACAGCTCCGGCGCAATGCGCAGGTACATGTTGACATCGAGTGCATTGTGGTGAGTCACGAACGGCCGCGCCGCCGCGCCGCCCGGAATCGGCTGCATCATCGGCGTCTCGACCTCGAGGAAATCGAGTGCGTCGAGAAAATCGCGCAGGTAGCGCAGCACGCGCGTTCTGGTTCGAAACACCTCGCGGCTGCGCTCGGTCATGATCAAATCGACATAACGCTGCCGGTAGCGCAACTCGGTGTCCGCGACCCCGTGCCACTTGTCCGGCAGCGGACGCAGCGCTTTTGCCAGCAGCTGCAGCTGCTCGACGCGCACCGACAATTCACCAGTGCGGGTCCGGAACAACTGTCCCTGCGCACCGAGCATGTCGCCGACGTCGTAGTTCTTGAAGGCCTCGTAGGCGGCTCCGAGCGCATTTTCCTGCAGGAACAGCTGGATCTGTCCGCTGCGGTCGGCGATTTTGGCAAAGCTCGCCCTGCCCATGACGCGCTTGAACATCATGCGCCCGCCGACGTGCACCCGCACCGGATTGGCCTCGAGCCAGGCTGAATCGCGATCGGCGTAGGTCGACAGCAGCTGCGCCGCCAACGCATCGCGGCGGAAATCGTTCGGATAGGCCGCGCCCTGCGTGCGCCAGGCCGCAAGCTTGGCGCGCCGCTCGGCGATTAGATGACTCTCCTCGTCGCTCACAATCCCGCCTTCAGACTCGCTTCCATGAATTGATCCAAATCCCCGTCCAGTACGGCGCCGGTATTGCCCACTTCCACTCCGGTCCGAAGGTCCTTGATGCGCGACTGATCGAGCACATAGGAGCGGATCTGATTGCCCCAGCTCACGTCCGATTTCGACTCTTCCAACACCTTGGCGGCGGCATTGCGCTTGTTGACCTCGAGTTCATAGAGCTTGGCCTTGAGCATCTTCATGGCCATCGAGCGGTTCTTGTGCTGGCTGCGCTCGTTCTGGCAGGCAACCACGATGCCGCTCGGAACGTGCGTGATGCGCACGGCCGATTCGGTCTTGTTGACGTGCTGACCACCGGCGCCGCTCGAGCGATACACATCCATGCGCAGATCCGCCGGATTGATCTCGATCGCAATGTCGTCGTCGACTTCAGGCGAGACGAATACCGAGGCGAAGGAAGTATGGCGGCGGTTGCCGGAATCGAAGGGCGACTTGCGCACCAACCGATGCACGCCGGTCTCTGTGCGCAGCCAGCCGTAGGCGTACTCCCCCTGAACCGCGACGCTGGCGCTCTTGATGCCGGCGACTTCGCCCGGACTGGAGTCGATGATCTCGCAGCTGAAGCCGCGGGCCGCGCCCCATCGCAAATACATGCGCAGCAGCATCTGCGCCCAGTCCTGCGCCTCGGTGCCTCCGGCGCCCGCCTGGATATCGAGAAAGGCGCTGTGAGAGTCCATCTCGCCGCGAAACATCCGCTTGAATTCCAGCCGCCGTACGTCAGCCTCGAGCGCGCCGGCGTCGCGCTCGATGTCCCGCGCAATGGACTCATCGTTCTCGCGCTCGGCCAGCTCGAGCAGCTGCGCCGCATCGCTGACCGCGGTGTTGGTACGGTCGAGTTGCTCGAGTTCCGCGCTGAGGCGCACGCGCTCGCGCCCGAGCTCCTGGGCGCGTTCAGGCGCACTCCAGATCGCCGGGTCCTCGAGTTCGCGGCTTACTTCTTCGAGACGTTCTTTCTTGCGATCGTACTCAAAGAAACCCCCTCAAGGAGACGGCACGTTCCTCGAGATCTTTGAGCGTACGCTTGAGCTGGCTGACTTCCATCGCAGGCATACTAGCATGCACCGGCGCAGCCCCGCGCCTCAGGCGGGCAGCAGGTGTTCGATCACGAATTGCAGCCGCCGCTCGCCCAGGTACTCATTACTGTCGAGGCGGTAGACCAGCTGCACCACGCCGCAAGGCAGCGATGCCGCCTGATCGGCGTCGAGGTAATTGAACGCGATGGCATCGAATCGCCCGCGGCCCTCGGGTGCACTCAGCCAGAGCTTGAGGTGCCGCTCACCGACCACGCGCGCCGTCTCGATGCGGAATCTGCCGTCGAACGAAGGTTCGGGAAAGCCTGGACCCCACGGGCCGCCCTCGCGCAGCGCCTGCGCGGTGGGAAGCGCGAGCTCGGCATCGCTGAGCTCGCCATCGGTTTCGATGACGTCGGGTGAGCCGCGCAACCGCAGTGCAGTCTCACATTCGGCATCGAAGGCGCGCGCGAACACATCGAGCGACGCCATCGGCAGCGTGAGTCCGGCGGCCATCGCATGGCCGCCGAACTTGTGGATCAAAGTGCCATCGCGGGCCGCGATTGCGTCGAGCACATCGCGGATGTGAATTCCCGGGATCGAGCGCGCTGAGCCTCGCAGCGTACCGGCATCGGCCGGAGCAAACGCGATCACCGGCCGGCGCAGCCGCTCCTTGACGCGACTGGCCACCAGGCCCACCACTCCCTGATGCCAGCCCGGATCGAACAGACACACGCCCGCGCGCCGCATGCCGCTGTCGGGATCGCGCAGCGAGCGCAGCGCCGCATGCGCCTCGGCCTGCATCCGCGCCTCGATGCTGCGCCGTTCGGTATTGAGCGCATCGAGCTCGCGCGCCAGCGCGCGAGCCTCGGCGGGCTCATCGCTGAGCAGGCAGCGAATGCCGATGGACATGTCGGTCAGACGGCCGGCGGCATTGAGCCGCGGCGCGACCGCGAATCCGAGATCGCCGGCCACCACGCCGCTGCGTTCGCGCCGCGCCACTTCGAGCAATGCGCTGATCCCAGGTGCGCAGCGGCCGGCGCGGATGCGCGCGAGTCCCTGTGCCACGAGTATGCGGTTATTGCTGTCGAACGGCACGACGTCGGCAACCGTGCCCAACGCCACGAGGTCCAGCAGCTCGGCGCACTGCAGCGCGCGCGGCGGCAGCCATCCGCGAGCCGCGAGCAGACGGCGCAATGCCGCCATCACGTAGAAGGCCACGCCGACGCCGGCGAGTGCGCGGCTCGCGAAGGTACTGCCCGGAACATTGGGATTGACGATCACGTTTGCCGCGGGCAGGCAGGCGCCGGGCAGATGGTGGTCGGTGATCAGCACGTCGATGCCGCGCGCGCGCGCAGCCGCGACGCCGGCATTGCTGGAAATGCCATTGTCGACCGTGACGATCAGCGCTGGCCGTCGCTCGGCCGCCAGCGCAACGATTTCGGGCGTCAGTCCGTAGCCGAACTCGAAGCGATTGGGGACCAGGAAATCCACCGCCGGAAAGCCCCAGCTGCGCAGCGCCCGCACGATCAGCGCCGTGCTGGTCGCGCCGTCCGCATCGAAGTCGCCGATGACCAGTAGCAACCCGCCGCGCTGCTGATGCAGTGCCAGTAGCTCGGCGGCAGCCTCGACGGCGGCGAGACTGCCGACGGGCAGCAGCTCGCGAATGTTCAGTCCGAGCTGCGCTGCACTGACGATGCCGCGCGCGGCGTAGATCCGCTGCAGCACCGGGTGCAGGCCAGCGCTCAATGAGACGGCCGGGACGGCCGCGGCGCGCCGCACGATGCGCAGCGCCGTCGGCGCGCTCACGCGAGCGACTCCCACCACGGTGGGCGTGCACGCCAGAAGCGGGCCAGATGCAGCCGTCGCAGACGGTAGGCGCGCGAGCCGGTGAGCAGCTCGATGCTCGAGAGCGCACGGACCTGCAACGCCGCGAGCGCGGGCGCCAGCCAGTGCCGCTCGAGACGCTGCAGCGCGCCGTCGAGTCCATCGCTCGCCAGTGCGGGAAAGAGCACCAGGCGCGCCGGGACGCGCGTCTGCATCGTCGAGTGCAGGCTCTCGGGCAGTAGCTCGATGGGACCTCCCCGCAGGCGCCAGAGCGCCTCGGCATAAATCTCCTCGCCATAGAGTCGCGTGGTCGGCGGTGCATCGATGGCGCCTCGAGCGGCATTGGCGCGCGCGCGCGGCGCCGTCGAGCCCCAGAACCACAAGGCGCTCACCGGCAACTCACCGCTCGCGCGGCGCTGTTGATTAACGGGATGCTCATGCAGCCACATCTCGACTTCCACACCCAGGCGCCGCAGTGTGGCGGCGCCCGGCCCCTGTGGCAAACCCTCGCCCGGATCGCAACCGACAAAGCGTGCCGGATCCGCGCCGCTCGCAGCGGACGCGACGCCGGCGAGCAGCAGCTCGCGCCTGCCGATGGCATGCAACTGCCACGACGAGTCGCCGAAGACGCGACTGAAGTCGCTCACCAGTGTCGCCTGCACCGCATCGGTCAGCTGCAGTAGCCCCGCCGGGTGCAGCCGCACACTGTCCAGTCCCGCGAAGTAGTGCACCGGCGTCGCGAACCAGTATTGCAAGCCTGCCGGTGCGGGCGGGTCGAGCCAGGCCAGCGCAGCGGTTGCGGCAGGGGCGAGCGCCGCAAGCTTAAGTCCGCCGAAGCGCGCGCCGATGCTCGCACGCCACCCCTCCGGCAGCGCTTCAACGCGAGAGGCCGCCAGCAGCTGCTCGAGCGCGGGCAGCCGCGGCAGTGCGTGATCGGCCTGCGCCGCATCGTCGCGCGGAAAAAAATCGCACAGCACCAGCACCAGCTCGCTCGCCATGGCGTATGTTAGCGAGCATGCGGCTGGTGCTCGACTCCGATCCCAGTATTCACCTCGTGCGCCGCTACGGCGAGGGCGAGATCGTCGTCGGTGAGCAGCGCATTGCACGCCCGCTGATCATCACGCCCAGGCGCCTGGTGCTGGACTGGACCGCCCCCTCATTCAGCGAGCTCGCGCCGCCGCACCTCGAAGCGCTGTTTGCCTTGGGCGCCGAGGTGGTATTGCTGGGGGCGGGCGAGAGGCAGCTGTTTGCGAGCGCCGCCGTGCGCGAGCGCTTTCGCACCCGCGGCATCGCGCTCGAGTGCATGACGCTCGGCGCCGCTTGCCGGACCTACAACATACTGGCGAATGAGCAGCGCGCCGTAGCGGCGGGACTTTTTCCGTAAGTGGGCTGATCAGCGCAGCGGCGGTTGGATTGCCCGCAGAGGGCGGGAGACACTCCGAAAGAAGACACAGGGAGAGAAGATCGTTACAACACCGAAATTATCCGAAGCTGACAAATTCGAATAATTGATTGCGCTTCTTATTGTTATCCAACCCTATTTTTGTTCTTACGTACCATTCGGTCTTCCCCTATTTTCGCCCTGTGTCTTCTTTCGGTGAGCCTCCCCGCGGCTATTGTCGCCGTATGCCGACAAAGGATGGTAGCTGTGAATCCGCACTGCTGGCAAGTTGACGCGCTCGAGCGAGTAATTCTCGTTATAAATTGCTTTAATATTAGACATATAAAGAATATATTTGATGTAATTAATGGATATGGCGCCGGCCAGTGAGCGTCGGATATCCGCCGCTGCTCAGCCGACTCCGCCCAGCAATGGCACGAAAGAGACCGCGCCGAGGATGCGCCGTTCGATGCCGTGCTCCCGGCGCGTGAGCCGCACGAGCTGCTGCTCGCCTTCGGGGCCGACCGGCACGATCAGACGACCGCCCATCGCGAGCTGTGCGCTCAGCGCTTCGGGAACCGTCAGCGGCGCCGCGGCGACCAGAATGCCGTCGAACGGCGCCTGGGATCGCCAGCCCTGGGTACCGTCACCGTGGCGAAAGCGCACGTTGCGAATCTGCAGCTCCGCACAGCGCGCGCGCGCGCGCTTCTGCAGCGCTGCGATGCGCTCGATCGTATAGATGCGACCGACCAGAGGGGCGAGTACGGCGGTCTGATAACCGCAGCCGGTGCCGATTTCGAGCACCTTGCCGAGAGGACCGCCCTCGAGCAGCGCCTCGCTCATGCGCGCCACGATGTAGGGTTGCGAAATCGTCTGACCAAAACCGATCGGCAGCGCCGTGTCTTCGTAGGCGCGGCTCGCCAGCGCCTCGTCGACGAAGATGTGGCGCGGCACATTGCGAATGCGGTCGAGCACCGCGAGATTGGCAATGCCCTGATCACGCAGCCGCTGTACCAGTCGATCGCGGGTTCGCGCTGAGGTCATGCCGATGCCGGCAAAACGCGTGCCGTTCACGGCCCTTCACTCACAGCGCTGCCAGCCAGCGTCCGACCTCGGGCAGGGACGCATGTCGCGTAAAATCGATTGACAGCGGGCTCACCGAGACAAATCTCTGCGCCACGGCCAGGAAGTCCGTGCCCTCGCCGGCGTCGCTTCCCTCCCCGGCCGGTCCGATCCAGTACACCGCATTGCCCTTGGGGTCGCGGGCCGGCAGCACTGCCTCCGAGCGATGCCGGAACCCCAGGCGCGTGCCGCGATAACCCGACAGTGCCTCGTATGGCAGATCGGGCACATTGACGTTGAGGATCAGTGTCGGGTCGAGCGGCCGTTGCAGCAGCGCGGCCACCAGCGTATGCGCCACGCGCGCGGCCGTGTCGAAGCGCCGTGCTCCGCCGGGCGAGGTACAGAGCGATACGGCCAGCGCCGGCAGACCGAGAAACCGTCCCTCGATCGCCGCTGCGACCGTACCTGAGTAGAGCACGTCATCTCCCAGGTTGGCGCCGTCGTTGATGCCCGAGGCCACCATGTCGAATTCCGCGTCGAGGGCGCCCGAGATCGCCAGGTGTACGCAATCGGTCGGCGTCCCCGCCACGAAGTAGACGCCGGCCTCGGCCGCAAACAGCCGCAGCGGCACGTCGAGCGTCAGGGAATTGCCTGCGCCGCTGCGATTGCGGTCCGGTGCGACGACGGTCACGTCGGCCAGCGTGCCGAGCGCCTCGCGCAGACGCGCGAGACCCTCGGCGCGATAACCGTCATCGTTGCTGACAAGTATCTTCACGGACAAACGGCGAGCGGTCCCTTGCAGGCCAGGCGAGGTGCGGTTGGCATGGAAGCGCGCCAATATACTTCAATGCCCGACCGGGGAGGAGCCATGAGCGGCAGCGATCAGGACGATGATGACGCCGAAGTGTTCCGGCGTGCGATGCAGGACGTGCGGCCGCTCAAGCTCACGCGCCGCGTCGAGTCTCCGGCACGGCGGCCACGGCCGCGGGCGCGGTTTGCGCGCGCCGAACGCGCGGCGGTGCTAGCGGAGAGTCTGCTGAAGCCTGGACCGCTCATCGATGCGCAGCCCGGCGATGAGCTGCTATACCGCCGTGACGGCGTACCGGAGATCGTGCTGCGAAAACTGCGGCGCGGCAGCTACCGCGTCGAAGCCGAGCTCGATCTGCACGGTCTGACGGGCGCCGAGGCTGCCACGCAGCTTGCGCATTTCCTGCAGTATGCCCGCGGCAGCGCTCTGCAGTGCCTGCGCATCATTCATGGCAAGGGTCTGCGCTCCGGGCAGCGCGGTCCGGTGCTCAGGAACACCGTCAACACGCTGTTGCGCCGGGCTGATGCCGTGCTGGCGTTCGCCTCGGCGCGACCGGCCGCAGGCGGCACCGGCGCCACGCTGGTGCTGCTTCGGCGCTCATCGAGTCCACCCGTCTAAGAGCGCTGCTCGATCAGCACGCTGGCCATGGCGGCCAGGCCCTCCTGGCGGCCCAGGAACCCCAGATGCTCGGGCGTCGTGGCCTTGATGTTCACGCAGCCGACGTCGATCTGCAGCAGCGCCGCGACGCGCTCTCGCATGACCTCGCGCCAGGGCGCAATCTTCGGCGCCTGCGCCAGCAGTGTCAGATCGGCATTTGCGATCTGGTAATGTTGCCGCGCCAGCAGCTCGCGCGCGTGCAACACGAAGCGCGCGCTGTCAGCGCCGCGCCACTGCGGATCGCTGTCGGGAAAATGCATGCCGATGTCTCCGAGCCCGGCGGCACCCAACAGTGCATCGACCAGCGCATGCAGCAGAACATCCCCGTCCGAGTGCGCAACGATGCCGTGCGTATGCGGCACGCGGATGCCCGCCAGCACCAGGCTGTCGCCCGGGCCAAAGGCGTGGATATCAAAACCGGAACCGATTCTTATGGCCATTTCATGCGCCCGCGCGCGCGCTCAGAATCGCCTGCGCCAGCACCAGATCCGCCGCACCGGTGACCTTGATATTCGGATCGCGAGCTTCGATCAGGCGAGCCGATACGCCCTGCCATTCCATGGCCTGCGCCTCATCCGTGGGTGCTCGTCCGAGCGCGAGCGCCTGCTCGAGGGCGGTGAGCAGCGCCGCGTGGCGAAACATCTGCGGCGTTTGCGCCAGCCAGAGTGATTCGCGCGACAGCGTCACCGCACACCGCGCAGGCTCATCCGGACCGCGTGCCTTGGCCTGCTTGACGGTATCGGCCACTGGCACCGCCAACAGCGCGCCGTCGGCTTCACCAGCCGCCCCGGCGAGCAGGCGCGTCAGATCCGCAGCGCTCAGACAGGGACGCGCGGCATCGTGCACCAGCACCCAGTCGTCCGCAGCGGCGCGCCCGCCCAGTGCCGCCAGTCCGTTGATCACCGAGTGCGCTCGCGTCGGTCCTCCCTCGATGCACTCGAAACGCGGCGGCACGCGCCTGCAGATCTCGGCGCGGCGCGGCTCATTCGGCGCCAGCACGATGGCGCCGCCGAGGCACTGCGCATCCTCGGTGAATGGTTGCAGCGCGACCTCGAGCAGCGCGCGCTGGTTCAGCGAGGCAAATTGCTTGGCACCGCCGAAGCGGCGGCCGGCCCCAGCTGCGGGCATCACCAGCCAGTAGCGCATCGTCCGCTCTTGAGCGCTCAGTGCGCGGCCGCCGTGCGTTGCGCCGGCGCGGCAGGGACGACCGCGGGTGCCGGCTTCGGGCTGCGCGCGGCGGGCTTTTTCGGCACGACCTGGAAAAAAGTCTCGTTCCCCGCCACCATTCCCAGATCGCTGCGGGCGCGCTCCTCGAGCGCCGCGTAGCCCTGCTTGAGATCGTGCACTTCGGCCGACAGTTGCCGGTTGCGCTCCGACAGCCGGGCATTCTCGGACTGCTGCGCGGCTACCGCCGCGCGCAGCCGCCAGACTTCGCGCACGCCGTCGCCGGACAGCCAGAGGCGGTGCTGCAACAGCAGCAGCGCGGTCAACAAGGCGGCGGCGAGCCACTTCATGGGGGCGCTAGCGTATCACTGTCGGGCACGCCGACGGCCTCAAATCTTGACGGGAAAGGCATTTCGTCCGGCGTAACGCGGCTTGCCGCCGAGTATTTCCTCGATGCGCAGCAGCTGATTGTATTTTGCGATGCGATCCGAGCGTGACATCGAGCCGGTCTTGATCTGGGTCGCGGCGGTCGCGACCGCGAGGTCCGCGATGCTCGTATCCTCGGTCTCGCCCGAGCGATGCGAGACGATCGAGGCATAATGCGCCTGTTCGGCCATGGCGATGGCTGCCAGGCTCTCGGTCAGCGTACCGATCTGGTTGGGTTTGATCAGGATGGCATTGGCCACACCGCGCGAAATACCCTCGGCCAGGATCTGCGTATTGGTCACGAACAGATCGTCGCCCACGAGCTGCACTTTGCGCCCCAACGCCGCCGTGAGCTCGGCCCATCCGGCCCAGTCGCCCTCGCTCATGCCATCCTCGATCGTGATGATCGGATACCGGGCGACGAGATCCGACAGATAACGCGTGAACTGTGCAGGAGTGAAGCTGCGATGCTCGGCTTCGAGCTCGTACTTGCCGTCGCGGAAGAACTCCGAGCTTGCCACGTCGAGCCCGAGACAGACATCGCGGCCCGCCGTGTAGCCAGCCGTTTCAATCGCTTCCAATATGGTCTGCAAAGCCGCTTCGTTCGACGGCAAGTCGGGAGCAAATCCACCCTCGTCGCCGACCGCGGTGCTCATGCCCTTGGCATTCAATATCTTCTTGAGCGTGTGGAAGATCTCGGCACCATAGCGCAACGCCTCACGCAAGCTCGGGGCGCCGACCGGCAGAATCATGAATTCCTGGATGTCGAGGCTGTTGTTGGCGTGCGCGCCACCGTTGATGATGTTCATCTGCGGCACGGGCATGACCGGCTCGCGCGTGCCGAGGAGATACTTGAAAAGCGGCAGCCCGGCGTCCCGCGCCGCGGCGTGCGCGGTGGCCAGCGACACCGCCAGGATGGCATTGGCGCCGAGTCGAGCCTTGCTCTGCGTGCCATCGAGCTCGATCATGCGCGCATCGACGCCCGCCTGATCGACCGCTTCCTTGCCGATCAACACCTCGCGCAGCACGGTGTTGACATTCTCGACCGCGCGCATAACGCCCTTGCCCGCGTAGCGCTTGGGATCGCCATCGCGCAGCTCCACTGCCTCGCGCGTGCCGGTCGAGGCCCCGGAAGGCACCGCCGCGCGACCGTGCGTGCCCGAGGCGAGTATGACGTCGGCCTCGATGGTTGGGTTGCCGCGCGAGTCGATGATCTCACGCGCTCGGATGTCGGCGATCAGGCTCATAACGCTGTTTCCTCAAAAGGGCGGGATTTGGTGACTGCATCGAGTCGCTGCAGTATCTCGAGCAGGCTCGCCATGCGGTCGAGCGGCCAGGCATTCGGACCATCCGATAGGGCTTCCTGGGGGCGCGGATGTGTCTCGATGAAAATGCCGGCGATACCGGCCGCCACCGCCGCCCGCGCCAGCACCGGCACGAACTCGCGCTGACCGCCCGAGGCGCTGCCCTGTGCACCCGGCAGTTGCACCGAGTGCGTGGCATCGAACACCACCGGACAGCCGGTCGAGCGCATCACGGACAATGCGCGCATGTCGGTGATCAGATTGTGGTAGCCAAAGCTGAAGCCCCGCTCGCACACCATGATCTGCTCATTGCCGCTCGAGCGCGCCTTGTCGACCACGTTCTGCATCTCCCACGGCGAGAGGAACTGGCCTTTCTTGATGTTCACGGGTCGGCCCGCGCCGGCGACCTTGACGATGAAATTGGTCTGACGGCACAGGAACGCGGGCGTCTGCAGCACGTCCACCACGGCGGCCACCTCCGCGATCGGCGTGTCCTCGTGCACGTCGGTCAGCACCGGCAGCTTGAACAGACGCTGCACCGACTGCAGGGCCTTGAGCCCGGCCTCGAGTCCGTGGCCGCGAAAGCTCGCACGCGATGAGCGGTTCGCCTTGTCGAACGAGGCCTTGAAGATTAACGGCATGCCGAGCGCCGCGGTCACTTCAGCGAGCCGGCCGGCGACTTCCTGCACCAGCATTTCGGACTCGACGACGCACGGACCCGCGATCAGAAACAGCGGTCGATCGACTCCAGCTTCGAACCCGGCCAGTTTCATGCGCCGGCCACGGCCGGCAATTGCGATGCGCGGTAGCAGCGCGCGGCGCGTACGAAGCCTGTGAACAGCGGGTGCCCATCGCGCGGCGTGGAAGTGAACTCGGGGTGAAACTGCGTCGCGACGAACCAGGGATGGCTCGGCAGTTCGATGATCTCGACCAGCCCGTCCTGCGAAAAGCCGGAAAACTTCAGTCCGGCGCGCGTGTAGGGTTCGAGATAGTTGTTGTTGAACTCGTAGCGGTGCCGATGGCGCTCGGCGATCAGATCGCGCCCATAGAGCTCGCGTGCGAGCGTACCGGGCTGCAGATACACATCCTGTGCACCCAATCGCATGGTGCCACCGAGCTGCGAGCTCTCATCGCGCGTCTGCACGCCATGCGCACGGTCCTGCCATTCGGTGATCAGTGCGATGACCCGATGCGGCGTCGCGGGGCTGAACTCGGTGCTGTGAGCCTCGGCGAGCTTGAGCACGTGCCGCCCGTATTCGACGATCGCCAGCTGCATGCCCAGACAAATGCCCAGATACGGCACGCCGTGCTCGCGCGCGAAGCGCACCGCCTGGATCTTGCCCTCGATCCCGCGTTCGCCGAATCCGCCCGGGACCAGGATCGCATCCATACCGGCCAGGCGACCCGTGCCCTCGCTCTCGATATCGGTCGATTCGATGTAGTGCAGCTTCACGCGCGTGCGGGTCTTGAGGCCGCCATGCATGAGCGCCTCATTGAGCGAGATATAGGAGTCGCGGATCTGCACGTACTTGCCGACCATCGCAATGTCGATTTGCCCGTCGGGATTGGTCTTGGCGCTGGCGACCTGGCGCCACGCCGCCAGGTCGGCCGGCGGCACGTCCAAACGCAGCTTGTCGACCACGATGTCATCGAGTGCCTGCTCGTGCAGCAGCAGCGGAATCCGGTAGATGTCATCGGCGTCGACCGCGGAAATGACCGCGCGCTCCTCGACGTTGGTGAACAGCGCGATCTTGCGCCGCTGTTCGTCCGGCAGTGTCTCGCGGCAGCGGCACAGCAGCACGTCCGGCTGAATACCAATCGAGCGCAGCTCCTTGACCGAGTGCTGGGTGGGCTTGGTCTTGATCTCGCCCGAGCCGCCCACGATCGGCACCAGCGTCAGATGTATGTAGATCACCTGACTGCGGCCAAGCTCGACGCCGAGCTGCCGGATAGCCTCGAGGAACGGCAGCGACTCGATATCGCCGACCGTGCCGCCGATCTCCACCATGCAGACGTCGGCATTATTGGCGCCGAGCATGATACTGCGCTTGATCTCATCGGTGATATGCGGAATCACCTGCACCGTCGCGCCCAGATAGTCGCCGCGCCGCTCTTTGGCGATCACGCGCTCGTAGATGCGACCGGTGGTAAAATTGCTGTTGTGGCCCGTCGTGGTGCGCACGAAGCGCTCGTAGTGCCCGAGATCCAGGTCGGTCTCGGTGCCATCGGCCGTCACGAACACCTCGCCATGCTGAAACGGGCTCATGGTGCCGGGGTCGACGTTGATGTAGGGGTCGAGCTTGACCATCGCGACGCGCAGGCCGCGAGCCTCGAGAATCGCGCCGAGCGAGGCGGCGGCGATGCCTTTCCCCAATGAGGAAACGACGCCGCCGGTGACGAAAACAAATCGGGCCATCGAGGAGACCGCCGCCTAGAAAGGAGTCAGTGACGACGGGCAGTCAGGGTAGCAAATCGCTCGCAGTGTCTCAATCGCGACTGCGCTCACTCGCTGCCGCCGGTGCTGCGCCGCCAGCGAAACCGGCCGCGCGCTGTCGCAGCGTCGCTTGCGGGCCGATAGGCGGCATCGAGCCACAGATCCGCGACTGCGACGATGCGCCCGCCTGCGCGCAGCAGCGGCACGGACCCGCGCAGCCACGGCGCGATGCCCTGCGATTGCAGCAGATCCTTGAGCACAACGCGCCCGTGAGCTGCGTGCAGCCGCTCGCCGCCGCGCCGGAATTCGACCCGCAGCGGACAGGGCAACGCCGACAAGTTCACATCGCCGTGGCGATCGGCGATCAATCCCAGCGCCGCGCCAGGCCCCAGAGGCAGCCACGGCCGGCCGCGCCAATCCCATGCTGCGATCGACACGGGTGAGTCCGCGCTCTGCGCTGCCATCGCGAGCAGCCGATCGCCATGCCGGCGCAGCTCGCCGCCGCCCCAGCGCACGCGCGGCAACGCGTCTTGCCTGGCCTCGAGCATGGGACCGGCGATCTCGCGCAGCCGCCGGTGATCCGGCGCTGGTAAGCCGCACCCCGCAATCCAGCAACGCAGTACGTTGCGCCGTTCCGGCATCGACAGGCGGCGCAGGCTGCTGATGCGCAATGCCGCGCCGTCGGCCGCCTGCGCGGCAGCGCGCCTGCCTAAGCGCTCGAGCAGGCCCTGAGCTTCGGCGAGATGCGCGGCACTGCGGCTGGCCGTCGCGGCCGCCGCCGGCCAGCGCTCCCGCAGGCGCGGCAGCAGTTGGCGTCGCAGGTAATTGCGATCGAAGCGTTCATCGACATTGCTGGCATCCTCGCTCCAATTCAGCCGGCGCACGCGCGCGAACTGCTCGAGCTGTGCTCGCGACACCGGCAGCAGCGGGCGTAGCAGCCGCGTATGCGCGATCGCGCTGCACGCTTCCATGCCCGATAAGCCGCGCACGCCACTGCCGCGCATCAATGCCAGCAGCATCGTCTCGAGCTGATCGTCCTGATGGTGCGCAGTCAGCAGCCGCTCCTGCGATGCCAGTCGACTCGTGAGTGCGGCATAGCGCTGCTGCCGTGCGAGCGCCTCGAGCGACTCGCCGCGACGGTGCACGATTCGCAGCCGCACGACCTCGCACGCAACGCGCAGCCCGCGCGCCTGCTTCTGGGCGGCGGCAGCCCAGCGAGCGGAATCCGCGTGCAGACCGTGATCGACATGCAGCGCCCGCAGGCTGAAGCCTTCGCGGCTGCGCAGGGCCGCCAGCGCCGTGAGCAAGACGCTCGAATCCAGACCGCCCGAGAAGGCGAGGCAGTAGCGGCGACCGCGCAGCGGAGCATCGAGCGCGCGCAGTCGCGAGCCGAGCCAGCGGCTCGTGAAGCGCTCCGGCACCGCCGTCGGCTCGAGGTCGGTGGCCGCCAGGCGGGCGAATGCGAACCCGCCGGAGCGGCGTTTCAAGCAGGGCTCTCGCTGTAGACACCGAAGGCGGCGATACGGGCCTGGCGCTGCTCGAGCAACAGCTCGCTCGGCAGGCTCGAGAGCTCCCGCAGATGGCGCTTGAGCCCGTGGCGCAAAGTGCTGCTCATCGTGCTCGGATCGCGATGCGCGCCCCCGAGCGGCTCGCCCAGCACCTCATCGACCAATCCCAGCGCACTGAGGCGCTCGGCGGTCAGGTTGAGTGCTTCGGCCGCAACCTCCTTCTTATCGGCGCTCTTCCAGAGTATCGAGGCGCAGCCTTCCGGAGAAATCACCGAATAAGTGCTGAATTGCAGCATCAACAGACGGTCGCAGACACCGATCGCGAGCGCGCCGCCCGAGCCGCCCTCGCCGATGACGATCGAAATGATGGGCACCCGGAGCGAGGCCATCTCAAACAAATTGCGCGCGATGGCCTCGCTTTGCCCGCGCTCCTCGGAGCCGACCCCGGGATAGGCGCCGGGAGTGTCGATCAGCGTGATCAGGGGCAGTCCGAACCGCTCGGCGAGCTTCATGAGTCGCAGCGCCTTACGATAGCCCTCGGGTTTGGGCATGCCGTAATTGCGCCGCACGCGCTCTTTGGTGTCGCGGCCCTTCTGATGCCCGACCACCATGACCGGGTTGCCCTCGAGCCGCGCCAGGCCGCCGACGATGGCCATGTCGTCGGCGTACATGCGATCGCCATGCAACTCGTGGAAATCGGTGAAGATGGAGGCGATGTAGTCGAGCGTGTACGGTCGCTGCGGGTGGCGTGCGAGCTGCGTGATCTGCCACGGCGTAAGGTTGGCAAAAATCGACCTCGTCAGCGCACGGCTTTTAGCGCGCAGACGGGCGATTTCCTCCTCGATGTTGACCTCGGAATCCGAAGTCACATGGCCCAGTTCTTCAATCTTGGCCTCAAGTTCCGCGATCGGTTGCTCAAAATCGAGAAAACTGACGGCCATCGGCGCTGTTATCGCTCGTTAATCGGTGCCGGTCCGAAGCCTACGAGGCCCGGCGGCGGATCGCAACCCTTAACCAACCGCTTCGGTGAGCGCGGTTTCGAGCGTGTATCGCAGCTGAACGCTCCCCTCGCCGAGCAGGGCCTCGAGCTGCTCGAGCAGCGCGGTGGTGGGCCTGATCCTCCATTCCGCGCCCAATGCCAGCATGCCGCTGGCGGCCCGGCATTGATAGCGCAGCAGCACTGCACATTGGCCGCCGCGATACTGCTCCAGCAGCGTCTGCAGCCGCTCGAGCCGCTGCGTCTGCGGCGCGGACGGCCAGCGCAGCAGCAGCGATCGTGCGAGGCGTTCGCGAACCACCTCGAGCGCGGTGACCTGTTTGGCGGCCAGCCGCCAGGCATCGCTGAATTCATCGAAGCGCAGCGCACCCTCGACCTGAACCAGCGCATCTTTGACCACGATGTCGCGGTAGCGCTGGTAGATCTCATCGAACAGCGTCACCTCCATGCGCCCGCTGCGGTCATCGAGCATGAAGCTCACGCGCGGACCGCGCCGGCGCAGTTCGAGAATGAGCCCGGCCAAGGTCACGCTGCGCGCATCCATATACGCCCGCGCCGGATCGATCGGGCCGGCCGGCCGCTCGAGCGCGAACTCGGCAATACGGCCGGAGGCGAAGCAGCGCAGATCCTGCTCATACGGGGCAATCGGATGTCCGGTCAGATACAACCCCAACGTTTCGCGCTCGCCGCCCAGGCGCTCAGAGCACGTCCACTCGGGCAGTGTTTTCTGCGCCAGCGGCTCCTCCGCTGGTCGGGTGGACAGGCCGAATATGTCGACCTGCCCGGTCTCGTCGCTGCGCGCGTTTTGCTCGCCGGAGCGCAAAGCGGCGTCGAGCCCAGCCATCAGCGTGGCACGATTCGAGCCGACGCTGTCGAGGCTGCCCGAGCGGATCAGCGCTTCGAAGACCCGCCGGTTCACCCGCGCCAGATCGACGCGTCGGCACAGATCGGCGAGGCTCCGATAGGCGCCGCGCAAGGCGCGCTCCTCGGTGATGGCCTCCACGGCCGACCGGCCCACACCCTTGATGGCACCGAGGCCGTAGCGGATCGTGCGCTCATCGGCCATTGCAAAGGCGTAGCTGGAGGCATTGACGTCGGGTGGCTCGACCTTCAGAGCGATGTGCGAGCACTCGTCGATCAAGGTGACGATCTTGTCGGTGTGATCCATGTCCGCCGACAGCACCGCCGCCATGAAGGCTGCCGGGTAGTGCGCTTTGAGATAGGCGGTCTGATAGGAAAGCAACGCGTAGGCTGCCGAATGCGACTTGTTGAAGCCATAGCCGGCGAACTTCTCCATGAGATCGAAGATATGTGCCGCCTGGCGCTCATCGACACCCCGTGCGCGGGCGCCCTCGACAAACACCGAGCGTTGCTTGGCCATTTCTTCCGGCTTTTTCTTACCCATCGCCCGGCGCAGAAGGTCGGCGCCTCCGAGGGTGTAGCCGGCGAGCACCTGCGCGATCTTCATGACCTGTTCCTGATACAGAATCACGCCGTAGGTCGGTGCCAGCACGTTCTTGAGCTCCGGATGCAGGTAGTCGATCGCCGCGGCGTTGCGGCCGTGCTTGCGGTTGATAAAGTCATCGACCATGCCGGACTGCAGCGGCCCTGGCCGAAACAGCGCGACCAGCGCGATGATGTCCTCGAAGCAATCCGGTTGTAGCCGCCGCACCAGATCCTTCATGCCGCGAGACTCGAGCTGGAACACGGCCGTGGTGGCACACGACTTGAGCAAGCTGTACGTGACCGCATCGTCCATCGGCAGTGCGCCGAGTTCGAGTGGCGCCTCGCCGGCGCGCGCGCGTCCAGCGTTCACGGTCGCGACGGCCCAATCCAGCACCGTCAGCGTGCGCAGTCCCAGAAAGTCGAATTTGACCAGGCCGGCGGCCTCGACGTCGTCCTTGTCAAACTGCGTGATGACATTGCCGCCGCCGGCCTCGCAGTATAGCGGCGTGAAATCGGTCAGTACCGAGGGCGCGATGACCACGCCGCCGGCATGCTTGCCTGCATTGCGCGTCAGGCCCTCGAGCGAGCGCGCCAGATCGAGCAGATTGCGCACCTCTTCGTCCTGCTGGTAGAGCCGCTTGAGTTCAGGCTCCTTGGCGAGTGCATCGTCCAATGTGATGCCGAGCTCGAACGGAATCAGCTTGGCGATGCGATCGACGAAGCCGTAGGGATGACCCAGTACGCGTCCGACATCGCGCACCACCGCCTTGGCCGCCATGGTGCCGTAAGTGATGATCTGCGAGACCCGATCGTGACCGTACTTCGACGCCACGTACTCAATAACGCGGTCGCGGCCCTCCATGCAGAAGTCGACGTCGAAGTCGGGCATCGACACGCGCTCGGGATTGAGGAAACGCTCGAACAGCAGGTCATAGCGCAGCGGATCGATATCGGTAATTCGCAGCGCATACGCCACCAGCGAGCCGGCACCCGAGCCGCGCCCGGGCCCGACCGGCACGGCGTTGTCGCGCGCCCAGCGTATGAAATCCGCCACGATCAGAAAGTAGCCAGCGAAGCCCATCTGACAGATGACGTTGAGCTCGGTGGCGAGGCGCGATCGATACCGATCTGCTGCCTCGGCGCCGAGCCCGAGTGTGGACAGCCGCTCGCTGAGGCCGCGCTCGGTTTCACAGCGCAGATACTCAGTCGGCGCGGTATTGGCGGGCACCGGATAATCCGGCAGGCGCGCCTGGCCGAGCGTCAGGCGCAAGCTGCAGCGCCGCGCGATTTCGACCGAATTGGCGATCGCTTCCGGCAGATCGGCAAACAATGCCGCCATCTGTTCGGGACTGCGCAGGTACTGCAATCGATGATACCGCCGCGGACGCGCGGCGTCGGCCAGCAGTGTGCCATCGTGGATGCAGACACGCGCCTCGTGCGCCTCGAAGTGCTCGGGCGACAGAAAGCGCACGTCGTTGCTCGCCACCACCGGCACGCCGCGCCGCGCCGCCAGCCGCATCGCGGCCTGCAGGTACTGCGGCTCCTCAGCGCGGCCGACCCGCTGCAATTCGATGTAGAAGCGGTCTTCGAACAACTCGAGCCAGTAGTCGAGCAGTGGCTCGACGGTGGCCTCGCGCTGGCGCAGCAGTGCCCGGCCGATGTCGCCTTCGGCGGCACCGGACAGCGCGATCAGTCCCGCGGTGCTGGCAGGCTCGAGCCAGCGGCGATCGACCATCGGTACCGCATGGGCGTTTTGTCCTTCGAGATAAGCGCGGCTCACGAGGCGCGCCAGATTGCGATAGCCGGTATCGTCCTGGCACAGCAGCGTCAAGCGCGATGCGCCCGATTTCTCCTCTTCGCGCAGCTGCAAATCGACGCCTATGATCGGCTGCACACCCCGCTCGAGCGCCGCCCGATAGAACTTGACCATGGCAAACAGATTGCATTGATCGGTAACCGCGACCGCCGGCATGCGCGCGGCGGCGACCGCCTCGATGAGCTCGGGCACCCGCACCACGCTGTCGATCAGCGAATATTCGGTGTGCAGGCGCAGGTGGACGAATGTCGATTTCATCGCGAGCCTTCAGTCTCAATCGAACTCGACCGAATCCGGAGATTCGCAGAGCTGCATGCCCGCAGGCAATCCGCCGAAGGGCAGCTCACCACTCAACCAGCCGCGCAGCGGATTGAAGCTGCGGCGGTGAATCGGCGAAGGACCGAGACGTGCCAGAGCCGCCAGGTGCACGCGTGTCGCATAACCGAAATGCTGAGCTAAGCCATAGCCAGGATAGCGCTGATCCAGCTGCGCCATCAGGGCGTCGCGGTGGGTCTTGGCGATGATCGAGGCGGCACTGATGCAGGGGACGAGCGCATCGCCGCCAATCACCGTATTCACTTTGCAATCTGCAAAACAATCATGCAATTGCGGCGCAAAGTTCCCATCGATAATAATTTCCGTGGGCCGCTCCGGCAGACTCAAAAGAGCCCACTTCATCGCCAGCAGCGTAGCCTGCAGAATATTGAAGAGATCGACTTCAGCGTGATCGGCCTGCGCGACCGCGATGCCGATGGCGCGCTCACGGATGCGCAGCGCCAGCACTGCACGACGCTCGGGGCTGAGCTGCTTGGAATCCCTGAGCCCGCGAATCGGGCGCTTCGGATCCAAAATGACCGCAGCCGCCACCACTGGGCCGGCGAGTGGGCCGCGGCCGGCCTCATCCACTCCCGCTAGCAGCACGCTCACGGTTGCACTCCCCTGCTCTTTTTCTCGCGCAGCAATTGAAGCACAGCTTCGGCCGCGAGCGCCGCACCATCTTGCCGCAATGATTCATGAATGCTTTGAAAGCGGCGCTGGAGGTAGGCGCGTCGCGGCGCATCGTCGAGCAGGCGCTCCAGCGCCTGCGCCATCGGCTGCGGCTGCACCGCCTCCTGCAGAAATTCGGGCGCGAGCGCTTCCTGGGCCAGCAGGTTCGGCAATGCGAAATACGGCAGG
>DATNHF010000026.1:0-3185 GCA_035605115.1 Steroidobacteraceae bacterium | reverse complement strand
AGGCGCTGGCAAAACAGAAGTCCTAACTGGGCTGCCCAACACCGGACGTTCGCGACCGTCTGTTTCGGGTTCAACAGCAGCCGTAGCGTAAGCGTCTGCCCCTGGCCGCATAGCCTACCGCGGGAGTCCGTTGGATGATGGGTGTTCGTCGTTAGACGGACACGTAGTAGGTGTCCGCTTAGGGTTAGATGGACACTTCGGCCGAAGCAATCGTGACGGACAAGCTGGGCCGGCGAAGCGGCCCGCGACGCAAGTACACGATTGGCGAGAAGCGGGCGATGGTCGAGGAGACGCAGCGCCGTGGCGCTTCGGTGGCCGACGTGGCGCAGCGACGCGGGGTGAACGCCAACCTGCTATTCGGGTGGCGGCGTCTTTACCGGCAGGGAGTGCTGACGGAGGCAGCGCCAGCCGGGCAGTCGCCGTTGCTGCCGGTAAAGATCTCTACGCCGACACTGGTGCCTACGGAGCGGGCCAAGGCCGCGCTGCCGGCGAACGCACCGACAAGCGAGCCGAACAGCGGCTCGATCGAGATTGATTTCGCCGGCGGCGTGCGGCTGCGGGTACGCGGCCGAGTCGATCGCGCGACGCTCGAGCGCGTCATGAGTTTACTTGGGCGCCGATGATCGCGCTGCCCGCGGGGGTGCAGGTGTGGCTCGCCGCCGGCGCGACCGATCTTCGCAAGGGATTCGACGGGCTGGCAGCCCTGGTGCAGATGCAGCTGGCAGAGGATCCGTTTTCCGGTCAGCTTTTCGTTTTTCGCGGCAGAGCCGGCGACAGGGTGAAGATTCTTTGGTGGAGCGGCGACGGTCTGTGTCTGTTTGCCAAGCGCTTGGAACGCGGTCGCTTCATATGGCCGCAGGCCACGCACGGCACCGTGGCTCTGTCCGGCGCGCAGCTCTCGATGTTGCTGGAAGGCATCGACTGGCGCCGACCGGTGCGCACCACGGAGTCGCAGCTTGTCGTATAAAAGGCCTTGTTTTATAGGCTTTTCGTGTGGTGCTGCGCGATCTGCTTTGCTATAATGACTCATGTCTCGCGCAGCTGTCCTGCCGAACGACGTCGAGAGCCTCAAAGAGCTCTTGCGCGCGGCCCACGGCGCTTTGGATGTAATGTCCGCGCAGCTGCGCTCGCGCGATGTGCTGATCGAGCAGCTCAAGCTCCAGCTCGCGCGCCTCAAGCGGATGAAGTTCGGTCGCTCCAGCGAGCAGCTCGATGCGCAGATTGCGCAACTGGAGTTCAGTCTCGAGGAGCTCGAGGCCAACGTGGCCGCCGCCCCGCCACCGGAAGCGCCCGCCAGCGCGCCGGCCGCCAAGCCCGTTCGCAAGCCCTTACCGGATCATCTGCCGCGGGAACCCAATGTGCATGAGCCGCAAAGCGGTGCCTGCAACTGCCCAGACTGCGGCGCAGCGCTGCGCGCACTGGGCGAGGATGTGTCGGAGGTGCTCGAGTACGTGCCCGAGCATTGGAAGGTGCTCAAGCACGTGCGACCCAAGTACTCCTGCAGTGCCTGCCAGAAGATCGTGCAGGCGAACGCACCCTCGCGGCCGATCGAGCGCAGCTATGCCGGCCCCGGGCTCCTGGCCCATGTGATCGTGTCGAAGTACTGCGATCACTTGCCGTTTTATCGCCAGAGCCAGATCTATGCCCGTGACGGTGTGGAGCTCGATCGTGCCACGCTCGCCGACTGGGGCGGGGCGGTGAGCGCGCTGCTCGATCCGTTGCTCGGCGCACTGGAAGACTACGTCTTAGGCGCCTACAAGCTGCATGCCGATGACACCCCGATCCCGGTCCTCGCTCCTGGCACCGGCAAGACCAAGACCGGGCGGCTGTGGGCCTACGTGCGCGATGATCGGCCCGCCGGCAGTACCGACCCGCCGGCCGTGCTGTTTCGCTACTCGCCGGATCGCAAGGGCGAGCGGCCGCGGGCGCACCTGCACCAGTTCCGCGGCGTCTTGCAGGCCGACGCCTACGGGGGCTTCAACGGACTATACGATCGGGAGCACGAACCACTGATCGAGGCGGCCTGCTGGGCCCACGCACGGCGCAAGTTCTTCGATGTTCACGCCGCCACCGCCTCGCCAATCGCCCTCGAGGCGCTCGAGCGGATCGGCGCGTTGTACCAGATCGAGGACGAGATCCGCGGTCGCCCGCCCGGGGAGCGTAAAGCTGAGCGCCAGGTCCGCGCGGCGCCGCTGTTGCAGGATCTTCATGACTGGCTGCGCGCCACGGTGCGCCGCGAAGGCTCCAGGAAGTCCGATCTCGCAGGCGCCATCGGCTACACGCTCTCACTCTGGACCGCCCTCACGCGCTACCGAGACGACGGGCGCCTCGAAATCGATAACAACGCCGCCGAGCGCGAGCTGCGCGCCGTGGCTCTGGGCAGAAAGAACTACCTGTTCGCCGGTTCCGATGCCGGTGGCGAGCGCGCTGCCGCCTTCTACAGCTTGATCGGCTCCGCCAAGCTCAACAGATTAGACCCGGAAGCGTATCTGCGCGACGTGCTGACCCGCATCGCCGAGCACCCCATCAATCGAGTCGCTGAGTTGCTGCCCTGGAATTTGCTCGCCGCGTCTGCCACTACCCTCGAAGCCGCAGCCTGACCCACGTTCAAGCTGTCAATGCGGCCAGAGCCGGACGCTTACGATTATCGTGCAGTGTTCCGCAATTGAACGGCTTTGCTGCACCGCAGCGTACTTCGCATGCAAGAAAATACATTGAAAACGCATGGATTTCATGTAGTTCCGGGTCGTCGTAACGGCACTGATCAGTGTGCTCGGTGTGCAGGAGACGGGCGGGGGCTTGTCGAGTCCGATATCAACAACACGAGCATTTCAGCGACCGGGCATCTCACCGGTCGGCGCGATGATGCCATCCATAGTGAGACTGGTCTCGCGCGTAACCGGAGACGTACTCTCGCCCTGGGTAGGGCGAGGCGGAGGTTATACGGTGGCCGTGTCACTTCTCTCGGATTGGGGAAACTTCTACGTCATTACTGGCTCGTCGGCCGTAGGCCTCACCGGTCTGACCTTTGTCGTCATCGCACTGGCCGCGAATACGAATCGCGTGATGACGCCTGGCCTGCGTGCATATGTCACACCGACGATCGTCCATTTCGGGACAGTACTGGGATTGGCTGCCTTCCTGAGCGTTCCACAGTTGAGCGTGTTGAGCCTAAGTATCGGCTT
>DATNHF010000025.1:0-2214 GCA_035605115.1 Steroidobacteraceae bacterium | reverse complement strand
AGCTCGCCTCGGTGGCCCTGATCGTGCTCGGCACGCCGCAGATCGATCCCCTGACGCTCTTCCCCGGCAATGTGAATGTCGCCTATCAGGCGCCGGTAGCGGCCGCCGGAGGCGATACGCCGTTCACCTGGGTCGTGCTGTCCGGCGCCCTGCCGCCGGGCCTGGCCTTGAACGGCAGCACCTCATCGGCCACGTACATTGAAGGCACGCCGACCACCGCAGGCACCTACACCTTCACGCTGCAGACGACCGACACGTTGAGCCGCGTGGCGAGCGTGGCACTGTCGATGGTCATCAACCCTCAGGCGGCCTGCGTACTGTCCGGGCGCTACACTTTCCTGTTTTCGGGCTTCCGCGGCGGCGGCGCGGCGACGCACACCGGCGCGATTGCGATCAGCAGTACCGGGGCCATCACGGGCGAGCAGGACTACAAGGACCCGCATCGCACGACACCGGCCGAGACGCTGCTCTCCACCAGTAACTGCGTCAATCGCGAAACCAACACCGGGGTGCTGACGCTCAACGCGCCCAGCGGTCAGCTGGTCTACAACTTCGCCGCGACGCCACCGGACGCCGCCGGGGTCATCCATTCCGCGCGACTGCAGCTCATCAGCTCCGGCAGCGATTCGGGCTCAGGACAGCTCGAGCTGCAGGACCCGACCGCCATTACGGCCGCCCCGCCCGCTGGCGATTTTGCCTTCGGTTTATTGGGCGTGAACGCCACGGGCGTGCATTACGGGACCGCGGGGCGCTTCACGAGCAGCACCGCGGGGGCTCTGAGCGCGGGGCTCGTGGACTCCAATGCACCCTCTGCGCTGACCGACGCACCGCTTTCGGGCACGCTCTCGGCGCCGGATGCCAACGGTCGCGGCACGCTGACTCTGCTCGCGGGCTCGCAGACCAGCACGCTGGCCTATTACCTCGTCAATGCGAGCAAGATGTTCCTGATCGACGTCGACGCCACGACCGGCAATGGCACCGAGCGCATGGCCGGCCAGATGACGGCGCAGACCGGTGACGTCGCCGGCGGCGGCTTCGACGCCAGCGCCTTGGCAACACCCTCGATTTTGAGCCTGTTCGGCGCATCCGGCACGGTCGAGCCGATCGCCGTCATGGCGCTTGGGCGGCTGTCCAACGACAATGCGACGGCGGGCACCGTGGATGTGCTGCTCGATACCTCCGATCAAGATATCTTAAGCTCGGATGTGGTCTACGCATCGCAGAGCTACGCCGTGGAGACCAACGGCCGCGGCACCTTGAGCCTGGCCAGCACCGCCGGCGCGCGCGCTTTCAGCTTCTATCTCGATGCGACCTCTAACGGCTATATCGTCGAACAGGGCAGCGCCGCGGGCACTGGCGGTTTCCTGGAGGCGCAGTTCCAGGGACCGTACCCCTCACCGCCGCCGAGTGGAATCTTCCCCCCGACCCTGCCGAACGGATTCGTGGGCGGCACTGCGTATCCGCAGGCACAAGGGCCGATCACGTTGGATGCACTGTGCTCTCTGAATTACGACGCCCTCTCGAGCAACTTTCTGAACGGATCGTTCGCGATCGATCCGACAACCGGCCGCGGGCTGGGTACCGTGACCGAGAGCGGCGTTGGCACGGACTCCGCGTCCCTTTACATCGTATCCCCGACCAAATTTGACCTGCTGCGGTATGGCACGCGAGCCATCGATGGGATGATCGAGTACATGATTCAGGACTGATCGGCCCACAACAGCCGTCATGCGGACTTGGCCGCTGCGCGTCGACATCGAGTTCGATCGCCGACGCGGCAACTGACTTTTTTATTGTGAAATCATAATGTTACACGGTACTACTTGTCGGGCATCCAGGCTGCAGCGGCTGTCGCGACGGCCGAGCGCGGGCGCTGGCACCGCAGCGGCGCTGGCAGACTGATCCAGGGCCAAGCGGGAGCTAGAGAATGCGCGGATTGCTCTCCGACGCTCGCGCGCCCGGCTCCGGCAGCCGGCGCTTCGGTGCCAATTCTGTGACTTTGCGATCCTCATCGCCGAAGCTCGCCGGAGTCTTGTTGGTCCAGACATAGTCGCGAATATGTAGTCTTCGCGGGTACTCAGCCACGGCATCCGACAGCAATGCCAGGCTGCGAGGGCAATCGAAGTTTGCCAGCGCGACCAATAGCTCATCCAGGACCTGCTTGGTCTTCTCCCAGGACAGGCCATGCTCGATGGCACGCAGGATCTTGGGATG
>DATNHF010000024.1:0-138860 GCA_035605115.1 Steroidobacteraceae bacterium | reverse complement strand
GCACGAGCCGCTGCGCAGCCGCTGTGTGCCTGGAGCGGCTGGCAGGGCTTGCATGGGCTGCATCCTAGCGGGGAGCGCGAGATCGAGGTGGCTGCGGACTGGAAGCTCATCGTCGAGCAGTGGCTCGAGTCGGCCCTCGCGCAGCAGCCGCGGGGGTTGCTGGGGGCTCTGGTGCAGCCGCCGGTGCTGCAGCTCGCGGCTGCGGCCCATGCGGTCGAATGGCAGGCGAGCCTGCTCAGCACTGCGCCGGGCTGGAGCGCAGATCACTACGTGCGGCTGGCACAGCGCAGCGGCGCCGCAGTCTGGCAGCGGCTGTTCATGCCTCCGAATCAGCTCATCGAAATTCGCCCCGAGGGCGCATTGCTGCTGCAGGTCCTGCCCGACGCACCGGGGCGCTGCCGCATTCGGCGCATCGACCTTTGTGCCGCGCATGGCACGCGCATCGGACGGGCAATGAATTTTCTGTCGCAGCGACTGATCCGCCGCTGGCTCGAGCAGGATGTCGCGCTTGCCGCATCGATCCAGTCGGGGCTGAAGACGACCGATGAGGAGGCCACCGAGGCCGGGCCGGTGCCGCCGGCGTTGGTCGCATTCCGCCAGTCAGTCTTCAGCCTGTTGACGGGCGCATGAGCGCCGCGCTGACGGCTTGGCGGCGCTGCGCCGATAGTGTCAGTGCAGCGGCGTTGCGGCTCTAGGCGAAGTGCGCCGGCGCGCGCGCGTGGCGCGCCTCGGGGATGCGCTCGCGCAGAATCTCATGAAAATTCCACATGCACCGCTCGAGCTGCGAGAGCGGACCGGGCTCGTAGCTGCTCGAGGCGAGGCCGCGCTGCACCCTACGGCAGAGAAATTCATCTTCGCGCTGCACCTGACGGTTGACGCGTGCGTTGAGGTAGCGCACGGCGCGCATGGTCCGGTTCGGATTTGGCAGCCCAAACGTGCCGCCGCGAATCGTGCACTGACCGGGTCCGCGAGGCAGTACCTGGAAGAAATCCATCTGATCCGGGAACACGTCGATGCCGAGATTCGGCAGCATGCTGTAAAAGGTCCAGCGCTGCCGCAGTGATTCGGGCAGATCCCCCGCCACCTCAGCGACCATCTTCTGATAGAGCCGCTCGCTCCACTTGCTCGACGGCTGCGCTCGCATGTGACTGGTGCCGCGCGCAACACCGCTCGGCAGAATCTTCTGATCTTCGTAGTCGGGCGTGAACATTCGCGCCAGTCCCGGATGGCCGATCGGCACGTGATAGGACTCGAGATAATTGTCCATCGCAACTTTCCAATCGACCGGCCACTGCTCGTAATACAGCGGGGCGAGCGGCACCATCTGCTCGAATCGGTACGGCGCGAAATCCGCCAGGAACTCGCCCCAGATCGATTTCAGCGGCGGCGGATCGGCGCCCAGGCACACGAACACAAAGCCGAAGGCCACTTCCATGCGCACCGGGCGCAAGCCGAGCTGTGAACGGTCCACGCCCGGGAAGCTCGCGCGCATGCTCATGCCGAGGAGCTCGCCGCTGAGCCGGTAGGACCAGCCGTGATACGGGCAGGTGATGGCACCGGGACAATGACCGGCACCGTCCAGGATGCGCGCGCCGCGATGGCGGCAGACGTTGTGAAAGGCCTGGATTTCGCTCTTGGCATTGCGCACTGCGACCACGCTATCCGGGCCGATATCGAGCGTCAGGAAGTCGCCAGGATTCGGCATGGAGTTGACATGACCGACGATCTGCCAGCTCGGGCGCAGCATGCGCTCATATTCGAGCCGCGCCATCTCCGGATGGTTGTAGGTCCAGGCCGGAAGCGCGCGCGCAATGGGCGCAACGTTCGACTCGGTTGGCGACAGAGCAGGCGAATTCATGGGCGCTCCCGAGGATGAGATGGCGGACCGAATTTATATGCTCGTTCAATTTACGCTCGCACGGGCCCGGCATGCAAGCCTGTCCGGCGCCTCGCCAGAGCTCTAAACGCGATAAGTTCCTTTATTTTCAAATGATTATGGCGTACCCTGATAAATTTATATGATCATATAGACAACTCGGCGGGGGGGATGGTACCGTGGCCCGACTTTCGAGGGAGTAACACCACATGACTCGAAGCTTGAATAAGAGCCATGCGCATTTTCAGCGCGCTGTGCAGCGGCTGCCGCTCGGAGTGTCCTCCAACTTTCGTTATTGGGGGGAAGATCGAACCATTTATGTGAAATCCGGACGCGGGGCGCGCATCGTCGATCTCGACGACAACGTCTACGTCGACTACCGCATGGGCTACGGCCCGGCGATTCTCGGCTATGCCGATCCACGGGTCGATGAGGCGGCACGCGCGGGCATGGAGATCGGCGGGGTGTTCGCGCTCTCGACCGAGCGTGAGCTCAGCGTCGCCGAGCGCATCTGCCGCATGGTGAGCGCTGCGGAGCTCGTGCGCTTCTCCAATTCCGGCACCGAGGCGGTCATGGCGGCGTTGCGCCTCGCGCGCGCCTTCACCGGCAAGGACGACTACGTCATCCTCGAAGGCAGCTACCACGGACTGTTCGATGCCGCCATGTGGTACACGCCCATGGACAAGTGGCAGCAGGTGGGCGATCCGCAGGTACAGCCCTACAGCGAGGGCATCCCGCTGAGCACCCGCAGTTTTGCGCATTTCGTGCAGGCCAATGACGCCAACCAGCTCGAGGATGTGTTCAAGCGTCACGCGGGCAGGATTGCCTGTCTGCTGATCGAACCCATTATGGGCAACTGTCTGGGGATCGCGGCGGAGCCCGAGTACGTGCGCGCAGCGCGCGCCCTGTGCGATCAGTACGGCGTGGTGCTCATCATCGATGAGGTCAAGACCGGCTTTCGCGTGGCACGCGGCGGCGTGCAGGAGCTCTACGGCGTCAAGGCCGACCTCTGCACGTTTGCCAAGGCAGTCGCGAACGGCTATCCGATCTCGGTGCTCGCCGGCCGCGAGCAGATCATGCGCAAGATCGGCCACGGTGTGGCTCACGGCGGCACTTATACGGCGCATTCAGTTTCACTGGCGGCGGCCGACAAGACCCTCGAGATCCTCGAGCAGACCGACGCACTCGAGCGCGTTGCACAGTACGGCACGCGACTGCGTCAGGGCATGCACGCGCTGCTCAATGCGCGTGGCATTCCGCACAGTTTCGTCGGACATCCCTCCATGAGCGGCCTGTACTTTGCGCACGATCCGCCGCGCAACTATCGCGATTGGAAGAGCAGCGACTACGCCTTCTACGATGCCACCGCACGGGTGTTGCATGACCAGGGTGTGCTGTGCGAGCCGGACTCGCGCGAGCCCTGGTTCGTCAGCGCCGCGCATGATGACTCGTGCCTCAAGGACACACTGGCGGCCTTTGAGATCGCGATCGATACGACGCTGCGCTCAGTCGGCATCTCGCACAAGATGCCGGCCTGAACGGCCTTAAACGGCCGGGGGCGGGACAATCCGGTGAGCACTCCGGCTAAGCACCACGATGCGATCGTGGTCGGCGCGGGCCACAATGGTCTGGTTGCGGCCTGTTATCTGGCGCGCGCCGGCCTCGATGTGCTGGTGCTGGAGCGCAATGCCTGGATCGGCGGGGCGGCGGTCAGCCGCCGTCTCTACCAGGACTTCATCTACTCGAACTGCTCGTACGTCTGCAGCTTGCTGCGGCCCGAGATCATGCGCACGCTCGAGCTGCCGCGCTTCGGGTTGCAGATCATTCCGTACGACGGCGGTTGCACCCTGATGCGCAATGGCGGGCATTTGGCGCTCTACGACAACCACGATGCCCTGCGTCGCGAGATCGCACGCCACTCGAAGCGCGACGCCGAAAGCTATGACCGCTACGTGCGGGACGTGTTGCGGCAATGCCGTTTCATCCGGCCGCTGCTCATGCGCACGCCGCCCGATCCGACGTCGTTGCGCCTGAGCGATATCCGCGAGCTGATTCACCTCGGCAGGCACTTCAATAATCTGGGCGCAGAGCGCATGTACGACACGTTGCGCTTCTGGACCATGAGCTGCGCCGACTTTCTCGATGAGTATTTCGAAAGCGAGATCGTCAAGGCGCACATGGCCGGCAGCTCGATCATCGGTACCGCGCTCGGCCCGCGCTCGCCCGGCACCGCCTACGTGCTGTTGCATCATTACATGGGCGGTATCGACGGCAGCGTCGGCGCCTGGGGCTTCGCCCGCGGGGGCATGGGTGCGGTATCGAATGCGCTCGCCGGCTCGCTGCAGGCGAGCGGCGGGCGCATACGCACCGCCGCGCCGGTCGATCGCATCCTGGTGCGGCACGCTCGCGCCGCTGGGGTCGTGCTGGAGGACGGCGAGGAATTCAGCGCCAAAATCGTGATCTCGAATCTCGACGTCAAACGCACCTTTCTCGAGACCATGGATGCCAAGGATCTGCCGGCCGAATTCCTGCAGCAGGTGCGCAACTTCAAGATTCGCGGCTCATCGGGCAAGTTGAACATCGCCCTGGACGGTCTGCCGCATTTCCCGGCCTTGCCGGCCGATTCGCCGAGCCTGCGCGGCGACATGCACGTCACCGATACCGTCGAGATGATGGAACGCGCGTACGATGATTGGAAGGAAGGCCGCTGGTCCAGGGCCCCCTATCTCGACATGCTGATCCCCTCGCAGATCGACCCGACGATGGCGCCGCATGGCAAGCACTACATGTCGGTGTTCGTGCAGTACTGTCCCTATCGGCTCGCCGAGGGCGGCTGGACGGACCAGCGTCGCGCGGCGTTTGGACGCACGGTCATCGATACGATCGCGCAGCACAGTCCGGATTTCAAATCACTGATTCTACACGCCGAGGTTCGCACGCCCTGGGACATCGAACACGAGGTCGGACTGACCGAGGGCAATATCTTTCAGGGTGAGCTGACCTTCGATCAGTTGCTGTTCAATCGGCCCATTCCCGGCTATGCGCAGTACCGCGCGCCGGTGCAGGGCCTCTACATGTGCGGCTCCAGCACACATCCGGGCGGCGGGGTCATGGGAGCTCCGGGCGCTAATGCCGCACAGGCCATCCTGCAGGATCTCGGGAGGGGGCATTGAACGCCGCGGCCGACTACGACTGCATCGTGATCGGTGCCGGCCACAACGGCCTGGTGTGCGCGAACTATCTGGCACGCAGCGGCCGCTCGGTGCTGGTGCTTGAGGCGGCAGCCCAGGTCGGCGGCGCCGCGGTCACGCGTGAGTTCGCACCCGGATTTCGCGTCTCGGCCGGCGCTCATCTGCTGCAGTGGATGCCGCGCACGATGATCGAGGAGCTCGCGCTCGGCGCTCATGGCCTGGCATTCGCGGCGGAGGATCTGCCGACGGTGGCCTTGTCGCTTGAAGGCGCGCCCATGAGGCTCGACCCTCAAGGCATTCAGGCGCGCTCGCCGGCCGATGCGCCAGCCTATGCCGCCCTGAACGCGCAACTGCAGCGCTTTGCACAGGCGCTTGGGTCGATGCTGTCCGGTGTTCCGCCGCGTCTGGGCACGGCCGCGCGCTCCGAGCGGCTCGCGCTGCTGCGCCTTGGTTGGCAGATCCGACGCCTGGGGCGTCGCGACATGCGCGAGCTGCTGCGCATCGCCGGCATGTGCGTCTACGATCTTATGCAGGAGCACTTCGTGAGCATGCAGCTCCAGGGAGCGCTGGCATTCGATGCACTGCTCGGTACAAATCTGGGGCCGCGCTCTCCGGGCTCGGTGTTCACGCTCTTGTACCGCCTGGCTGCCGGCGCCAACGGCGCACGCTCGGCGCCGGCGCAGCCGAAGGGCGGCCTGGGTGCCTTGTCGGAAGCTCTGGCGCGCTCGGCACGCGCCAGCGGCGCCAGCATCCGTACCGACGCACCGGTTCGGCGCATCCGCGTCGAGCACGATCGCGCGGCCGGAGTGACGCTCGAATCCGGGGAGAGCATCAGCGCGCGTGTCGTGGTCTCGAATGCTGATCCGAAGACGACCTTTCTCGGGCTGCTCGGCAGCGAGCATCTCGATACCGGCTTCGTGCGCCGTGTCAGCCACCTGCGTTCGGCGGGACTTGCGGCCAAGCTGCATCTGGCGCTCGATCGGCTGCCGCGCTTTGCGGGCCTCGACGGCGCAGCGCACGGCGGACGGCTGCTCATCGCGCCCTCGCTCGATTATCTCGAGCGCGCCTATAACCACAGCAAGTACGGTGAGTACTCCGCGCAGCCAAGCCTGGAAATCACGCTGCCGAGTCTCAACGATGCGCAGCTCGCGCCCGCCGGCGCGCACGTCCTGTCCGCCATCGTGCAATACGTCCCGTACGCGCTCGGCGGCGGTTGGCAGCAGGCCAGGCAGCCCTTGCTCGACCTCATTGTCGATCGCATCGAGGCTCATGCGCCCGGATTGCGCGCCTCGATCACGGCCGCGGAGTTGCTCACGCCGCTGGACCTCGAGCAGCAGTTCCGCACGGTCGGCGGCCATTGGCACCACGGCGAGCTCGCGCTCGATCAGTTCTTGTTCGTGCGGCCGGTGCCGGGCGCCGCCCAGTACGAGACGCCGCTGCCGGGCCTGTATCTGTGCGGTGCCGGTTGTCACCCCGGCGGCGGCGTCATGGGCACGGCCGGCCGTAACGCCGCACGCCGCATTGCGGCGCTGGCGGCATGAGGCAGCAGATGGGCAGCGCCACCGACGCCCCGCCGATCTACCTCGAACCGCTGTTGCGAACGCCCTTTCACGAGCGTGCGCGCGCCCTGAGCCAGCTCGACAGCTTCATCCCCTGGAATGGCTATACGAGCGTGGATGTGTTCAGCAGCGTGGAGCACGAGTACTTCGCCGTGCGCAACGCCAGCACGCTGTACGATCTGACGCCGATGGCCAAGTACCGCATCCGTGGGGTCGATGCGTTGCGCTTCCTGAACCGTCTCGTAACCCGCGATCTGTCGAAACTCAAGCCGAACCGCGTCGCCTATGCGGTCTGGTGCAACGACAGCGGGCACCTGATCGATGACGGCACGGTATTTCGGCTCGGCGAATCCGAGTACAGACTTTGCGCGCAGGAGCGACAGCTCGACTGGCTGCTCGATTCGGCCTTAGGCTTCGAGGTCGAGCTCATCGATGAGACCGAGCATTGGGCTGCTCTGGCGCTGCAAGGGCCGACCTGCTGCGCCGTGCTCGAGGCCGTGGGCTTGAGCGGGATCGAGCGGCTCAAGCCCTTCGAAATCGGCTATTTCAAGCTGCAAGCAGCCGACATCACGGTTTCCAGAACGGGCTTTACGGGCGATCTCGGCTACGAGCTCTGGATGGCGCCCAGCGATGCCCTCGGCGTCTGGGACCTGCTCATGGCCGCCGGCCGCTCGCGCGGCATTCGCCCGCTCGGATCGCGCGCACTCAATATGGTGCGCATCGAAGCCGGATTCATATTGCCGAACGTCGAGTTCGTGTCGGCCGAGCGCACGCTGCGCGTGGGCCGTGATCGCTCGCCGTTCGAGCTCGGCCTCGACTGGCTGGTGGATTTCGACAAAGGCCATTTCAACGGTCGCCGCGCATTGCTGGCCGAGCGGCGCGCCGGCCCAGCGCGGCGCCTGGTGGGCCTCGACATCGAGGGCAATAAACCGGCGCATAATGCCTTGGTTTATGCTGCGCGCTCGGGACGCAGGCAGGTCGGCGCAGTCACGTCGGCCACCTGGTCGCCAACCTGCAAACGCAACATAGCGCTCGCATTGCTCGATGCGCCTCACATCGACGTCGGGCGCGAGGTCTGGGTGGAGATCTACTTGAACACCGAGCTGGTCTGGGAGCGGCGCATGTGCAGGGCGCAGATCGTCGAACGGCCGTTCTTTGCGCCGCAACGGCGGCGCGCGACGCCGCCTGCGGACTACTGAGTCGCCCATGTTGATGAGTCAGCTGAAATCGAACCCCGATCGCCCCTGGATCGATCCGCAGGCCGTGCCGCAACTGGTCATCGAGAACTTGAGCAAGAGCTACGGCAGCTTCGCGGCAGTCGACAGCGTCAGTCTGAAGATCTTCAAGGGCGAAATTTTCGCGTTGGTCGGCGCCTCCGGCTGCGGCAAGACCACGCTGCTGCGCATGCTGGCCGGGTTCGTGACGCAGAGTGCCGGCAACATTCTGATCGATGGCGTGGAAATGGCCGGCGTGCCGCCGCATCTGCGCCCCGTCAACATGATGTTTCAGTCCTATGCGTTGTTTCCGCATATGACGGTCGAGCAGAACGTCGGTTACGGGCTGCGGCGCTTCGAGCTCGAGCGCGCCGAGAAGCGGCAGCGTGTGCAGCAGGCGCTCGACATGGTGCAGCTCGGGGCGCTGAGCGGGCGCAAGCCGCACCAGCTCTCGGGCGGCCAGAGGCAGCGCGTGGCTCTGGCGCGGGCGCTGATTCGCCGCCCCAAGGTGCTGCTGCTCGACGAGCCGCTATCGGCGCTGGACAAGAAGCTGCGCGAGCGCACGCAGTTCGAGCTCATGGATCTGCAGTATAAGGTGGGTACCACCTTCATCATGGTCACACACGACCAGGACGAGGCGATGGCTCTGGCTTCCCGTATCGCCGTGATGGACCGCGGTCGGGTGGTGCAGGTGGGCACGCCGTCGGAAATCTACGAGTTCCCGCAGAGTCGGTTCGTGGCCGACTTCGTGGGTAGCACCAATCTGTTCGAAGGCACGATCGCCGATTGCCGGCCCGGCCTGATCACGGTGCAGTGCGAGGAGACTGGCTGCGCGCTATGGGTGGACGATATCGGGCGCTTTACGGCCGGGCAGCGCGTCTGGGTAGCGCTGCGGCCCGAGAAGATCCGCCTGACCAAGCAGCCCGTGAGCGGCGAGCGCGTCAATCAGCTCAAGGGCACGGTCTGGCAGCTCGGTTATCTCGGCAATCGCTCGACCTATCAGATCAAGACCTCCAGCGGAAAGATCGTCACCGTGTTTGCACAGAACGAGCGCCGCAGCTCCGAGTGGAGCATCGATTGGAGCGATGAGGTGTATGTGAGCTGGGACGCCAATGCGGCCCTGCTGCTGCAGTCTTGAATCCTCGAGCCCGTGGTTGAATCACGGTTCAACACGGCCGAGCTCGGTGCGGGCGACGCTGGGTTACTCCATTGCGCGCAACTGATTAAATAAAAACGCAAAATCCTGAAAACCCATCCGCTTCGCTCGAGTCCGCGTCGCCGCAGCCGCCGGTGCGGTAGCGCTTGACAAGCGGATTGCGCGCTCGTTCAATCAGTGACGTGACGACCCCGATTAAGTCGCCGCCACTGCCTCTGCGCTCCGAGCCGCTTCGGGTCGGCGTCTTACTGGCTAACAATTTCACGCTCTCGGCCTTCGCGCTGTTCGTGGATCATCTGCGCCTGGCGGCGGACGAAGGCGATCGCAGTCGGCCGGTGCACGTGCAGTGGTCGACGATGTCGAGCCGCACGGATCCGGTGCGGGCGAGCTGTGGCGTGCTGATTTCCCCGACCTCGGGTCTGCTCGATCCGGCCGCACTCGACTACGTCGTGGTCGTCGGCGGTCTACTGCACGGCGGCCCGCAGATCGATCAGGTCACGACGCAGTACCTGCGCGATGCAGCCGCCAGCGGCGTGCCGTTGATCGGCCTGTGCACCGGCAGTTTCATCCTCTGCCGCAGCGGCTTGATGCGGGGGCGCCGCTGCTGCGTGAGCTGGTACCACTACCAGGACTTCATCGAGGAGTTTCCCGATCACGAAGTCGTTGCCGATCGGCTGTTCATTGCCGATCGGGATCGCATCACCTGCGCGGGCGGGGCCGGGACTGCCGACCTGGCCACCTTCATCCTCGAGTTGCACCTTGGCCGCGCGGCGGCTCAAAAGGCCCACCAGGTACTGCTGTTCGATCGCGCCCGCGACGGTGACAACGCGCAGCCGCGTCCGCCATTGTTCGAGAACGTCGCCGACGAGCGCGTGCGCCGCGCATTGCTGCTCATGGAGCAGAATCTAGCCCGACCCGTAGCCATCGGCTACGTCGCCAAACAGCTTGGATTGTCGGTGCGACAATTCGAGCGCCTCTGTCGCAGCGCTCTCGGCACCGGTCCGGCGTCCTTGTATCGGCGTATCCGCATGCGCTACGCACAGTGGCTCATCAACAATACCGATCGATCGATGACGACAATCGCGCTCGAGGCCGGCTTTGCCGACGGCGCGCACTTCTCGCGGCAGTACAAAGAGACTTACGGTCTATCGCCCTCGCTGCGACGCAAGCAGGGCGTCGTGTCCAGCGCGGGCGCAAGCGATCGGGCCTGCACGCGCGTATTTGATTGACGCGCGCGGGGAGCCGAGGCGCGCAGCGTTCGAAACCCCTCAATGCCCGGGAGTGGCGCTCGTGCAGGCCGCTGCGATCATGCCGTGGTGGGTGGCGAGGCTACGAGCTGAAAGTTCAGTTGCATCGAGCAGGGTTTGTTGGTGGCCCGATCGCGCAGCCGAATCCCATGGCAGCACAGTTGACCACTGGCCGATATGCGGCCTCGCTTGCGTCCGGAGGCGTTGCCGATCAGCTCGGTCACGGCGATGGTGAGATCGAAGTCACCATCGCAGTCAGCACAGGGACAGACGAAGCGAAAGAACGCGGGCGCGGCCGGATACAGTGTATGCACCTGCGGCGAGGGCATGGCAGTCGTCACATCGTTGAAGACCAGTTCGATCTGCAATTGTGCGACATCGGGAAAGACCTGGCGTAGCGCCGCGGCGCGTGTGCGCTGGCTCAGCATCAGGTCGCGCCGTTGCGTGGCGGGGTTCGAGCTCTTGCGTGAGACGACTTTCACAGTGACGGATCCGGCAATGCCGTGGCGGCCGGCGGCGGCGGCGGATTGGCGCGCAATCGCTGCTCGGCGCGGACGTCGTCGGCGCTCAGACCGGTATTCTCGGCGATCACAGCAATGAGGCGATGGCCGGGATTGCGCGGCAGTTGCACCTGGTGCAGCCGCTCCCATAGACGTATACGGGCAGAGGGCGCGTTGGCGGGGGACGACTGCTCCAGCAGCTCTTGCTGCCGGCGCTTGAGCGCCTCGGCCTGGATGAACGCCATGCGTTCACGGTAATCGGCACTGCTCTCGCCCACATGCGGTGCCCCGCCGAAGACGATACGATCGCGCAAATTTTCCTGCCCCATCACGTTCTCCTTACAACGCCAAGGCCCGGATAAACCGGGCCTTGGCATGCACAGTGTGCCGCGTTCAGTAGCGGCCGGCGCCGCCGCGGAAGCCGCCGCCACTCGGACGACCGCCGCCGCCTGAGCGGGGCTTGTCCTGAGCCTCGTTGACTCGCAACGGACGCCCACCCAGATCCTTCCCATTGAGGTTCTGGATCGCGCGGGAAGCATCGGACTGGCTCATCTCGACAAAGCCGAAGCCGCGCGGGCGCCCCGTGTCACGATCGGGCGGAAGAGCGACCGACTCCACCGTGCCAAACTGGGAAAAGAGAGTGCGGATCTCTTCGTCCGTCGCCGTAAAGGGCAGGTTTCCAACGTAAATTTTAGCCATGAATAAAAAAACTCCAATTGACTCGAGCGGCGCGCTTCGGTATTGCAAATGTTGCCGAGAGGCCGCTATACACGGCAGGCACAGCACTGAAGTCAAGGAGAGATCGTCTCACGAGCCATCAAACCGTAATCCTGTCACCTGATCGCAGGTGGCTCGGCCCAACCTCAAATGCATCAACAACGATGCAAGGTTGGCACGGGGACGTCAACGATCAGAGCAAATCATACCACAATCGCGGCATAGCCGGCTCGAATTCGCGCCCGGAAGCCGCTCGCTGCGCCGGCAGTGGCACCCCGTGCAGGCCGTCGATGTGTTGGGGTAGCCGATCCTCGAGGCTGTAGTAATCGCCTTTGTCCTGAACAAAGATATGTGCGGCGGCTTTGAGGCCGGTGGGATCCTCCAGGCTGCCCGCCATGATGGACACGTGCGTCGCGCTGCCCGGCTTCCAGAACAGGTTGCAGCCGCAGACGCCGCAGAAGCCACGTTCGGCCTCGGCGGAGGACCGGTACCACCGCAGCGTCTCGGATCGAACCATCGAGAGCTGCGGCAGGGCACAGGCGGTGGCGGCGACAAAGTGCCCGCCGCTGCGCCGGCAGATCTTGCAATGGCAATAGACCACCGCTCGCAGCGATCCATCGACCGAAAATTCGACACCGCCGCAAAGACATCGACCCCGTGTGATGGCCATCCCGATTCCTCCTGCCGCCGGCCCCGTGGTCTCAGCCCCGACGGTGCGGCCGCCGCGCTTGGTGCAGAGCGATTGGCTTGATGTTAAGACAAAGCCGTGGCCCGCTTGTCGCTTTTAGAAAAGCATACGCCGCTATTTTGAAAATCACCGCGACCTTGCCCCATTAAAATTGCGTCTTAACCTTGCCGCCGTAAGTTACGGTGGCGGCTCACAAAAAAACGGAGAGCGCGCATGTCGGAGCAGACTGCGGACGAATTCGATCTGGCCTCGCTCGATGATTCGGAACTCACCGAGCAGGTTCACGACGATCTCTACAACGGTCTCAGGAGCGAGGTCGAAGAGGCGACGCGGATCTTTCTCGAGCGTGGCTGGGGCGCCGAACGCGTGCTCAATGAGGCGCTGGTGGAAGGCATGCGCATCGTCGGCATCGATTTTCGCGACGGCATCCTGTTCGTGCCCGAGGTACTGCTGGCCGCAAACTCCATGAAGGCCGGCATGGAGATCCTGCGTCCGTTGCTGGCCGAGTCGGGTGTGGAGCCGATCGGCAAGATCGTCATCGGTACGGTCAAGGGCGACATTCACGACATCGGCAAGAATCTGGTTTCGATGATGCTGGAAGGTGCCGGCTTCGAAGTGATCGATCTGGGCATCAACAATCCGGTCGATAAGTATCTAGATGCGCTCGCGAAGCACAAACCGGACATCCTCGGCATGTCGGCATTGCTCACCACCACCATGCCCTATATGAAGGTCGTCATCGATACGCTCAAGGAGCGCGGCATCCGCGACGACTACATCGTGCTGGTCGGCGGTGCACCGCTCAACGAGGAATTCGGCAAGGCCGTCGGCGCTGACGCCTATTGCCGTGACGCCGCCATCGCCGTCGAGACGGCCAAAGGACTGATCGCGAAGCGTCGAGCGGTCGCGCTAGCCAACTGAGCGCTTAAGGCAATGCAGCCGCTGTCGGCGATGGAGCGTGGGACCGAAGGCACCTTGGTCATCGCCTGCGGCGCGCTCGCGCGCGAGATCGCGGCTTTGCGCCGTGCCAATGGCTGGACGCAGCTGGACGTGAGCTGCCTGCCGCCACAGCTGCACAACCGGCCCGAGCGTATTCCCGGCGCCGTGCGCGCGCTGATTCAAGGCGCGCGCGGGCGCTATCGATCGATATTCGTTGCCTACGGCGATTGCGGCACGGGCGGCGAGCTCGACCGCGTACTGCGGCAAGAGGGCGTCGAGCGCATTCCGGGCGCGCACTGCTATGAGTTCTTCGCCACCTCGGCCGTGTTTGAGCGGCTTACCGAGGCGGAAATCGGCACGTTTTACCTGACCGATTTTCTGCTGCGCCATTTTGATCGGCTCGTGATCAAAGGTCTCGGCCTCGATCGCCACCCGGAGCTGTTCCCGACGTACTTCGGCAGCTACCGCAAGCTGGTCTACCTGGCGCAGGCGGGCGATGCCGCCGCAATCGAGCGCGCCCGCTCGATCGCCGCGCGCATGGGCCTTGCCTTCGAACATTGCCGCACCGGGCACGGCACGCTCGGCACAAGTCTGGCGGCGGCGATGCAGCGGCAGCAGGCGCAGCAGCCTCGGCAGCAGGGGGCCGTTTGGGCGCACTGAGCATCATATCGTGGCGCGATATTCCGGCGCAGGTCGTAGTCAAGCGCGGCCGTGAGTCCGCCAAGGTACAGCTTTCGGCTCGTTTTCAGCAGGCCGTCGATCGTGCGGCGATGCGTGCCGGCCGCGGCAGTTCCGATGCCTACCTCGCCGACTGGCAGCGCAGTGCGCCGCGTCAGTGCGGCGATGATCTGCAGGCGGAGGCGGCCGCCGAGGCGGCGCGCCTCGAGCAGCGCTACACGGATGAGGATCTTGAGCGACTTATCCGTGCCAAGGGTCTCGACGAGCGCCGCAGCCCGGGCGATGCCGCGTCCGGCTCGGCCTCCGAGGTGTCCTGATGTCTGCGCTGCGGTACTGGTCGGTGCGGCATGCGCGCGGCCTGAACGCCTTCTATCGCCGCTTCGAGCGTGTCCTGCTCGGGATGCACGGACTGTTCCGTGCGATCGGCTACCAGCGGCTCGAACGTCCCGTGGCCGCTGTGGAAAAAGCCGTCAAGGGGCTGCTGTTCGACTGCCGCATGTGCGGTCAATGCGTGCTGAGCTCCACCGGCATGTCCTGTCCGATGAATTGCCCGAAGACGCTGCGCAATGGGCCCTGTGGCGGCGTGCGGTCGGACGAGTGCTGCGAGGTGAAACCGGAGATGAAATGTGTCTGGGTCGAGGCCTATCGCGGCAGCAAGCGCATTGCGGGCGGCATCGAGGCCATGAGCGCGATCCAGTTTGCGGTCGATCACCGCCAGCAAGGCCGATCCTCGTGGCTGCGGGTGGTGCGCGAGAGGTACGGGGCGCCGTGATCTTTGAAGACGAACCGGTCCCTGGCTATCCACTGCCTATTCTGCCCGGTCATACCTCCCCGGGACGCTTCGAGCGTGTACTGCGCGCCGGCGGCTTCGCCGTCACGACCGAGCTCGCGCCGCCCGATTCCGCCGATCCCGAGGAGGTGTACCGTCGGGCCCGCGTGTTCGACGGCTACGTCGATGCCATCAACGCCACCGACGGCAGCGGCGCGAATTGCCACATGTCGAGTCTGGCCGTGTGTGCGCTGCTCACGCGCGTGGGCTACGCACCGATCATGCAGATTTCGTGTCGCGACAAGAATCGTATTGCCATTCAGGGCGACATCCTCGGCGCCGCCGCCATGGGCGTGTGCAACATCCTGTGTTTGACCGGCGATGGCGTGCAGGCCGGCGATCATCCGCAGGCAAAACCGGTATTTGATCTCGATTGCGTGTCGCTACTGGAAACGGCGCGCGCGCTGCGCGATGAGCACCGATTCCAGAGCGGGCGCAAGATCACGGCGGCGCCGCGCGTGTTCTTCGGCGCGGCCGAAAACCCCTCGGCGCTGCCGCACGAATGGCGTGCGCGCCGGCTCGCCAAGAAAGTCGCGGCCGGGGCGCAGTTCATCCAGACTCAGTACTGCTACGAGCTGATCCTGCTGCGCTCCTTCATGCAGGAAGTGGAGGCGCTCGGCCTGCTCGGCAAGGTCTTCATTCTGGTTGGCATCGGGCCGCTGCGCTCGGCCAAGGCCGCGGAATGGATGCGCGCGCATGTTCCGGGCATGCATGTGCCGGATGCGCTGATCGCGCGCCTGCGCGGAGCGCAGGATCAGGCGCGCGAGGGACGCCACATCTGCATCGAGCTCATTGAAGAGATACATGAGATCCGTGGCGTCAGCGGCGTGCACGTCATGGCGTACCGTCAGGAGGAATCGGTGGCCGAGGTCATCGATCAATCCGGTGTTCTCAAGGGTCGCGATCCCTGGTATCCGGCACGCGACACGTCCAAGGCTTCGCATAGGACCGCATCATGACCGACACCGTCATCAGTTCCGCCACCAAGGAAGTCGTCATCGGCTTCGATCGACCGTTCGTGATCATTGGCGAGCGCATCAACCCCACCGGACGCAAGATCCTGGCCGCAGAGATGACAGCCGGCGATTTCAGCCGTGTCGAAGCCGATGCCCGTGCCCAGGTTGAAGCGGGCGCACACATGCTCGACGTCAACGCCGGCATCCCGCTGGCCGATGAGCCGGCGATTCTGGCGCGCGCCGTGCAGCTGGTGCAGTCGATCACGGACGTGCCGCTGTCGATCGACTCATCGATCGTGGCGGCATTGCACGCCGGGCTCGCAGTCTATAAGGGCAAGGCGCTGGTCAATTCGGTGACCGGCGAGGACGAACGCCTGCAGGCGGTGCTGCCGCTGGTGAAGCGCTACGGCGCGGCGGTGATCGCCATATCCAACGATGAAACCGGAATTTCCGAGGACCCGGACGTGCGCTTTGCGGTCGCCAAGAAAATTGTCGAGCGCGCCATGGACTATGGCATTCCCGCCAGCGACGTGGTCGTCGACCCGCTGGTGATGCCGATCGGTGCCATCAACCAGGCCGGGGTGCAGGTCATGCGCCTCGTGCACCGGCTGCGCACCGAGCTCAAGGTCAACACCTCATGCGGCGCCTCCAACATCAGTTTCGGACTGCCCAATCGCGACGGCATCAACAGCGCCTTTCTGACCATGGCGATCAGCGCCGGGCTTACCTCGGCAATCACCAATCCATTGCACCTCGATGTGGTGCGCGCCTGCATGGGCGCGGACGTCATGCTCGGCCACGATCCGGATTGCGCGCGCTGGATCCGTCGCTTCCGCGAGCCGCCGCCGGCCAGCAACGCCGCCCCCGGGGAAGCACCGCGCGGCCGCCGTGAGGGCGGTCATCGACGGCGCGCAACCTAAGGAGCGGCAGCCATGGTGCTCACCGAGGATCCGCTGGTCGTGTTCATGCCCTCGGGTAAGCGCGGTCACTTCCCTGCGGGCACGCCGCTGCTGAGTGCGGCGCGCGCGCTGGGTGTGGATATCGATTCGGTGTGCGGCGGACGCGGTCTGTGCGGACGCTGTCAGATTCTGGTGGCGGAAGGGGAGTTCGCCAAACACGGAGTGTCCTCCTCGGCCGCCAGCCTCTCGCCATTCAGCGAAACGGAACAGCGCTACGCCAGGCGCATGCCGATGATCGAGGGGCGGCGGCTCTCGTGCGCGGCGTGCGTCGAGGCCGACGTGGTCATCGATGTGCCTGCGAGCAGCCAGGTGCATCGCCAGGTCGTGCGCAAGGATGCCGAGGTGCGTGCGATCGAGCTGCATCCGGTGGTGCGCCTGCACTATGTTCAGGTGCAGCCGCCCGACATGCACGATCCGTCCGGCGATCTGCGCCGCCTGTACGATGCGCTCGAGCTCGAATGGCGACTGACGGGCCTGAGCTGCGATCTTTCGGTGCTGCAGTCGCTGCAGGCAGCATTGCGCACGGGCGCCTGGCAGGTCACCGTGGCGGTGCACGCCGGCAAGCAGATCATCGGCGTCTGGCCCGGCCTGCATGAGCAGATCTATGGGCTCGCGGTCGACGTTGGCTCCACCACCATCGCCGCGCATCTGTGCGATCTGCTCAGCGGCGATGTCGTGGCCTCCGCGGGCGTCATGAATCCGCAGATCCGCTTCGGTGAAGACCTCATGAGCCGCGTGTCCTTCTCGATGATGAATCCGGGCGGCGCGGCGCAGATGACGGCGGCGGTGCGTGCGGCACTGAGCACGCTGGCGGAGGAGGTGGCGCGCAGCGCCGGCACCTGCGCCGACAATATTCTCGAGGCGACGGTGGTGGGAAATCCCATCATGCACCATCTGCTGCTGGGCATCGATCCGGTCGAGCTCGGTGGCGCCCCATTCGCCCTGGCCACCGACCATTCACTCACGCTGCGCGCGAATGCGATCGATCTGAAGCTCAATCGCAACGCGCGCGTCTACGTGCTGCCGTGCATTGCCGGGCACGTCGGCGCGGATGCCGCCGGCATGGTGCTGGCGGAACGCCCTGATCTTTCCGACAAGATGACTCTGCTGGTGGATGTGGGGACCAACGCCGAGATCGTGCTCGGCAATCGTACGCGCCTGGTCGCCTGCTCGAGTCCCACCGGCCCGGCATTCGAGGGTGCTCAGATCAGTTGCGGACAACGCGCGGCGCCCGGAGCGATCGAGCGCGTGCGCATCGATCGTCAGACGCTCGAACCGCGTTTCAAACTCATCGGCACGGATCTGTGGTCCGACGAGCGCGGTTTCGAGGCCGCCACGGCCGCCACCGGCATCACCGGCGTGTGCGGCTCGGGCATCATCGAAGTGATCGCCGAGATGTACCTTGCCGGCATCATCAATCAGGATGGCGTGGTCGATGGCGCCCTGGCGGCGCGATCGCCGCGCGTGGTGAGCAACGGCAGGACCTTCGCCTACGTGCTGCACCAGGGCACCCCTGAGCTCAAGATCACACAGAACGACGTGCGCGCCATCCAGCTGGCCAAGGCGGCTCTCTATGCCGGCATCGCGCTGCTCATGGAACGCCTCGGCATCGATCACGTGGACTGCATCCGCCTGGCGGGCGCCTTTGGCAGCCATATCGACGTCAAGTACGCGACCATACTCGGCATGATTCCCGACTGCGACCTGCGGCAGGTGCGCTCCGCAGGCAATGCCGCCGGAACCGGCGCCCGCATCGCGCTGCTGGATGTGACCTCACGCGGTGTCATCGAAGCGCTGGTGCGACGCATCGAAAAGATGGAAACCGCGATCGAGCCGCGGTTCCAGCAACACTTCGTCGAGGCCATGGCAATCCCGCACAAGAGCGCCGACTACACGCACCTGCGCCGCGTGGTCGAGCTGCCGCAACGGAAGGATGCCGCGAGTCAAAACCAGACACGCGGTCGCCGGCCGCGTCGCGCGGAGCCGGTGAAGGCGCAGTGATTGCAACCGGCTGCGGTGAGGATCGGCGATTCGGCGGTTGCGTGAGCAATCCTTTCGACTGCCAGCATGAGGGGGAAAGAATATGAATGATCCGCAAACGCAACCGAGTCACGCGCGACGCCCGAGCGGCCGCGATGCCAAACGGGCCTCCCGGGCTGCGCGTGCCGCCTCCTCGGTCCCCTATATCACTCGCCGCATTCCCTACTACGAGGTCCTCGATGAGGCGGGGCTGCTGCTGCTCGAGCACAACGCCGACACCATCCTCGAGGAGATTGGCATCGATTTTCGCGACGATGCCGAGGCGCTCTCGATCTGGAAGGCAGCCGGCGCCGATGTGCGTGGCGAGCGCGTGCGCTTTCCCGCCGGCATGTGCCGCTCGATCATCCAGCGCAGCGCGCCGCGCGAATTCACGCAGCATGCGCGCAACGGTGCACGCAGCGTCCTCATCGGCGGCAAAAACACCGTCTTTGCGCCGGCCTACGGCTCGCCGTTTGTGCGCAATCTGGACGAAGGACGCCGCTATGCGCGCATCGAGGATTTTCGCAATTTCGTCAAGCTCGCGTACATGTCCAATGCCTTGCATCACTCGGGCGGCACGATCTGCGAGCCGGTCGACCTGCCGGTCAACAAGCGTCACCTCGACATGGTGTACAGCCATTTGAAATACAGCGACAAGCCCTTCATGGGCTCGGTGACGCACCCGGAGCGCGCGGCCGACTCGATTGCCTTGGCCAACATCGCCTTCGGTCCTGAGCTCAACGACCCTGTGACCGGGCGGCCCAAGACGACGATCATCAACCTCATCAACGTCAACTCGCCGATGACCTACGATGCCACCATGCTCGGTTCCGCCAAGGTGTACGCGCGCGCCAATCAGGCCACGATCATCACGCCCTTCATCCTCGCCGGCGCCATGTCGCCGGTCACGGTCGCCGGGACCATTGCGCAAACGCTGGCCGAGGCGCTGGCCGGGCTCGCATTCGTGCAGCTGGTCAATCCCGGCGCGCCGGTGGTGCTCGGCAGTTTCGCCTCATCGATCTCGATGCAATCCGGTGCCCCGACTTTCGGCACGCCGGAGCCGGCGCTGGTGCTGTATTCGATGGCGGCGCTGGCGCGGCGCCTGGGAGTGCCGTTCCGATCGGGCGGGAGCCTGTGTGCTTCCAAGATCCCGGATGCGCAGGCGGCATTCGAGTCGGCCAATACGCTGCTGCCGAGCTGCCTGGCGGGTGTGAACTTCATGCTGCATGTGGCGGGCTGGCTCGAAGGCGGCCTGGCGATGGGCTACGAGAAATTCGTCATGGACGTGGATCAGGCCGGCATGATGCATACCTTGCTCGCGGGCGTGGACCTGTCGGCCAACGGCCAGGCACTCGATGCCATGCGAGAAGTCGGCCCCGGCAAGCACTTCCTGGGCTGCGCTCACACGCAGGCCAACTTCGAGAACGCGTTCTATCGCTCCCCGCTGGCGGATAACAACAGCTATGAGCAATGGGAAGCGGAAGGGGCGAGCGATATGGCCAAGCGTGCCAATGCGCTCTGGAAGAAGCAGCTTGCCGAGTATGTCGAGCCGCCGCTCGATCCGGCCATCGATGAAGCCATGCGCGATTACATCGCCCGCCGCAAGGCATCCTTCCCCGACTCGATGGTCTGAAGCCGTGTCGCGGCCTCAGCGCTGCGTCTGCGCCCAGTTGGGCGCGCGGTACACGCGCACGTCGGCCGCGGGCAACGGCGGCACGCCGCGGATCAGGTCCGAGACTTTCTCCGCGATCATGATGGTCGGTGCATTCAGGTTGCCATTGGTGATCGAGGGCATGATCGAGGAGTCGACCACGCGCAGTGCGGACAGGCCAATGACGCGCGCGCGGCTGTCGACCACGGCTTCTGGGTCGTCGTTCGCCCCCATCTTGCAGCTGCAGGATGGGTGATAGGCGGTCTCGATCTTCTCGGCGATGAAGGCATCGATCTGCTCATCGGTCTGCACGGCGGCGCCGGGCTGCAACTCATCGCCGCGATAGCGGTCGAAGGCGCGCTGCGCAAAGATCTCGCGCGTCAAACGCACGCAGGCGCGCACGTCGAGCCAGTCGTCGGGATGGCTCATGTAATTGAACTGAATGCGCGGCGCCTCGCGCGCATCGGCGCTCGCCAACCGCACCCAGCCGCGGCTCTTGGAGCACATCGGACCGACGTGCGCCTGAAAGCCGTGCTGCGTCGCCTGATTCGAGCCGTCGTAACTGACCGCCATGGGCAGAAAATGGTACTGGATGTCCGGATACGCAATGCCAGCGCGACTGCGGATGAAACCACAGCTTTCGAAGTGATTGGTGGCGCCGAGGCCGTCGTGCCGCAGAAGCCAGCGCGCGCCGATCAGTCCCTTGGACAGAGGGTTCATGACCGAATACAGAGTGATCGGCTCGCGGCAGGCCACTTGGAAATAAAACTCCAAGTGGTCCTGCAGATTCTCGCCGACGCCGGGCAGATCGTGGACCACTGGGATGCCATGCGCCTTGAGCTCGGCCGCGGGACCGACACCCGAGAGCTTCAGCAGCTGCGGTGAGTTGATGGAGCCGGCGGCCAGGATCAGCTCGCGCCCGGCAATCGCGTCGGCCTCGACCGCGCCGCGCCGGTAGCGCACGCCGCGGGCGCGTAGGCCGTCGAACAGGATCCGCGTGGCAAGCGCGTGCGTGCGCAGCGCGAGATTGGGCCGTCGCATGGCCGGCCGCAGGTAGGCGTTGGCCGCGCTGCAGCGCCGCCCGTCCTGCACCGTCATGTCCATGCGGCCGAAGCCCTCCTGCTGGTAACCATTGATGTCCGCGGTCGCCGGATAGCCCGCCTCGCGCGCGGCCGCGAGCCAGGCGTGGTGCAGTGGGTTGCGCAGCGTGCCGTAGCAGGTATGCAAGGGTCCGCTCGCGCCCCGATACTCATCGCCGCCTTCCTGGCGCTGCTCGGCGCGCCGGAAGTAGGGTAGCACCTGCCGATAGCCCCAGCCCTCCGCGCCCTGCTTTTCCCAGCCGTCGAAGTCGAACGCATTGCCGCGTACGTACACCAGGCCGTTGATCGAGGATGAGCCGCCGAGGACCTTGCCGCGCGGTGTGTAGATACGCCGGCCGCCGAGCTTTGGCTCGGGCTCGGAGTGGTAGCGCCAGGCGTAGCGCTCGGTGTTCATCGGGATCGACAATGCGCTCGGCATTTGAATGAACATCGAGCGATCCGAGCCGCCGTATTCCAGCAGCAGCACCGAATGGCGGCCATCCTCGGTCAACCGGTTCGCCAGGACGCAGCCCGCCGAGCCGGCACCGACGATGACGTAATCGAATTGCTCGCGCTGCATTGCCGCCGCGCCGCTCAGTAAGGCGACGCCACATCGCCCATCGCGACGTAGACGCTCTTGAGCTGCGTGTAGTGTTCGATGGCGGCCCGGCCGTTCTCACGCCCGAGACCGGACATCTTGACGCCGCCGAAGGGCAGCTCCACCGGAGTGACGTTGTATTGGTTGATCCAGCAGGTGCCGGCCTCGAGCCGCGCAATCACCCGATGCGCGCGCGTCAGATCGCGCGTGAATACGCCGGCCGCGAGTCCGAACGGGGTATCGTTCGCGCGTTCGATGACCTCATCCTCGTCATCGAACAACAGCACCGCCATGACCGGCCCGAAGATTTCCTCGCGTACGATACCCATGTCATCGTGACAGTCGACGAAGATCGTCGGCATCACGAAGCAGCCGTTGGCGAGATCGCCGTCGACTACACGCGCGCCTCCCGTCAGCAAGCGCGCCCCTTCGGCGCGGCCGCGTGCGATGTAGCCCAGAACTTTTTCCATGTGCTCGGTGCTGATCAATGCGCCGATCTGGGTATCGGCGCGCATCGGATCGCCGACGCGCAGGGCCTGTACGCGCCGTTGCAACCGCTCGAGAAACGCCGAGAGCAGCCGGCGCTGGACGAACACGCGCGTACCGTTCGAGCACACTTCGCCGGCCGAATAAAAATTGCCGAGCATGGCGCCCGCGACCGCATTGTCGAGGTCGGCATCCTCGAACAGGATCAGCGGCGATTTGCCGCCGAGCTCGAGCGTCACCGACTTGAGCGTGGCCGCGGCATCGGCCATCACGGCCTTGCCGGTGCCGACCTCGCCGGTCAGCGACACTTTGCGAATCTGCGGGTGACGCGTCAGCAGCCTTCCGGTATCGGCATAGCCCTGGAGGACCTGGAAAACGCCGTCGGGCAGCCCAGCCTCATGCAACAGCGCCTGCAGCTCCACAGCCGTCAGCGGTGTGAGCTCGGCGGGTTTGAAGATCATGGCGTTGCCGCAGGCCAGTGCGGGAGCGGCCTTCCAGCAGGCGATCTGCAACGGGTAGTTCCAGGCGCCGATCCCGGCGACGACGCCCAGTGGTTCGCGGCGTGTATAGCCGAAGGCTTCGCGCCCGAGATCGAGATACTCGCCGGCCAAACTGCCGGCGACGCCGGCGTAGTATTCGAAGCAATCCGCGCCCGATGCGACGTCGACCACGCGGGTCTCCTGAATCGGCTTACCGGTATCGCAGGTCTCCAGCACGGCGAGCCGCTCGTTATGGGCGCGCAGCAGATCGGCCGCGCGCCGCAGCACGCGGCCGCGCTGCGCACCGGTGCGCGCGGCCCAGTCGCGCTGCGCCTCGCGAGCGCGTGCCACGGCCGCTTCCACTTCGCGCGGCCCGGCCACCGCGAGCCGCGCCAGTTCCTTACCGGTGGCCGGATTGATCGAGACTACCAAGCCGCCGTCGGACACTCGCCGCTCGCCGCTCGAGGGCGGCGCCAGCACCGGGGCGCTTTGCGGTTTGAGCCGGTAGTCGAGGAACGTCGCCAGCAACGCGCGCGCGCCCTCGCTGTCCGCCTCGGTCCAATTCGACAGCGCCGCGCGCAGCCAGACGCCATCGATCATCGCGGCGATCATCGCGGCGAGACTGTTGGCATCGTCGGGATCGAGCACCGCGCGCAGGGCGTGTCGCAGATTCGACAGCATGCGACGCTGGTACACGCGCTGTACACGGCGCAGGCGCGCCACATGGGGCACCTGCCCCCAGAAGGCAAGCCAGGCGGTGCCCGTGCGTCGATCGAACTCCTCGGCCGCGAGGTTGGTATCGATGATGGCCTGCACGCGCCCGCGCGGCGTGTGCGCCTGTCGCAGCCGTGAACGCGCGCGCGCGCTCAAGCGAGCCACGAGCGTGCGGAAGGTCGCTTCGAGCAGACCGTCCTTGTCCTCGAAGTAGTGTGCGATGAGGCCAGCCGATACGCCGGCGCGCTTGCCGATCCGAGTCAGGGTACTCTCGACATAGCCCACGTCCGCGAGGCTGTCTATGGTCATCTCGATGAGCTGCGAGCGCCGCGCAACCCCGGCATCGGCCATTGTCGCGCCCGTGCCTGCACTCCTGGCCATTGCGACTCCCGATTGAATCGTCATTTAATGTCGATAACTATATCGAATGAAGTTAACTTGCGCATGATAAACCAAGAAAAAAGCGCAGCGGGCGCGACGCTCGTGGGTGGCCGTGTCGGGCCGGTGGGACGAGTGCTTAAATGCCTGTTCAATCAGTATCGTGCGGTCGTTGCGGCGCTCGTCCCGCTGCTGACGCTGCTGACGCTGCTGAGCGCCGCCGCGCCCGCCGCCGCGGCCGAGCCGCCCAGTTGCCAGGGCGTGCGCCTGTCGGATATCGGTTGGACCGATGTCACCGCGATGACGGCACTGACCGCGGTGCTGCTCGAGCAGCGCGGTTATCGGCCGCAGATCACAGTGCTGTCGGTGCCGGTGACCTATGCGTCGATGAAGCGCCAGGACATCGATGCCTTCATGGGCAACTGGATGCCGTCGATGGAAGCCGACCGCAAGCCCTATGTCGACGATGGCTCGGTCGAGGTGCTGGGCCCGAATCTCACGGGCGCGAAGTACACGCTGGCCGTACCGGCCTATACGTACGAAGCGGGACTGCGCGACTTCGCGGACATCGTTAAATTCGCCGCCGCGCTCGATCACACGCTCTACGGCATCGAGCCTGGCAACGATGGCAACCGTCTGGTGCTCGGCATGATCCGCGGCAACGCCTACGGGCTCGGTGACTTCAAGCTGCTGGAGTCGAGTGAGCAGGGCATGCTGGCCGAAGTCGAGCGCGCGAGCCGAGCCCACCGGCCCATCGTGTTTCTCGGATGGGCGCCGCATCCGATGAATCTGCGTTTCGACATGCGCTACCTGTCCGGTGGCGACGCGGTCTTCGGGCCCAACTTCGGCGGCGCCACCATCTACACCAACATACGGGCGGGCTATGCGCAGCAGTGCCCCAACGTCGTGCAGTTGCTGCGCAATCTGAAGTTCAACCTCGATCTTGAGAATCAACTCATGAGCGCGGTGCTCGAGCAGCACCTGGATCCGCATGCGGCGGCGGTCGAGTGGCTGGCGAAACATCCCGACATGCACTCGCAGTGGCTCCGGGGGGTAGCGAGCTTCGGCGGCGCGGAGGCGGCCGAACTAAAGGCCACCCCGGTGCACGGTTGGCTCGAGCGGCTCGAGCTGGCCATCGTGCAGCACAAGATCCCCGTGGGCGATTCGATGAATGTATTCATCACCTACATCAAGTCACACGGCGGTGCGTTTTTCACGGGGATCGCCACGCTGGTTCATGCCGGAGTCGACGGTCTCACGTACCTGCTCGAAGCCGTGCCGGGGCCGCTGCTGATCTTAAGTATCGCCGGCGTGATCTGGTTCTGGCGGCGCTCGGGCTGGCTGGCTCTGTTCGTGGGGCTGGCGCTGCTGTTCATCGTCAATCAGGGCTATTGGACCGCCACGCTCGAGACGCTGTCGCTGGTCACCTTCGCCGCGGCGGTCTCCACCGCGCTCGGCGTGCCGATCGGTATCGCCGCGGCGCATCGTCCCTGGCTCTATGCGCTGCTGCGCCCGGTGCTGGATCTCATGCAGACGCTGCCGACATTTGTCTATTTGATCCCGACGTTGGTGCTGTTCGGACTGGGCGTGGTGCCCGGATTGATTTCGACAGTGATCTTCGCATTGCCGGCGCCGATTCGGCTCACGCATCTGGGCGTTTCCTCGGTGTCGAGCGCATTGCTGGAAGCCGGTCAGGCCTTCGGCGCGACGCGCTGGCAGTTGCTCTGGAAGATCGAACTGCCGGCGGCCGCGCCCAGCATTTTCGCCGGCATCACCCAGTGCATCATGCTGAGCCTGTCGATGGTCGTGATCGCCGCGCTGGTCGGTGCCGGCGGTCTGGGCGTGCCCGTGGTGCGCGCGCTCAACACGGTGCAGATCGGCATGGGCTTCGAGGCCGGTATCGCCATCGTGCTGCTGGCCGTGATTCTCGACCGCGTCATGCGACCGCCGCAGCGGCATCTGCCCCGATGAGCAGCGCGCTGGAGTTTTGCCACGTCGACATCCTGTTCGCGGGTCAGCAGGCGGGGCGCAACCAGCGCGAGCGCCTGCGCCGTGCGCTCGAGTTGCTCGATAGCGGCGTGGCGCGCATGCAGATTGCCGAACGCACCGGAGTCGTGGTCGGTGTTGCCGATGCCTGCCTGAGTGTCGAGGCCGGCGAGATCTCGGTGCTCATGGGGTTGTCGGGTTCGGGCAAATCCACGCTGCTGCGCGCCGCCAATGGTTTGAACGCCGTCACGCGTGGCCATGTGCTGGTCGGCGGCGGCGCGTCGGTCGTGGACGTCGCCGCCTGTGATCAGGCACGGCTGCGGCAGGTGCGACGCGAGCGCATCGCCATGGTGTTCCAGCAATTCGGCCTGCTGCCGTGGCGCACGGTGCGCGAAAACGTCGGTCTGGGTCTGGAGCTGCGCGGTGTCGCGCCGGCGCAGCGAGCACGCATCGTCGATGAAAAACTGCTGTTGGTCGGCCTCAAGGACTGGGCCGATCGCTATGCCAGCGAGCTCTCGGGCGGCATGCAGCAGCGCGTCGGCCTGGCGCGCGCGTTCGCGACCGAAGCCGACATCCTGCTGATGGACGAGCCGTTCTCGGCGCTCGATCCGCTGATCCGCACCAAGCTGCAGGATGAGCTGCTGATGCTGCAGCGGCAGGTCAAGAAGACCATCCTATTCGTCAGTCACGATCTGGATGAAGCCCTCAAGCTCGGCAACCACATTTCAATACTCGAGGGTGGCCGCATCGTGCAGACCGGCGCGGCGCAGGACATCGTGCTGCGTCCCGCCAATGACTATGTCGCCGAGTTCGTGCGCCACATGAATCCGCTGACCGTGCTCACGGGCGGCATGATCATGCGCCGCCAGGACGAGTTGCAGCACGAGGGACGTGAGCTCTGGCTCGATGCCGCGCGGCGCTATCAGGTCACGCTCGACGAGCGCGGCGAGTGCGTGGCGCTGCGCGTCGCGGGTGTGGCGGTGCCGTTCGCACGGCACGAGGACCTCGGCGGCAACGGCGCTGTGCCGGCCGGACTGGTCATAGCCCCGGCGGCGCTGCCGCTGCATCGGCTCATTCAACTGCGACAAATGACCGGTCACCCGGTGCTGCTGGCGCAGGAGGGCGTCGTCTGCGGCGTCTGCGATGAGTACGAGATCGTGCGCGCGCTTGCCGGCAAGGCGGTCAAGGCCGGCTGAGCCGGAAGCCGATGGCGCGCCGGTGCGGCCAGAATTGCAGGCGCCGCACACCGACGAGCGCGGGCCTACGCGCGCAGCCGCTCGTTCTTCGGGTCGAACGGGGACTCTTCGATCACCGTTGCGGTGTGGCGCTCACCCAGGATGGTGACCTCAAGCGCAGTGCCCCGCTCGCTTAACTCCGGGGGGACCATCCCTAAGGCGAGCGACTTACCGAGTCGCCAGCCGTAGCCGCCCGAGGTGGTGCGTCCGACCAGCCGCCCCTCATGCTCGATCGGTTCGGAGCCGCGTGCGTCGGCATCGGTGATACCGTGCACCTCGAGCGTCACGAAGCGGTTGCGAAAGCCCTTGCGCTGCCATGCAACCAAGCCGTCGCGGCCGAGAAAGTTGCCTTTGTCGAGGCGGGCGAACCGGTCGAGCCCGGATTCGAGGATCGCATACTCGACCGACATCTCGCGCGGGATCAGGCGGTAAGACTTCTCCAGGCGCAGCGAATCCATCGCCTTGATGCCGAAGGGCTTGAGATCGAACTGTGCGCCCGCCGCGAACAGCAGGTCGAAGAGGTAGTTCTGCATCTCGATCGGGTGATGCAGCTCCCAGCCCAGCTCGCCGACGAAATTGACCCGCAGCGCGCGCGCCTGCGCCAGCCCGACGCTGATCGACTTGCCGGTGAGCCAGGGGAAGGCGGCGTTCGAAAGATCCGTGTCGGTCAGCTTTTGCAGCAGCTCGCGCGAGCGCGGACCGGCCAGCACGAAGACGCCGTACTGCGTCGTGACCTTCTGTATCTGCACCGAGCCGTCGGTCGGCAGCAGCTTTTGGAAATAGTCCCAGTCGTGGCGTTCGAACGCGCCGGCCGAGACCAGGTAGAACTGCTGCGGCCCTTCGCGCAGCACGGTCGCCTCGGCGCGGATTCCGCCCTGGCTGGTCAGCAGGTGGCAGAGCGCCAGACCGCCGATCCTCGCAGGCATGCGATTGGCGAAGATCCAATCGAGCCAGTGCTCGGCGCCGGCGCCAGAGACCTCGAATTTGGCGAAGGCGCTCATGTCGAGCAGCCCCACCGCATCGGAGACGTGTCGGCACTCGTTGCCGACATACTCGAAATAGTTGGAGCGGCGGAAGCTCCAGCGCTCGCGCGGACGCGCACCCGGCGCCGCCGGCGCGTGGTTCTCGTTCAGCAGCACGTCGGACTTGCCCAGTGCCTGCTCATCGAGGCCGTAGCCGCTTGGGGCGAACCAGCCCGGCCGCTCCCAGCCGTAGACGGTGCCGAACACCGCTCCCTTGGCTTGCATGCGCTCATAGCAGGGCGACTGCTTCAGCGGCCGGGCACCGGGGCGCTCTTCGTCCGGGTAGTGGACGGTGAAGACGGCGGCATAGGCCTCCTCGTTCTTCCGGCGCAGATAGCCGCGCGAGGCGTAGGGGCCGAAGCGGCGCGGATCGACGCCCATCATGTCGATGCTGGGCTCGCCCTCGATGATCCACTGCGCGAGCTGCCAGCCGGCGCCGCCCGCCGCAGTCACGCCGAAGCTGTGGCCTTCGTTCAGCCAGAAATTCCGCAAGCCCCAGGCCGGTCCCACGATCGGTCCGCCATCGGGCGTGTAGGCAATGGCGCCGTTGTAGATTTTTTTGATACCGACTTCGGCGAAGGCTGGCACGCGGTGGATTGCGGCCTCGATATGCGGTCCCAACCGGTCGAGATCCTCAGGGAACAGCTCGTATTCGGCCTGCGCCGACGGCCCATCGAGGTAACAGCAGGGAGCACCCTTTTCATAGGGGCCGAGCAGCAGTCCGCCCGCTTCCTCGCGCATGTAGTAGGAGGCGTCGGACTCCCGCAGCACGCCCATCTCAGGCAGGCCCTGGCGCTTGCGCTCCTGGATCGCGGGATGCGGCTCGGTGACGATATATTGGTGCTCGACCGGGATCACCGGCACGTCGAGCCCGATCATGGCGCCGGTTTGGCGGGCGAAATTGCCGGTCGCCGAGACCACGTGTTCGCAGACGACATCGCCCTTGTCGGTTCTGACCCGCCATTCGCCGCCGCGGCGCTGCTCGATGCCGAGCACGGTAGTGTAGCGATAGATCTCGGCGCCGCCGGCGCGGGCAGCCTTGGCAAAAGCCTGGGTCAGGTCGGCCGGCTGAATGTAGCCATCCTCAGGATGCTGGATCGCACCGAGCACGCCATCGACGTTGCACAGCGGCCAGATCTGCTTGACCTGCTGGGCCGTCAGGAATTTGACGTCGACGCCGATCGTCGCGGCCACGCCGGCGTAGTACCTGAATTCATCGAGCCGGTCTGTGGAGCAGGCGAGTCGGATGTTGCTGACCTGCCGGAAGCCGACATCCTGGCCGGTCTCGGCCGCCAGCGACTGGTAGAGTTTGACCGAGTACTTGTGCAACTGGCCGTTCGAGTAGCTGATGTTGAACAGCGGTAGCAGTCCCGCGGCATGCCAGGTGGAGCCCGAGGTCAACTCCTTGCGCTCGATCAGCACGACGTCCGACCAGCCCTGCTTGACCAGGTGGTAGAGCGTACCCACCCCGACCACGCCACCCCCGATGACCACCACGCGCGCGACCTTCTTCATACTTGCCTCTGCTTTCTCATGATGTGGCGCGCTCCGTGCTCGGGGTGCAGCCGAACTGATGTCGGTAGGCGGTGGCGAAATGGGCTGCGGTGCTGAAGCCGCAGGCGACGCTGACATCGGTGATCGGCATGGCCGTTTGAGTCAGCAGCGCCCGGGCGCGCTCGAGCCGCAGTCGTTTCCAGAGCACGGCCGGCGTCTGCCCCAGATGACGCTTGAACAGCCGCTCGAGCTGGCGCGTCGACAGTCCGGCCGCGGCGGCAATGGTGCTGGTGCGCAGCCGCTCATCGAGCCGACTCTGGATCAGGCGCAGCGCCATTTCCAGGCGCTCGTGCGAGGCCCCCGCGGGCACGACCGGCAGCAGCGGCTGGCGCTCGCTGGCGCGCCGGCCGCGCTCGAGGATGAACTGGCTGGCAATACGCTCGGCGATGTCGTGTCCGAGCCGCGCGCGGATCAGGGTCAGCATGAGGTCGAGCGGTGCGATGCCGCCGGTGCAGGTGATGCGGTCGCGATCGATCGCGTAGAGATCGTCCAGAAAATGGATATCGGGAAATTCCTCGCGGATGGCACCGAGGTTTTCCCAGTGAATGGCGCAGCGATAGCCCGAGAGCAATCCGGCCTCGGCGAGCGCAAAGGTGCCGGTGCACAGCGCCCCGAGCACGATCTGTTCGCGCGACAGCCGCCGCAGCGCCGCAAGCAGGCTCCGGCCCGTGGAGCGGCGGATATCGACCCCACCACAGACGAATACGACATCCAGCGCTCGCGTCGAGCCCAGGGCCGCGGTCGGATGCATGCTCATGCCGTTGCTGGCCCGCGCCGGCGCGCCGTCGAGCGTCAGCAGCTGCCATCGGTAGACGTTGCGCGCACTGACGCGGTTGGCCATGCGCAGCGCCTCGATGGCGTTGGCGCAGGCGATCATCGAATAGTTCGGCAGCGTCAGAAAACCGAACTGTCCGAGTGCGCCCAAGTCCATGCCGCTCGCCTGTCAGCGGCGGTCGCAGCGGGCGCCGCCGACGCTTGCGGCAGCCACGCGTGCGGCAGCGGCGCCATCGCAACCGGTCGCGGGAAAAGCATGGATCCGCTCAGCGTCATCGCTCATCATTGCGAACTCGAGACTGCCTGCGACCGGGCGGGGGAAGTGTCGCAAAGCCACGTGGGATTATATTGCCTGAAAGCGACATGCATCTTCAATAAAACGACACCAAAAGGCAATGCCACGCCTGCCGATGTCGGCTGCGTTCAAAGCCCGCGGCGCGCCGATGCTCGTGCCGCATCGGCTGCCCTGGGCATCATGCAGTGCGATTAGGGGAGCGGGGTCGTGATGCGGAAATTTTCGGCCTTGAGGCTGCTGCGGGAGGGACTGCGCCGCCAGCGGGGATGGGGTGCGCAGTGGCGCTCGCCCAAGCTGCAGAGCGACTACGAGGCGGTCATCATCGGCGGCGGTGGCCATGGCCTGGGCGCGGCCTACTACCTGGCGCGCGAGCATGGCATGCGCCGCATAGCGGTGCTCGAGAAGGGCTGGATCGGCGGCGGCAATACCGGCCGCAACACCACCATCATCCGCTCGAACTATCTGTACGAGCAGAGCGCCGCACTCTATGACCACTCGGTCAAGCTGTGGGAACACCTGTCGCAGGTACTCAACTACAACGTCATGTTCTCGCAGCGCGGTGTGCTGATGCTGGCGCATACCGTGCACGACGTGCAGTCCTTCAAGCGACACGTGCATGCCAATCGCGCCAACGGCGTCGACAACGAGTGGCTGACGCCGGCGCAGGCCAAAGCCTTTTGTCCGCCGCTGAACATCGAAGCCAACATGCGCTATCCGGTGCTCGGTGCGGCGCTGCAGCGACGTGGCGGCACGGCCCGGCACGATGCAGTCGCGTGGGGCTATGCGCGCGCGGCCGATGCGCTCGGCGTGGATATCATTCAGAACTGCGAAGTCATCGGCATCGGCCAGGACCCGACGGGCGCCGTGAGCGGAGTGGCCACGACGCGCGGCAACATCAGTACGCGCAAGATCGGCGTAGCGGCGGCGGGACATACCAGTGTGATCATGGACATGGCGGGCGTGCGGCTGCCACTCGAGAGCTATCCGCTGCAGGCCTTGGTGTCCGAGCCGGTCAAGCCGGTATTTCCGTGCGTGGTCATGTCCAATACGATTCACGCCTATATCAGCCAGTCGGACAAGGGCGAGTTGGTTATCGGTGCCGGCACGGATGCCTACACCTCGTACACGCAGCGCGGCGGATTGCACGTCAATACGCACACGCTCGAGGCGATCTGCGAGCTGTTTCCGCAATTCCGGCGACTGCGCATGCTGCGCAATTGGGGCGGTATCGTCGATGTGACGCCGGACCGCTCGCCGATCATCGCGCGCACGCCGGTGCCAGGGCTGTATGTGAATTGCGGCTGGGGCACTGGCGGCTTCAAGGCGACGCCGGGGGCAGCGCATTTGTTCGCCTGGACCATCGCACGCGATGAGCCGCATCCGATCAACGCGCCGTTCTCGATCGAGCGTTTCCGTGATGGCCGCCTGATCGATGAGGCGGCCGCTGCCGCTGTGGCCCACTAGGATTTGACGCGATGCTGCTAATCCACTGTCCGTACTGCGGCGAGCGCCCCGAGATCGAATTCAGCTACGGTGGTCAGGCGCATCTGGCTCGGCCGGCGAATCCACAGGAACTGTCCGACCAGGATTGGGCCGACTATCTTTATATGCGACGCAATCGCAAGGGCGTGCACGCCGAGCGCTGGCGGCACGTGCACGGCTGTGCGCGCTTCTTCAATGCCCTGCGCGATACGAGCTCCGATCAGATCCTGGCGACCTATCGCATCGGTGAGCCGCAACCCAAGCTCGGCGCGGGAGGGCCGGCCGCACCGTGAGCCGCTTTCGCACCGCAACCGGCGGGTTGATCGACCGTACGCGACCGTTGCGCTTCAGCTTCGACGGCCGCGCGCTGCAGGGATGCGCGGGCGATACGCTCGCCTCGGCGCTGCTGGCCAACGGCGTGCATCTGACCGGTCGGTCATTCAAGTACCATCGTCCGCGCGGCATATTGAGTGCCGGCGCCGATGAGCCCAATGCGCTGGTCGCGGTGCAGCGCGACCGCGCCCGCTATACCCCGAATCTTCGCGCCACGCAGCTCGAGCTCTACGACGGGCTGCAGGCGGTGAGCCAGAATCGATGGCCGAGCCTGTCGTTCGATCTGGGCGCGGTGAATGGCATGCTCTGGCCGTTCATTGCCGCGGGCTTCTACTACAAGACCTTCATGTGGCCGCGGCGCGCGTGGCACAAGCTCTATGAGCCACGCATTCGAGCCGCCGCCGGCTTAGGCACCGCGCCGGGCGCAGCGGACCCGGACTGTTACGCCAATCGCTATGCGCATTGCGACCTACTGATCATTGGCGCTGGCGCCGCCGGTCTGGCCGCGGCGCTGACCGCGGCCGTGAGCGGCGCGCGCGTGATCCTATGCGATGAGCAAGCACAGCTCGGCGGCGAGTTGCTGTCGGATGCGGCGGCACGCATCGGCGGCATGAGCGCGCCGGCATGGGCGCAGCATGTCAGCGGCATCCTGCGCGCGCGCGCCAACGTCACCGTGCTCGCGCGCACCACGGCCTTTGGTTATTTCAGCCACAACTTCGTCGCCCTGTGCGAGCGATTGCAGGATCACCTGAGCGATCCGCCGCCGTTCCAGCCGCGTGAGCGGCTCTGGCAGGTGCGCGCCCGCGAAGTGATCTTCGCCTGCGGCGCGCTGGAGCGGCCGCTGATTTTTCCGGGCAACGATCGCCCCGGCATTCTGCTGGCCGGCGCCGCCGGCAGCTACCTGAACCGCTATGGCGTGCTCGCAGGCAGGCGAGTGGTGGTGCTCACCGCGCACGATGCAGCCTACCAGACCGCATTGGATCTGCACGCTGCCGGCGCGCAGATCGCGGGCATCGCCGATGTGCGCGATGCGGCCGAGGGCCCCCTGCCGCAGGCCGCGCGCGCGGCCGGCCTGAGTGTTCACGAGCGCATGACCGTGACCGCAACGCGCGGTGGCCTGCGAGTGAGCGAAGTCGCATGCGCCCCTCGCGACGCCGACGGCCGTGTGCAGGCGGGCGGCGCGCTCAAGCTGCGTTGTGATGCCGTGCTGATGTCCGGCGGCTACACGCCGAGCGTGCATCTGTTTTCGCAGACGCGCGGCCGGCTGTTGTGGGATCAAGCGCAGCAGGCATTTGTGCCAGGCGAGGCATTCGAGCACGTGCGCTCGGCCGGAGCCTGTCGTGCAGCGGGCGCGCTTGCGGACGCCCTGAGCGACGGCGCAGCGGCCGCACAGGCGGCGCTGCGCGCGACGGGCTACTCATCGCCGACCACGCCGAAGCGCCAGGTCGATGCAATTGATATGGGCACCGGCGGTTGGATCGGCTCGCTGCCGCAGCGGCGCAGCGACGGTGATGATGCCGCCCTGGTCGATTGGCAGAACGACGTCACCGTGCGCGACCTGAAGCTCGCAATGCGCGAGGGCTTCGCCTCGATCGAACATATCAAGCGCTACACCACCACCGGCATGGCGACCGACCAGGGCAAGAGCTCGAACCTGCATGCGCTCGGCATCGTCGCCAAGACACTGGGCAAGTCAATTTCCGAAGTGGGCGTGACGAGCTTCCGCATGCCCTACACTCCGGTCACGTTTGGCACCCTGGCGGGTTATGCGCGCGGCCACCTGTTCGATCCGGTGCGCAACACGCCCTCGCACGACTGGGCCGTGGAGCGCGGCGCGGTGTTCGAGGATGTCGGCCTCTGGAAGCGCGTCCGCTACTTCCCGCAGGAAGCGGAGAGCATGCAGCAGGCGGTCGCGCGCGAATGTCTCAACGTGCGCTCGAGCTGCGGCATGCTGGATGCCTCGACGCTCGGCAAGATCGAAGTGGTCGGCCCCGATGCGGCGACCTTCATGGAGCGGTTGTATGTGAATTCCTGGGGAAAACTCCTCCCCGGGCGCGTCCGCTACGGGCTGCTGCTGCGCGAGGATGGGTTCATCATCGACGACGGCGTGGTGGCGCGGCTCGCGGCCGACCGCTTCCACGTCACGACCACCACCGGCGGTGCCGCCCGCGTGCTCGCGCTCATGGAGGACTATCTGCAGACCGAGTGGGCGCATCTGCAGGTCTGGCTGACCTCGACCACCGAACAGTGGGCCGTGGTGGCCGTGCAGGGACCGCATGCACGCGCAGTACTGCAGCAGCTGATCGATGCCGGCATGATGCGCGGCGTGGATATCAGCGCGGGGTCGATGCCGCACATGAGTGCGCTGGTGGGCGAGTTCTGCGATGCGCCGATGCGGCTGTTCCGTGTGAGTTTCACCGGCGAACTCGGCTTCGAAGTCAACGTACCCGGCGATCGCGGCATGGAGCTCTGGGAGACCGTGTTCGAGGCCGGCAGGCATTACGGCATCTGCGCCTACGGCACCGAGACCATGCATGTACTGCGCGCAGAGAAGGGCTACATCATCGTTGGCCAGGATACCGACGGCACCGTGACACCGGACGATGCCGGACTCGGCTGGACCATCGGCAAGAACAAATCCGATTTCGTCGGCAAGCGCTCGCTCGAGCGAGCGGCGATGTCGGCCAGCGATCGCAAGCAGCTGGTCGGGCTCACTACCCGTGACGATCCGCAATCGGTACTCGAGGAAGGCGCGCAGGTCATGCTCGATGCCGCACCCTCGAAGTCCATCCGGCCGCTCGGCCACGTGAGCTCGGCCTATCATAGTGCGACGCTGGGACGATCGATCGCGCTGGCGCTGGTGAGCGGCGGCCGCGCGCGCATCGGCCAGACCTTGTACGTGCCCATGCCGCACGGCTCGATCGCCGTCGAGGTGACCTCGCCCGTGTTCTACGACCCGAGCGCAGAGCGCCTGCATGCCTGAAGCCACGGTCGCTTCGCTCTCGGGGCTGGGCCGCTTGAGCCTGCGCGGAGCCCCTGAGGTCATGAGCGCCGCCGGTCGGGCGTTCGGTGTGGAACTGCCGGCCGAGGCCTGTCGCTCGAGCGAAGGCGATATGCGGGCCGCGCTGTGGCTTGGGCCCGACGAGCAGCTGCTGCTGGTGCAGGAGTCGGAATGGGCCGCGACGCTGCGCTCGCTCGAGGCGGCGCTCGCCGGCAGGCCGCATTCGCTGATCGACGTAAGCCAACGACAGCTCGCGCTGCAGATCAGCGGCCCGCGCGCCGCGAACCTGCTCAACGCCGGCTGCCCGCTCGATCTGCACCCCGCGGCGTTTCCGGTCGGCATGTGCACGCGCACGCTGCTCGCCAAAGCACCGATCGTGCTGTGGCGGACCGCGGTCGAGTCGTTTCACCTCGAGGTATGGCGTTCGTTCGCTCCGTACGTGCAGCTGCTGCTGCAGGAAGTCGCACGGGAATTCGAGCCGTGACCTCATGATCAGCGTGTTCGATTTGTTCAAGATCGGCATCGGCCCCTCCTCGTCGCATACCGTCGGACCGATGAGAGCCGCCGCCGCGTTCATCGATGCCTTGCGCTCGAGCGATGCGCTAGATCAGCTCGCGCGCATCCAGGTCGTGCTGCTGGGGTCTCTGGCATGGACCGGCCGTGGTCACGGCAGCGACCGCGCGATCATCGCCGGTTTGAGCGGCGAGCAGCCGGACACGGTCGAGCCCACGGCGTTGCAGGCGTTGCTGCAACGGGCAACCGATGAGCATTGGCTGCAGATCGCCGACCGGCGCATCGATTTCGAGCCGCACACCGACCTCGTGTTCGATACTGCCGCGGCGACCCCGGTGCATCCCAACACGATGATCTTCGAGGCCCGCGGCGCCTCGGGCGCGCCGCTGTTGCAGCAACGCTGGTGCTCGGTCGGCGGCGGCTTCATCGCGCTCGAGCACGACGTGGCGGTCTCGTCGGTGCCGTGCGCGACGGTGCCGCATCGGTTCGCGTCCGCGGCTGAGCTGCTCGCGCTGGCTGCACGCGATGGACTGTCGATCTCGGCGCTGGTGTTGCGCAATGAGCAGGCGCTTCATTCGCACGAGCAGATCGAACAGCACCTCGATCGCGTGGCGGGGACCATGATGGCCTGCATCGATCGCGGCATCGCCGCCGCCGGTGAATTGCCGGGCGGTCTGAAGGTGCGTCGGCGGGCGCCGGCACTGCACCAGCGGTTGCGCTCGGCGCAGAGCCGCGCGGTGCACGCGCCACACGAGATCATGGATTATGTGAGCCTCTATGCCATTGCCGTCAACGAGGAGAATGCCGCCGGCGGCCGGGTGGTCACTGCGCCCACCAATGGTGCCGCGGGCGTGATCCCGGGGGTGCTGCGTTATTATCGTGATCATGTGGCCGGCGCCGATCGAGCCGGGATTCACACGTTTTTGCTGACCGCCACCGCGATCGGGGCGCTTTGTAAGCTCAACGCCTCGATTTCTGGCGCCGAGGTCGGCTGCCAGGGCGAAGTCGGCTCGGCCTGCGCCATGGCCGCTGCCGGCCTGGTCGCCGCGCTCGCAGGCAGCAATGCGCAGATCGAAAACGCCGCGGAGATCGCCATGGAACATCATCTCGGCATGACCTGCGATCCGATCGGCGGGCTGGTCCAGATTCCCTGTATCGAGCGCAACGCCTTTGGCGCCGTCAAGGCGATCACCGCCGCCTCGCTGGCCATGCACGGCGATGGCACGCACCATGTGTCACTCGATCAGGTCATTGCGACCATGCGGCAAACGGGGGCCGATATGCAGTCGAAATACAAGGAAACCTCGCAGGGCGGTCTGGCAGTCAACGTACCGGAGTGCTGAACGGCGCGTCCGTAACACCGCAACGACGCGTTCGTTCAATCGTCGGCGGGACGGGGCGGATTTAATCGAAACCAAAGCCTTGAGGCCGCGCGGGCCCGAGCGTACAAGATGGCAGCCGCAGCGCGCGACCAACGCCGGCGCATCCGGGGTGCACATCAGGTGACTAAGGGGGTCAGACAATGAACTCGAAGGTCTCATATGCGGTAGCGGCCATCCTCGGAGGCGCGTCCTTCGGGGCGTTTGCTGCCGAGACGGCGACCGAGACGACCGAAGCGGGTGGCGAAATGCTTGCCGAGGTCACCGTCACCGCGCAGCGCCGCACGCAGAACATCCAGGACGTGCCGATCTCGATGCAGGCGCTGACATCGGAAACGCTGCAGCAACTCAACGTCGAGACCTTCGACGACTACATCAAGACGCTGCCGAACGTCACGACGGCGAACAACGGGCCGGGCCAGAACGAGGTGTTCATGCGCGGACTGAGCGCCGGTTCGCAGGCCAGCCAGGGCAGCGGCTCAACGGGCTTGAACCCGAACGTCGCGATCTACCTGGACAATCAATCCGGTCAGCTGCCCAATCGCAACCTCGACATCTATGCCGCCGACCTGAATCGTATCGAGGTCCTCGAGGGTCCGCAGGGCACGTTGTTCGGTGCCGGCGCCGAGGCCGGTGTGATCCGCTACATCACCAACGAACCGAAGCTCGACACGACTGAGGGTAGCATCAAGGGCGGCGTCAGCGGGACTGCGCACGGCGATCCGAACGGGGACGTGACCGCAGTCATCAACCTGCCACTGATCGCCAATACCATGGCCGTGCGGGCGGTGATCTACGGTGACTGGCGCGGCGGCTACATCGACAATGTGCCGGCAACCTTCACGCGCCAGAACACCGACGCCGGTATCAGCAATGCGGGCTATCCGGCAGTCGGCGGGGCATGCCCGGACGGCGGGGTGAACAATGGTTATTGCGTGCCGCCCGGCAGTCCGGTCATCAATAACGCCGCCGTGGTGGGAAATGACATCAACCCGGCGACCTACGAAGGCCTGCGCGTCGAGGCGCTGTACAAGTTCAACGATGACTGGGACGCGCTGATCACGCAGTCCTACCAGGACTTGCACACCGAGGGCGTGTTCTACCAGCAGCCCAATGCCTCGAATGGCGCGCCGCTGCAACCGCTCGAAGTGACGCTGTTCAACAACGGGTATGACAAGGACCGTTTCGAGAGCACGGCGTGGACGCTGAACGGCAAGTTCGGCGATCTCAAGGCCGTCTATACCGGCGGTTATCTGGTGCGCAATGTCGATCAGGTCGGCGACTACACCAATTATGCGCGCGGCCTGTTTGCCGATTACTACCAGTGCGTCGGCCCAGGCCTCGGAGTTTTCGCCCCAACCTCGAAATGCTACTCGCCGAGTGCCACGTGGCATTCGAGCGAGCGCAATACGCACCAGCAGCACGAATTGCGCCTGAGCACACCGGACGACTGGCGCCTGCGCGCGATTGGCGGCGCGTTCTGGGAAAACAATACCGTCTACGATCAGACCGCCTGGATGTACAAGAACATTCCGCCGTGCACCTCGAATGGCGCGGCTGGGACGGCCGGTAACAGCGCCTGCCTGTCGAACGTCGGCACGTTCCCCGGCACCACCGTGCAGAATCCCGGTGTCCAGGGCGACCACACCTCCTTCTACCAGGACCAGATTCGCCAGACCAAGCAGCTGGCGTTTTTTGCGTCCATCGACTTCGACCTGATTCCGAAGGTGCTGACTGCCACCGTCGGCACCCGGCACTTCCTGTTCGAGAACCTGTCGGCGGGCAGTGTCATGTCCAGTTTTCTCTGCCAAGAGGCGGGCGTGCCGCCCGGTGGCTGTCAGTCCGCTGACTCTTACAACCTCAACGCACAGAATCTGCGCGACACCGAGACCGGCTGGAAGAGCCGCGCCAATCTGACTTGGCACATCATTCCCGATGTCATGGTCTACTACACCTTCTCACAGGGCTTCCGGCCGGGCGGCTTCAACCAGAACGGCGGTATCTATGCCTATGCCCCCGGGCCGGATGCGGGAACGGCGCAGTTCGCGACTCCCAAGGCGTACTCGTCCGACAAGCTGACCAACAACGAGATCGGCTGGAAGACGGAGTTCTTCGATCATCGCCTGCAATGGAACGGGGCCATCTACCAGGAAAACTGGGACAACGTCCAGGTCTCCTTCTTCAACCCCGGGGTGACCGGCAACATTTTCTTCGACACCAACGGCCAGAACTTTCGGATCAGAGGTATCGAGACCTCGCTGGTCGGCCGGGTCACGAACGGGCTGACCTTGCAGGGTTCGATCGCCTGGAACCAGAGCGTGCAGACGAATTCACCCGTGTTGACCGACAACAACCCCGCCAGCGCGAACTACGGCAAGCCGATTACGCAGGTCTGCAGCGCTACCGGTACCGGTTGCACGCAGATCACCAGTCCGTTCGGCCCGATCGGGTCCCCCAGTGCCGATGCGCCGCCGATTCAGTTCAGCCTGCGCGCCCGGTACGAGTGGTCCATCGCGGGCTACAGCCCGTTTGTGCAATTCGGCGCTACCCATAGCGGCCATTCCTACACGCAGGCGGGCTCGAACCCGACGCTCGCACAGGTGGCGTTCACAACTTCGAGGTTGCGCTTCGAGCTGCCGGCTTATTCGACCTACGCCGCGTCCTTCGGCGTCTCGAAGGATGCCTGGAATGTGACCGTGTACGGTGAGAACTTAAGCAATTCAAACGCCGCTACGTTTATCAGCGACGACCAGTTCATCGTCGCGCAGACGCCGCTGCGGCCGCGGGTGATCGGCGCGTCGTTCGGCTACAAATTTTGAAGCTTGGCTCGAGCGCTGGCTCGCCTCAGCGCGTCGCGACACCGCGATTGGCCTGGTCGAGTTCCGAGGCGTTCCAGCCGCCGCCGAGCTGCGCCACCAGGTCGACGCTGGAGACCAGCTGCTGACTTTGGATGCCGAGCAGGCTGATCTCGGCCGCGAGGCGCGTGGTCTGTGCCGTCAGCAGGGTCGTGTAGACGATGATGCCGGACTTGTATTGATTCAAATACAGTGCCTCGGACTTGCGCGCATCCTCGACCGCGGTGCTCTGCAGCGCCGCCTGCTGCTCCAGAACGCGCAGGCTCGACAGATCATCCTCGACCGCCTGAAATGCCGACAGCACCGTGGCCCGATAGCTCGCCACCGCCTGATCATAGTTGGCACGCGCCTGGCGGTTGGTGGCGAGGCGCGCGCCGCCATTGAACAGCGTTTCCGCGAGCGAGGGCCCGAACGACCACAACGAATTGCCGGCGTTGAGCAGTCCCGGCAGTGCGGTCGCGGTGAAGCCGTACGAGGCCGACAGCGTCACACTCGGATACCAGGCGGACTCGGCCACGCCGATCAGCGCATTGGCGCTCGCCACGGTGCGCTCCGCGGCCGCGATGTCCGGCCGCCGCTGCAGCAGCTCGGAGGGAATGCCGGCGGGCGCGACCGGCACGGTCTTGGTCAGAGCGCCATGGTCGAGCGCCAGGTCCTCAGGGTTCTTGCCGATCAGCACCGCGATGGCATGTTCATATTTGGCGCGCGTTAGCTTAACGCTGACGTCCGAGGCCGACGTGCTTTCGAGCTCGGTCTCAGCCGAATAGACGTCAGCGAGCGTGGTAATACCGGCCTTGACCTGGTTCTGCGCGATCGTCAGCGAGGCCTGAAATGCCTTGATCGATGCCGCATAGAGCTGCCGCTGTTCGTCCGCCGCACGCAGTTGGAAGTAGTCCTGCGCCAGGGTGATTTGCGCTGAGAGCTGCGCGGCCGCGACATCGGCCGCGCTGACCTGCGCCTTGGCGACATCCGATTCCACCGTGCGCCGAATGCGGCCCCAGACGTCCAGCTGCCAGCTGCCCTGGGCACCGGCGCTGTAGATGTTGTTGCGCGAACTGTTGTTGGCCGAGATCGTCGTGCCGGCGCCCGTCGTCACGCCCTGCGAGAACCCGCTGCCGCCGCCGCTTCGCGTGTTGACGCCGGTCAGACTGATATCGGGCAGCAACGGCCCGCGATCGATCGCAACCTGCGCCGTCGCGGCGCGGTAGGCGGCCTCGGAGGCGATGAGCGTCTGGTTGGAGACGGCCACCTGCCGCTCGAGCGCATCGAGCTGCGGATCGCCATAAATCGCCCACCAGGGCTCGTCCTTCGCCGCCTGTGCCGGCACGGCCGGCTTCCAGCCCTGGTCCTCTTTATAGGCGCTGGCCACGGGTACGTCCGGCCGGCGGTAATTGGGTCCGACCTTGCACGCGGCCAGCAGCAGCAAGGCCGCAAGCGGCAGGCAGTGAAAAGTCTTGTGCATCATGTGTACTGTTGCTGTGCGCCCTGTGCAATCCGGCCGTGACCTCGCCAGAGCGTCGACAGCCAGCCGCGGAAGCGGTCCATATAAAGATAAACCACCGGGGTGGTGTAGAGCGTCAGCACCTGACTGACCAGCAGACCGCCGACGATGGAGATGCCGAGCGGTTGGCGCATTTCGGCGCCGCTGCCGGTGGTAACGGCCAACGGCACGGCGCCGAGCAGGGCTGCCATCGTGGTCATCATGATCGGCCTGAAGCGCAGCAAGCAGGCATCATAGATCGCCGCGCGTGCATCGACATGGCGCGTGCGCTCGGTCTCGAGCGCGACATCGATCATCATAATGGCGTTCTTCTTGACGATACCGATCAGCAGGATCACGCCGATCAGCGCGATCAGGCTGAACTCGGTGCCGAACAGCAGCAATGCCAGCACCGCACCGACGCCCGCCGATGGCAGCGTCGAGAGGATCGTGATCGGATGCACGTAGCTTTCATAGAGGATGCCGAGCACGATGTAGACGGCCAGTATGGCAGCGGCGATCAGCCAGGGCTCGTTCGCGAGCGACTGCTGAAACACCTGGGCGGTGCCCGCAAACGAGCCGTGCACCGAGATCGGCACGTGCAGGGTCTGCATGGTGCGCGCGATGGCCGCAATGGCCGTGCCCAGGGAGACATCCTCGGGCAGATTGAAAGAGAAGGTCGTCGCCACGAACGGTCCCTGATGATTGATCGCCAGCGGCGTGGTGCCCGGTCCGTAACTGCCGATCGCCGCCAGCGGCACCATGGTCTCGGCGCTGGTACTGACCGATGCTCCGGTCGAAGCGCCACCGCGGCCGCTGTTGGTAAGCTGGTTGAGCGCCAGATTGCGCGCGGCGGTCGCGGTCGCGGTCGTCGCCAGCGTACTGCCGGTGGCGGCGCTGCCGCTGATGCTACCGGCGCTGCCGCTGACGCCGCTATTGCCGGTCGTGCCGGTGGCGCTCAGCGCGCTGATGCCGCTGATCTTGCTCGCGGCACCGGCCGTGCTACCGGCGAGCGTGCTGGCCGAGGCGTTGCTGAAGGAGCTCACGCCGGCTGCCGTGGTCTGCGTGCCGCTCAAGGCGCCGCCAGTGGTGCTGACCCAGACTTCCTGCAGCGTGCTCGGGTTCTGCCAGAAGCGCGGCTCGACCTCCATGACGACGTGGTATTGATTCATATCGTTATAGATGGTCGACACCTGCCGCTGGCCGAAGGCGTCGTAGAGCGTGTTGTCGATATTGGAGAGATTGATGCCCAGCCGTGCCGCGGTCGCGCGGTCGAGCTTGAGGGCCACGGTGAGCCCCTTGTCCTGCTGATCCGAACTGACGTCCGCAAGCTCAGGCACGCTCTTGAGCGCCTCGGTGATCCGCGGTGTCCAGGTCCTGAGATCCTCGAGGCTGTCGGCGAGGATCGTGTACTGGTATTGCGAATTGCTCTGGCGCGCACCCGCGCGGATATCCTGGATCGCCTGCAGAAACAGCCGTGCGCCGGTCACCGCCTGCAGCTTGACCCGTAGCCGGGCGATCACGCGATCGCCTTTGACTTTGCGCTGCGCCAGCGGCTTGAGTCCGACGAAAATGTTGGCGCTATTGGTGCCACCGCCGTAGCCACTGCCACCGCCGGTGTAGCCGACGACGTCCTGAACCGCCGGGTCGCTCTGTACGATGGCCATGGCGCTGCGCAATTTCTGCACCATGGACTGAAAGGAAATGCTCTGATCGGCCCGAAGATTGCCCACCAGCGTGCCGGTGTCCTGTTGCGGGAAGAATCCCTTGGGCACGATCGCGAACAGGTAGAAGTTCAGTGCCACCGTGGCCGCGAGCACCAGCATGACGGTGCGCGGATGCTCGAGCGCCACGCGCAGCGTGCGCCCGTAGAAATCGCGCATCGCATCGAAGCCGCGCTCCATGGCGGTCAGAAAGCGGCCCTGGTGGTGGTGGCTGCGCAGCACCGCAGCGCACATCATCGGTGTCGTGGTCAGCGACACCAGTAGCGAGATCGCGATGGCCACCGACAGCGTCAGCGCGAATTCGCGAAACGTGCGACCCACCAGGCCCCCCATCAGCAGGATGGGCAGAAACACCGCCACCAGCGACAGGCTCATGGCCAGCACCGTGAATCCGACCTCGCGCGCTCCGAGCAGCGCCGCCTGCACGCGCGGCATGCCCTGCTCGACATGGCGGGCAATGTTCTCGAGCATGACGATGGCGTCGTCCACCACGAAGCCGGTCGCAACCGTGAGCGCCATGAGCGACAGATTGTCGAGACTGAATCCGAGCAGATACATCACGCCGAAGGTGCCGATCAGCGACAACGGCACGGCGACGCTCGGGACCAGCGCCGCGCGGCCGTCGCGCAGCATCAGGAATACCACCAACACCACCAGAGCGATCGCGATCAGCAGCGTGCGCTCGACGTCGCGCAACGAGGCACGAATGGTCTCGGTGCGGTCGTTGGTCTGGATGATACGGATGCTGGCCGGGATCGAGGCCTGAAGTTCGGGAATCAGTGCGCGCACGCGATCGACCACGTCGATCACGTTGGCTCCCGGCTGGCGGTGCAGCACTACCAGAATGGCCGTGGTGCCGTCGGCCAAGCCAAGATTGCGCACGTCTTCGACGCCCGCGGAGATCGTAGCGACGTCCTGCAGACGCACGGCGGCGTTGTTGCGGTAGGCGACGATCAGTGGCTGGTATTCACTGGCGAGCTTGGCAGTGTCATTGACGTAGATCTGATAGCGCTGCTCGCCCTGTTGCAACGCCCCCTTAGGGCTGTTGGCATTGGCGGCCGAGAGCGCGGCGCGCACATCCTCCAGGCCGATGCCATACTGAAACAACGCGCGCGGATTGAGCTCGACGCGCACCGCCGGCAGCGAGCCGCCGCCGATCGTGACATCACCGATGCCCTGCACCTGCAGTAGCTTCTGCTGCATGATGGTCGAGGCGGAGTCGTAGATCTGACCGCCAGTCAGGGTGTCGGAAGTCAGCGCCAGAATCAGCACCGGTGCATCGGCTGGATTGATCTTGCGGTAAGTTGGATTGCTGCGCAGCGAGCTCGGCAGGTCGACGCGCGCCCCCTGGATCGCAGCTTCGACGTCGCGCGCTGCGCCGTCGATGTCGCGACTGAGCTCGAACTGCAACGAAACGCGCGAGCTGCCGACGGCACTCTGGGAGGTCATTTCCGTGACGCCGGCGATCGTGCCCAGATGGCGTTCGAGTGGCGTGGTGACGCTGGTCGCGACGGTCTCGGGACTGGCGCCAGGAAGCGAGGCCGACACGACGATGACCGGAAAATCGACGTTCGGCATCGGCGATACCGGCAGCAGGAAGAAGGCCAGTCCGCCCGCCAGCGCCAAGCCGATGGTCAGCAGCGTGGTTGCGACCGGCCGGCGGATGAAGGGTTCGGAGATGCTCATGGCGGCGGGGCCAGAGCCTCAGGCACCGAGCTCACCGGCTCGTGAAGGCGCCGTGCCGGTCTCCTGCCGTCGCGGAAATCGGCGACGCGTGCGCTGCGCAAGCCGATCGAAGAACAGGTAGATCACCGGTGTCGTGAACAGCGTCAGCAACTGACTGACCAGAAGTCCGCCGACGATCGAGATGCCCAATGGCGCGCGCAGTTCCGAGCCCGTGCCGGTGCCGAGCATCAGAGGCAAGGCGGCGAATAATGCCGCGACCGTCGTCATGAGGATCGGCCGGAAGCGCAGCAGGGCCGCCTCGTGTATCGCCTCGCGTGGCGACTTACCGTGTTCACGCTCGGCGCTCAGGGCGAAGTCGATCATCATGATGGCGTTCTTCTTGACGATACCGATCAACAGGATGATGCCGATGATCGAGATGATGTTCAGATCGAGACCGGCCATGATCAATGCCAGCAGCGCGCCGATGCCGGCCGACGGCAGTGTCGAGAGGATCGTCAATGGGTGAATATAGCTTTCGTACAACACACCCAGCACGATGTACACCGTGACGATCGCGGCGAGGATCAGCAGCACTTCATTGCGCAGCGATGATTGAAACGCCAGGGCCGCGCCTTCGAATGTGGTCGAGATGCTGCTCGGCAGATTGAGCGCGTGCTCGGCCGCCCGGACCGCATCCACCGCCTGCTCGAGTGAGGCCGTCGGGGCGACGTCGAACGAGAACAACGCCGCCGGAAACTGTCCAAGGTGATCGATCTCGAGCGGCGCGGATCGTACGCTAATGTGCGCAATGGACCCAAGCGGCACCTGGCCACCCCCGGCAGAGGGCACGTAGATATAGTTCAGGGAGTCCACCGTGCTCTGCAACTTCGGATCGGCCTCCATGATGACGCGGTATTCGTTCGACTCGGCGTAAATGGTCGAGATGATGCGTTGCCCGAAGGCATCATAGAGGGCGTTGTCGATGGTCGCCGCAGTCACGCCGAAGCGCGCCGCGGTATCGCGATCGATATCGATCTGCGCCGTGAGTCCACTGTCGGTGAAATTGGTCGAGACGTTGCTGAGTTCGGGAGCCCGGGTCAGACGGTTCAGCAGCGCCGGGACCCAGGGCTTGAGGGCCGTGCTGCTTGCGGCTTCGAGGATGAACTGGTACTGCGCGCGGCCAACCGTGGAGTCGATGGTCAGATCCTGCACCGGCTGCAGCGACAGCGTGATGCCGCTCACCTGTCGTGCCGCGTACCGCAGGCGCGCCATGATCTGCTCGATGCTGTCGCTGCGCTGATCCTTCGGCACCAGGTTGATCAGAAAGCGGCCGGTATTGAGCGTGGTATTGGTGCCATCGACGCCAACGAAGGACGACAGGCTCTCGACTTCGCGCTCTTGGCGGATCGCATCGGCCAGCTGCTGCTGCCGCTCGATCATGGCGTCGAAGGAGATCTTCGGGTCCGCCGCGGTCATGCCCTGCAGAATGCCGGTGTCCTGCAGCGGGAAGAAGCCCTTCGGAATCATCATGTACAGCGCCACCGTCAGCACTACCGTGGCGGCGGCGAGCCACAGCACCAGCGTCTGGTGGTCGAGCACGCGGCGCAGCAGCCGATCGTAGCGGGCCACCAGCTCATTGAAGGCCTGCTCCGACTTGATGGCAATCGCGCTGCGCCGGCGCTGCGCCTGCTGCTCGCGCGATCGCAGCATCTTCGCGCACAGCATAGGTACCAGTGTCAGCGACACCACGGCCGAAATCAGAATCGAGATGGCAAGCGTGATGGCGAATTCGCGGAACAGGCGTCCCACCACTTCACGCATGAACAGCAGCGGAATCAGTACCGCGATCAGCGATACGGTCAGCGACACGATGGTGAAGCCGATCTCCTCGGATCCCTTGAGCGCGGCGGCGAGCGGCTTTTCGCCCTTCTCGATGTAGCGCGAGATGTTCTCGATCATCACGATTGCATCGTCGACCACGAAGCCGGAGGCGATCGTGAGCGCCATCAGCGACAGATTATTGAGGCTGAAGCCGCAGAGGTACATCGCCGCGAAAGTACCGATCAACGACAGCGGCACCGACAGGCTCGGAATGATGGTCGCCGGCACGCTGCGCAAGAACAGGAATATCACCAGCACCACGAGCGCGACCGCCAGCGAGAGCTCGAACTGTACATCGTTGACCGAGGCGCGGATGGTGTTGGTGCGGTCGGTGAGCACCGTCACGTCGAGGTTCGCCGGCAGCGAGTTGCGGATGCTCGGCAGGAGCTTGCGGATCTGATCGACCACCGCGATGACGTTGGCGCCCGGCTGCCGCTGGACGTTGAGCAGGATCGCCGGAGTATTGTTCATCCAGCTCGACAGCTTGTTGTTCTCGGCGCTTTGCGTCACGTTGGCGACATCCGACAGCCGTACCGGCGCGCCGTTGGTGGCGTTGTAGCCGACGATGATGTCGCGGTATTGCTGCGCATTCGCGATCTGATCATTGGCGTCGATCGAGTAGGCGCGCGCAGTGCCGTCGAAGCTGCCCTTGGGGGCATCCGAGTTGGCGTTGCTGATGGTCGTGCGAACGTCATCGACGTTCAGTCCGTAGGCGGCCAGCGCCTGCAGGTTCATCTGGATGCGCACGGCCGGCCGCTGCGCGCCGTTGATGCTGACCAGACCGACGCCGGCGAGCTGCGAGATCTTCTGCGCGATGCGCGTATCGGCCAGGTCCTCGACCTGTGTGATAGGCATCGAGCTCGAGGTCACGGCCAGAGTCAGGATGGGCGCATCAGCCGGATTGACTTTGGCGTAGATCGGCGGCGCGGGCAGGGTACTCGGCAGCAGATTGCCGGCAGCATTGATCGCGGCCTGAACCTCCTGCTCCGCAATATCGATATTCAGGCTCAAGTCGAATTGCAGCGTCAGCACGGAGGCGCCGGCCGAGCTGCGCGACGACATCTCCTTGAGGCCCGGCATCTGCCCGAATTGACGTTCGAGCGGCGCCGTCACGGTCGAGGTCATGACCTCCGGGCTCGCTCCGGGCAGGAAGGTCTGCACCTGAATGGTCGGGTAATCCACCTCGGGCAATGCCGACAGCGGCAGAAACAGGTAGCCGATCGCACCGACGATCAGAATCGCCGCCATCAGCAACGAGGTGGCGACCGGCCGCAGGATGTACGGGCGTGATGGGTTCATTGCGCCATGCTGAGAGGCTTCACGCCGGCGGCGCAGCGCCGCCCGACGCAGCGGCGCCGCCCGACGAAGCGCCGCCCGCTGGCGCGCCAGCGTCGCCGCCGTTCTGATGCTGCCGGTGGTGTGGGCCGCCATTGCCGCCACCGCCCGTACTGCTGCCGCCGGTGGCACCCGCACCATCGCCGCCACCGCCCGTACTGCTGCCACCGGTGCCGTTGCGTCGCATAGGCGCGCCCGCGCCGCTCGAGCCGGCACCAGGCGCCTGCGGTAGCATGATCTTGGCGCCGTCGCGCAGCTGATCGGCACCGTCGACCACGACCGTCTGCCCGCTCGAAAGGCCCTGCGTGATGGCCACAAGATCTGCCGCGGTCGGACCCGCCACCACCGGGCGCATGCTCACCGTGTTATCCGCGTTGACCAGGTAGACATAGCTGCCGTGGGAGCCGTTCTGTAGCGCCGCGCCCGGGACCACGATCTGATCGTGCAGGGTCTCGAGAACCAGATGGGCATTGACGAATTGATTCGGAAACAGCTCGAGCTTGGAGTTGTCGAACATTGCCCGCAGCTTGAGCGTGCCGGTCGTAGTGTCGATCTGATTGTCCGAATTGCTGAGCGTGCCGCTCGCGATCTGGTTGGTGAGGCTGCGATCGAATGCCTGTACGGTGAGCTTCTCGCCGCGATGCAGGTGATCCAGTATGGTGCTGACACTGTCCTCCGGCACCGTAAACAGTACCGACATCGGCTGCATCTGCGTCACGATGACGATCGTGCTGGTATTGGCCTGGAGGAGATTGCCGATGTCGACCTGGCGCAGGCCGACCAGGCCGGTGACCGGCGATACGATGCGGCAATAGCTCAAATTGAGCTTTGCCGACTCCACGGCGGCCTCATCGAAGGCGACGGTGGCTTCATCCTGCGCGACGCTCGAGAGCTGTGTGGCGTAGGTCTGATCGGAAACAGACTCCTGCGACAGCAGCGTCTTGTAGCGCGCCAGATCGATACGCGCGTTGGCCAGCAGCGCCTGATCGCGCTTGAGCTGGCCCAGCGTCTGATCGAGCGTTGCCTGGAATGGCCGCGGATCGATTTCTGCGAGCAGTTCACCGGCCTTGACGATCTTGCCTTCGGTAAAGTCGATTTTGATCAGCGGGCCGGTGATCTGTGGATGCACCGTGACGGTGGCGAGCGGGGTCACAGTGCCCAGCGCGTTCACCGTAATGGGCACATCGCCGGTCGTGACCTTGGCAACGCCGACCGCCAGTGGGCCGCCGGCGCCGAAGCGCCCGCCGGGCGGTGTCACCGATTGGGCTCGGTAGCGCAAGCCGATGACCCCTAAAGCCACCAACCCCACGATAGCAAGCGTCCACCCGAGTTTCTTGCGGCCACTGGCTCCGGCAGGCCGACCCGCCGCAGCGTCTTCAGGCGTTGGGACATTCATGCTTAATCCATGCAGCAATCATTGATGCAGTGTGACCAGAAGCGCGCGCACCGCGCGCTAGTTAAGCGGCCCGAGCGTCAATCAGTGATTAGTTAACAAGATTTAATGCACGATTTACAGTCGCGTCGTGCGGCCCGGGTGCCTGTCAGTCCAGGGCCATCAGCAGCAGCGCGAGGCCGAGCACAATCCGATACCACGCAAACACCGTAAAGCGATGCGTCTGTATATAGCGCAGCAGCCACTTCACGGCGATGAACGCGACTACACCTGAGACCAGGAAACCGATCGCAAGTGCCGTCCAATCTTCGTCGGCTGCTTGGTGGCGGACCTTGAGCAGTTCATAGCCGGTGGCGGCGAACATGGTCGGAATGCCGACCAGAAAGGCGAATTCGGTGGCCGCGGGGCGTGCGGTCAGGCCGGCGAGCATGGCCGCGAAGATAGTCGCCGCGGAACGCGAGGTACCGGGCAGTACGCCCGCCAGGATCTGGGCTGTACCGACCCAGATCGCCACATTCCAGGTCACCGTCGTGATCAGCGGCCGGCGGGCGATCAACTGCTCGATTGCGAGAATCGCGATGCCACCGATGATCAGTGCCAGCGCGATCGGTCGGATGGCGTCGGCCAGCCGGAAGCCGAGCCGGGTGGCGACGAAGCCGCCTACCGCGGTGATCAGAAATGCAACGATGAGCTTGGCCAGGTAGTCCTTGTTCTGCGGGTCATGCAGGCATGTGAACAGCGTCAGGAGCCGGCGCCAGTAGATGAAGACCACCGCCAGGATCGCGCCTGCCTGGATTGCCACATTGAACAATTCCGAGCGCTCGCCGAGCCAGTGCTCGGCCACCAGCAGATGTCCGGTGCTGGATACCGGCAAAAACTCGGTGACACCCTCGATGATGCCGAGGGCGATGGTCTGCCAAAGGTCCGACATGCACGCTTCCCTGTCTCAACTCATGCCCGCGGCCATGTTAGCGCGGCGGCGCTGCGTTGCGCGATCGCAGACTCAAGATTCGCTAGAAGTCCTTGGCCAGGCCGAAGAACACTCCTCGACGTGCACCATACTGCGGCGCAAAGACGCCGATGCCGGTGCCGCTGCGGATCTGGTAGACCTTGTCGAACAGATTGATCACATCGAGCCGGGCCGTGAGGGCCCCCGTGTGATCGAAGTGGAAGGCATGGGACAGGCCCACATTGATCTCGGCGTAGCTCGGTGTGTGATCGCCGTTGGGGATGTCAAGGCCGTTTCCCAACACGAGCTCGTCGCGCAGGCCGGTGCCGAAGATCATGTCGGCACTCAAGCGCGTGTCCTTCCAGAGATAGGAGACGCCGCTCGAGGCCGAGACACGCTCTTCGTGATCCAGATGAATGTAGTTGTCGGCGATATAGGCGAGCTGTTGTTGCGTGAAGTTGAACTGCGAGGACTCGACTTCCTTACCCTTGGCGCTTTGGAAGGCGAGATTACCGTAGACTGAAAGGCCGTGGCTGGTGTAGTTGCCGGTGAATTCCAGGCCGCTGATGCGGCCGAAGTGATAGTTGAATGGCGTCAGGATGATCGGCGCGCCGAACTGTCCTTCATCGATCAGATGTATCGACGATTCGTAGTAGCTGTCGACGCCGAGAGTCAGGCTCTGGTCGAGTAATTTCTGCTGCACGCCGAAGTCGTAATAGTCGGCGCGTTCGGCCGCGGGCGGGGTATCGGCCGTCTCCGAGCCGGGGGGCACGGCAGTCGTGCCGGAAAATTTGGTGAACGTTTCGCTGGCGATCAATTCGAACGGCGGCGGAGTGAAATAGCGCGAATAGCCAGCGTGCACGTTGGTTCCGGGTAGCGCTTCCCAGACTACGTTGACGCGCGGGCTGAGCTGGCCGCCGCTGGAGTAGGCATTGTAATGATCGCCACGCAGCCCGTAGTTGATCGTCAGGTTCGACAGTGCCTTCCATTCATCCTGCAGATACAGGCTCTCGATCCATTGTGTCTGCTGACCGTTGTCGGCAATCGCTTCCGGTTGATTGCTGGTCTGTGCGCCGGCGGTATCGATGGGTAAAACCTGCGAGGTCGTGTCGCTGACGGAATTGTCGTGCTGCAGATAGAACCCCGCGCGAATCGTATGGGCGTCGGTCAAATGGTAGGAGGCATCGGTCTGCCAACCGAAGGCGGTGTCTTGCTTGAAGGCGTTCTGGGCGATGCCGTTGTAGAGCAGATCCCCGGTCCAGTCCGGCTCGAAATCGAGGCTGGTGTAGCGAGCCGTCAGGGAGCTCTGCCAGTCGAGCGCGCCCTGCGAGTGCTGCCAGCTCAGAATCGCATACTGCGTGAGCTCGTGCTGGTTTTCGTGCAGATTGTTGCTGAGAAAATCGACTTGGCCGTTGACGTCCAGGCCAAGCGCGGGCTGCAAACCGCGCTGATTCGGGATCTGGTATTGACCGTTGAACGCGCCGAGCACCAGCGACAGGCGATTGTCGGCATCCAGAATATCCTCGAAATAGCCGAAGGCATGAATTTGGGAGGCGTGGTCGTGCAGGGGCTCGGTGCTGCCGTCGGGCGATTCGATGCCGAGGTCGTTGCGCAACATGTCGGCCGACACAAAGTAGCTCAGATTGCCGGATCGGCCGCCGTATTCGGCGCTCGGATCGAAAGTTTCATGGCTGCCGCCGTAGACCGAGACCGTGCCACCAGGCTGCAGCAGTCCGCTCCCCGTGGTCAGGTCGATGATGCCGGCGGTGCGCAACCCGTACTCGGCCGGCAGCGCGCCCGTGATCAGGCTCATCGAGGAGATCAGCCGCGTGCTCAAGGATTGCCCGAAGACACTGATGCCTTCCGGCAGAATGATGCCGTTCAGGCGGTATTGCAGGTCGTTGTGATCGCCACGCACGTGGATCTGCCCGAAGGAATCCTGGACGACATCCGGTGCCTGCAGCAGCACCTGATTCAGCAGCACGTTGGCACCGCCGGGCGATGCCGCGATCGCCGCGTCGTCGATGGTATAGGTGGAAGCGCCGGTCTGGGTCTCGATCTCGGCGCGCTTCTCATTGAGGCGTTGGGCCGTAATCACCACGGTGTCGAGCGTGCCGCCGGACGCCCCGGAGCTGCTTTCCGAGACAGTATCCAGAGCCATATCCGCCGCATGCACAGCGGGTGCGGTCATCAGCGCGAGCATGGCGCCGATGAGCCCGGAACGGACATTGGTAGAACGCATGGGTCGGTATCCTGTGTTTGCAGGCAGAGGCGCGCATACGGAATGGGGTCCGCTGCGAGCCGACATGGCTTGAGCTCACCCACGCGGGGCGAGCAGACAGGATCAGGCTAGCGGTGGCCCGCGCGCCTCATACGAGACAACGGCCACTTCGTGCGCAATCGAGGCCGACGCAGGCAGCAGGTAGGAGCGGTAAGCGACCGCGCCGACCACCAATCGCACCACTTCGGGCGCACCGGCGCTGCTGGCCGAGTACATGCACAACAGGCACTGCAGATGTGCATCGCTGTGCTGTCTGGCTTCGAACTTGTGGAAGTGACCCGCCTGAGCGATGCCGGCGAACAGCACCGCCACGGCCATGAGCAGCGCCATGCGCCGGCGCAGCTGAGTGGAGCAGAAGGAGCGGATAAGCGGATCCATGAGGGCGATGGGCGTTGGACACCTGACGGTGACGCAGCGATAGTGTCGCCGCAGCGATCGCTGCAGGCAAGCCCTATCACTATGGCATAGAATCCTACGCACAGGAGCTTGGCATAGGGTTGCTCGGCATGGCGATCGTTGATACTCGAGAGCACCGGTTTGCGAACGCCGCGGCGTTGACCGAAGCGCTGGCTCTCGAGATCGCGAGCGCTTTGCAGAACGGTCTGGCTGCCGGACGCGCTGCGAGCCTCGCGGTGCCCGGCGGGCGCACGCCGGTGGCGCTGTTCGAGATGCTCTCGAGCGCCGAGCTCGACTGGGACGATGTCTGGGTCACCTTGACCGACGAACGCTGGGTCGACCCCGCAAGCCCGTCGAGCAACGAGAAGCTGGTGCGTGAGCATCTGCTGCGCAATGCCGCGGCCGCAGCCAATTTCGTCGGTCTCAAGAATGCCTCGGCCGATGCGCACAGCGTCGCTCATGCGATCTGGTCGAGCGTCGCCGAGCTGCCTCGACCGTTCGATTTCATGCTGCTCGGGATGGGCGAGGATGGGCACGTCGCCTCACTGTTTCCGGATTCGCCGGCACTGGCTCTGGCGCTCGATCTCACGCAGCCGCCCGGCTGTGTGGCGATGACGGCGCCGGCGCCGCCACGCGCGCGCATCAGTCTCAATCTGCGTGCCTTGCTCGATTCGCGGCGCATCGCCTTGCTGATTGCGGGGGATTCGAAATGGGCCACGTACGAGCGGGCCCGACTGCGCGGGTCGGCCGTGGACATGCCGGTGCGCGCTCTGCTGCAGCAGCAGAACGTGCCGATATCGGTCTATTGGTCGCCCTGAAGAGTCTCAGGCCCGGCCGAGGTCGCGAAGCCCCAGGTTGCCGTAGCGAGCGCCCCGGGCGCTGTAGACGGGGGGCGGGCTCGCGCCGCGCAGTTTTGCCAGCAGCTGCTGCACGCGTCCGAGCTTGGCGGCGACGATGGCGCCATTCTGATCGTTGACCGCCTTACAGCGGCGAGCGAGCTCGAGATTGGAAGACCACTTGAGCCGCAGCGAGCCGCTCGGATCGGCCCATTCAAACAAACGTTCCAAGCCGCCGCGGCCAGCGCCGAAGGAAAACATGCGGCAGGTGTCGCTGCGTTCGGCTTCGAGCCGGGTCAGCGCATCGATGTGGCGGTGGCGACTGCCGCCGATGCGCTGGATGGCATCAGCGTCGTCTCCTCGCAAAATAGCGGTTTCCTGCCGCAGCACCGGCTCGAGTTCGCCGAGCAGTCGCGCTTCATCGGCAAGAATTCGACGCAGGTGCTCTTTGAGGTCGCTGCGCTGGACGCTCATTGCGATGTGGCGCTTCCGAGATCCTGCTCGAGCTGCAGCAGACGTGCGGCGATGCGCTGAGCACTGACGGTATATTGTCCCGAATCAATGGCTTGCTGAACGGCCGCGACGCGGCCGGCGTCGAGCTCGGGCGTTTCCATGACGGCCTGCGACAGCGCGGCGAGAGAACGCGCCGAATCCGTGATATGCACGCTGTCGCCAGCGGCGCTCGGCGTAGACTCAGCCGTCGCCGAATCAACGGCGGCGCCGACGCGTATCTTCTCGATCGGGTTGCTGCTGCCGGTCCCGATCGACCCGCCAGCCAACCCCTTGATACGGTTTGCCACTACGGTCTCCTTGCGCTCCTTGACGCACCTATCGGCACCCAGGCGTCAAACTTTAGTCGTTTTGTATTGGTCATAACGGGGCTTCGACCACACTTTCGGAACGCACGATGCCCTCGACCACGCGCTGCGAGGAGACGTTCTGCACGCGGATGCGTTCCGACGCGCGGCCATCGCCCAGGGCGATGCCATTCATGCGCACCTCGAGCGAACCGGATCGTGCCAGCAATATGACGGCCTGACCACGGTGGATCAGATTGGCGGGGGCCAGCGCTTCGAAGCTCAGAGGCTCGTCGGCTGCGATTGGGCGGCTCAATCTTTGGCCGGCGAGCGCGGCCGGGTCCGTCACATAAGCGCTCAAGATGCCCGGCACGCGACGCGTCTCGAGCTTGAAATCGCCCGCACTGATTTCGTCATTGCGCGCGAGCGTCCGGCGCGCCACCAGCACCGCCGCCTGCGATTCCACGCGCACGCTCGTATAGATGGTCCAGCGCACCGACCCCTCGCAGCGCACGCCGACCGTTGTCTGGTAGCGCAGCGGGTTCGAATCGGTCAAGAACCCCGTCAAGCCGCGATCGCAGCTGGCGACACGCAGTCGCGGATCGAGCGCCGCCGCCTGCAGAATCAGCAGACTCGCGCCCGCGCCGGCCTGCGCACGCACGGCATCCTCTGCCGCGGCACGAATCAACGCCGGATCGGCCGGCGTGGTCGCCTTCGAGATGCATGAGAGCGCTGCGAGTGCGAGCGCAAGAAAGATCGGTGTGGTGGTCCGCATGGACCCGATCGAGCAAGCTGCGTGCCATACGGCAACGTCGATTTCATGACGCTTTAGATTTCCATTGCGGCGTCCGATAAACAGGAGCTCGCCTGCCGGCCGCGACAGCCGGCCGCTTGCGGTCCTCGGCTTGCCGTTGCCCGGCAAATGCTTGCCGCTTTTCACGCTGCGCGATTCGAGCCAATGCACTGCGTTTCGAACTGCGTCACACAAATTCGCATCGAACACGGCTCGCGAGCGCGCTGGCATAGGCCTTGCTCCTTTCGCCGGCATGCGAACATCGCTCGACAGCTATCTCGGCATTCACCCGCAGGCGCTGAGCCTGGAGGCGCAGCGCAATGAGCTGCTGGCCGCCAACCTCGCCAATGTCGATACGCCTAACTACAAGGCACGCGACATCGATTTCAAGGCGGCACTGGCTGCCGCGAGCGGCAGTGCCGCCGGCGGCACCACGGCAAGTGCCACGGGAAATGCCGCGGCACCGGGCTCCAGTCTGCCGTTGACTGCAGCCACGAGCGCGACGCAGCCCCAGGCAGGCACCGTCGGCAGCGCCGCTGCCGTTGGCGGCGGCATTGCGTCCTCGGCGCTCAAATATCGCGTGCCGATGGCCCCGTCCCTCGACGGCAACACCGTCGATGAGCAGCTCGAGCAGTCTGCCTTCGCCGAAAACAGCGTGCGCTATCAGGCGACGCTGACGTTCCTGAATTCCGCTTTGCGCGACTTGATGACGGCCATCACGGGCTCGTGAGCGCCGGCAAGAGGGAGTGAATAGATATGTCCAGTTTCAAGATCTTCGACATCGCCGGTTCCGGCATGAGCGCACAGTCGGTTCGACTCAATACGGTGGCGAGCAATCTGGCCAATGCCGACAGCGTCAGCGGCGATCCCAACAGCGTCTATCGTGCCAAGCATCCGGTCTTTCAGGCCATCATGGGCGGCGGCGATCTGAGCACCGCCAAGGTGAACGTCGCCGGTATCGCGCAGAGCCAGGCGGCGCCCGAAACACGCTACGACCCCGGCAATCCGCTGGCGGATGCCCAGGGCAACGTCTATGCGCCGAACGTCAACGTGGTCGAAGAAATGGCCGACATGATTTCGGCGTCGCGCTCGTATCAGAACAACGTCGAGGTTTTGAACACCTCGCGCGACATGATGCTGGCGACGCTCAAGCTGGGACAGAGCTGATTCGCCCACTCCTCTTTATAGGCAGGAACAAACGCATGAGTAGCAGCGCAGTCGGGTCCACAACCGCCACCAACCCTCTGGCGGCCATCAACGGTAGCGGTGCCAGTAGCGCCAATGGTTCCAGTAACGCGAGCAGCGCCACGAGCGGCGTCGGCGGGCTGACCATGAACGATTTTCTGACGCTCATGACCGCGCAGCTGAAGAACCAGGATCCGCTCAATCCGACCGACAGCAACCAGTTCCTGGCGCAGCTGTCCGAGCTCAGCACGGTCGAGGGCATATCGCAGCTCAATACTTCGGTGACGACGCTGTCCGACTCAATGCTGTCCTCGCAGGCGCTGAGCAGCGCAGCGTTGGTGGGCCAGGGCGTGCTCGCGCCCGCGAGTTCGGCCGCATACATCAGCGGGCAATCGCTCGGCGGCGCGGTGCAGGTGCCCACGGGCGCCACGGGCGTCGTGCTTACTATCAGCAACGCCGCCGGCGCGGTGGTCGATCAGTTGTCGATCTCACCCAGCGCCGGGCTGCAGAGCTTCACCTGGAACGGCACGACCAGCAACGGCCAGGCCGCGCCGAGCGGGACCTACAGCATTGCCGCCAATGCGTTGGTCGGTGGCACGACCGAGGCGGCCAGCACCTACGTCACCGGAACAGTTTCGAGCGTCACGCTCGGCACCACCGGCCAGAGCCCGACCCTCAATACGCCGCAGCTTGGACCGGTCGCACTCAGCTCGGTCCAGCAGATCGATTGAATTCAATTTAAGGGAGCACCACCCATGTCTTTTGGAATTGCGCTCAGTGGCCTCGATGCCGCCCAAAGCGATCTGAACGTCACCGCCAACAACATTGCCAACTCGGCCACCACCGGCTTCAAGTCGTCGAATTCTGCATTCGCCGAGCTGTTCGCCGTGTCACCGGCTGGCGTGAGCAATACTCAGATCGGCAATGGCGTACAATTGGAACAGGTCGAACAGCAATTCTCGCAGGGCGATATCCAGACGACCGGCAATAGCCTGGATCTGGCGCTCAGCGGCAACGGCTTCTTTACCATCAGCAGCAACGGCGCCGATCAATACACGCGCGCCGGCTCCTTCCAGACCAACGCCAATGGCGAGGTCGTCAATTCCGCCGGCCAGAACCTGCAGGTCTATGCGCCAACGGCCTCGGGTGGGTTCAACACGACGTCGTTGACCAATCTGGTGATTCCGACCGGCGACAGCGCGCCGGCGGCAAGCACCACCGCCACGATGTCGTTCAATCTGCCGGCCGGTTCGGCCGCGCCGACGGCGGTGCCGTTCAGTCCGGCGAATGCCAACACTTACAACCAGTCGACCTCGATGACGCTCTATGATTCGCTCGGCGCCGCCCACACCGCCAGCATCTACTTCGTCAATACCGGCGGCAGTACCTGGGATGCGTACGAGTACATCGACGGCAGCGCGCCCGCGAACGCAGTCAATGCCGGCAAGCCCGTCAAGCTCACCTACAGCAACAGCGGCGCCTTGACCGGCGTGGTCGATGCCGGCGGCGGCATCAATCCCGATGCGGTCAGCTTCGGTGCGTACACGCCGACTACCGGTGCGGCGGCCATGAATGTGACCTTCAATCTTGCCAGCACGACTCAGTACGGCAATACCTTCGGTGTCACGTCGGTCACGCAGAATGGCTATACCACCGGGCAGCTCAGCGGCGTATCGGTGAGCTCGACCGGCGTCGTCCAGGCGAACTACACCAACGGCCAGTCCACGGCCCTGGGGCAGGTGGCGGTGGCCAATTTTGCCGATCAACAGGGACTGCAGCAGGTCGCCAACACCAACTGGGTGCAAACCTTTGCCTCGGGCCAGCCGGTGTACGGCCAGGCCGGCGGCGCCGGCGTCGGCAACATCGAGTCCGGCTCGCTCGAGCAATCCAACGTCGATATCACCGCGCAGCTGGTCAACATGATCACGGCGCAGCGCGCCTTCCAGGCCAATGCCGAGATGGTGTCGACCGAGAATGCCATTACCCAGACGACTATCAACATTCCGAATCAACAGTAAGCGCAACGGCATATCACTACGGTAACGCACAGGAACAGCGATGGATCGTCTCGTCTACGTAGCCATGTCGGGAGCGAAGGAAACCCTGCGCGCCCAGGCCGCGAACAACCACAATCTCGCCAATGCCAACACCAACGGCTTTCGCGCCGATCTGTCGGCGTTTCAGACGCAGAACGTGGTCGGCGCAGGGCTGCCATCGCGGGCCTACGCCACCAACGACAGTGCTGGATGGGACTCGAGTTCCGGTTCGCTCGACGCCACGGGCCGCACTCTCGACGTCGCCATCAAAGGTCCGGGCTGGATCGCCGTGCAAGCGAGTGACGGTACCGAAGCCTATACGCGCGCGGGCGATCTCAGGGTCGACCCGAGCGGCGCATTGCTGACCGCCGGCGGCAACACGGTGCTCGGGGACTCGGGCCCCGTGAACGTGCCGCCGTATTCCTCGATCCACATCGCCGGCGACGGCTCGGTCTCGATCGTGCCGCGCGGACAGACACCGATGACGATCTCCACGGTCGGCCGCATCAAGCTGGTCAATCCACCCGCTGATGCGCTCACGCGCGGCAGCGACGGATTGTTCCGCAGCACCAGCGGTACCGAGCAGAGCGCCGACGCGAGCGTGCATCTGATATCGGGCACGCTCGAGTCGAGCAACGTCAACATCGCCGAAACCATGGCGAACATGATCGAGCTCGCGCGCAGCTACGAGGTCCAGGTGAAGGCCATGAAGACCGCCGAAGACATCGCGGCCTCGAGCAGCAAACTGCTGCAGAGCAGCTAACGACCACATAGGAATTCACACGAATGAATCCAGCACTTTGGGTTGCCAAGACCGGTCTTGACGCGCAGCAGACCAACATGGCGGTGATCTCCAACAATCTCGCCAACGTCAATACCACCGGCTTCAAGAAGAGCCGGGCGGTATTCCAGGATCTGCTGTACCAGAACGTCTCGCAGGTGGGAGCCGCGACTTCGCAGAATACCCAGGCTCCAAGCGGACTGGAACTCGGCACCGGCGTCAATCTGGTGGCGACCGAGAAGGTCTATACGCAGGGCAATCTCAATCAGACCGGCAATGCGCTGGACGTGGCGATCAACGGCAGCGGTTTCTTCCAGGTACTGATGCCCGACGGCTCGCTGGCCTATACGCGCGACGGCAGCTTTCAGGTCAGCTCGACCGGCCAGATCGTCACCGCCAGCGGCTTCGCCGTGCAGCCGGCCGTCACCATTCCACAAGGCGCACAGAGCGTCACGATCGCCGCCGATGGCACGGTGCAGGTGCAGCTCGCCAATCAGAGCGCACCTTCGACCGTCGGCACCCTGCAGCTGGCCAATTTCGTCAATCCCGCGGGCCTGCAGCCCAACGGCGAAAACATGTTGGTCGAGTCCGGCTCGAGTGGCACCGCGCAGACCGGCGCGCCCGGCGCCAACGGACTCGGAGCACTGCAGCAGGGATACACCGAGAGCAGCAACGTCGATGTAGTGGAAGAAATGGTCAACATGATCGAGACGCAGCGCGCCTATGAGATGAATACCAAGGCGATCGAGACCAACGATCAGATGCTGCAGTACCTCGACAGCAATCTTTGATAGCGGAGCGAGCCTGTGATTGCGTTATTCAGATCTCTGTCGGCGCTTGTCGCCGCAATCATCCTTGCGGTGCTGCCCGGCTGCAGTGCGGGGCCGCACCCGGATGAGAACTACGCCGCCTCATTACCCGAGGAAGTACCGGTGGAGGTCGCCGCCAACGGTGCCATCTTTCATACCGGCCACGATGTGCCGCTGTTCCGCAACACGGTCGCGCATCGTGTCGGTGACGTGCTGACCATTACGCTGCAGGAGCAGACCAACGCTTCCAAGAGCGCCACGACGACCACCAAGAAGACCACGACCGAGGCCATGGCGGCGCCGACATTGCTGGGCGCGCCGCTGACGATCCACGGCACCAACATTCTGAACAACAATCTCAACGATGCCACCACCTTCGACGGCGAAGGCGCGAGCGCACAGAGCAACGTGCTGACGGGATCCATTTCGGTGACCGTGAGCAAGCGCCTGGCCAACGGCAACCTGCTGGTGCGCGGTCAGAAGTGGATCACCATTAATCAGGGGCGCGAGTTCGTGCGTATCCAGGGCATCGTGCGCCCGGTAGACATTCAGCCCGACAACACCGTGCCCTCGACCATGGTGGCCGATGCGGTCATCGCCTACGGCGGACAGGGCACGCTCGCCGATGCCAACACCAAGGGCTGGCTGGCGCGATTCTTCGATTCCAAATGGATGCCGTTCTAGCGGACGTGAACCCAACATGAACAAGCGGGCATTGAGTCGATGGTTTCAACTGTTGGGAGCGGCGGCGCTGATCTGCGTGCTGCATCCGAACCTCGCGCGTGCCGAGCGGGTGAAGGACATAGCCTCGGTTGCCGGCGTGCGCAGCAACCAGGTCGTCGGCTACGGGTTGGTCGTCGGTCTCAACGGCACCGGCGATCAGACCACGCAAGCGCCGTTCACGATTCAGAGCATCTCCAACATGCTGGCGAATTTCGGCGTGACTATTCCAGCCAGTGTCGCCTCGCAGATGCAGCTCAAGAACGTCGCCGCCGTGACGGTGACGGCGGATCTGCCGGCGTTCGTCAAGGCCGGACAGACCATCGACATCACCGTGGCCTCGATCGCCAATGCCACCAGCCTGCGGGGCGGCGCACTGCTGCTGACGCCGTTGCACGGCGCGGACGGTGAGGTTTACGCAATGGCGCAGGGCAGTGTCATGGTCAGCGGCTTCGGTGTCGCGGGCAAGGACGGCTCGCGCGTGAGCGTCAATGTCCCGAGCGGCGGGCGCATCCCCAATGGGGCCACGGTGGAGCGTGAGGTGCCCAATACCTTCGGCGCTCAGCCGTTCGTCGTGCTGAATCTCAATTCGCCCGATTTCAGCACCGCCTCGCGGCTCACCGATGCGCTCAACAAGCGGCTCGGTTCCGGTAGTGCGCAGGCGGTGGACGCGGTCTCGGTCAAAGTGCAGGCGCCGGCTGATGAGACCGCCCGCGTGGCCTTCATCGGCGAGTTGCAGGAAATCGAAATCGAGCCGAGCGAGGCGCCGGCGCGTGTCATCGTCAATTCGCGCACCGGCACGGTGGTCATCAGTTCGCGCGTACGGGTGATGCCCGCAGCGGTAGCACACGGCTCACTGTCGGTCACGATCACCGAGCGGACCGACGTGAGTCAACCGACGCCATTCTCCTCCGGCGGTACGACGGTCGCTACGCCGCGCTCGGAGATCAACGTCTCGCAGAGCGATGCACGCATGTTCGTATTCGACGCCGGCGTCAATCTCGACGAGATCGTGCGGGCGGTCAATCAGGTCGGCGCCGCTCCCGGGGACCTGGTCGCCATCCTCGAGGCGCTGCAGCAGGCCGGCGCCTTGCGGGCGCAACTGATCGTCATCTGAGCAGTCAGTGCCGTGAGCAGCCAGCCCGTCGGGCCCAGCTACTACGCCGATTTCAGCGGCCTCGAGGGCTTGAAGGGCGGCCTCAAGGCTGACGATCCGCAGGCCATCCGCGCAGCGGCGCAGCAGTTTGAGAGTCTGTTCACGAACATGATGCTCAAGTCCATGCGCGAGGCGAAATTGGGCCAGGGGCTCGGCGACAGTCAGGAGAGCGATCTCTATCAGGACATGTACGACCAGCAGGTTTCGCTGCAGATGGCGCAGGGCAAGGGTATCGGCCTGGCCGACATGCTGGTGCAGCAGCTCACGCGCAATAGCGCGGCCAAAGCCGCCGCGCCCCCACCCGCGTCCGCGCCGGCCCAGAATACCGTCGGCAGCAACGCAGCCGGCGCCGATGCGATCGGCTTCGTCAAGAAACTCGAGCCGTACGCCGAGCAGGCCGCCAGCCAGTTGGGTGTGTCCTCCGATACGCTGATCGCGCAGGCGGCGCTTGAGACCGGTTGGGGACAGCACATCCCTGCATCCGGCAACGGCGCCACGAGCTTCAATCTCTTCGGCATCAAGGCCGGCAGCGGCTGGAACGGCGAAGCGGTCGATGCGCGCACCACCGAATACAGCGCCGGCGCTGCCCACAGCGTCTCGCAGCCGTTTCGTGCCTACGGCTCGGTGCAGCAGAGCGTCGATGACTATGTCTCGTTGCTGCGAGGCAGCTCGCGCTACCAGCAGGCGCTCGGTACCGGAGCGAACGTCAGTGCGTTTGCCGGCGCGCTGTCGCGCGGCGGCTATGCCACCGATCCGGCTTATGTGCAGAAGCTTCAGGCCACGGTGGCGAGCGTCAGAGCGTTGCGCGCTGCCGCAGCCGCACCGTCGCTCAAGATCCTGGCCGGGCTGCCGACAAATGCCGGTGGGGAGTCTTCCTGAATGAAAGGGCGCCTTAATGGGTGACATGCTGTCCACTGGCGTGACGGGGCTACTGGCGTTCCAGACGGCGCTCGACACGATCAGCAACAACATCTCGAACGTCCATACCGCCGGGTATAGCCAAGAGACCGCCAATCTCGTGACCAATCCGGCCACGCCGACCGCCAACGGCTGGATCGGCAATGGCGTCTCGGTAGCGAATGTCACGCGCAGCTACAGCGATTTTCTCGATGCGCAGACGCGTTCGGCCACCAGCAGCTACAACCAGTTCAATACCGTCAGTGGCCTCGCCGACAGCATCAACAACATGTTCAGCGATCCGACCACCGGACTGTCGGCGACGCTGCAGAGCTTCAGTCAGGCCATCCAGACGATGGCGAATTCCCCGTCGCAGAGCTCGACGCGGCAGGCGGTCTTGAACCAGGCCCAAGCGGTCATCAGTCAGTTCCAGAGCTACCAAAGCAATTTCGAGCAGCTCGGCGGCCAGGTCAACACGCAGCTTCAATCGGAGGCCAGCACGATCACGTCGCTGGCGCAGAGCATCGCCAGCCTCAATCAGAGCATCATGGCGGCGCAGAACAATGGCAGCTCGCAGCCGCCGAACAGTCTGCTCGATCAACGCAACAACCTCATCGATCAGCTCTCGCAGGATGTGGGTGTCAGCACCACGACTCAGAGCGATGGCTCGGTCAGCGTCTTTATCGGCAGTGGCCAGGCGCTCGTGGTGGGCGCCCAGGCCGCGACGCTGAGTGCGACGCCCGATCAATTCAAATCCGGTCAGCTCGATCTATCGCTCACGAGCAGCACCAGTAGCAGCGACATTACCAGTGAACTGACCGGCGGCACGCTCGGCGGCCTGCTGCAGTTTCGCAGCCAGATGCTCATCCCGGGCGAGAACGCACTCGGCCAGGCGGCCGTCACGCTCACGAATCTGCTCAATACCCAGAACGCGGCCGGACTGGATCAGAACGGCAACATTGGCGGTGCGCTGCTCGCGGTCGGCGCTTCGCAGGTGCTCACGAGCCAGGACAACATCGGCAATGCCAGCGTTACCGCGGCGATCAGCAATCTGGGCGGATTGACCACCAGCAACTACTATCTGCAGTATAACGGCGCCACTTGGAGCCTGATCGATACCGCCAGCGGCGCCGCTACCGCGCTGACTTCCAGCACCAGCGGCGGCGTGACCACGCTGACGGGGGCGGGTTTGACGCTCACGGTGACCGGCACCGCCCAGTCGGGCGATCAGTTTCTGATCGAGCCGACGGGTAACGCCGTCTCGGGTCTGAGTCTGCTCACGACCGACCCGGCGAAGATCGCCGCGGCCGGCCCGTTGGTGACCAGCGCCACCAGCGGCAATACCGGCACGGCCAGCATCACCAGCGCCACGGTGCCCAATACCGCGGCCTGGACGCGCGGCAACTACACCTTGAGCTTCACGAGCCCGACGGCCTATACGGTCACCAACGCCGGCGGCACCACCGTCGCCACGGGCACTTATACGCCCGGCACCGCGATCAGCTTCGATGGCATCAGCCTCGTACTGGCCGGCACGCCGGCGAGCGGCGACAGCTTCGCCATCGATGACAATGCCAATGGCACGGGCGATAACAGCAACGCCCTGCAGCTCGCGAACATTCTGAATACCCACGTCTTGAACGGCGGCGCCGAATCGCTGAGCGGCGCGGTGAATTCCTACGTCGGCACGGTCGGATTGCAAACCAGTCAGGCCCAGAACGGCGCGAGCGCGCAGCAGAGCGTGATGCACAGCGCCCAGAATGCGCAGCAGAGCGTTCAGGGTGTCAACCTGGATCAGGAAGCGGCCAATCTCGTGCAGTACCAGCAGGCCTATCAGGCCGCGGCGCAGGTCATTCAAACCTCCGACACGCTGTTTCAGTCCATCATCACCGCCATCAATTACGTCGCCTAAGCCGCCATGCGTATATCCACTTCAATGCTGAACGACTCGGCCGTCAATGGCATCATGCAGGATGAGGCGGCCCTCTCGCAGACGCAGAATGAGCTGTCCACCGGCAAGAGCGTGAACACGCCGGCCGACAATCCCGTGGCGGCGGTGCAGCTGCTGCAGCTCAACAACGTCCATTCGCAGTATCAGCAGTACATCAGCAACGGCCAGAGCGCCAACACCAACTTGACGCTGGAGGAGCAGGCGCTGTCCAGCTCTACCACGACGCTGCAGTCGATCCGGGACCTGGTGGTGCAGGCCAACAGCTCCTCCAACAACAGCAGCGATCTGCAGAATATTGCGACCGAGATCAGTGCGCTCGAGAAGCAGCTGCTGGGCACTGCGAACAGCCAGAACGCCCAGGGCGAGTACCTGTTTGCCGGCTATTCCACGGGTACACAGCCGTTCGTGCGCGGCAGCAGCGGTTCGGTGGCGTACGTGGGCGACAGCGGTGCGAGCAGTGTGCCGCTCAATAGCGGCACTTCCGTGCAGACCGGCGATGCGGGTTCGGCCGTGTACATGAATATCCCGACGGGCAACGGTACGTTCACGACCGCAGCGAGCAGCGGCAACACGGGCACAGGCATCATCGATACCGGCAGCGTGACCAACCAGTCTGCCTGGGTGAGCGGCCAATATACGATCACCTTCAGCGATGCCACCGACTACACGGTGACCGATGCCACGGGCGCCACGGTGGCGAGCGGTACCTATAACAGCAGTAACGGCGGTGAGATTGCCTTTGCCGGCATTCAGGTCGGCATCACGGGCGCGCCGGCCGCGGGCGACTCCTTCAAGGTCTCCTCGTCCGCTACCCAGAGCGTCTTCAGCACACTCGATAATCTGGTCGGTTCGCTGAACAATGCCGGTAGCAGCGCGGCAGCGCGCGCCCAACTCAGTTCTGCGCTCGGCGGCTCGCTGCAGCAGATCGACCAGGCATTGAACCAGGTATCGAACGTCACCACCAACGTGGGCTCCAGGATCTCGCTGATCAGCAGTGTCAATAACTCCCTGACCAGTGCCAGCACCACGGTGACGACCCAGATCTCCAATCTGAGCGACCTGAACTACGCCGCGGCCACGTCGCAGTACAGCCAGGAATACCTGGCCCTGCAGGCGGCCGAGCAATCCTACGCCGACATCAATCAGCTCTCGCTATTTAAGTACTTGTGAGCGACTCGATGCCGACTGTGATGCATTCGACGGTTTTCCAAAGTGCGATGCGTGTCATTAAAGTTCATGCGCTACGCACCGATAACCCCACTGAACCGGTGCGGCCTGAAGGTCGCCCAATGGCTAACAGCGCGGCGGACTGAGGTCCGGCGTCTGAACGAAACAGCAGGAGCAACAGGCAATGTCACTAGTCCTTAACACGAATATCAATTCGCTGGTCGCGCAGAGCAGCTTGACGTCGTCAGGCGCCCAGCTGGCCACCTCGCTGCAGCAGCTGTCTTCGGGTCTGCGCATCAACACGGCCGCCGACGATGCCGCGGGTTACGCGATCGTCCAGGGCATGAATGCGCAGATCGGCGGCTTGAACCAGGCCGCACAGAATGCGACCGCCGGTGTGTCGCTGACGCAGACCGCGCAGGGCGCGCTGACCGAAATCACCAACGACCTGCAGACGATGCGCGACCTGGCGGTGGAATCGCTGAACGCGACCAATAGCGCTGCGGATCGTGCCGACCTCAACCAGCAGTATCAGCAGCTCGCCGCGGACATCAACAACGTTGCCGGCACGGCAGCGTTCAACGGCGTCAACCTGCTCGACGGCTCGTTCCAGGGCGCGACCTTCCAGATCGGCGCCAACGCCGGCCAGACCATCACAGTGTCCTCGGTAGCCAGTGCGACCACGGGCGCGCTCGGCGCCCAGTATGCAGCCTCGGCCCAATCGGCCAACACCGGCGTGATCGGCGTGGTCCATCTGGCCAATGTGTCGATCAACGGCACGGCTTTGGCTTCCAGCGGCACGGTCAATTCGACCGGCGCACTGGTCAAAGCCATCAACGCGGCCGGCATCGGCGGCGTCACGGCGAGCACGCAGGTGGTCGGTGCGGTGGTCACGGCCAGCACGGCCGGACACACCGGTACCTTGGTCATCAACGGCGTGGCGACGGCCGCGATCACAGCCACCGGCACCGCGACCACGGATGTTGCCAGCACGGTCGCCGCGATCAATGCCATCACCGCCGCGACCGGTGTGTCGGCGACCACCAACACGACCGGTACGGCGATCACGCTGACCGATGCGTCGGGCGGCGCCATCTCGGTCGGCTACGGCACAGGTTCATCGCTGGTGGCGGCCGATACCGGCTTGGGTATCACCGGGACAACCACCGGCGCGGTGGGTACTGCGTTTGCGGCCGATGTCGCGGGGACAGGGCAAACCATCACCATCAACGGTGTCGCGACGGGGTTGGTCTCGACCGCTGGCGGCGCCGGCAACCTGACCGCGGATTTGACCAATGTGGCCAACGCCATCAACGGCATCACCACGAACACGGGTGTGTCGGCGACGCTTGCGAATAGCCAGCTGACGCTGACTTCTGCAACGGGCAGCGCGATTACGGTCGCCTACACAGGCAGCGCCCTCACGGCGGCCGAGACCGGCCTGGCTGCCGGGGCCGATGCCCTGGGCAACAGCTTCATCGTGAACTATGCCGGCAACACCACCGGCGCGGTGAGCATTGCCGGTGTAGGTGCGGATCTGACCAACGCCGGTCTGACGGCGGGCAGCACTGCCTCCACGCAGACGGGCTTTACGGTGGCCAACACCAGCGTGTTGAACGTGCAAGACTCGAACGCGGCGATTGCCGCGATTGATGCCGCCTTGCAGCAGGTGGCCGCCACGGGCGCGCAGCTCGGTGCGTATCAGAACCGATTCACGGCAGCGATCACGGGTCTGAACACGGACTCGACCAACCTGCAGTCCGCGCGCAGCTCGATCCAGGACACCAACTACGCGTCGGCGACTTCGCAGCTGTCCCAGGCCCAGATCCTGCAGCAGGCGAGCACGGCGATGGTAGCCCAGGCCAACCTGGTGCCGCAGAACGTGTTGACTCTGCTGCAGAAGCTGCCGTAAGAGCTTCGCAGCAGCCCATGAGTCACGGGTGTAGGCTACCCGTCGCAGCAGAGCGGGGATCGCAAGGTGCCCGCTCTGCTGCCGTATTCGACGCTGCCGGCGTGGCGTCGCGGATTTTGCTGAACTGAACTTAACTCCAGGCGCTACCGCCATGACCACCAGCAGCATCAGCAGCGCCAGCAACACCGGCTCCATTCCCGTCACCACACCGATCTCGGTGACGAGCAGCAGCAGTGCCGGCGCGGCCGGCGGTTCGGTCATCAATGTCAGCAGCCTCGTCTCCGAGCTCGTGGCGGCAGCCCAGGCACCGCAGGAATCGCTGATCGCGAGTCAGACCAGCGCCGTCACGGCCAATATTTCGGCGCTCGGCACGCTTCAGGGAGCGCTGTCCACCTTTCAGTCGTCGCTGAGCTCGCTGAGTACGCCCAGCGCCTTCAACTCCCAAACCGCAAGCAGCTCCGATCAGACCGTGCTCACGGCCACAGCCGACGCCGACGCGGTCAGCGGCTCCTACAACGTCACGGTCACCAATCTCGCCTCCGGGCAGCAGTTGCTGTCCAAAGCGTTCAGCGGTGGCGGTACGGCCACGGTCGGCACCGGTACGCTCTCGATCTCGCTCGGGGGTTCGAGCTTTGCCGTCACGATTAACGGCAACGATGACACGCTCGCCGGCATTGCCTCCGCGATCGACTCGGCTGCCAATAATCCCGGCGTCAGCGCGACCATCGTTACGGGTACCGACGGCGCGCATCTGGTGATGTCGTCCACATTGACCGGGGCCGCGAATACGCTGGCGGTCACCGAGACCGACGGCGGCACGGGGCTGTCGGCGCTGACCTACGGCACGGGCAATACCGGCAACTACACGCAGCAAACGGCGGCCGCCGATGCCCACTTCAGCATCGCCGGAGTGGGCTACACCAGCGCCAGCAATACGGTCAGCGATGCGCTCACTGGCGTGACGCTGAATCTTCTCGGCACGACTGCCAGCGGCAGCAGCGCCACCTTGACGGTGGCCAACGACACCTCGACGGTCCAATCGAACATCGCCAACTTCGTCTCGGCCTACAACACCCTGCAAAGCGCGCTCTCAAGCCTGGGCAGTTACGATGCGAGCAGCAACACTGCGGGGGCCATGCAGGGCAATCCGATCCTGACCAACACGCAGAGTCAGATTCAGCAGACCCTGTACAGTCTGGTGGGCAGCTCAGCCTACAACACGCTCGCCAGCATCGGCATTACCACCAACAGTGATGGCTCGCTCTCGCTCAATAACGCGACGCTCGCGACGGCGTTGTCGAGCAATTTCAGCGCGGTCAGTCAACTCTTCAGCAGCAGCAGCGGCGTCGCCGCGCAGCTCAATAGCCAGATCACCGCAGATCTGGCCAGTGGCGGCACGCTCGCTGCCTACAGTCAGTCGCTGACGTCGCAGAATAACGCGCTGACGACGCGGTCCAATACCCTCAGCGCGCAGATGACGGCGCTGACGGCCAGCCTGACGCAGCAGTACGCGACGCTCAACACGCTGCTGTCATCGCTGCAGAGTACCTCGTCCTACTTGACTCAGGCTTTCGCGAGCCTGCCGACCGTCCAGGGCAAGCCCAACGCCTGAGCCGTCTGCGGCCAGATTCAGCTCAAGTTCACCGATGAACCGCCGTTAAGCTGTTCATCAAGATTGGACGGAGCATCGCGCGGTGAGCGCTTACGCCAAGAACCCGAAACTAGCCGCTTATCAAAGCGTATCGGTGCACGGCGGCGTCGCCGGCGCCGATCCGCACCGGCTGGTGCTCATGTTGCTGGACGGCGCCATCGAGCGCATGGCGATCGCGTGCGGTTGCATCGAGCGTCAGCAGATCGCCAGAAAGGGCCAGGCACTGCACCAATGCGTCATGATCATCAACGAGTTGCGCGGCAGCTTGAATCTGAGCCAAGGCGGGCCTTTGGCGCAGAATCTCGGTGAACTCTACGACTACATGCTGCGCCAGCTGCTGCGCGCCAATCTCGATAACGACCTGCATCGCGTCAAGGAAGTCGCCAGCCTGATGGCCGAGATCCGCGGTGCCTGGGTTGCGATCGGACCGGAAGTGCGGCAGGCTGGGGCTCAGCCGCCGAGTGCCGCCAGGCGCTGAAGAGCGCGCTGCGCCAGTGCGCGCGCGATCGAGGAGCGGTATGTACGAGGGCGTCGATACCGTGGTGCTCTACGATGAGCTGGCCTGTCACGACGTGCTGCCCGTGCAATGGAAGCCGTTGTCCAGACCGCTCGATCGATTTGAGTTGCTCGGGCTGGACGAGTCCAATCTTCTGCTGCTGCAGGCTTGCATCGCCGTCGAGGAACATCCGGCGCGCGACAAGAAGGAGGAGCTCGATCCGCTGGCCGCTGAGCTCGCGCGCCTGGACTTCAAGCTCAACATGGTGCTGCAGCTGCTCTCGAAGCTGGTGCCGCATGAACGCATCGCTACCCCGACGACGATTCAGTTCAATTCACTCGGAGCCAGCTGGACCGCGCTGGGTCCGACGCCCGCGATCGGCGAGAGCGGCATACTGCGCGTGCAATTGCGCGGCTCCCTGCCACAGCCGCTCGAGCTGCCGGCCGCAGTCAGTGCCGTGAACGGCGCCACGGTACGGGTCAAGTTTCCGGAACTTGCCGCTGGCACGGTGCAGTTGATGCAAAAGCTGGCATTTCTGCGCCACCGGCGCCATGTTGCCGATGCACGCAAGGCGCGCGGCGGCTAGCGCGGTGTGACGCAGCCCACACAACCTGTGCCGTGCCACGCCAGCCCTTGCCATAACGTCAATCTTGTGACGGAGATCCATTCTTTGCCATAACACCGCCCCTAATCTGCGCATCAGCAAAAGAGGGAAACGCGACAACATGGCTGAGAGGGCGGCTGCGACTGTAGCGATCGGCGCTGATACGCAAGCCTTCGTTGCCGCGGAGCAGTGGCCGGCTGCGGCGGCGTTGCCGACCGGCTCTTGCGCTGCCATCCAGCAAGTCAACCGTCTGATTCGGCAAGTCGCGGCTTTCGACAGCAATGTGCTGATTCTCGGCGAATCGGGTACCGGCAAGGAAGTGGTGGCACGCGCCATCCACGACAGCTCGCTGCGCCAGGCACGTCCCTTCATACCGATCAATTGCGGCGCGATACCGGCGGAACTGCTGGAGAGCGAGCTGTTCGGGCACGAGAAGGGCGCCTTTACGGGCGCGCTCAGCACGCGCAAAGGTCGGTTCGAAGTCGCGGAAGGCGGCACGATCTTCCTCGATGAGATCGGCGACATGAATCCGAGCATGCAGGTCAAACTGCTGCGCGTCCTGCAGGAGCGCAACTACGAGCGGGTCGGCAGCTGTACGCCGCAGCGCTGCGATGTGCGCATCATCGCCGCCACGCATCGCGATCTGGAGCAGGCGATCCTCGAAGGCACGTTTCGCGAAGATCTGTTTTATCGTCTCAACGTCGTGCCGATCGAGATGCCGGCGTTGCGCGAGCGCGCTGAGGACCTGCCGCAGCTGATCGCCGCCCTGACCGAGCGCAATGGCTCATCGGGCCGGCCGCGCGTGCAGTTTACGGCCGCGGCGCTCGGGGCATTGAAGGCTTATCGTTGGCCGGGCAACGTGCGCGAGCTCGGCAATCTGATCGAGCGGCTCTCGATCCAATGCCAGACGCGATCCGTCACCATTGCGGATCTGCCCGCGCGCTACCGCCCGGCGGACTGGACCCCCGGCGCTGAGCCGGCGTGCGAGACGCTTTTGGCCGCAGTGCCGGCCATGAGCCTGCTCGCGCCTGCGCGTGTAGCGACCACAGCTGCCCTGGCGCCGATCGAACCGGAGTGCGCAGCAGAGGATGAAGCCGATGCGGTCATCGAACCGCAATTCGCCGAAGCCCTGCTGTCGGAGATTCCGGCCGGCTTTGATCTGCGGCAGTTCCTCGAGACGCTCGAACAGCGTCTGATCGTGCGTGCCATGGAGTCATCCGGCGGCACGGTGGCACAGGCGGCGCGTGTGCTGGGATTGCGGCGCACGACGCTGGTCGAAAAGCTGCGCAAATATTCGATGAGCGGCGGCGACGCGCTGGTGCCGGAATCTTGACGTCCGCACCGGCGGCAATGCACTGCCGTCGTGAGTTGCGTCACAATTCAACGTCGGCACGCTATTTGCTCCTCTGACCTCGGCAAGTACTACTTGAAGAGGCAATGGACTCCCGATGCAGACCGCAGCAATTGTGCCGGACACGGAGATGCGCGAACGGATCAGTGCCAGAGAGATCCGCGATCCGGTCGCGTGTGCCGAATCCTCCCGACTGCTGATGGAGCTGGCGCGCCGCGTTGCGGCCAGCGAGTGCACGGTACTGATCGCCGGGGAATCGGGTACCGGCAAGGAAGTGCTGGCACACTATATCCATCGGCACTCCAAGCGCGCCGGCGGCGTATTCGTCGCCATCAACTGCGCGGCAATTCCCGAGAGCATGCTCGAGGGCATGCTGTTTGGATGGGAGCGTGGAGCCTTCACGGGCGCTCAAACCGCCCACGCCGGCAAATTCGAGCAGGCGCAGGGCGGCACACTGCTGCTCGATGAGATTTCCGAAATCCCGCTGGCGTTGCAACCGAAGCTGCTGCGCGTTCTGCAGGAGCGCGAGGTCGAGCGCCTCGGCGCGCGTACCGCAATGAAACTGGACGTGCGCGTCATCGCCACCACCAACCGGCGTCTGCGCGAAGAGGTCACCGGCGGGCGCTTCCGTGAGGATCTGTATTACCGCCTGAATGTGTTTCCGATGACGCTGCTGCCCTTGCGCGCACGGCGCGATGACGTGTTGCCGTTGGCGATGCGGTTATTGGCGGCGCATTGCCGCGCGGGCGAGCGCATTCCGGCCCTGCATCCGAACGCGGCGCAGCTGTTGCTGACCTACCCGTGGCGCGGCAATGTGCGCGAGCTCGACAACGTCATGCAGCGTGCGCTGGTGCTGTGCGATGGCGATCTGGTGCGCGAGTCGCACATTGTGTTCGAGCCGTCGGCTGCAGCTCAACAGGGCAGCGCTGATACGCTCGTCGATCACCATGCCGCTGCCGAGGTGGCGCGCTCGCTGCCGGCGCCGGCCGCGCCCGCGCTCGAGGCGGCGCCCGGTGCCCTGGCTGAGTCGCTCGCGCTCGCCGAGCAGAAAATCCTCCTGGAGGCGCTGCGCAGCCGCGATACGCGCGAACGCATTGCCGAGCGTCTCGGTATCAGTGCGCGCACCTTGCGCTACAAACTGGCGCGGCTACGCCGCGCCGGAATTGACTGCGATGAAAGCGCCGATGCCGGCGGGAGTGCTGCATGAGCAATATGGCGATCGATCAGGTACTGGCGCAGATACGCTCGCTGTCGGCGCAGGCAGGCGCTGCCGTCAAGCCGGTCGCGAGCAGCGCTGCCGGCCTCGGTGCCGCCGCGGCCACCGGTGCCGCGGCAGCCGCGCCAGCGTTCGGCGCGCTGCTCCAGCAGGGCATTGATGCGGTCAATAAGAGTCAGCAGAGCGCCTCCGCGCTTGCCGACGCTTGGGAGCGCGGCACCCCTGGGGTCGATCTCGCGAAGGTCATGATCGAGAGCCAGAAGGCCTCCGTTTCCTTTCGCGCGCTCACGGAGGTACGCAATCGCCTGGTGAGCGCGTATCAGGACATCATGAACATGTCGATCTGAGTTCTGCGGGAAGAATTAGCTCATGGCGAACAATCAGACTGTGATGGTCCCCGGTGCGCTCGGATTGAACGTCCGGCCGCTGCTGCTGCTGCTGGGCGTGGCGCTGGCGGTGGCCGCCGGCGTCACCGTGGTGTTGTGGTGGAAAGGACCGAATTGGAGCCTGCTGTACGGCAACCTGTCCGACTCTGATGCCGGCAGCGTAGTGCAGGCGCTGCAAACCGGCGGCATCGAATACAAGCTCGACAACGTCAGCGGCGCGATCATGGTTCCCGCCGAGCGCGTGCACGATGCGCGCCTGCAGCTCGCCTCGCAGGGATTGCCGCAGGGCAAGAACAGCAGTTTCGAGATGATCAGCAAGGACCCGGGATTCGGTGTCAGTCAGTTCATGGAGAGCGCCCGCTATCAGTACGCCCTCGAGAGCGAGCTGGCGCGCACGATCTCCTCGCTGCAGGCAGTCGAGGCCGCACGCGTGCATTTGGCATTGCCGCAGCAGTCCGCCTTCGTGCGCGATCGGCGTCCGGCCAGCGCCTCGGTGCTGCTGCAACTGCGTGCCGGTCATCGGCTCGAGCCCGAACAAGTATCGGCGATCGTACATCTGGTGGCTTCGAGCATTCCCGAGCTCGATTCCGCTCAGGTCACCGTGGTGGATCAGCAGGGGCGTCTGCTGTCCTCGCCGAAATCGGGCGATGCGGCGATCGAGGCCGAGCAGTTCGAGGCCGCGCACCGGATCGAGGACACCTACATTCAGCGCATCGAGCAATTGATCGCGCCGATGGTCGGCGATGGCCGCGTGCGCGCGCAGGTGACCGTAGATCTTGACGCCGCTGCGAGCGAGGAAGCGCACGAGCAGTACAAGCCCGATGGCACCGTGGTACGCAGCGAGCAGACTGCGGAGGAGAGCAGCCGCAACGGCGGTGGTGCCGGCGGCGTGCCGGGCGCGCTGAGCAATCAGCCGCCGCCGGGCGGACAGGCCGTGGCCGCCAAGCCGCCGGCACCGACGCCTGCGGCGACTGGGACGGCTGCCAAGAACGCGGCCGCCAGTGCGGCTGAAGCAGCGGCCGCCGCCGCTGCCGCCGCCGCCGCCAGCGTACCCGAGAGCAGCTCCAAGCAGAGCACGCGCAATTACGAGATCGATCGCACCGTCAGCTATCTGCGTCAGCCGGGTGGACGCGTCAAACGCGTGACGGTTGCAGTGCTGGTCGACAACGTGCGCAAGCTCGGGGCCGATGGCAAGGTCACGCAGCAGCCTTTGGCGAAGGAGCAGATCGAAGACATCACCCGACTGGTCAAGAACGCCGTCGGCTTCGACGAAGCGCGCGGCGACAGCGTCAATGTGGTCAACGCGTCGTTCCTGGAGCAGGAGGCGGCGCCGATCCAGCCGGAAGTCGTGCCGCTGTGGCAGCGGCCAATGGTCCGTGACATCACACGCCTGGTGCTCGGCGCACTGGTGCTGATTGCGCTCGCGCTGGGCGTGCTGCGCCCGCTCGTGAAGAATCTCGCCACGCACGCCGTCACCGCCGCCCCGGCGGCGCTCGCCAACCAGAGCGCGGCGGGCGATGACAAGTCGGCAGCGACGGCGCACGCGCCCGCACTGGCCTACGAACAGCAAATCGTGCAGGCCCGCAGCCTCGTGAGCCAGGATCCCAAGCGCGTGGCGCAGGTGGTCAAGACCTGGGTGGGCGAGCAATGAGTGAGTTGGGTGCGGATCGCACCGGCGTCGATCGTGCAGCGATCCTATTGCTCGCGCTCGGCGAGCAGGAGGCCGCGCAGGTATTGCGCCATCTGGGCGCCAAGGATGTGCAGCGCGTCGGTGCCGCGATGGCGCAGCTCAGCGGTATATCGCGCGAGGAGGTATCGACCGTACTGACCTCGTTTTCCACCAATGTCGAGCAGCAGACGTCCTTCGGTGTCGGCACCGACGAGTACATTCGCAGGGTGTTGATCGAGGCGCTGGGGGCCGACAAAGCCGGCAGTGTCGTTGACCGGATACTCGGAGGTCGCAGCAGCCGCGGACTGGAGGCACTGAAGTGGATGGAGCCGCGGTCGGTCGGTGACATGCTGCGCAACGAGCATCCACAGATCATTGCGATCGTGCTCACCTACCTGGACCCGGATCAGGCGGCGGAAGTGCTGGTGCATTTGAATGAGAACATGCGCGCCGAGATTCTGATGCGCATCGCCAGCCTCGACGGCGTGCATCCGACGGCGCTCGATGAGCTCGATCAGGTGCTGGAGAAGCAGTTTTCGGGCAGCGCCGGCGCCAAGAGCTCGAGCGGTTTTGGCGGACCGAAGGTAGCGGCCGAGATCCTGAACCTCGTGGGCAGCGCGCAGGAACCTCTCATGGCGCAGATCGCCAAGGTCGATGAGCCGCTGAGTCAGAAGCTGCAGGATCTCATGTTCGTCTTTGATGATCTCACTGAATGCGACGACCGCGGCATGCAGGAACTGCTGCGCGAGGTGCCGAGTGACAAACTCATCGTCGCGCTCAAGGCGGCCGATGAGAAGCTCAAGGAGAAGATCTTCAAGAACATGTCGGAGCGAGCCGCCCAGATGATGAAGGACGACCTCGAGGCCCGCGGACCGGTGCGGCTGTCGGAAGTCGAAGCAGCACAGAAGGAGATTCTCGTCATCGCGCGCCGCATGAGTGAGGAAGGACGATTGCAGCTCGGCGGCAAGGGCGGTGATGAATATGTCTGAGCCGCAAGCCACGGCGCTGTGGGAGCTGCCGCAGATCGACGGTCCGGTGCTCGAGCGCAATCGGCGCGTGAGCGATCTTCAGGGTATCGAACGCGAGGCTTGGCACAAGGGCTTCGCGGAAGGCCGCGAAGCCGGCATCGCCGCCGTGCGCAAGGAGCACCAGGCGGCATCGCAGCAACTGGATCGGAAGGTGCAGCAGTTGGCATCGATCCTGGACTTCATGGCCAAGCCCATGGCAGCGCTGGATGGCGCAGTGCAACGTCAGCTGGTCACGCTGGCCGGCGCGATTGCGCGACAGATCGTGCGGCGCGAGCTCAAGACTCATCCGGACGAGATTGTCGCGGTAATCCGCGAAACGGTGGCGCTGTTGCCGATGACGGCACGCGACGTGCGCGTGCACCTGCACCCCGAGGATGCCGCGCTGGTGCGCTCGCGGCTGGCGGAGGCCAGCGGCGATCGCGACTGGAGCATTTCCGAGGATCCGATCATTGCCCGCGGCGGCTGCCGCGTGAGCAGCGAGAGCTCGACCATCGATGCCCAGCTGGAGCAGCGGCTCGGTGCAGCGATCGCCGCTGCCTTGGGCGATGCTCGCACGAACGCAATAGCGGACAGATCAGCATGAGCGCATCCGCACAGACCGACAATCCGCTGTGGCTGGCGGCGGCAGAGCGCTGGGTGCAGGGCCTGGAGGGCGCGACGCGCCGACTCGCTTCGGTACCGCCGCCCGTAGTGGCGGGTCGGTTGACACGCATGGTCGGCCTGACGCTCGAGGCCGCCGGCTGCCAGGCCGCGGTCGGCGATCGCTGCGAGATCGTGAGCTCCGATAGCGCCTGCATTGAGGCGGAGGTGGTCGGCTTCTCCGGTGATCGGCTGTTTCTGATGCCGACCGGCGACATTCACGGACTCAAACCGAACGCGCAGGTACTACCGCGCACCCATACCGGAACGGTGCGCGTAGGCACCGGCCTGCTCGGCCGCATCATCGACGGCGCCTGCAATCCGCTCGACGGGCTCGGACCGATCGAGCCCGAAGCGAGCGTGCGACTGACCGGCACACCGATCAATCCGCTGCGTCGCCAGCCGATCACCCAGCCGCTCGATGTCGGCGTGCGAGCCATCAATGGCCTGCTGACCGTGGGACGCGGGCAGCGCGTGGGCCTGTTCGCCGGCAGCGGCGTCGGCAAGAGCGTTTTGCTCGGCATGATGGCGCGCTACACCGCCGCCGACGTCATCGTCGTCGGACTGATCGGCGAGCGCGGTCGCGAGGTCAAGGAGTTCATCGAGCGAATCCTGGGGCGCGCCGGCTTGGCGCGTTCGGTGGTGGTCGCGACGCCGGCCGACTATCCGCCGCTGATGCGCCTGCACGGCGCCTGGCTCGCGACGGCGATTGCCGAGTTCTTTCGCGACCGCGGTCGCAACGTGCTGCTGATCATGGACTCGCTGACGCGCTTTGCGCAGGCGCAGCGCGAGATAGCGCTGGCGATCGGCGAAGCGCCGGCGACCAAGGGCTATCCGCCATCAGTATTTGCGCGCATGCCGCAGCTGGTCGAGCGCGCCGGCAATGGGGTGGCTACCGCCGGATCGATCACGGCGTTCTACACGGTGCTTGCCGAAGGCGATGATCCGAACGATCCGATCGTCGATGCCGCGCGCGCCATTCTCGACGGCCATATCGTGCTGGCGCGACGCATTGCCGAGGGCGGCCGCTATCCGGCCATCGACGTCGAAGCATCGGTGAGCCGCGTGATGCATGACATCGTGCCTGCGAGCCAGCTGGAGCTGTCGCGCCGGTTGCGGCAGGCGACCGCGATCTACGAGAACAATCGCGACCTGATCACCATCGGCGCCTATCAGCGAGGCAGCGACCCGCGCATCGATAACGCGATCTCGCGTTGGCCGCAGATCGAGGCCTTTCTTCGCCAGGACATGCACGATCGGGTGGACATTGCAGCGAGCGTGGCAGCGCTCGCAGCGACGATGGCGGAGGCACCGGCATCGTCCGGTGGCGCCGCTAACAACCAGAGAGGTACGCAGTGAGGCGAGCCAAGCAGTTGCAGCCGGTCGGCAAGCTCATGGAGGAACTGGAGCGCGAGAGCTTGTTACGCGTATCCGCGGCCCAGAGCCGGCTTGACGAGGCGCAACAGCGCCGCGCCGACCTGCAGCGCTACCTCGATGAGTACCGTGAAATGTTCGCGCAGCGGGCACGCTCCGGTATGGGAGTTACGGGCATGCGCGACTACCAGATCTTCATCGCGCGCTTGGCTGAGGCGGTGCAGGCGCAGCAGAGTATGGTCGAACAGTTGACGCTCGAGTGCCAGCGTGAACGCGAAAGCTGGATGCAGGCCGCGGCACGCAAAAGCGCAGTCGGCAAGGCCATCGACAAAGCGCATGCCGAGGATCGCAAGGCCGAGGATCGCCGCACGCAGCGCGAGCTCGATGAGCGGGCACAACGCCAGCGAGGTGCATTATGAGAGCCGCCGCCCCCCCGCCGATCGCCGCGAATGGCCTGAATGCGCGTGGCGCTGTGCCCGGCGCGGCCGATGGCGCGACCGGGAGCGAATTTTCCAACGTACTGGGGCGCGCTGGACCTGCCTCAGCAGCAGCACCCGCCGCGCCGGCGGCAGCAGCCGATGCCAGCGCGAGCTCGCACCTGGCTTCGACAGCGACTGGGCCTGCGAGGGCATCGACAGTCAAAGACTCTGGCACTGCGACGCCGGCGCGCGCCGCTGCGGGCGCAAGATCCGCGGCGCCTGAGCGTATCGAGACCTCATCCTCGAACTGCACGCGCAAATCCGGTGCTGCGGGCGATGCCCATGCGGCAGCGCCAGCAGCGGCGGACGCTGCCGAGGAAGCTGTTGCGGCGAAGTCGACCGAGGCCACAACCGCTGAGGCGGTTGTGGAGCAACCGAACCCGGCGGCCGGTGTCACGGCGCCGAGCGCAGCGCTCGCGGGCAGGATCGGCAGTCCCAAGGGTGCCGGTCGACGTGCCACTGCGAACGCAGTCGCCGACAGCGCGAACCCGCTCGGATCGCAGGCGATCTGGCTACTCGCCCCGATGCTGCCTCCGGGCGCCACGGCTGCCCTCGCCGGCGATGCGCAGGATTCGGACGGGCAGGACACCGAATCGACTCGAGACGACGCTGGCATCGAATCCATCGGCGTCGGCGGGCTTGTGAACGCCGCGACGGCCCAGGGCGCGCGGGCCGCGCCGTCCTCACTGGCACTCGCGAGCGAGGCTGCGCAGCTGGCTGCCGCCGCGCCTGCCTCGGCCACGACTGCAGCCGCCCAGGCGGGCAGCGACGCTGCGGCCGCGACTGCAGCGCCGGCCGCCACGACGGCGAGTGTCGGTCACGGGACTCTCGCCGCGGCTCCAGCGGCCCTCGCTTGCGCTGCGGCAGCGGCCAGCGCGACAGCGGCGGCAGCGTCCACGGACGATCATGCGCACGCACTCAGCGCTGCCTCGAGCGCCGATCTATCGGCGCTGACAAGTCTCGCGCGCGCACTGCCCGAGGCAGTCGGACAGGCGGGCGCTGCGAATCAAACTATCTCCGTCGCCGTATCCGACTCCGCCTGGCCTCGGGCCGTGGCGGCACAGGTGCAGCTGCTGGCGGCGGCCAACGTACAGTCTGCGACCCTACGGCTCTCGCCCGAGCACCTGGGACCCATGGAAGTCCGTATCGACCTGCAGTCCTCGCAGATCAACGTCAGCTTCATTGCCGCGCATGCCGAGACGCGCAGTGCGCTCGAGCAAAGCGTACCGACCTTGCGAGCCATGCTGGCCAGCGGCGGATTGACGCTCGGTCAGGCGCAGGTTCACCCGGAAGCGAGATCCGCATCACAGTCATTCGCTAATAACCCCCACGGCAGCGCCGACGCCGTGACGGACGAGGAGCCGATCTCGATCGGCGTTGTGCGCAGCGCCGGGCTGATCGACGAGTACGCCTGAATGTGTGCCGCCGCAACGACAGATTTCCGTCATTGGCGCCTGATTCAGCGCTGGCATACGGTTTGCTCCATCCGCAAATAGCATAAGTATCCCGACATCTGCGAGAGACACTGACCATGGCAACAGAAGCTGCAAAACTTGAAACTGCGCCGAAGGCTGCGGCCGAGGCACCGAAAAAGAAGGGCAAACTTCTCTATATCATCGTGGCGCTGCTCCTGGTCGGTGGCGCTGTCGGTGGCTGGCTGGCTTTCAAGCCCAAGGCCGCGAGCACAGCGGCCGGCGCGGCAGCGGAGAAGCCGGCGCCGCCGCATTCGGCGGCACTCTATTTCAAGTTCGATCCCGCTTTCGTCGTCAACTTCGGCGGCGAGGGCAGCGCGCGCTATCTGCAGGTCATGGTCGAGGCCATGACGCGCGATCCGGCCATGCTCGAGAGCATCAAAAACAATGAGCCGGCGGTGCGCAATGATCTGGTGCTGCTGTTCTCGAGCCAGGACAGCAGCACGCTGCTGTCAGCGGATGGCAAGGAGAAGCTGCGCACTGCGACGCTCGAGGCAGTGCGCAAGGTGATCGCGGCCGAGGGCGGCAATCCCAAGCTGGTCGAGAGCGTTTACTTCACGAGCTTCGTGATCCAGTAGACATGGCTGCCGAAATTCTCAATCAGGACGAGATCGACGCGCTGCTCAAGGGCGTCGATGAGGGCGCCGTCGAGACGACGCCTGCGTCGGCCGACCCCGGCGAGGCGCGCAACTACGATCTTGCGACTCAGGTGCGGATCGTGCGCGGTCGCATGCCCACCCTGGAGATGATCAACGATCGCTTTGCGCGGCTGTTTCGTATCGGTCTGTTCAACATGCTGCGACGTACGCCCGAGATCAGCGTCGCGCCGGTAAAGCTGCAGAAGTTCAGCGAGTACACGCAGAATCTGCACGTTCCATCGAGCCTCAACCTCATCAAGATCAATCCGCTGCGCGGCACCGCCTTGCTGACGCTGGATGCCACGCTGGTATTCGCGATCGTCGATAATTTCTTCGGCGGCACCGGCCGCTACGCCAAGATCGAGGGGCGCGAATTCACCTTGACCGAAGGGCGCATCGTGCAGATGGTCCTGCGTCAGGCGTTCACTTGTCTGACCGAGGCCTGGAGCATCTGCAGCGCGATCAATATCGAATACCTCAATTCCGAGATCAATCCGCACTTCGCCAATATCGTCAGCCCGTCGGAGATCGTGGTCGTCACCGCGTTCAAGATCGAGCTCGAGGGTGGCGGCGGCGAGCTGCACGTCACGGTGCCGTACGCGATGATCGAGCCCATCCGTGATGTGCTCGACTCCGGCGTGCAGAGCGATCGCATGGAGCACGACGAGGACTGGAACCGCACGCTGCGCCAGGAGATCGAGGAGGCGGAGATCGAGCTGGTGCCGGTGCTCGGCCATACCACGCTAACGGTCGGACGCCTGGTCGATCTCAAGCCCGGCGATGTCATCTCGTGCGATTTCGACGGCGATGTCACGCTGTTCGCGGAGGGAGTGCCGGTGCTGCGCGGCGGTTTCGGCCTCTCGCGCGGCCAGCAAGCCATCAAAGTTACCGAGCGAATCAGCCGTCGCAGGCAACCCATATTAAGTAATGTCCGGGTAGGGAAATCATGAGTACACCGAGCGCACAGGCCGTGGAGCCGCAACTGGCCGAGATGGACACCCTCAAGCCCGATGCGCCCGAGGGTGCAAACCGTGAGTTGAATCTCGACGTGGTGCTGGATATTCCGGTCACACTATCCCTGGAAGTCGGCCGCAGCCGGGTCAGCATCCGCAATCTGCTGCAGCTCAATCAGGGCTCCGTGGTCGAGCTCGACCGCGCCACCGGTGAGCCGCTCGACGTCTACGTCAATGGAACACTGATCGCGCACGGGGAGGTTGTGGTGGTGAATGACAAGTTCGGCATTCGCCTAACCGATGTGATCAGTCCGGCCGAGAGAATTCGCAAACTGAAATAACCGGCTTTAGAAACGCTGCCGCCCGCCGATATGTCAAGCAGGCGGCAAGTGATGGATCCATCGATCCAGGGAGACTCTATCGTGCCAGCGACGCTCCAGTCCCAACCGCAAGCGGCACAACAACACTCGCTGTTCAAGTTCGTCAGCGAGCTCGCCAAGGAATTGTCGGCCGGGCGCGTCGATTTGCCCTCGTTTCCGGACGCAGCCGCGCGCGTGCAGCAGGCTCTATCCGACGAGACAGTGACCGGAGAGCGCATCGCGCGTGTGGTGAGCTCGGACGCAGGGCTCGCCGCGCGCATCCTGACCATGGCCAATTCGACGCTGCTGCATCGCGGCGGCGCGCGCGTTGCCGATCTCAAGGTCGCCGTCACCCGCATCGGACACGAAAACATCCGCACCGCGGCGCTGGCCTACGCCACCGCGCAGTTGCGCCGCGCCGCAGAGCTGGGACACATCCGCGCGAAGCTCGACCAATGCTGGCAGGAAGGCATACGCGTCGCCGCACTCGCGCACGCCATGGCCAAGGAATCGCGCCGCATGCGCACCGACGAGGCCATGCTCGCGGGGCTGCTGCACAACATCGGCAAGATCTATATTCTCGCGCGCACCCCTAAGGACCAGGCCGACGCCTTCGACGAGGAGGAGCTGCGCAGCTGGCATCCGAGCATCGGTCAGGCGTTGATCGAGAACTGGAAGCTCGGAGAGGAGTTGGCCGCCGCGGTAGGCGGGCAGTATGAGCTGGACCGCGCACATACAGGTAACGCGGATCTGCAGGACCTGTTGATCGTCGCGGTCAACGTCGCCAAGCAGATGGCCAATAACTGCGCGGATGACTCGGCGCTGGCACAGATACCGGCCGCGCTTGCATTGGGCCTGAGCGATTCCGCCTTCGTGCGCATCATGCTCGAGTCCCAGACCGACATTGAAATGCTGCAAGCGGCGCTCGGCTAAGCAGCCAAAAAAATGAGGGGCCCGAGTCGGACCCCTCGCGTACGCCACGCGGTCAGCTTCCCGGGGTGGTGTTGGTGAAGTAAGTGATCACGTAGGCCTTGAACGTGCCATCGCTCTGCGGGATTCCTGCGATATTGACCTTCGTGCCGAAGGCGAGCCCGTTGGTCAGTGTGGTCAATCCGGCCGCGGTGGTGATGTCGACCGAACTGATGGTGGCGATACCATTGTTGAAGTCGAGCTGATAGACCAGCGTAGCCTCGCCGCTGCCATTATTCACATCGACCGTCACCGCTTGGGCGCCGCCGGCGGCTGTGACCGTAAAGGCGTAAGCATTGCCGGTGGCCGCAAGGCCCGTGGCGACCGCAACCGCCGGCACCGGCACCGGTTCGAGCACCGTGGCAGCCGCGCTCCAGCCCGACAGGTTAGCCGGGTCGGACCAGGTGGCGTAGCTCACGCCCCAGGCGGGTATCGCGTTGGCCGTGCCGCCGAAGGAGACAGTGCCATTGGTGGCAGCTACGAAATCGCTGATGGCGCTGCTGCCGTAGTCCAGCAGTGTGGGATAGGCGAAATTCCAGAACTTATAACCGCTGATGGCCGTGCCGCTGGCGTTACCATTGGCGCTGGTCGCGGCAATGTAATCCAGCGTGACGCTGTAGTCATCGGTGGCGCGCACGAACTCGTGGCTATAGTCGAAGCTGGTGGCATTAGCCTGCGAAATGCTGCCGGAATATTCCGCGGTCTCGATGTCGATGCTCTGGGCCACCATGGGCGAGGCCAGAGGATCGAGCGCGCTTGCATGCACCTTGAAGCCGCGCACCAGGTTTTCATTGGCGAGAAATGACGGCCCCGCGCCAATTGGACTCGCATCGGCGAGGGCGTTGGCGGGTTGGCGGAAATAGAATTGTGTGTTGGCGTTGACCAGCATCGGTACACCGACGCCGGACTCGTTCTCGATCGTCACGATGTCGGTGCTGGCATTGACGTGCAACACATGGCCTTCGGGGCTAAGCCACACACTGGCGAAGCTGCTGCTCGCCCAGATGCGCGTCGCGACCAATGTCCCGTCCTGCTGATAGCGCGCCGCGATGCGCACGAACTTGCCGCTGAGACTGCCTTCGGTCGAGAAGTCCTTGATTGTGGTGGTGGTATGCGCGTCCACGTCGTAAAAGAGCGTGCCGTTGGTCGCATCCGCGAAGATCGTCAGAGATTGCGGGCTCGACACCGCGGTCTCCGGCGTCTGCACGGGCAGCGTCGGGAAATCCTTGGTGATCGTGATCGAGGAGTTGTCGCTCGATATGCCGGTGACGGTGCCGTACATGTGACGCAGCACCAGGCGCGTGATGTCGGCGATCGGATGGTGACGCACTGGGCCGGTGAAGCTCACGGCCCACTGCGTGCTGGCCGCGCCCGGTGGCAGATGGCCGACGATGAAGGCCGGATGCGACAGATCGAATTCCAGATCGAGCGCATTGTTCTGGCTCGTGGTGACGACCAGCGGGGCAGCGAAGCTCACCGATATCGGTACGATGAGGTTCGGCGCGCTGCCCTGGGTGTGCTGAATCTCGATGGCGTCGGCGGCGACCGTGGTGCCCCCCGGCAGGCTGAAGCCGGATTCGGGATCCGAGGCCACGGTGAGCAGGACATCGCCCGGATTGCCGCCGACCGTGACGACCGCGCCGACGTAGCTGCCGACGGGGATGGCAACATTGCCGAGCAACTCACCGAGCTGGTCGAGCTGTTCCAAGTTAACATAAGGCTCGGCCGATGGCGCCGTATAGATCGTGACATTGCTGCCGCCGTCCTGCGGTACCAGCGCGATGCTGAGTACCTTGACGCCGATCGTAGCCCAGTCATCCGCAGAGGCATCGCTGATGATGACAGGCACCTTGCCGGACTGCGCACTGGTCGAACCGGAGCTGGACGCGCCGCTCGATCCCATCGTGTCAGATGAGCCGCCGCCGCAGGCTGCGAGTCCGGCCATCAATGCAGCGCACACGGCCGATCGAATCAAGTAGCTTTGCATGACCATCCCTCCGGATCGGTTGATAAAGGCTCAGGCCTATATCGCTCCCGCCCCGGATCGGTTGACGTTGCGAACACTCGCATGGCTGCCAAATATCCGTCACTGCGCGCCGCGCTGCTGCCAGGTGTGATATGCGTCACATTGGCCGTTTGGCTGCAAATCAAACCATCAGAATGACTTAGACGCGGCCGACCGCTCATGGCACGCGCGTTGCTCCCAAAGGCACAGGGATTCCTGTGCGGAGAGCGCGAGCATTGAACGACAAGGCGGCAAGCGGACCTGCGCGCGGTACATGCCGGCTCGCGCTCAGCGCCATATTGCTCATGGGCGTGCGCGGTCTGGCCTGGGCGAGCGCCAATGCGCCGTTCGCCGCGCCCGTGGCGTCGAGCGTAGCCGGGCCTGCCGGCGGTACCGTGCGTGTGACCGTGGCGATGGTGCTGGTGCTCGCCGCGGTGCTCGCTGCCGCATGGCTGCTGCGCCGATTGCGCAGCATCAGCGGCTCGCCTGCCGGCGCTCTGGAGGTGCTCGCACAAGTCTCGCTCGGCACGCGCGAGCGCGCCGTGCTGATACGCATCGGTGATCGCCAGCTGCTGCTCGGTGTCGCGCCGGGCAATGTGCGCACCTTGCACGTGCTTGAGACAGCGGTGAGCGGCGCGCTCGCCGGCGTTCAGCCGGCGGTTGCAGCCGATGCGCCCGACACGGCTGCGCGACCGAGCTTCAAATCGCTGCTGCTCAAGAGCCTGGGTAAATGAACACCAGCCAAGCCGTGAACTGCCGCCGACGGCCGCAGGCGCTGCTGCTCGGCGCACTACTGCTGGCGTTGCCGGTAGCGGCCAGCGCTGCGGCAGCGTCCACGCCGGGCATTCCAGCGCTGCAAGTGCAGAGCAGCGGCGGCGGGCAAACCTATACGCTGACGATCGAGCTGCTGGCGCTCATGACCGCCGTGACGCTGCTGCCGGCGGCATTGCTGATGATGACCGCGTTCACCCGCATCGTGATCGTGCTGTCGATTCTCAGACAGGCGATCGGCGCCGGCCAGACGCCGCCGAATCAGGTGCTGGTGGGGCTGGCATTGTTTTTGACGCTGTTCGTGATGTCGCCGGTGGTGGATAAGATCCGTACTGACGCGGTGGCGCCGTACATGGCCGGCAACATCGATACCACGACGGCGCTCGCGCAGGGGGTCGCGCCGTTGAAAAACTTCATGCTCGAGCAGACACGCGAGAGCGACATCGCCGCTTTCGTGCGCATCTCCGGTGGCAAAGGCTTCGATGGCCCGCAGGATGTGCCGATGACCATTCTAGTGCCGGCCTTCGTGACCAGCGAACTGAAGACCGCCTTCCAGATCGGCTTCATGCTGTTCATTCCGTTCGTGATCATTGATCTCGTGGTCGCGAGCGTTCTGATGTCGATGGGCATGATGATGCTGTCACCGGTGCTGATATCGCTGCCCTTCAAGATCATGTTGTTCGTGCTGGTCGACGGCTGGACGCTGGTCATGGGCTCGTTGGCTGCGAGTTTTTACCGCTAGAGGAACCCAGGCATGAGCCCGGAAACCGTCATGACGATTGGCCAGCGCGCGCTGGAGATGACGCTGATGCTGGCGGCGCCGATGCTGCTGGTGGGTCTCGTCATCGGCATCCTGGTCGGCATCTTTCAGGCCGCGACGCAGATCAACGAGATGACGCTGTCGTTCATTCCGAAGCTGCTGGGCGTCGCAACCACACTGGTAATCGCGGGTCCCTGGATGCTCAAGCAGCTGATCGGCTACACGCGGCTGCTGATCGAGAGCATTCCATCACTGATCGGCTGACAGCTTCGATGCCGCTGCTGACTTTCGCTCAGATCGAGAACTGGATCGGCAGTGCCTTCTGGCCGTTTCTGCGCATCGGCGCCTGCCTGATGACGGCACCGATGTTCGGCGCCAGCTATGTGCCGCCGCGCATCCGCATCGTGCTGGCCGCGGCCCTCACTGTGGTGGCGCTGCCAATGCTTCCCGCGCTGCAAGGCATGACGGTACTGTCCGCAGACGGCGTCATCACCACCGTCGAGCAGATCCTGATCGGGCTCGCGCTCGGCTTCGTGCTGCAGCTGATGTTCGATGCGCTCACGCTCGGCGGCCAGATTCTCGCCAACGGCATGGGATTGGGCTTTGCCTTCAACATCGATCCGTTGCGCGGCGTGTCCACGCCGGCGCTGGGGCAGTTCTACAGCTTGCTCGGGATTCTGGTATTCCTCGGACTTGACGGCCACATGGCGCTGATCGAGACGCTGATCACGAGTTTTCGCGGCCTGCCGGTGGGACCGAGTGGACTCGATGCCGCATCGCTGCAGGCGCTGGGCAATTGGGGCAATGAGCTGTTTCTGGGCGCGTTGCGCGTGGCACTGCCGGGCATGACGGCATTGCTCGTGGTCAATCTTGCCTTCGGCGCCATGAGTCGCGCCGCGCCGGCATTGAACCTGTTCGCTGTCGGTTTTCCAGTGACTTTAATCTTCGGTCTGGTAATCGTGCTGCTCGGTCTGCCTAGCATTGGTAGCGTGCTCATCGATCTGTTGAACGCCGCGTTCGGCTGCATACGCACGCTGACCGGGGGCGCATAGCCGATGGCCGACTTCGACGATCGCGAACGAACAGAGAGTCCGACCCAGAAGCGGCTCGACGACGCGCGCGCCAAGGGTCAGGTGCCGCGCTCGCGTGATCTCAACGCCGCTGCGGTGGTGCTGGCCGGCGGACTTGGACTGATGTCGCTAGGCTCGCTGATGGGCGCTCGGCTGCTCGCAGTCATGCGCGAGGGCCTGTCGCTGAGCAGTCCCGAGGCCTTCGACGGCGCCCGCATGCTCATGCGCTTCGGTCAGGCAGCCAGCAACGGCGGCCTGGCGGCCGCACCCGTGCTGGGACTGCTGCTCGCCGCTGCGGTACTGGCGCCGCTGTCGATCGGCGGCTGGACCTTCAGCGCCGAAGCTTTATCGCTCAACTTTAGGCGCCTGGACCCGATCGAGGGCCTTGGCCGCGTGTTTTCGCGGCGCGGCCTGATCGAGCTCGCCAAGGCGCTGGCGCGTGTGCTGCTGCTAGCGCTGATCGCGGTCATCGTTCTGCGCCAACAGTTCCACAGCTATGCACTGCTCGGTGTGGAGAGCGCGCCGGTGGCCATCGGGCATGCGATGCGGCTGGGCGGAGTGGCGCTGATTGCGCTCGGCGCTGGGCTCGGCGTGATTGCGCTTATCGATGTGCCGTTGGCGCTATGGCAGTTCCATCAGTCCATGCGCATGAGTCGCCAGGAGATCCGTGAGGAGAATAAGGAGAGCGACGGCAGCCCGGAGGTCAAGTCACGTATCAAGCGGCTGCAGCAGGCGATGGCACGCAAGCGCATGATGCAGGAAGTGCCGAAGGCCGATGTCGTGATCACGAATCCGACGCACTACGCTGTGGCGCTGCGCTACGACGACACTCGCATGCGCGCTCCGGTGGTGGTCGCCAAGGGCCGCGATCTGATCGCTCAGCGTATTCGCGAGCTCGCCCTCGAGCACAAGATCGCGATCGTCGAGGCGCCACCGCTGGCGCGCGCGCTGCACGCCCACTGCGATCTTGGTGATCCGATACCGGCGCGACTCTACGCCGCTGTCGCCAAGGTCCTGACGTACGTCTATCAGCTGCGCACGGCACGCCGTCACGGCGGACCTCTACCGGCGCCGCCGAGCGTCGATCTGCCCGAGGAACCTTGAGCCGCGGACGCGTTTTGTGACGCGCGTCGCGAGCCGAAGCGCCGGTAATTTGTCGGCCGGCGCCGGCACAAGAATTGCTCCACAAGCCCGGCATGGCTGAACTCACCATCAACGCAGCCCCGGCTGGGGTCGGCACACCGCTGCGATTGCTGCTGCAGCGGGGCATCGGCGCACCGCTGCTGCTGCTGGCCGTGCTGGCCATGGTGATCCTGCCGCTGCCGCCGCTGGCGCTCGACGTGCTGTTCACTTTCAACATCGCATTGTCGGTGTTGGTGGTTATGGCGGTCGTGAACGTCTCGCGGCCGCTGGATTTCGGCATCTTCCCGACCGTGTTGCTGCTGGCGACCCTGCTGCGCCTGGCGCTCAACGTGGCCTCGACGCGGGTCGTGCTGCTGCACGGGCATGAAGGCACTTCGGCGGCCGGACACGTCATCCAGGCGTTCGGCCAGTTCGTGGTCGGCGGCAATTATGCGGTCGGCATCGTCGTGTTCTCGATCCTGACCATCATCAATTTCGTGGTCGTGACCAAGGGCGCGGGCCGCATCTCCGAGGTCAGCGCGCGCTTCACTCTCGATGCCATGCCCGGCAAGCAGATGGCGATCGACGCCGATCTCAATGCCGGGCTCATCAATCAGGATGAGGCGCGCCTGCGACGCTCGGAGGTGCGCGCGGAAGCGGATTTTTACGGCTCGATGGACGGCGCCAGCAAGTTCGTGCGTGGCGATGCGACCGCGGGCATCCTGATTCTGCTCATCAACATCATCGGTGGCCTCGGGATAGGCACGCTGAGCCACGGCATGGGCTTTTCCGATGCGGCCCACGTCTACACGCTGCTGACCATCGGTGACGGTCTGGTCGCTCAGATCCCGGCACTGCTGCTGTCCACCGGCGTCGCGATCATTGTCACCCGCATGTCCAAGGCACAGGACCTCGGCAACGAACTGTCCAGACAACTGTTGCGCCAGCCGCTGAGCCTCGCGGTCGCTGGCAGCGTGCTCGGCGTCATGGGTCTGATCCCGGGCATGCCCAACGCCGCTTTTCTGCTGTTCGCCGCCGCCTGCTGGGGCGGGGCGTGGCTGCTGCAGCGTCGCGCCAAGCAGTTGGCCGCAATGGCTGCGACAGCGAGCGCGCCCGGTGCGAACGGGCCCGCGGTGCCGCCGGAGCAACGCGAACTGTCGTGGGAGGATGTGCAGCCGGTCGATCTGATCGGAGTCGAGGTCGGTTTCCGGCTGGTACCGCTGGTCGACAAGGCCCAGGGCGGGGAACTGCTGGCGCGAATCCGTGGCGTGCGTCGCAAGCTCTCGCAGGAGCTCGGCTTCCTGGTGCAATCGGTGCACATCCGCGACAACCTCGAGCTCTCGCCCAACGCCTATCGCATCAGTCTTGCGGGCGTAGTGCTGGCCGACGGCGTGGTCTACCCGGATCGCGAGCTCGCGATCAATCCGGGCCGGGTGTTCGGCAAGCCGCCCGGCATCGAGACGCGCGATCCCGCATTTGGAATGGAAGCGGTCTGGATCGAGCCCGCGAAACGCGAGCAGGCGCAAACGCTTGGCTACACGGTGGTCGATGCCAGCACCGTCATCGCCACGCATTTGAGCAGCGTGATTCAGGCCCATGCGCACGAGCTGCTCGGCCATGAAGAAGTGCAGCAGCTGCTGAACGGTCTGGCCAAGACCGCACCCCGGCTGGTCGAGGACCTGGTGCCCAAGGCGCTGTCGCTCGGCGTCGTTGTGCGCGTGCTGCAGGGACTGCTGGCCGAGCGCGTGCCGATCCGCAATCTGCGCGCGATCGTCGAAACCCTGGCCGAGCATGCCGCGCGCACTCAGGACCCGGCCGTGCTGCAGGCGCAGGCGCGCATCGCGCTCGGCCGTCAGATCGTGCAGGACATCGTCGGTAACGGCGCCGAACTGCCGGTCATCACGCTCGAGCCCGAGCTCGAGCAGCTGCTGCAGACCTCGCTGCAGGGGCAGGCAACCGGTAATGCCGCGCTCGAGCCCGGATTGGCCGAGCGCCTGCAGGCCAAGCTCGCCGATTCGGCGCAACGCCAGGAAGCGTCGAATGAAGCCGCAGTGCTCATGGTGGCGCCGCAGCTGCGCACCACGCTGGCGCGTTTTACGCGCGCGAGCGTGCCGAATCTGCATGTGCTCGCCTGGAACGAAATTCCCGACAATCGTCGCGTGCGCCTGGTGGCGGCGGTGGGTCGCTGAGGTAAGACGATGGAGATGCCCCATTCATGAAAATAAAGCGCTACGTTGCGGCCGATATGCGCGCTGCGCTGCGTGCGATCCGCGAAGAGCAGGGATCGGATGCCGTCATCCTGAGCACGCGTCAGATCCCGGAAGGGGTCGAGGTCTGTTCGGCGGTCGACATCGAGCTGGCCGCCGGCCAGGGTACGCTGGCTGAGACCGCGGCGCTCAAGCAGCTTGAACGCGCCGCATTGAATGAGCTCGAGCGCGACGCCGAGGCGGCCGCGGCCCAGGCGTTGCGCGCGCTTGGCGCGCAGCCGAGCGCGACCAACGCGACCAGCGCGGCCGGCGCCATGCTCGGCACGGAGGCGCGGCTGAGCGAGCCGGTGCCGCGACTCGAAGCCGGCGCTGACGCAGCGGTAGTCGGGGAGCTGCGCAGTCTGCGCAACCTGCTCGAGCAGCAGCTCTCGGCGCTCGCCTGGAACGATTTCACGCGCCGCGAGCCGCTCAAGGCCGGCGCCTTGGCGGATCTGGCGACTCTCGGAGTGGAGCGCACGCTGGCATTGCAGCTGGTGGCTGAGCTGCCGGCGGCGCTCAACGCCGATCAATTGCAGCGTACGCTTTATGCGATGTTGGCCCGGCGCATACAGGTGAGCGAGCCGGCGCTGCAGCGCACCGGCGCATTGGCGCTCATCGGGCCGCCGGGCTCCGGCAAGACCACCGCGCTCGCTAAGCTCGCGGCGCGCTATGTGCTCGAGCACGATGCCGCCAATCTGGTGCTGATTTCCTCTGATAGTGAGCGCCTGGGCTCGCACGAGCAGCTGCGCAGTCTCGGCCGGGTGCTCGGAACGCGTGTTGAAACGGTAGCTGATATGGACGAGCTGGTGGCACGCATCGAAGCGCTGCCGGGAAGATTGCTGCTCATCGATACGCCGGGGGTCGCCGCCCGCAATATCGACGCGGCCGCGCAATACCGTGCCTTGCGCGCGCGCTGCAGCGCGCTGCAACTGCTGCTGGTGTTGCCCTCGAGCGCGCAAAGCGGCGTGGTCGATGAGACGGTGGCGCATTTCGGCGAAGGTGTGGCGCACGGCTGCGTGCTTACGCGCCTGGACGAGGCGGTGTGTCTGGGCGGAGTGCTCTCCGCGCTGGTGCGCTCGCAGCTGCCGGTGGCCTACGTCTGCGATGGACCTGTCATTCCCGATGACCTGCGTCCCGCGCGCGCGCATCAGCTGGTGGTACGGGCCATCGAGCTCGCGCGCCAGGGGCAGAGCTGCGCCGACGATGAACTGCTCGCACGCCGTTACGGAGGGAGCGTTCATGCCACGGGCTGAGCCGCGCATCGAGCCGGCGGTGCCGGTGCAGGTCATCGCCGTGACCGGAGGCAAGGGCGGGACGGGCAAGACTTCCGTGGCGGTCAATCTCGCAACCGCGCTCGCGCAGATGGGCCGCAAGACCATGCTGCTCGATGGCGATCTCGGATTGGCCAACGTCGATGTACTGCTCGGCCTCACGCCCCGCTACACGCTCGAGCACGTGCTCAGAGGCGAGCGCACGATCGAAGAGGTGATTCTCGAGACCAGCGCGGGGGTGCGCGTGGTGCCGGCCTCTTCCGGCGTGGCGCGCATGGCCTGCCTGAGCCCGAGCGAACAGAACGGCATCGTGCAGGCTTTCAGCACGCTGCCCGGACCGCTGCACGTGCTGATCATCGATACCGCCGCCGGCATCGCCGAGCCGGTATTGCAGTTCTGCCAGGCAGCGCAGCAGGTGCTGCTGCTGTTGCGCGATGAGCCCACATCCCTCACAGATACCTACGCGCTCATCAAGTTGCTGAGCCGCGATCGCGGCGTGCGCCAGTTCCGTGTAGTCACGAACCTCTCGCGCCGGGTGGAAGAGGGGCAGATCGCATTTCGGCGCCTGCAACGCGTGACCGATCGCTATCTGGAGGTCGTGCTCGACCACGTCGGCGACATTCCCGAGGATCCATCGCTGCAGAAATCGGTTCAGGCGCAACGCCCGGTGCTGGAGGCCTTTCCGGCCAGCCCCGCCGCCAAGGCCTTCAAGAGTCTGGCGCGCGCAGCCGTCCAGTGGCCATTTCCGAGCGGCCCCAGTGGCCGCATCGAATTCTTCATGGAACGCATGCTCGCGCGGCCGGCCCCGCGTCTCATGGTGCTCAAATGACTACCGGCGTACGAGCCTATGCCAGCGCCAGACCCGCAGCCAATATGGATGCGTTGGTGCGCAAGCATGCCGATCTGGTCAAGCGCATCGCCTACCATCTGGCCGGCCGCCTGCCGCCGCAGGTCGATGTCGAGGATCTGATGCAGGCCGGCATGATGGGTCTGCTGGAGGCGGCGCAGAATTATGCCACCGGCCGCGGTGCCAGCTTCGAGACCTACGCCGGTATCCGCATACGCGGAGCCATGCTCGATGCGCTGCGCAAGCTCGATTGGGCGCCGCGCTCGGTGCATCGCAAGGCGCGGGCCGCTGCGCTGGCGCTGCGCGAAGTCGAGGGACAGCGCGGCGGCGAAGCCAGCGAAGCCGACGTGGCCGCGCATATGGGCGTGAGCCTGCAGGATTATCAGCAGATCGTGCAAGACGCGCTCGGCTGCCAGCTGTTGCGGCTCAACGATAGCGAGGATGGCGAGGATTCCGCGCTCGATCGCCTGCCGGACAACGCTCCGGATCCGCAGGGCGTGGCTCTAGTGGATTCACTGCGGCAGGCGATCATCGATGCGGTGAAGCAGCTGCCCGAGCGCGAGCGGCTGGTGCTCTCTCTCTATTATGAGCAGGAACTCAACCTCAAGGAGATCGGCGCGGTCCTCAAGGTCACGGAATCGCGCGTCTGTCAGCTGCACGGACAGGCGCTGCTGCGGCTGAAGTCGCGGCTCGGCGAGTGGCAGCAGTAAGAGCCGCAGCGTGGACGTGCTCAGCTTACTAGGCCTGGCGCTTGCTTGCGTCGCGATCATTCTCGGCGCGATTCTCAAAGGTGCCGGAGTGCACGCGCTGGTCTCGGCCGCGGCGTTCATGATCGTCGTGGTCGGCACCGTGGCCGCAATCTGCATACAAACACCGATGCAGGTCATGAAACGGGCCTTCAATCTATTGCCGTGGGTGTTCCATCCTCCCTCGCACGAACCGGCGCTCATCGCCCGCAAGATGGTCGATTGGAGCAACATCTCGCGCCGCCAGGGTTTGCTGGGGCTCGAGCATCTGATTGAAGGAGAACCCGATGCCTTTCTACGTAAGGGCCTGCAACTGGTGGTCGACGGCAGCGAGCCCGACACGATTCGCAGCACGCTTGAAGTCGACATGTACGCCCGCGAAGCCGCAGACACGCGCGCCGCGAAAGTCTTCGAGGGAATGGGCATCTACTCGCCGACGCTGGGCATCATCGGCGCCGTCCTCGGACTGATGGCCGTCATGCAGAATCTCAACGATCCTTCCAAGCTCGGACACGGCATTGCAGCGGCCTTTACGGCGACCGTTTACGGTATCGGCCTCGCCAACCTGTTCTTCCTGCCGGTAGCCAACAAGCTCAAGGTCGCGGTGCAGGCGCGGGCGCATCTCAACGAAATGCAGATCGAAGGGCTGATCGCGATCGCCGAGGGCGAGAACCCGCGCATCATCGAAGGTCGCCTGCAAGGTTTCCTGCAGTAACCCCATGGCCCGCCGCAAGCGCCACGATGAGCACGATAACCACGAGGCCTGGGCCATCCCCTATGGCGATCTGGTGACGTTGCTGCTGGCATTCTTCGTGGTCATGTATGCGATGTCGTCGGTCAATGAGGGCAAGTACCGCGTACTGTCCGACTCGCTCAGCGAGGCATTCAACGGCACGCACTCGGCGCACGCGCCGACGGTCGACCAGGATCCTCCAAGCTCTCTGGAGCTGCCGCGCAGCCAAGTGCATCGATTGATCGCCGCGGCGCTGCCGGGCACTGCACGCATGCCGCTAGCGGCGAGCCCAGGGGCGCAGGCGCACGCCGCGGACGCAGTTGGTGTGACCGACGCGCTGACAAGACAAGGTGTCGCCGCCGCACCGGCCGCGGCTGAACCCGCGCCGATTGTGCCGCTCCCGACTGTCGACAGCAGCGCCGAGCTGCAGCAGGTCGCCGCTCAGGTCAGCGCCGCCATGGGTGCATTGGTGACGTCCGGACAGGTGCACGTGCGCCGCTATCAGAATTGGGTCGCGGTGGATATCAGCACCGATATCCTGTTCGGTAGCGGCATGGCACGCCTATCGCCGCCTGCCGTGCCGGTGCTGCAGCATCTGGCCGATGCGCTCAAGCCATTCACCAACGCCATTCATGTCGAAGGCCACACCGACGATCGACCCATCCGAACTGCGGAGTTTCCGTCCAACTGGGAGTTGTCGGCGGCGCGGGCTGCCAGCGTCGTGCATCTGTTCATGGATCGCGGCATCGCGGCGCAGCGGCTGGCAGTCATAGGCTTCGGCCAGCAGCGTCCCGTGGCCTCCAATCTCAGCGCCTTCGGGCGCAATGCCAACCGACGCGTTGCGGTCGTAATTCTCGACGGTGCGGCCGCACCCGACGGGCACCTCTAAGCCCGGCTCGGCCCGGCAGATAGCGGTTTGGGACTGGCACGATTTCTGCTGCTAAACAACGACTGACCGACGCGCCGCATCGGCCGCCGGAAATCCGGCGCAGGAGGCTGACATGACATTTTGGGTACACGAGATCTCGCAATCGGCGCTGGCTGTCGCCGTGGCAACGCTGGGTCTGGTGATTTTGCTCGAGTTGCGTTCCATCGCGCGGCTACGGCGCGCCGTGGAAGGGCATCTGAATCGTCTGTTCGAGCAACTCGATCTGCTGCGTTTCGAGAATCAGCAGTTGAGCGAGGCGCAGGCGCACAGTCCCGCGGCCAGCGCGCCGGTGTCTGCCGGCCCGGTGCCGGTCAACGCGCTCGCTGCCTACAATCCGCCGCTATTGGGCCCCGGCGAGGCGAGGCTGATCGCGGCGCTCACGGCAGCGCGTGCACGCCTGGGACGCAGCGAGGGCGGCAGCGCCGTGTAGAGCGCATACCGCCGCTGCCCCGCCCGCATTCAGTCGGGCGCTTCAATCATCCATCAGGAAGCTGCGCAGCTGCTCGCTGCGACTTGGGTGGCGGAGCTTGCGCAGCGCCTTGGCTTCGATCTGACGAATGCGCTCGCGAGTGACATCAAACTGCTTGCCGACCTCCTCGAGCGTGTGGTCGGTGTTCATGTCGATGCCAAAGCGCATCCGCAGTACCTTGGCCTCGCGCGGCGTGAGCTGTGCCAGCACCGAGTGAGTCGTCTCGCGCAGCGACTCCATGGTCGCCTGATCGATCGGTGAGGCCACCGACTGATCCTCGATGAAATCGCCGAGATGTGAATCCTCATCATCGCCGATCGGTGTCTCCATCGAGATCGGCTCTTTGGCGATCTTGAGCACCTTGCGCACCTTGTCTTCCGGCATCTCCATGCGCACCGCCAGCTCCTCCGGCGTCGGCTCGCGCCCCATCTCCTGCAGCATCTGCCGCGAGATGCGATTGAGCTTGTTGATGGTCTCGATCATGTGCACCGGAATACGGATGGTGCGTGCCTGATCGGCGATCGAGCGCGTGATGGCCTGTCGTATCCACCAGGTCGCATAGGTGGAGAATTTGTAGCCACGGCGGTATTCGAACTTGTCGACCGCCTTCATGAGACCGATATTGCCTTCCTGGATCAAATCGAGGAACTGCAGGCCGCGGTTGGTGTACTTCTTGGCAATCGAAATCACCAGACGCAGATTGGCCTCGACCATTTCCTTCTTGGCGCGGCGTGCCTTGGCCTCGCCGATCGACACCTCGCGATTGATCTCCTTGATGTCGTTGACCGAGAGGTGATACAGCTCCTCGAGCTGCATGAGTTTCTTCTGCCGCCGCTCGACTTCATCCTTCAGTCGCGCCAGTGGCGCGGAATACTTCTTGCCGGCCTTGACGTGTTTGGCGATCCAGCGCGAGCTGGTCTCGTTCTTCGGAAAGGTGGCGATGAAGTCCTTGCGCGGCATGCCGGCGTCGCGCACGGCGATGATCATGATTTCTTTTTCGATCTGGCGGATTTCGCTGATGTGCGAACGCAGCTGATCGGTCAGCGCGTCGAACATGCGCGGCGAGAGCTTGAGCTCCATGAACTCGGCAGCAAGCCGCTTGCGCAGCTTCTGCGTCTTGGGATCATCGGCGCCCTGCTTGGCGATCGCGGCGAGTCCCTGCTGCAGCAACTTGCCGATCGAGGCCATGCGGCGCGCGACCTCTTCCGGGTCGGGACCGGTATCGACGGCCTCCTCCTCGGACTCATCGCCGTCCTCCGCATCGTCCTCCTTGTCCTCGGAGTCCGCCTCGAGATCGATCTTGGTGGGATTCTGCGGCTGTGCGATCACATCGGGCGCGTTCGGATCGATGAAGCCGACTACGAGGTCGATGAGTCGCGCCTGGCCAACTTTGATGAGCTCGTAGGTGCGCAGCAGATGCTCGAAAGTAGCGGGATATTTGCTGAGCGCGATGCGCACGGCATCCAGACCCTCTTCGATGCGCTTGGCGATGCGAATTTCGCCCTCGCGCGTGAGCAGCTCGACCGTACCCATCTCGCGCATGTACATGCGCACCGGGTCGGTAGTGCGGCCGAGCTCGGCGTCGAGCGCCGCCAGTGCCGCCGCGGCTTCCTCGATCGCCTCGTCATCCGCGGGCGAAGCCGGCTCGCTGGCCAGCAGCGACTCGGTATCCGGTGCCTTCTCATACACCGGGATACCCATATCGTTGATGGTATTGACGATGCCTTCGATTTGCTCCGGATCGACGATCTCGGCGGGCAGGTGGTCATTGACCTGCGCATACGTCAGATAGCCCTGCTCCTTGCCGCGCGCAATCAGCAGCTTGAGCTGCGATTGGCGATCCTCCGGCAGACCGTGGCCGCGGCGCAGGTCCGCACTGATGCTCGATGCGGTGATCGGCACCGCATTCTTGTGACCGATCGTGTGCGCCCTTTCGGGCGCAGCGAGCTTTACCGACGGCGCGGCCTTGGCGGCAATGGCTGCCTTCTTGTGCGGCTCGGCCGCTTTGGCCGATGTGGCTGCCGCGCGCGCGGCCGGCGCCGCAGCGCTGGCGTTCTTGCGGTGCGCAGGCGTGGCGGCGCGCGTTATGGGTTTACGGGCGGGAGAAGCTGGTTTGTGCTTGCGTGTCATGGTGTCTTCGAAGATGTTCCAGGGCTCGTGTCAGACGACAAATCCGCCCGTCCCGTCGCATCCTAACGATCGGTCGAGGTGGGGGCTCGCTCGTGGAAAATTTGACGATTGTACCCATATTTAGCTGCGCAACTGTCAATTTTCAAGGTCCATCAACGCGTAACGGCGCGCAGGCGCGCGGACTTGAGGCCCGCACCGGCGGCGCGTGAACTGCCGGCAGAGCCGTTCAACTCGGACCCGTCTTATTATGGCTGGTCGTAAGTGATTGAAGTTCCAATTTTTCAGCCTCATTGAGCGACTGATCCCGGGCCTTCTCGATCAGCGCCGCCAGTCGACCGCCCCGCAGCTGCGCATCCAGCAGACGCTCGATGGCCTGCCGCAGTTCCCGGCTGGCGGCGCTGCTGTCGGTCACCAGCGCCTCATTGGCCGCCAGCTCGCACAGCCGCCGGTATTCTGACCGCTCGCGCCAGCGCTCGAGCGTCTGCGCCATGCTGAGCGCCGGACGAGCGAGCAGTTCTTCGAGCAGTTCGCTCAGCACCGCGATGCCCGGGTGCTTGAGTGCCGCGAGCGCTTGCCGCTGCTCGGGGCTGACCGCCGCCGCCGATGCCGGAGAATGCAGCAACAGCGCAATGGCCTGCGTGATCAGATTGCCGCGCCCGCTGCGCAGACTCACGCCGCCCTGCGTCTGCGCGGCGAATGGACGCAGCGGCGCCTCGATCGGCGGCGCGGCTTGCGCTGCGCTGCCCTGCGGGCGGCGCAGCCACTGCTCCAGACGCTGCGCCGTGAGCCCGATGGTCTGTGCGATGCGCTCGAGCAGCAGTTCGCGATAGACGCCGGGCTGGATCTTTTCGAGCAACGGCTGCGCCAGGGCCACGAAATGTGCCTTGCCGTCCGCATGGCTGACGTCCGCTTCCGTGCGCAGATGCGCGATCAGATACTCCGATAGGGGCAGAGCCGCGCTCAGGCGCGCCTCGAAGGCCTCGCCGCCTTCACGGCCGACGAGCGAATCCGGGTCTTCGCCATCCGGCAGGAACAGGAAGCGGATCTCGCGCCCAGCGCGCGCTTCCGGCAGGGCGTTCTGCAGCGCGCGCCAGGCCGCGGTCCGGCCGGCACGATCGCCGTCAAAGCAGAACACGAGCTCGCTGACCAGCCGAAAGGCGCGGCGCAGGTGCTCGGGCGTGGTCGCGGTGCCGAGTGTGGCCACCGCATAGCTCAATCCCGCCTGATGCAGCCGCACCGTGTCCATATAGCCTTCGACCAGCAGCAGGCGCTTCAAGCTCTGCCGCGAGCGGCGCGACTCGTACAGGCCATAGAGCTCCTTGCCCTTATGAAATAGCGCTGTTTCGGGCGAGTTCAGGTATTTCGGTTCACCCTGATCGAGGATACGACCGCCGAAAGCGATCACGCGTCCGCGCGTATCGCGTATGGGAAACATCAGCCGGTCGCGGAAGCGATCGTAGTGGCCCTCAGTGCCGCCCGTGCGCTCAATGATGAGCCCGCTGGCCGCGAGTGCGCGCCGTTGCTCGGGGCTGCCACCGAAGTGTCTGAGCAGCTCATCCCACGACTCGCTCGCATAGCCGATCTGGAATTTCTCGATCGTCTCGGCGTGCAGTCCGCGCGATTCGGCATAGGCGCGAGCGCGGGCGCTCTCGCCCAGGGTCGCGGCATAGAACTCGGCTACCCGCTCGAGCAGCGCGTAGAGCGGAGCCAGATCGTCCGCCGGTGCGCGTGGCGCGCCACCCTCATGCGGCACGGTCAATCCCAGGCGGCCGGCGAGATCTTCGACCGCCTCGGGAAAGGGCAGTTGGTCATACTGCATGAGAAATCCAAGCGCCGTGCCGTGCGCGCCGCAGCCGAAGCAATGATAGAACTGCTTGTCCGGGCTGACCCAGAACGATGGCGTCTTCTCGTTATGAAACGGGCAGCATGCCTTGAACTCGCGCCCGGCCTTTTTGAGGGCGACGCGGCTGCCGATGATCTCGACTATATCGGCGCGGGCGATGAGCTCATCGATGAAGCTTTGCGGAATGCGGCCGGACATCGGGCGCTGGCCCGGTCACGGCGGCGACAGACGCGCCTTGATGCGTGCGCCAACCGCTGCCATGTCGGCGCGGCCCTGGGCCTTGCTCTTGATGAGGCTCATGACCCTGCCCATGTCCTTGAGGCTGGTCGCACCGGTCTCGGTGATGGTGGCGCGGATCAAGGCATCGAGCTCGGCATCGCCGAGCGGGACCGGCAGGTAGGCGCTGATGATGGCCAGCTCGGCATTCTCCTTCGCCACCAGGTCCGAGCGGCCACCGGCCTCGAATTGCGCGATCGACTCGCGCCGCTGCTTGCCCATCTTCTCGAGCACGCTGAGCACTTGTGCATCATCCAGCACGATGCGCTCATCGACTTCGCGCTGCTTGATCGCCGCCAGGATCAATCGCACGGTCGAGAGGCGCTCTTTCTCGCCAGCGCGCATCGCCGCCTTCATGTCTTCCTGAACGCGCTGTTTGAGGCTCATGGTGAATCGGGGCGCTGCAGCCCCGCCAGACACGCGATCAGCGAGCCGGACGCACGAAATCGCGGGATACGCGCTTCATGTGCCGCTTGACTGCGGCTGCTTTCTTTCTTTTACGTTCCTGCGTCGGCTTCTCGTAGAATTCGCGCCGGCGCAGCTCGGCGAGCACGCCCGCCTTCTCGCACGCTCGCTTGAAGCGCCGCAGGGCGGCGTCGAAATATTCGTTCTCGCGTACACGCACACTCGGCATCGAAATCACAACCTCTTGATTATGAAGTACTTTTGCCCTGTGGGCACTTGACTTCGGGCCGCGATTCTAATGACACTCAACGCAAAACGCAAAAGCCGGCGCCCAGAGCCTGGCTCGAGCCGCGCGCTGCGCATACTGGCCGTTGAGACCTCGTGCGATGAGAGCGCGGTTGCGGTGCTCGACGAACAGCGGGGACTGCTCGCCCATGAACTCTGGAGTCAGATCGATCTGCACCGGGCTTTCGGCGGCGTAGTGCCGGAGCTCGCCTCGCGCGATCACCTGCGCCGACTGCTGCCCCTGCTGCGCGCAGCGCTCGAGCACGCCGCTACGCCTGCCGAACGGATTGATGGTGTCGCCTACACCGCCGGCCCGGGGTTGGTCGGTGCGTTGCTGACGGGCGCGGCGCTCGCCCGGTCGCTCGCCTTCGGCCTAACTGTGCCCGCAATCGGCGTGCACCACCTCGAAGGCCATCTGCTCGCGCCGCTGCTCGAAACTCCCGCACCGTCATTTCCGCACGTTGCCCTGCTGGTATCGGGCGGTCACACGATGCTCATCGAGGTCGCAGCCATAGGCGACTACCGCATCCTCGGGCAGACGCGCGACGATGCCGCAGGAGAGGCATTCGATAAGACCGCCAAGCTGCTCGGCCTGCCCTATCCCGGTGGACCGGAGCTGGCGCGGCTGGCTGCCCAAGGCCGTCCTGGCGCCTACGTGTTTCCCCGGCCGATGCTGCACCGGCCCGGCTTCGAATTCAGTTTTTCCGGGCTCAAGACCGCGGTCATGCAGGCCGTGCGCGCCGCCCCGCTCGAGCCCCAAGGTCGCGCCGATATGGCCCATGCCGTGCAAGAGGCCATCGTCGCGACGCTCTGCGGCAAGGCACTGCAGGCGCTGGTGTACACCGGCCATCGCACGCTGGTCGTGGCCGGCGGCGTCGGTGCGAATCGGGAATTGCGCGAGCGGCTCAGGCGCGAGACCGAGGCGATGGGGGCGCGGGTGTTCTATCCGCGCGTGCAGTTCTGCACCGACAATGCCGCGATGATCGCGATCGCCGGGTTGCATCGGCTGCGCGCCGGAGAGCACGCGGGGCTTGCGATCGAAGTGCGTGCGCGCTGGCCGCTGTCGGAATTGCATCCGCCCGGCTTCGGTTCGGTGGGCGTTGCCCTCGACTTCCCCTAGACTCGCGCGCATGAGCCCACAAGAGTGCGCCGACGGTACTGACAGCGACCGCACACGCGGCCAACGCCATCTCGGTGATCGCATATTCCTGCGGGGCCTGAGCACCCAATGCATCATCGGCTTCGTCGACTGGGAGCGGCGTACGCCGCAGACGCTGCTGATCGATCTGGAGCTGCCCTGCGACTGCGCTCGTGCGGCGCGAGAGGATCGTGTCGAGGATACGACCGACTACAAGCGCATCGCCAAGCGGGTGCTGGCATGGGTGCCGGGCACGCAGTTCAAGCTGGTCGAAACACTGGCGCATGAGCTGGCGCTGCTGCTGCTGCGGGAATTTGCGCTCGAGTGGATTCGCGTGAACCTCAACAAGCCCGGGGCGATCCGCGACTCCCGCGACGTGGGCGTGTGCATCGAGCGCGATCGGGCCGATCTTGCGGCCGCGGCGCCCGTGGCTGCAGCCGCCCGCGGCGAATGAGCCCGGTGTTCGTCGCCCTGGGCAGCAATATCGATCCGGCCACGCGCCTGCTCGAGGCCGCGCGGTTGCTCAAGGGGCATTTCCCGGACGCGCATTTTTCGAGCTGCTACCGCAATCGCGCCGTTGGCTTCGACGGCGCGGATTTCATCAATGCCGTGGTGGGGTTTTCGACCACGCTGCGCGTACCGGAGCTGCTGCAGGTATTGCACGATATCGAAGCACGCTGCGGCCGTAGCCGCGATGATCCTAAATGGGGTCCGCGCGCCATGGATCTGGATCTGCTGCTCTACGGCGATCAGATCGGCGAGGGACCGGGCTACATTCTGCCGCGACGCGATCTGCTGCGGCGCCCCTATATGCTCGGACCGCTGGCCGAACTGGCCCCGGAAGGCAAGCACCCGGTCAGCGGCGAGTCGTTCGCTGCACTTTGGGCAGCCTTCGAGCCGACCGACCACACGTTGAACGTAACCGCGCCGGATCTCAATGCCGCCTGAGCGCGTGCGCGTGCCGCCTCACCAGGCGACGCTGCGGCCGCCATCGACGGCCAGGATCTGCCCGGTCACGAACGGGGCGTCGGCGGCGAAGAACAACACCGTGCGGGCGATGTCCTGCGCTGATCCGGACCGCCGCAACGGCGTGTGCCGGAGGATTCTTTGCTGGCGCTGCTCATCCATGCCGCTCTCCGGCCACAGTACCGCCCCGGGTGCGATCGCATTGACGCGTACCTCCGGGGCGAGCTCGCGCGCCAGTGCGCGCGTGAGCATGATGAGACCAGCCTTCGCGGTGCTGTAGAGCGCATGCTCGAGCAGTGGCCGCATGCCGTGGATGTCGACGATGTTGAGCAGCACGCCGCGGCTGCGGCGCAGATGCGGGGCCGCGGCCTGTGCGAGAAACAGCGGCGCCTGCAGGTTGGTGCCCATCAGATCCTGCCATTGCTCGAGCGTTATGCTGCCGAGCGGCGTGCGATAGAAGCTCGAGGCGTTGTTGATCAGCAGATTCAGGCCGCCAAAGCGATCACAGGTGTGGTTCACCAAGGGCGCCAGCTGCGCCAGGTCGCACAGGTCGGCGCGCAGCACCTCGGCGCTGCCGCTGCGTGCGCGATTGAGTTCCTCGGCGAGCCGCTGCGCCTGCTCGAGCGAGCGGTGACAGTGAATCATGAGGTTCGCACCCTCGGCATGCAGTGCGCGCGCGATCTGGGCGCCCACGCGCCGCGCCGCCCCGGTCACGAGCGCGCTCTGGCCGGCCAGGCGATAAGCAGTGTTCATAGGCGCAGCTTATGACGTCTGGCGAGAGTTCCTCAACGTTGCCGCAGCTCAACCCCGAGCAAGCGCGGCATGCGGCGGCGGTCGCGGCCGCCGTGCGTGCGGCGATCGAGGCGCAGGGCGGATGGCTGGCGTTCGATGATTACCTGCGGCTGGTGCTGTATGCGCCCGCTCTGGGCTATTACTCGGCCGGCAGCGTGAAGTTCGGCGCCGGCGGGGACTTCGTCACCGCCTCGGAGCTATCTCCTTTGTATGCGCATTGCATGGCGGTCCAATGCGCGGCGCTACTGCAGACCGTCGGCGGCGATGTGCTGGAACTCGGCGCCGGCACCGGCCGATTCGCCACCGGCGTGCTCGAGCGCCTGGCCGAACTCGAGCGGCTGCCGGATCACTACTACATCCTGGAAGTCAGTGCGGATCTGCGCGCGCGCCAGGCCGAGGCCGTTCAGCTGCTGCCCGAGGCGCTGCGCCGACGCGTTGCATGGCTCGAGGCGCTGCCTGCGGTACCCATGAAGGGCGTGGTGCTTGCGAACGAAGTCGCTGACGCCTTGCCCTTCCAGCGCTTCCTGATCGACTCCGATGCGGTCTACGAGCGCGGCGTCGGTATCGGCACGGACGGGGCGCTCATCGACGTCGATCGCCCGGCGAGCGCGGCGCTGCGCGCCGAGCTCGACCGCATCGCTCCCGATGGCTGGCCGGTGCGCTATCAGTCGGAGCTCTGCCCGATGCTCGGTCCCTGGATCGCAGCGATCGCCGCGGCGCTGGCCTGCGGTGCAGTGTTCCTGATCGATTATGGGCTGCCGCGGCATGAGTACTACCACTGGCAGCGCGATCACGGCACTCTGCGCTGTCATTATCGCCATCGCGCACATGATGATCCGCTGCTCTATCCCGGATTGCAGGACATTACGGCTTGGGTCGACTTCACGCGCGTGGCCGAGGCGGCCGACGATGCGCAGCTCACGCTCGCGGGATACTGCACGCAGGCGGCCTTTCTGCTGTCCAACGGCATCGAGGCCGAGCTGGCCGCCGCCGCGGACGGCGTGCAGCGTGCGCGGCTGGCCTCGCAGGCGCGCATGTTGCTGCTGCCCGCAGAGATGGGCGAGCGTTTCAAAGTCATGGCGCTTACGCGCGGCTTTGATGAGCCCATGCGCGGCTTTGCGCTTCAGGACCTGCGCGGCTCTCTTTGAAGCTCGAGCAGGCGTTGAACCCGTGCGGCACGCAGCGCCGCAGCGATGGCTGGTCCCTCCAGTTCGCGCAGGCGTTGCGCATCGAGCGCGACCGCGGCGGCGGCGGCGGCGGCAGCTCGGAGCAGCGCCAGGGCTTGCGGGCTCACTGCGCGCGCGGCGCCGACGAGCAGCAGTTTCTCGAAGCGCTGTGGTCGCCGAAGGGCATCGGCGCTGTCGAGCAGATCGAGCAGCTCGGTGGCATCCAGGCGCAGCGCAGCGCACAGGGGCTGCGCCAGCCGCGCGCATAGCAGCACCAGATCGCGATAAGAGTTCGGAACACGCAGTCGCTCGCACAGGCGCTGGATGTCGGGCAGGGTGCAGCCGGCCAACAGCGACGCAAACCGCACTTCCGCCTCGCCACTCAGGCGTGTCGCCGCGCCGAGCGCGCGGCGCCCCTGAGCTCCCCATTCCAATTCGGGCAGCAGCACACGCAGCGCGCCGCAGTCCTCGAGCGTGTCGAAAAATGCCTGCGGTGTCGCTTCTGCGAGCGCTCGGTCCATCTCGCGCCAGACGCGCTCGGGCACCAGCGCCGCGATTTCGCCATTGGCCACCATGGTTTTCATAAGCGCGCGCGTTGCCGGCGCAAGCTCGAAGCCTAACTCGGCGAAACGGGCCGCAAATCGCGCCACCCGCAGCACCCTCACGGGATCTTCCACGAACGCCGGCGAAACGTGGCGCAGCTGCCGCCGATCCAGATCGCCTCTGCCGCCATAGGGATCGATGAGGCTGCCGTCGGCAGCGCGTGCCATGGCATTGATGGTCAGGTCGCGGCGTTGCAGGTCCTGCTCGAGACTGACCTCGGGAGAAAATTCGATGGCGAAGCCCCGGTAGCCGGGCGCGGTCTTGCGCTCGAGACGCGCCAGCGCGTACTCCTCTTTCGTCTCGGGATGCAGAAATACCGGAAATTCGCGCCCAACTGCTCGATACCCGCTGCGCAGCATTTCTTCGGGCGTCGCGCCGACCACGACCCAGTCACGCTCGGTCACGGCTCGCCCGAGCAACTCATCTCGGACCGCGCCGCCGACCAGATAGACTTGCATGGACGCGCATGTTAACCGAGAGCCGCAAGCGCACCGCGCGAGTGTTCAAGGTCCTGCTGTCGCTGCTTCTGTGCAGCGGCATCGCGGGCTGCGGCGTCGGCTATCTGGCGCAGGCGACGCAGGGCCAATGGCGCGTGCTGCGCGCGCGCCGGCCGATCACTCGCATATTGGCCGATCCGAGCGCCAGTGAGCCGCTCAAATCGCGTCTGCGGCTGGTGCTCGAGGCGCGCAATTTCGCTTCCCAAGAGCTCAAGCTGCCCGACAACCGCAGCTATCGCAGCTACAGCGACCTCAAGCGGCCATACGTGGTGTGGAACGTCGTGGCGGCACCCGAGTTCTCGATCCAACCGTTGCGCTGGTGCTTCCCATTCACGGGTTGTCTGAGCTATCGCGGCTATTTCAAACAGAGCAATGCGCGTGCATTCGCCGCGGCGCTCAGCGCGCGCGGCAACGACACCTTGGTGGCCGGCGTGACCGCCTATTCCACGCTCGGGCACTTCGCTGACCCGGTGCTCAACACCATGATGCGCTACGGCGAGCTGGATCTGGTGGCCACGATCTTCCACGAGCTGGCGCATCAGCTGATCTACGTGAAGGGCGACAGTGCGTTCAACGAGTCGTTCGCGGTCGCGGTGGAGCAGGAAGGCCTGCGGCGGTGGTTGGCGGCGCATGGCCGCAGCGACGAGCTGCGGGATTTCCTGGCGCAACGCCGCGCCGAACGGCAGATCATCCATGCCCTGGCGGTCGGCCGCGCCCAGCTGGATGAGCTGTATCACCAGCCCTGGAGCCCGCCGCTCATGCGGGAGCGCAAGCACGAACTGCTGAGCGCCCTAGGCGAAAACGTGCGCACACTCGAGCGGCAGAATCAGATTCACAGCGGCTATGGAGCGTGGATCGACGCCGGGCTCAACAACGCGCACCTGGCCTCGATCGCGACCTATTCCGACTGCGTGCCGGGATTTGCGCAATTGCTCGATCGCAATGCGGGTCAGCTGCCGGCCTTCTACGCCGCGGTCGCCAGGCTCAAGCACGATCCGGCTGGGCGCCAGGCCCTCTGCCGGTTCGATGCCGTCAGGACGTTGGCAGCGGCGGCGCCTCCTTAGGACGCAGCCACAGCGGAATCCAGGTGCTGAAACTGGCCGGATCGAGCCCTAAGCGCTCACAGCCATGATCGCGGCAGACGCTGTCGGTCAGCAGTGAATGGTAGTTATCGAGCGAGAATGGCTTGCCGGGGACCAATTGCATGAGCGCGCCCTGCAGCCACGCCACCGCATCGGGCAACGGCAACACATGGCAGGGCAGCTGCGCGGCTTGCGCGGTCAGGCGCACAATCTCGTTCAGCGTCAGTACCTCGGGTCCGCACAGCTCGTAGCTGGCACCGAAGCTCGCGCGCAGGCCCAGCGCGCGCATGAATGCCGTGGCGACATCGCCTACGTAGATTGGAGCGAAGCGGGCGCCCGGGCGCGCCAGGGGCAGCAGCCCGGCACTCAGGCGCAGCAGAGAGGCAAAGCGCACGGTCAGCGAATCCTGCGCGCCGAAGATCACCGAGGGACGAAAGATCGTCCATTCGAGGCCGCTCGCCGCGCGCACGAGCTGCTCGGCCTGCCCCTTGGTCCGCAGGTAGTGGCTGCGGCCGCGCTCGGCATCGGCATTGAGCGCGCTCATGTGCAGCAGCCGCTGCACGCGCGCCTGCTGCATTGCCTGCAGCACGGCAGCCGTGAATTCCACATGTGCGCGCCGGAAGCCCGCGCCGCCGCTATTGAGTACGCCCACCAGGTTGATGATGACGTCGCAGCCTTCGAAGCAGCGACGCAGGAAAACCGCATTGTAGACATTGCCGACGGCGATCTCGACGCTCGACAGCGGCAGCAGTTGGTCGGCATGTGCGGCGTTGCGCGTCGGCACGCGCACGCTGTGACCGGCGCCGACCAGGCGCGTGATCAGTTCCGAGCCGACGAAGCCGGTGCCTCCGGCCACGCCGATCAGCAACGGCCGCGTGGGGATCGGTGCATTCAAATTGGCCGGGGCCGATGTCGCACGGTACTGCATACAGCGCAGTAAAGCGCGATACCGGCCCCGAGTCCATTATGGCTCACCTGCGGTCCTTGCGGCCGCCGCCGAGCGCTTGAACCTCAGTGCGTCTCGACGCTGACGCGCCGCGGCTCCGGGGCAGGCACCTTCGGGATGGTCACTTCAAGCACGCCGTTGACATGACGGGCCTTGATCTGATCGTCCTGAACGTTGTTCGGCAGCGTAAAGCGGCGCAGGAACGAGCCTTCGACGCGTTCGAGGCGCTCGAAGCCCTTCTGAGTTGCGCTGCGCTCAAAGCGCCGCTCGCCGCGCAGTGTCAACACGCGGTTCTCGGCGGTGATGCTGATGTCCTTGGGCTCCACACCCGGCAGGTCCGCGCGCACCACGAACTTATCCGGCTCCTCGTGAATGTCGACCGTGGGAATCCAGGCCACGGAGCTCTCTCCAGTGGCGGCGGGTGAGGCGAAGCTGTCGCCGAAGATCTGATCGATCTGCCGGTGCAGCCGGTCCACCACGTGCCAGGGTTCATACCGTATCAATGTCATGATCGTAATCCTCCAAAAGGCGGTTTGAATCGACGTATCGGGTCAATCCCACAGTGCCGCGATGGCCCTGTCGTTGCGCATTGATTTGAGGCTGATCTGCGCCGTTTCAAGGGCTCGGCTGTGTGCATAGGCTGTGGATGGACTGTGCACGCTCGGTGCATGATGCGTGGACACAATATGTAGGGGTCCGGCGCTGGTCGCGCGGCGCGCGGAATGCAAAAGTTTTGATTGCGATGACACTGCGAATAATGTCGTATCTGTATGAATTATAATAATTAAATATTGGAAATTTTATATTTCATAATCTTGACGGTGACCATTCGCCTTGATTACCCTCCCCGGTTCGCACAACAAGATATTGTGTTAGGCCGGTCGCGCGATTTCTGGCAGAGAGGGGAGCCGCCACTATCATGAATTCCGTGATGAAACTCGAATCTCGAGAGGTGGATTCCATTCCCTTCCAGGAGGCTTCCCTGGACATCTGGGACAAGAAGTACCGACTGAGCTCGAAAGACGGGCAGGCGCTCGATGCGAGCATGGACGACACCTATAAGCGCGTCGCGCGCGCGCTGGCGGATGTCGAACGCGAGGATCTGCGTGACACCTGCTACGAGCGCTTTCTGTGGGCATTGCGCCAGGGCGCCATCCCGGCCGGGCGCGTGACTTCCAATGCCGGCGCATGGGAGCACAAGCCCGCGACCTCGACCATCAATTGCACCGTCTCGGGCACGATTCGCGACTCGATGGATGACATCCTCGGCAAAGTGCACGAGGCCGGTCTGACGCTCAAGGCCGGCTGCGGCATCGGCTATGAGTTCTCGACCCTGCGCCCGCGCGGGGCCTACGTATCCGGCGCCGGCGCATACACCTCCGGCCCGCTGTCGTTCATGGATATCTACGACAAGATGTGCTTCACCGTCTCCTCGGCCGGCGGCCGGCGCGGCGCGCAAATGGGGACCTTCGACGTCGGCCATCCCGATGCGATGGATTTCATTCGTGCCAAGCGAGAGAACGGGCGGTTGCGTCAATTTAATCTCTCGCTGCTGGTCAGCGATGAATTCATGCGGGCCGTGCGCGAGGAGAGTGACTGGAAGCTCGCGTTCCCGCTCACCCGGCGCGAGTACGAGGCCGAGCAGCCCGATCTCACCGATGCACAGAAATTCGTCTGGCGCGAATGGCCGGTGCACGAAGGCTATGTGGTCAACGAGGAGGGCTTGGTTGCCTGCCGTGTCTACCGGACGTTGCCGGCGCGGCGCATGTGGGACGTGATCATGTCCTCGACCTATGACTTCGCCGAGCCCGGATTCATTCTGATCGACCGCGTCAACGACATGAACAACAACTGGTGGTGCGAGAACATCCGCGCCACCAACCCCTGTGGCGAACAACCGCTTCCGCCCTACGGCTCCTGCCTGCTCGGCTCGGTCAACCTCACGCGCTTTGTGCGCGAGCCGTTCACGCCGCAGGCGCGCTTCGACTGGGGCGAGTATCGTGAGGTGGTGCGCGTGTTCACGCGCATGCTCGACAACGTGGTCGAGATCAATGGCCTGCCGCTGAGTTATCAGCGCGAGGAGATCCATCGCAAGCGCCGCCACGGCATGGGCTTCCTGGGCCTGGGCTCGACCATGACGTTGCTCGGTATGAAGTACGGCTCGAGTGAATCGATGCAATTCACCGAGGACGTCGCGCGCGAAATGGCGCTCGCGGGCTGGGAGGCGGCGCTCGAGCTCTCGCGCGAGAAGGGCCCGGCGCCGATCATGAACGAGGAGTTCACGGTCACTCCGGCGCTGCTGCGCAAGCGGCCGGAGATGGTGCGCGACGGCTGGAAGCCCGGCGCCAGGATACCGGGACGGCTGCTGCACGCGCGCTACAGCCGCTACATGCAGCGCATGGCGGAGGTTGCGCCGCAGCTGGTCGAGCAGCTGGCCCAGATCGGCGCCCGCTTCACGCATCACACCTCGATCGCTCCGACCGGCACGATCTCGCTGTCGCTGGCCAATAACGCCAGCAATGGCATCGAGCCCTCGTTCGCGCATCATTACTTCCGCAACGTTATCCGCGCCGGCCGCAAGACCAAGGAAAAGATCGATGTCTTTTCCTTCGAGCTGCTGGCCTATCGCGAGCTGGTGAATGCGCGCGCGATGCCGGGCGCGACCGCTGAGGCCGAGGCGCTGCCGGCCTACTTCACGGCCGCCGACGAGGTCACGCCCCGGCAGCATGTCGACATCCAGGCCGCGGCCCAAAAGTGGGTGGACTCGTCAATCTCCAAGACCGCCAACGTACCGACGAACTATCCTTACGAGGACTTCAAGGGGATCTACCGCTACGCGCACGAGCAGGGGCTCAAAGGCTGCACCACCTTTCGCTTCAATCCGGAGGCGTTCCAGGGCGTGTTGGTCAAGGAGGAGGACCTCAAGAACACCACCTACGTGTTCACGCTCGAGGATGGCAGCCAGATCAAGGTGCGTGGCGATGAGGAGATCGAGTACGACGGCGAGACGCACAGCGCCGCCAATCTGTTTGATGCCCTGAAGGAAGGCTACTACGGGAAGTTCTGATCATGTCTACACGAATCGACAAACGCATCGTCAAATACCACGTGCACAAGCCCGAGGAACAGCCGGCGGCGTCCGCTGCGAACGAGGAGCTGGCGCACAGTCGCGATGGCAGCACCGCCAAGGTCATCCGCATGCACGAGGAGATCCAGCGCCCCGAGGTGCTGATCGGCTCGACCTATAAGATCAAGACACCGGTGTCGGACCACGCGATGTATGTGACGATCAACGATATCGTCCTCAATGAGGGCACCGAATACGAGCAGCGCCGGCCGTTCGAGGTGTTCATCAACTCGAAGAACCTGGATCACTTCCAGTGGATTGTAGCCCTCACGCGCATCATCTCCGCGGTATTCCGCAAAGGCGGCGACGTCGCATTCCTGGTCGATGAGCTCAAGGCCGTGTTTGACCCGCGCGGCGGCTACTGGCAGCCGGGCGGAAAGTTCATGCCCTCGATCATCGCCGAGCTTGGGTACGTGATCGAGAAGCACCTGCAGACCATCGGAATGATGCGCAAGGTTGAGCTGGACGAGCATCAGAAGAAGCTCGTGCAGGAGAAGCGCGCGGAGTTCGAGGCGCGGACACGACAGCAGGATGCGTTCGCGAAATCTCATTTCCCCGAGGGCGCGGCGCTTTGTAGCAAATGCAGCACCGCAGCGGTCGTCATGATGGACGGCTGCATGACCTGCCTGAACTGTGGTGAGTCCAAGTGCGGCTGATGCCAGCAGCGGACAAGGGTCGGCGATTCGCGCGGCCGCAGGCAGCAGGCGTGCACCGAGGCGCCGCTGGGCGGATGCTCGCCCCGCTCTTTGGAATGTGAAGTTCGGTAACGCGCAGTTCGGCGGCGGCGTGTTAATTCTGCGCCCCATGAAACGCCTGTGGCTGCTGCTGACGCTGCTGTGTCTGTCGCGACTCACGCCAGCTGCCGAGGAGCTGTTGCCGCGTCCGCCGGAGCTCGAGCCGGACGTGCAGTTCTGGATCCGCGTCTACAGCCAGATCTCGACCAACGAAGGTTTCATCCACGATCAGCACCGGCTCTCGGTCATCTACGAGACGCTGCACTTCGACGCCGACACGCCGATCCACGAGCGCTCGCGTCGAGTCGACGCGCAGCGCAGCCGCGTCCAGGAGATCCTGCGGCACCTGGCCAGCGGTGCGGCGCCGCAAAATTCAGATGAGCAGAAGGTGCGCGATCTATGGGGAACGGATACCCCGCCGGCGAGATTTGCCGAGGCGGTGGACGATGTGCGCTTTCAACTCGGTCAATCCGACCGCTTCCGCGCCGGGCTCGTGCGTGCCGGCGCCTGGGAAGCGCACATCGCCGAGGTACTGGCTAATCTAGGGCTGCCAGCGCAGATCGCTGCGCTGCCGCATGTGGAGTCCTCGTTCGACCCGAGCGCCTATTCGAAGGTCGGCGCCGCCGGCCTCTGGCAGTTCATGCGCTCGACCGGGCGGCGCTTCCTGCGGATCGACGCCGCGGTCGATGAGCGCATGGATCCGTTTCGGGAAACGGAAGCGGCCGCACAGCTGCTGAACTACAACTATCGCCTGCTCGGCAGCTGGCCGCTCGCGATTACCGCCTACAATCACGGCGCCGAGGGCATGCGCCGCGCGCGTGAGCAGCTCGATACGGACGACATCGTGCGCATCGTGCGCGAATACCACAGTCCGACCTTCGGCTTTGCCTCGCGCAACTTCTATGTCTCGTTCCTGGCGGCGCTGAGCATCGCCGAAGATCCCGATAAGTACTTTGGCTCGCTGCACCGCGGCGCAGAACCGCAATTCGTGGAGGTCAAGCTCAGCACCAGCGCCAGCAGCACGGCGCTGGTGAAAACGCTGGGCGTGGATCGTGAGACGCTGCGCGAGCTCAATCCGGCGCTGCGCCCGCCCGTCTGGAGCGGCCAGCGCATGATTCCTGCCGGCTACGTCGTGCGCCTGCCCGGATCAGCCTCGAAATGGACTTCGGACCTGCTTGCCCAGCGCCTGGGCGCTTCGAAGCCGGTCGTCGTGGCTGCGGTGACGCCGCCCGCGAGCGTAGCGCCCGCGGTACCCGCCGCGAGCGCGAGTCCCGCGCCGGTACCGACCGTGGCCAGCGCTACGGCAACCGCGGCGCCTGGCCACTTTGCCCCCGACGCGGCCGACTCGCAGTACTACCAGGTGCAGAGCGATGACACCGTCTCGACCATCGCCGCGCGCACCGGCGTAACGGTCGCTAAGCTCATGGCGCTCAATTCGATTCCCGACCCTGATTACCTCTACGGCGGCGAGCGTCTGCGGCTGGTGGCCGCCGTCCCCGAGCCGGAGACCGTGACCACGGCGGCGAACCTCGATTCGGCCCAGGCCGCCGTGCAGGAGAGCCAGGAAGAAGACCGGGCTGTGGCCGAGGCGCACAGTGCCAAGGGCAGCACAGAGCCGGTCTCGGCCGCGCAAGAGCAGGCCGAAGGTCCGGAGCTCATGCCCGGCATCACCGGGCAGGAGTCAGCCGACCCGGTCGATTACTCGGTGGCCGCGGATGGCAGCATTCGCGTCGTGGCTGCCGAGACACTCGGTCACTATGCCGACTGGCTGGGCACCTCGGCGGCGCGGCTGCGTGCGCTCAACAAGCTGCGTGGCCGCAAACCCGTCATCATGGGCCGGCGCCTCAAGCTCCAGTTCGATCGCTCCACGCCCGCGCAGTTCGAGCAGCGGCGGCGCGATTACCACGAGAAGCTGCAGGCCGCGTATTTCGCATCGCACCGCATTGCGGGCTCCGAGATCTACGTCGCGCGGCGGGGCGATTCGCTCTGGAGCATCACGCAGCGCAACGTCAAAGTGCCGATCTGGCTGTTGCAGCAGTACAACCCGGATATGGATTTCAGCGACTTGCGCCCCGGTACGCAGATTTCTTTACCTAAAGTAGAAGACGTCACCGGCCTGTGAACGAGGTACGCTCGCTCGGCGGCCATGGTGTGCCTATAATTCAAGCCGATGCGACGTATTCTGCCAGCATTGCTTTCACTACTGAGCGTGCCCGGCCTCGCCTGGCCTGACATTGCCTCCAATTCCATCGATGACTCGGTGCGCCCTGCATTGCCGGCCCCCGGGGCGCTCGGCGACAACGGCGTGCTCTCGGCCATCGTGCCGCTGGCCGATGCGATCGTCGTGCGCAAGGCCGAGCGCCGACTCTATTTGATGCGTCGTGGCGAGGTTCTGCGCAGCTACCGTGTGGCGCTGGGACTGGTGCCGGAGGGCCCCAAGCAGCGCGCCGGCGATTTCCGCACGCCCGAGGGGCGCTATCAGCTCACGCGCCGCAATCCGCGCAGCGATTACTTCCTATCGATTCAAGTCTCCTACCCGAATTACCGCGACCTGCGTCGCGCGCGGCACGAGCACGTCGACCCGGGCGGCTCGATCATGTTGCATGGGCTGCCGAACAACCTGCGCCATCCGCCCGAGTATTATGCGAAGTCCGACTGGACCGATGGCTGCATCGCCATGTCCGATTCCGATATGGTGGAGTTGTGGATGATGACGCAGGACAATACGCCGATCGAAATTCTGCCTTGACGACCGTGCCAGTTCGTGGGGGTGGGGCGCCGATGGATGCCGGCGTGGTCGTGGCCGATTCGGTCGACGCGCGGGTGGCGCCGCGCGGCAGTCTCGAAAACCTCTCGCAGGCCGAGATCGACAAGCTGCTCGATACCAGCCAGACCGGACTTTACACGCTGTTTCGCAACTGCGCGCTTGCGGTGCTCAATTCCGGCAGCGACAACGACAACGCCAAGGAGATATTCGAGCGCTATCGCAATTTCGACGTGCAGATCGTGCGGCATGCCTGGGGCATCAAACTGCAGATCAGCAATGCTCCGGCCGCGGCCTTCGTCGATGGTCAGATGATCCATGGCATCAAGGAGCACCTGTTCGCGGTGCTGCGCGACGTCATCTACACCGCGAATGAAATCATCAGCGTAGGCCGCCTCGACACACTCGATCCCTCCTCGATCACCAACGCCGTATTCCATATCCTGCGCAACGCGCGGGTGCTCGATTACAAGGCACGGCCGAACCTCGTGGTCTGCTGGGGCGGACACTCGATCGGCGACGCCGAATACCAGTATGCCAAGCGCATCGGCTATGAGCTCGGGCTGCGGGCACTCGACGTCTGCACCGGCTGCGGACCGGGCGCCATGAAAGCGCCCATGAAAGGCGCCGGTGTCGGCCACGCCAAGCAGCGCATCACCCATGGACGCTTCATCGGCCTGACCGAACCCGGCATCATCGCCGCGGAGCCGCCGAATGCGATCGTCAACCAGCTGGTCATCATGCCCGACATCGAAAAGCGCCTCGAGGCGTTCGTTCGTCTGGCGCACGGCATCGTGGTGCTGCCGGGCGGTGCCGGGACCGCCGAAGAGATTCTCTATCTGCTCGGCGTACTGCTCGATCCGGCCAACGCGGCGCAGCCGCTGCCCGTGGTGCTGACGGGTCCAGCGGCCAGTGCCGGCTACTTCGAGCAGATTGCGCGCTTCATCGAGGGCACGCTCGGCACTGAGGCCCTGCAGCGCCTCAAAGTCATCATCGACAATCCCGCCGGCGTCGCGCGGCATCTGGTGAGCTGCTTCGAGCAGGTGCGCGAGTTTCGGCGCCACCAGAACGACTCGTTCAACTTCAATTGGCTGCTGCGGGTGCCTTACGACATGCAACAGCCCTTCGTGGTGACCCACGCATCGATGCGCGAGCTGCAGCTGCATCGCCGCCAACCCGTGCATCGCCTCGCCGCCAATCTCCGGCGGGCGTTCTCCGGCATCGTGACCGGCAACGTCAAGGAAGTGGGTGTCGCCGCGATCGAGCGCTACGGCCCGTACGAAATCGCCGCCGACCCGCAGATCATGCCGCTGCTCGATGAGCTGCTGACAGCGTTCGTCGCCCAGCGCCGCATGAAGCTGCCGGGCAGCCTCTACCGTCCCTGCTACCGCCTGGTGGCCTGAATCGCAAGGGCGCTCGAGCCCGAGTCCGCATTATTGGCGGTTGCAGCTCTCGTTTTTATCACTGTCCGCGGCTTGCTGCGGCTGAGCCTGGCGGGCGCTGCGCCGCTGTGACCCAGTTCCTGTCTCCCCTGGCGGTGGCGCCCTAGTCTGACCGCCACGCAGGAGGTCCCTGAGCCCACATGAGCAAAGTCGAACAGCCGAAGGTCGAGACTGCGGAGGAGGCGTTGGCCTCTCAGCAAAAGGCACCGAGCGGGGCCGAAGCATATGCGCGCTGGCTCGAGCAGATGCAGGGCTCGCGTACACGCCATGCGGCCATCACGCGCAATCTATATACCTGGTCGAACTACAAGAGCTGGGCGGACAAGATGCGCATCGACTGGAAGGACGATAGCAAACCCTAGGGTCATGGCAGCTCAGCGCTGTGCAGAGGAGCTGATGCTGCCGCTCTGGGCGCGGTGATAGGTTGGCGATTCGAGCCACTCGAACATCGACTGCCAGTCGGCCCAGTCTTCAGCGACTTGGGCGGATTTCATCTCCGCCAGGCCATAGCCGCTCTCGGCCGAGCGCACATAGCTCTGCGAGTCGCGCAGCGTCGCTACGATCGGAATGTTGAGCGTCGCCAGGAAGCGCGTCAGCGACTGGTAAATGAGGGTATTGCGGCGTACGCGATTGGCGATGATACCGAGGCGGTTTTCATCCCGGCGCACCTTCGCTACCAGCAGCAGATTCTGCACGCAGCGCGAGCAGGCGTGTATGTCGATGTCCGAAGGCAGCACCGGCACCAGGATCTTATCGGCGCCGCGGATCAGATCCGGGATCTCATTGGCCTCGAGAGCCGCTGGCGTATCCACCACGACCCGATCCGTTCCCTGAGGGATACGCAGCTGAAAACTGCGCGTGATGCGCGCATCGCGCTCAAAGGCGGCGATCAGCGCGATATGCGGCTGGGTATCCTGGCGCTTGCTGAGCCAGTGCGCCGAAGATGCCTGCGGGTCGTAGTCCATCAGCACGAGCCGCTCGCCGCGTTGGGCAAAATAGCTGGCGACGTTGATGGCGATGGTCGTCTTGCCCGACCCGCCTTTCGGGTTCAGCACGACGATTCGCTGCATAAGCACCTGACCTGCCGAATATTATGTCCGTGTGCAGACTACGCATGCGCGACACGGCCCGCAAGCCGGAGCAATGACCGTGTGAGGGGGCGCACCCTGTGAGGTAGGGCACGCCCGACTCGAGCCGGGGTTTTTAGCATCGCGGTACCTTCACTGCGATGTCATGACCATGGAAGTGTTCCTGCTGCTCTGGGATGAGATGGACGACTGGCTCGGCGCCTGCAGGCACATGCTGCGCCTGACTTGAAAGCATCGCCGCTCGACCCCATACCGCCGCTGGGTGGGTCAAGGCGGGTGGTGACATGTCGAGCGAGCGCGAGCAACTGAGCTTCCAGGCCGAGGTCCGCGAACTGCTGCAGTTGATGATCCACTCCCTGTACAGCCACAGGGAGATTTTCCTGCGGGAGCTGATTTCCAACGCCTCCGATGCCAACGACAAGCTGCGCTTCCTGGCGCTGTCGGATCCGGCGCTGCGCGGCAAGGATGGCGAGCTCGCCATCTGGATCGATACCGACCCCAAATCCGGCACGGTGAGTGTCCGCGACAACGGTATCGGCATGAGCCGCGAGGAAGCCATCTCCCACCTCGGGACGATCGCCAAGTCGGGCACAGCCGAGTTCTTCAAGCGTCTGACCGGCGATCAGCAGAAGGACGCGCAGCTGATCGGCCAGTTCGGCGTCGGCTTCTACTCCTCCTTTATCGTTGCCGAGCGGGTCGAGGTACTGACGCGCCGTGCCGATGCGGCCCCCGAGGCGGGGGTCCGCTGGGAATCGAGCGCCGACGGGCAGTTTACCGTCGAGACCCTTACGCGCGCCGAGCGCGGTACCACCGTAGTGCTGCATTTGAAGCCGGACGCGAAGGAATTCGCCGAACCGTTCCGGTTGCGCTCGCTAGTGCGACGCTACTCCGATCACATCGCCTTCCCGGTGCGCATGCAGAAGGAGTCGACCGCCGCCCTCGAGTATGAGGACGTCAACCAGGCGCAGGCCCTCTGGTCGCGCCCGCGCGGCGAGATCAAGGACGAGGAATACCGCGATTTTTACCACCACATCGCCCATGACGATAGCGATCCGCTGGCCTGGAGCCACCATCGCGTCGAGGGCAAGCGCGAGTACACGAGTCTCATGTATGTGCCCGCTCGCGCCCCATTCGACCTGTGGCAGCGCGAGGCCGCGCGCGGCCTCAAGCTCTATGTGCGGCGCGTGTTCATCATGGACGACGCCGAGCAGTTCCTGCCCCTGTACCTGCGCTTCATCAAGGGCGTCGTCGACTCGAACGACCTGCCGCTGAACATCTCGCGCGAGCTGTTGCAGCACGATCATGAGGTCGAGGCCATGCGCAGCGCGCTGACGCGCCGCGTGCTCGAGATGCTTGCGCGGCTGGCGAAGGACGAAGCGGATAACTATCAGCAGTTCTGGCGTGAGTTCGGCCGTGCGTTCAAGGAGGGACTGGCGGAAGACGCGGGCAATCGTGAGCGGCTGCTGCCACTGTTGCGCTTTGCCAGCACCGCCCGGGCGGACAACGAGGAGCGCGTGAGCCTGGCCGAGTACGTCGGACGCATGCGGCCAGGTCATGATCGCATCTACTTTATCGTCGCCGAAAGCCTGGACGCGGCGCGCGAAAGCCCGCATCTGGAGCTGTTGCGGCAGAAGGAGGTCGAAGTCCTGCTCATGGGCGATCGTGTCGATGAGTGGGTCATGGGGCGCATCGGCGAGTTCGAGGGCAAGCGCTTCAAGGACGTCACGCGCGGTGACCTGGAACTGGGCGGTCTGGCCGAAGCCGCGGAGCGCGCGCGCATCGACGAGGAGCGGCGCGAGCACAAGGGACTGCTCAAACGCTTCAAGGATGCGCTCGGCGATAAAGTGCTCGAGGTGCGCGTGAGCGAGCGGCTGCGGGATTCCCCTGCCTGTCTGGTGCACGGCGAGGCCGAGCTGTCGGCAGCGATGCGACGGGTATTCGCGGCCAACGGTCAGGCGATTCCGGCCAGCGCGCCCGTATTCGAGCTCAACGTGGCCCATCCGCTGGTCCGCTACATGGACGGTCTGCAGGAGGCCGAGTCCTTCAGCGAGCTGGCGCTGCTGCTGTACGACCAGGCCAGCCTTGCCGATGAGGGTCAACTGGCCAACGCTGCCGAGTTCGCGCGCCGGCTCAACAAGCTGCTGGTGCGTCTGGTCGAGCCGCGTCAATAATTCGCGCGTGACCTCCGACCGCGACCTTCAGGAGCCCAACATGGATGCCAAACCGCCCAGTGACGCCGAGTTGCGCGCCCGGCTGACCGATATGCAGTACCGGGTCACCCAGCAGAAGGGCACAGAGCCCGCCTTCAGCGGCGCCTACGCGTACAACCAGGAAAAGGGCCTCTACAGCTGCGTCTGCTGCGACCAGGAACTGTTCGGCTCGGATACCAAGTACGCGTCCGGTTCAGGCTGGCCGAGTTTCTGGCTGCCCCTGGCCGCGGATCGAGTGCGAACGCAGACCGACAGGTCCCATGGGATGACGCGCACCGAAGTCAAATGCGCGCGATGCGGTGCACATCTGGGCCATGTCTTCGAGGATGGTCCGGATCCGTCCGGGCTGCGTTACTGCATCAACTCGGCCTCGCTGAACTTCGACGGCGGCAAGGCGACTTGAGATTCCGGCCGCCGCGCGCCGAGCCACAGCGCATCCCGGGTCCGGCGGGCGTCCTGGAGGCACTGCTGGAGGATCCGCAGGCCGGGGCGGCAGGCTCCGGGACGCGCGTTGGCTTCGGCGTCGTCTGTCATCCCCATCCGCTCTACGGCGGTACGATGACCAACAAAGTCGTGCACACCGTTGCGCGCAGCCTGCAGGAGCAGGGCCTGCCGACGCTGTGCTTCAATTTTCGCGGGGTAGGGCAGAGCGAGGGACAGTACGACGAGGGTAGGGGTGAGACCGAGGATGCGCTGGCCATCATCGCCTGGGGGCGGCAGCGCTGGGGCAAGGCACCGTTGACGCTGGCCGGCTTTTCCTTCGGCGCGATGGTGGCATTGCTGGCCGCGACGGCCGCGCAGCCGGCCCGGCTCATCACGGTCGCACCGGCAGTGAAGTACCTGCTCTACACTGAGAGCGCGCCGCCTACCTGTCCGTGGCTGATCGTCCAGGGTCAGGCCGACGAGGTGGTCGATTATCGGGAGGTCAGCGCCTTCGCTGCGCGCTTCTCACCCTCACCGGTGCTGCGGCTGCTGCCCGGTACCGATCACTTCTTCCACGGCCACCTGCCTGAGCTGCGCGCGGCGTTGCTGCAGTTCTGATCAACACGCCGCCCTGTTGACGCCGCCTTCTTGAAGGCAAAGAGCCCGGCAGCTACAGCTGCCGGGCTCATGTAACCGTACTGTGATCGGACTCGACGGTCAGTTCACAAACGACTTCAGATTCTTCAGCGGCAGTGCGCGAACTTTCTTGCTGGCGGGCTTGGCCTTGAACGTCATCTTCTCGCCCGTGAAAGGATTGACACCTTCGCGAGCCTTGGTTGCCGGGCGCTTCACGACCTTGAGCTTGAGAAGTCCAGGAAGTGTAAATAAACCATTGCCCCGCAGGCTCTTCTTAATAATACCGTTGAGGGACTCAAATACTTCACTGACCTGTTTGCGGGAGAGTTCCGTGTCCTTGGAAACCTGGGCCAGAATCTCCGACTTGGTCGGTGCCCCACCTTTTTTTGCCATTGCTGAATCTCCTCGAGTGTATGCCAACGCCGGTTTTGTCGGCGCATAACGAATGAAACGATCACGAAACGGCGCGCAACATAACATACCGCTGCGCCCACGCAAATGTTTTTTCGGTAACTGGCATCGAGCAAATGCCTTTTTTTATAGGCCCGCGTGCACGCCGAAGGCGACGGGTGTCTGCCGCTGGTGCGCGCGGCGCGCGGCATGCAGCGTCGAACTGCGCTTCATCGCAGCAGAATCAGCAGCGTTTGAATCGCGATGCCGGCCCACAGCGGCGAGAGGTCGAGACCCCCGAGCGGCGGAATCACACGCCTGAGCGGCCGCAGGATCGGTTCGCACAGCGATACCAACAGGCTCTGCGCCGGCGAATACACGCCCGGGGCCACCAGCGACAGCATGGCGTAGAGAAAGATCGCGAAAAAATAGGTCCAGAGCGTGGTGCGCAGAATCTCGATCACGGTCAGCCGCAGCCAGATCAGCGCCGGCGGCGGTCCGAAGCCGTTCAGCAGCCAGGACACTGACACCTGCAGCAGCGCAAACACCACGACCGCGAGGCAGGATGCCGTATCGACGCGGCCGATGGCGGGCAGCAGGCGCCGCAGCGGCACGATCACCGGATTGGTCAGATTCACGATCGAGCGCGCCAGGGGATTGCGAAAATCGGCGCGCGACCATTGCAGCAGCAGCCGCAGCAGCACCGCGAGCGTGCAGAGCGACAGCAGCGTTTCGAGCAGAAAAATCAAGGCGGCCATCGGTACACTCTCATGAGCTAGGTTCGATCGCATGGGAACTCACCGCGGCCGCCGCCAGGTCGGCCAGCGCGGCACTGCGCTGCGCGCCGGCGCGCAGCGCGCTCTCGACCAGGGGGCCGAAACCGCCCGCTGTGAGCACCTGCAGCGCGGCCTCGGTCGTGCCGCCCTTGGAAGTGACGGCGGCGCGCTGCTCGGCCAGCGTGGCCTCGCCGCGCGACAACGCCCCGCTGCCGTAGAGCGTTTCTGCAGCGAGCACCGACGCGGTCTGCGGGTCCAGGCCGAGCGCGACCGCGGCCTGCGCCAGCTGTTCGGCCAGCAGAAAGAAATACGCCGGACCGCTGCCCGAAAGCGCGGTGACGATATCGAGCTCGCTTTCCGCGCGCAACCAGACGACGCGGCCGGCGGCGCGCGCAATCGCTTCGGCCTGTGAACGTTGCGCAGCGGTCACAGCCGGCGCCGCATACAGCGCGGTAATGCCGGCGCCGAGCAGTGCCGGACGATTGGGCATGGCGCGGACAATCGGCGTTGAGGGCGCACATAGCCGCGCCAGATCAGCAATGCGCACGCCGGCCACAATGGACAGCAGCAGCGGCCGCTGTGCCATCGGCGCGCCCTGCAGCGCGCGCAGGACCTGCGCGGTCAGCTGTGGTTTCACGGCCAATACAGCCACCGACGCGGCGGCGATCGCCTCGCGGTTATCGGCCGTGGTGCGCACGCCAAACTCGCGCTCGAGCTGTGCGCGCGCCGCGGCCTGCGGCTCACCGACGCACAGCTGCCGCGCGGACACGCCTTGTCGCAGCAGGCCGCCGATCAGCGCACGCGCCATATTGCCGCCGCCGATGAAGGCGATCTGCAGGTCGGTGCCGTTGTTCATGGCAGCATTCTAGCCAAGCGGCTGTTCGCTCCGCGGCCCGAATAGCGCCGTGCCGATCCGAACCAGGGTGGCGCCTTCGAGGATCGCCTCGCGGAAGTCTGCGCTCATGCCCATCGACAAGGTATCGAGCGCTGGGCCGAGCCTGCCGATGCGCTGTTGCAGGACATGCAGCGCGGCGAAGCTGCGCCGATTGGCCTCACGGCCCTGCCCCGCCGGCAGGATGCACATGAGGCCGCGCAATCGCAGCCGCGGCAGCGCCTGGACCGCCAGCGCCAGCGCCTGCGCCTCGTCGGCCGCGACCCCGGCCTTGCCCGCCTCCTGGCCAATGTTGACCTGAATGCACGCCTCGAGCGGCGGTGCATGGTGCGGTCGTTGGCTCGCGAGGCGTTCGGCGATGCGCAGCCGGTCGATGCCATGCACCCAATCGAACTGCTCCGCAATCGCGCGGGTCTTGTTGGTCTGAATTCGGCCGATGAAGTGCCAGGTCAGCGGCAGATCGCGCAATTGGCGGATCTTCGGCAGCGCCTCCTGCAGGTAGCTCTCGCCGAAGTGCCGCTGCCCGAGCGCCGCGGCGCTGCGCACGGCGCTTGCCGGCTGGCCCTTGCTGACAGCGACGAGCGTGACCGAGTCCTCACTCCGGTGGGCCGCGCGCGCCGTGGCAGCGATTTCCTGCTGCAGCGCGAATAAATTTGCGGCCAACAGGCGCTCGAGCGATGAATTCTGCGGAGCGATTAACATATTGGTGGTAAAGCCCCTCCGCTATACTGCAGACCGGCTGCCTGTTGACCCCTAAGGCACGCCAACAACTGCCGCAGGACGAGCGAGGAACAATTCGGATGGCTGTCGATATCGCGCAACTGCTGGCATTCGCCGTCAAGAATAACGCTTCCGATCTGCATCTGTCGGCGGGTGTGCCGCCGATGATCCGGGTCGACGGCGACATCAAGCGCATCAACATGCCCGCGCTGACGCACAAGGAAGTGCACGGCATGGTGTATGACATCATGAACGACAAGCAGCGCAAGGCCTTCGAAGAGTTTTTCGAGACCGATTTTTCGTTCGAAATTCCCAAGCTGGCGCGCTTTCGAGTCAACGCCTTCAATCAGAACCGCGGCGCCGGCGCGGTGTTCCGCAATATTCCATCGACGATCCTGAGCCTGGATGATCTCGCCGCACCCAAGATCTTTCGCGACCTGTGCATGCTGCCGCGCGGTCTGGTGCTGGTGACCGGCCCGACCGGCTCGGGCAAATCCACCACGCTCGCCGGCATGATCGATTACTGCAACGACAATCGTCCCGACCACATCATCACGATCGAGGATCCGATCGAGTTCGTGCACGAATCCAAGCGCTGTCTGATCAACCAGCGCGAGGTGAAGCGCGACACCCTGGGATTCAGTGAAGCGCTGCGTTCGGCATTGCGCGAGGACCCCGACATCATCCTGGTAGGCGAAATGCGGGATCTGGAAACCATCCGGCTGGCGCTGACGGCGGCCGAAACCGGCCACTTGGTGTTCGGCACCCTGCACACCAGCTCCGCGGCCAAGACCATCGATCGCGTGGTCGACGTGTTTCCTGGCGAGGAAAAGGAGATGGTGCGCTCGATGCTATCCGAGTCGCTGCGCGCGGTCATTTCGCAGACCCTGCTCAAGCGCACGGGCGGCGGTCGTGTGGCCGCGCACGAGATCATGATCGGCACCCCCGCGATCCGCAATCTGATTCGTGAGGGCAAGATCGCGCAGATGTACTCCTCGATCCAGACTGGCCAGTCCGCCGGCATGCAGACCCTGGATCAATGTCTGGCCGAGATGGTCGCCAAGGGCATGGTCAGCAAGGAAGAAGCCCGATACAAGGCGCAGAACAAGGACTCGCTGTAGCGGCGGGCGTGCCGGCAACCGAGCGCAGCGACAGCAGGACGCACGAGCCATGGATCGCGAACAAGGCATAAAGCTGATGCAGGAGCTGCTCAAGCGCGTGGTCGAGCGCAAGGCATCGGATCTGTTCATCACGGCGAATTTCCCACCGGCGATCAAGCTCGACGGCGAGATCCGCCCGCAGATGGAGCGCGCGCTCACTTCCGAGCAGTCCGCGATCCTGGTGCGGGCGATCATGAACGACCGGCAGACCAAGGAATTCGATGCCACCAAGGAATGCAATTTCGCGATTGCGCCACCCGGCATCGGCCGCTTCCGCGTCAGCGCCTTCGTGCAGCAGAGCTACATCGGCTGCGTGATCCGCCTCATCAACGCCAAGATCCCATCGTTCGAGGAGCTGGACCTGCCGCCGATCCTGAAGGAGGTCGTGCTCTCCAAGCGCGGCCTCGTGATCGTGGTCGGTGGCACCGGCTCGGGCAAGTCGACCACCTTGGCCTCGATGCTCGGCTATCGCAACGAGAAGACCCGCGGCCATATCGTCACGATCGAAGATCCGGTGGAGTATGTGCATCCGCACCGCGGCTGCGTAGTCACGCACCGTGAGGTCGGCGTCGATACGGATTCGTGGGAGGCGGCACTCAAGAACACGCTGCGCCAGGCGCCGGACGTGATCCTGATCGGCGAGATCCGTGCCCGCGAGACCATGGAATACTGCATCCAGTTCGCCGAGACCGGGCATCTGGTGCTCGCCACGCTGCATGCCAACAGCTCCAACCAGGCGTTGGACCGCATCATCAATTTCTTTCCCGAAGAGCGGCGCGAGCAACTGCTCATGGACCTGTCGCTCAATATCCGCGCATTGATTTCACAGCGTCTGATTCCGCGCGAGTCGGGCAGCGGGCGCATCGCGGCGATGGAGATCATGCTCAACTCGCCGCTGATCCAGGATCTGATCTTCCGCGGCGAAGTCGCGAAGATCAAAGAGGTGATGTCGCGCTCGAACCGCATCGGCATGAAGACCTTCGATCAGGCGCTGTTCGATCTGTACGAGCAGGGTTACATCTCTTACGAGGATGCGTTGCGTAACGCCGACTCGAAGAACGAGCTCAGGCTGCGCGTCAAGCTGGAGAGCAAGCGCGACAGCAAGCCGATCGAGACCGACGGCGATCTGTCGATCGCCGAAGAAGCGCAGGAAGGAAAGAACTTCTAAGCACCCCATGTCAGCAGAGCCGCTCGAAATCACCGGCCCCGAAGCCCAGCCGTCGCTCAACACCAAGCCGCTGTTCAAGCTCATGGTGGAGCGCAAGGCATCCGATCTGTTCTTCACCTCGAATGCCCCGATCAAGATCAAGATCGAGGGGCAGATCTACCCGATCAACAAGCAGGTGCTGCCGCCGGCGGCGGTACGCACCATCTGCTTGGGTCTCATGACACCCGAGCAGATCGTCTACTTTCAGCGCGAGCTCGAGATCGACTTTGCGATCTCCGAGCCGGGGCTCGGCCGCTTTCGGGTGAATATCTTTCTGCAGCGCGGCTATCCGGCCATGGTACTGCGCTACATCACCGCCGACATGCCGCGACTCGATAGTCTCGGCCTGCCCGACGTGCTCACCGAGCTGGCCATGGGCAAGCGCGGACTGGTGCTGGTGGTTGGATCCACCGGCTCGGGCAAGTCCACGACCCTGGCGGCGATGATCAATCACCGCAATGAGTCGGCCTCCGACCATGTCGTCACGATCGAGGATCCGATCGAGTTTCTGCACAGCAACAAGCGTTCGATCATCAATCAGCGTGAAGTCGGCCTCGATACCAAGAGCTACGAACGTGCCCTACGCGGTGTCATGCGTGCGGCGCCCGACGTGATCCTGATCGGCGAGATCCGGGATCGTGAAAGCATGCAGGCGGCCATCAATCTGTCGGGCACGGGCCACCTGGTGCTGGCGACGCTGCACGCCAACAACTGTGCCGAGACGCTCGATCGCATCATCAACATGTTTCCGCTCGATCAGCACAAGCAGGTCACGCTCGATCTGTCGCAGTACCTGCGCGCCATCCTGGCGCAGCGGCTCGTCATGGGTCCCGACAGCAAGCGCATAGCGGCGGTCGAGGTCATGCTCAATACGCCGCACATGTCGGAATTGATCAAGCGCGGCGATGTCAGCGGCATCAAGGAGTCGATCATGCGCAGCGGCGAAAGCGGCGTCTGCAGCTTCGATGCGGCTCTGCACAAGCTGTACAAGGACGGCCGCGTCGCGCTCGACGAGGCGCTCGCGCACGCCGATTCCCGCAGTAACCTCGAAGCGAAGATCAATTTCGGCTGAGCGATTGTGCGCGCTATCAGGGGGTAGTGCATGCGCAGGCTGTCGATGGCGCTCGGTCTGGCTGTGTGCATGGCGATCACGGCGCACGCACAGGCACAGGCGCAGACCCAAACGCAGCCGCCTCCAGCGCAGAGCACCGTGCCGGAGATTGCCTTCGAGGCGGTGCCGGATTTCCTGCAGCTGCCCGGCGATATCTACTTTGGCGAGGTGGCGGGCGTTGCCGTGAACTCCAAACGGCACGTGTTCGTGCTCTCGCGCGGCAATTCCACGGGACCGGCCTATGCCGCCGCCGCCGCCCAGCTGCTCGAGTTCGATGCGCACGGCAAATTCGTGCGCGAGATCGGCCACAACCTGTACGGCTGGTCTTATGCGCACTCGGTTCGCGTCGATTCTCACGACGACATCTGGGTGGTCGATAAGGGCTCCGACGTCGTGGTGCGCTTTGATGCGGCCGGTCGCGTGCGTATGGTGTTCGGCCGCAAGGCGGAAGCTGCCGATGAGTCCGCCCGAGCGCTCTCGCACCCGAACCCGCCGCTGCCACCCGTCGATGGCCTGTTCCGGCAGGCGACCGACGTGACCTGGGATTCCGCCGGCAACATCTATATCAGCGACGGCTACATCAACTCGCGCATCGCCAAATTCGACCCGGAGGGCAACTGGGTTGGATCATGGGGCGAGCCAGGTTCCGGCCCCGGGCAGTTCAACGTGCCGCATTCGATCGTCACCGACCATCAGGATCGGATCTACGTTGCCGACCGAGGCAACCGCCGAATTCAGGTCTTCAGTCCAGCGGGAACCCTACTGCGCACGCTTCACATCGACGTTCCCGCTCCTGCCAATGCGGCCGTGCTCATCGGCGATCGCCCGGCGGAAGCGCCCGACGGCAGCGCCGCGAACGCCACCATGCAGCCCGGTGCACCCTGGGCGCTGTGCATCACCCCGGGGCCGAGGCAGTATCTGTATGTCTCCGACGCCTATCCGGGCCGGATCTACAAGCTCGATCTCGATGGCCAGGTGCTCGGCTGGCTCGGCGGCGCCGGCAGGACTGTGAAGAAATTCGGCTGGATCCACGCGCTCAGTTGCCCCTCGGAAAATGAGCTGTATGTGGCCGAGCTGCTCAACTGGCGGGTACAGAAACTGCAGCTGCACCCGCGGTAGGCGCCCTCAGGGCGGGAACACAGCCGCGGCGTCGAAGACCGGGCCGTCCACACAGACGCGTTTCATGGCGGGCCCGCGCGCGGTCTGAACGGCCACGGCGCAGCCGGCGCAGCCACCGACCCCGCAGGCCATGAATTCCTCGAGCGCGACCTGGCACGGCAGCGCAAATTCCCGCGCGAGCCGTGCGGTCGCGGCGAGCATGGGTATCGGTCCGCAGGCGAAGATTTCGGTTTCGGCAAGCTGCTCGCTGGAGCGACTCGCGAGCCAGGCGCGCGCCAGATCGGTCACCAAGCCGTCGTAGCAGCCGGCATATCCAGCGCGCGTCGCGAGCCTCGAAGGCACGCTCCAGTCATCCAGCAGCGGCATGCAACCGATGACCTCATCGGGCATGCCGGGTACCAAAATCGAAGATGGCCGCACGCGGAACGGGAATGGCACCTCCGAACCCATGAGTACCAGCGGCTTCCAGCCAGCCGCGCTGCCCGCCTGCGCCGATTCCATGAGCCGCTCGGCCAGGAACACCATCGGCGGAATTCCGACGCCGCCGCCGATCGCCAAGACACGCGCGCGCTCGCGGTGCGGTGCGAAGCCGACGCCGATCGGGCCAAGCACACTCAGTGTCTCGCCCGGCAGCGCGCGCGCCAGCGCGCGCGTGCCGATTCCGGTGACCTTGTAGAGCAGTTCGATCCAGCCCGCGTCGGGCTCGGCGCGCATGATCGAGAGCGGCCGGCGCATCGGCAGCTCCTGCGCGCAGCGCAGGTGCACGAAGGTGCCCGGGGTCGCGCGCGCCGCGCAGCGCGGCGAATGCAGGCGCAGAATGTGCTGCTCGGCCTCGAAGTGATCGTGTCTGAGCACCGGCGCGTCCTCGAGCAGGATCGTGCCGCGCCAGGCTGCGCTCAAGCGGGCATCCGTCCGGCCACCGCCTCGAGCACCGCCATGCGCACGGCGACGCCGTTGCTGACCTGAGCGCGGATCACCGACTGCGGACCATCGGCGATGTCCGATGCGATCTCGACATCGCGGTTCATGGGTTGCGGATGCATGACGATGGCGTCGGCTGCAGCCCGCGCGAGCCGCGCTGCCGTGAGGCCGTAGCGCGCAAAATACTCATCGCCGTCCGGGATTTCGGTCTGCGCGAAGCGCTCTTTCTGCACGCGCAGCATCATGACCACATCCGCGCCGAGCAGCCCTTCCTCAAGCGTCTCGAAACGACGGCAGCCGGCAAATTCGCGCGCGTCGGGCATCAGTGCCGTCGGGGCGACGATGCGCAGCTCGCGGGCACCAAGGGCACGGAATATCTGGTAGGCCGAGCGTGCCACGCGGGAATGACGAATGTCGCCGACGATCGCGATCGTCTGCTCGTCGATCGCGCCCTTGTGCTGGCGAATGGTCAGCGCATCGAGCAGGCCCTGCGTCGGATGCGACAGGTGGGCCTCGCCGGCCGAGAGCACACTGACGTGCGGCGCCACGTGCGCGGCCACGTGCGCGAGCACGCCGGGCTCGGCATCGCGAATCACGAACACATCGAAATGCAGCGCCTGCAGCGTGTAGATGGTATCGAGCATGGTCTCGCCCTTGGCGCGCGAGGACAGCTGTACCTCGAGATTGACCACGTCCGCGCCGAGCCGCCGGCCGGCCAGCTCGAAAGATACGCGCGTGCGTGTCGAGGGCTCGGTGAATAAATTTGCTATGGTCACGCCGCGCAGCCGCTCGCTGCGCGGCGGCGGCTGACCGAGCTCGCGTACGAAGTACTGTGCGCGCTCGAGAAGCGCATCGATCTCGTTGCGCCCGAGGTGCTCGAGCGTGATCAGATGGCGCAGTGAACCGTCCGGTCGCCGCTGCTCAATCATCGCCACCGGTTTCATCGCCCGCCACCTGCCCCTGCTCACGGTTCAACCACCGTTCGAGAATGATAGCGGCTGCGGCGCTGTCGATGTCAGCGCGTTGCACGCGCCGCCGGCGCTGTCCGCTGGCTCGGTGACGCTTGAGTTCCTCGGCGGCTTCGAGCGATGAGGCGTATTCGTCCATGCGGCGCACCGGCAGATCAGAACGCTGCGCCAATGCGGCCGCGAAGCGATCCGCCGCCGCGCTCAAGGCGGCCGGCGTGCCATCGGCATGCGAGGGGCTGCCGACAATGAGCAGATGGGGTTTGAAGTCCTCGAGCGCGCGGTCGATCAGGGTCCAGTCGATGCCACCGGCGGCGATGGTGACGGCGCGGTGAGGGGCAGCGCTGCGGCTGACGGTATCGCCGGAAGCGATGCCGATGCGACGCAAACCAAAATCAAACGCCAGTACGACGCGCGGCTGCGCCTCAGGCATGACCCGCGACGAAGCTGACGCGGGAGCTGTCGACGCCCAGCAGTTGCCAGGCAGCCTGCCAGCGATCCTCGAACGGCAGGTCGAATACGATGCGCTCGTCCACCGGCAGGCTCAGCCAGGCATTGTCGAGCATTTCCCGCTCGAGCTGTCCGGCTTCCCAGCCGGCATAGCCGAGCGCGACGAAGGCATCCTGCGGGCCGACGCCGCGAGCGATGGCCGCGAGCACGTCGCGCGAGGTCGTCACCTGCACCTGATCGGAGATACGGTGCGTCGAATCCCAGTCGCCGCCCGGCCGGTGCAGCACGAAGCCGCGGTCGGTGTGGACCGGCCCTCCACGCAGCACCGGCTGTTCGCTGATATTCATGTCAGCGGTTTCGAGCTTCATTTGTGCCATGACATCGCCGAGTTTCATGCCCAACGGCTTGTTGAGCACGATGCCCAGGGCGCCACGGTCGCTGTGCTCGCATACCAACGCCACGGTCTGAGAAAAATGGCCATCCCCGAGCGAAGGCATCGCGATCAGCAGGTGATTGGCCAATGAACTGGAATCGCCCATGGATTCGAGTATGGGGGTGCCCCAGCGGTCTCTCAAGGTCCCGATTGCGTATCTGACGACACAGTCACAGCGCCGGTTTGCAAGCTGCCGGCGACGAAGTCCCACTGGTACGCAAAGCGCAGTTGGGCGTACTCGGCAGCCAGATCCGCCGGGAACGGATCGAACGGGCTCGCGAGCTTCAGGATCGCCATGGCGGCTTCATCCAACGCTCCATGGCCACTGCTGCGGCGCACGCTGGCGTCGATCAACTTGCCATTGGCGCCGATCTGGACCTCGACTACCGGACTTCCGGACAGTCCGGCGGTGCGGGCCACGGTCGGGAAATTCAGCGTTCCGACGCGCTCGACCTTGCGTTTCCAAGCCGCGAGGTACGGGGCGAGCCTCGAGGCGCGGGTGTCCGGCGTCACCCAGTGCTGAGCGTCGGCCTTGCCCTTGAGCAGCAGTTCCACGGCATCGCCACGCCCGCTGCGCGGGTCGCCCTCCGTGTCGCCGATCATCAACGGCAGCGGCGTGCTGCCGCTGGCAGCCGCAATCTGGCCGACGTAGCGGATATCCGGGCTCTCGCCGCTGCTGGTGAGCACCGGGCGCTCCTCGGCGTCGACTCGCCGGGCATTGGTCGGATCGCTTCCCGCCTCGCCGCTGCGAGGAATGGCCAGAGCGCCTCGACTGGCCGGACTGCCGACGTGCTGCGCCTGGTCGGTGTTGCCGGCGCCGATCTGCGTACGCTGCGCCAGGTAGGCGGCCCGCTCGTTAGCGCGTGCTTCGGGGACCTCGTCGGTCACCAGCAGGACATCGAGCTCGGGCGTGCGGTCGCGCCCGGCTGGAGCGCCGCTGGTGAAGCCCAGGCCCAGCAGCGCGATGGCGTGCAGCAGTGCCGTCAGGAGCAGCATCGCCAGCAGCCGATCGCCTACCGGCGCGCTGCCCTCGCGTTGCGGCAGTGACGCACTGCTGCGTTTGAGCTGGATAGAAGCCGCCACGGCATAAAGTATAGCTGCGCGAGCGCGCCCCGGCGGCAGGCAGTTCTCGATCAGCGCGACCGCTGCGCGAGTGCGCGCTCGATCGCCGCCATGAGCATGTCGCCGATATTCAAATTGAACTGCCGGTCGAGCTCGCGGACACCGGTCGGACTGGTTACGTTGATCTCGGTCACATACCCGCCGATGACGTCCAGACCCACGAACAGCATGCCCGCCGCGCGCATCGCCGGTCCGATCTGCTGGCATAACCAGCGATCGCGCTCCGTCAGCGCTCGCCCGACGCCCTGAGCCCCTGCGGCCAGATTGCCGCGATGGTCCTGCGCGCTCGGGATGCGCGCGAGTGCATAGGGCACCGGCTCGCCATCCACGAGCAACACGCGGGCATCGCCGTCCTGCACGATTTCGGGCAAGTACTTCTGCGCGATGGCGAAGTGGCTGCCGTCCTGCGTCAAAGTCTCGAAGATCACGCGCGCGTTCTTGTCGGCGGCGTCGAGCACGAAAATCGAATGGCCGCCCATGCCGTGCAGCGGTTTGCAGACGACCTTGCCGTACTGGCGCGCAAATGCTGCCAATTCGGCCATGTCGCGCGCCACCAGCGTCGGCGCGCAGCATTGCGGAAACCAGGCCGTGTACACCTTTTCGTTGATATCGCGCAGCCCGCGAGCGCGATTGACGACCAACGCGCCGGCAAGTTCAGCCCGCTCGAGGATGTAGCTCGTATAGATGTATTCGGTATCGAACGGCGGATCCTTGCGCATCAGGATCACGTCGAAGCCACCCAAGGGCTCCAGCGCCGGTTCTGCGAGGCGGTACCAGTCGGTCGGATCGGGACGCACGGTCAGTGCCCGCGCATTGCCCTCCGCCGTGCCGTCGCGCAGCCGCAGGTCGGCCTGCTCGAGATAGTGCAGCGACCAGCCGCGCGCTTGCGCCGCCTGCAGCATGGCGAAAGTGGTGTCCTTGGCATACTTGATGTGCCCGATCGGATCCATGACCACAGCCAATCTCAGGTGGGTGCCCATCCTCACTCCTCGAGCGCGCAAATCGACAGCAAAACAGCGTCCGCAGATCGACCCGGTGATTATGTTCCGAGCTGAGCGCTCGGGCTCTCAAAAACGTGACGGAGGCGGCATAGCCGGGGGTGTGCCGATATGTTAAAACGCGCAGCGCACTTGCTTACGTTGGGGTTGTGCCTGAAGGGGCCGCACGCCCTCAGCGTAATTGGCTATCCGGAGGTCCTGGAGCATGGAATCGACAGCGGAAGAGCGCGGCGGAGCCCTCGCGCCGGGCGGTAGCTCGAATCTCAAGGGACTCAAGGTTCTGGTCATCGATGACAGCAAGACGATCCGCCGTACCGCGGAGACGTTGCTGGCCAAGGAGGGCTGTGAAGTCTTTACGGCGGTCGATGGCTTCGACGCCTTGGCCAAGATCGCCGATCATCAGCCCGACATCGTGTTCGTCGATATCATGATGCCGCGGCTCGATGGCTATCAGACCTGCGCGTTGATCAAGCACAACAAGGTTTTTCGATCGATACCGGTCATCATGCTGTCCTCCAAGGATGGGCTGTTCGATCGCGCCCGAGGACGCATTGTCGGTTCCGAGCACTATCTGACCAAGCCCTTCACCAAGGACGAGCTTCTGAGCGCGATCGAATCGCACGTCGGGAGATGAAGCGATGGCACTGATCCTCATCATCGATGATTCACCGACGGAGGTGCATGTCATGCAGAAGGCGCTTGAGCGTCATGGCTATCGCACGGCCGTCGCTATCGATGGCGCGGAGGGCATAAAGCTCGCGCGCCAGATGCATCCGGACCTGATTTTCATGGATATCGTCATGCCGGGCATCAACGGCTACCAAGCCACGCGCACGCTGCTCAACGATCCTGAGACGCGGACCATTCCGATCGTGATGGTGACCTCGAAGGGACAGGAGGCCGATCGCGTCTGGGGTCTGCGGCAGGGTGCAGTCGACTATTTGATCAAGCCCGTGTCGCCCGACCAGCTGGTCGAGAAGGCAGAGGCTACACTTGCCGCCTGACATGCAGGAGAGTGTAGCGCTCAAGAGTCTGCGCGATAGGCCGTTCGAGCTGCTCGCCGAGCTCGAACGCCGCGGACGCGCCGTGACCGCCAGCAGCGCGCCCGACGCCGCGCAAGCCGGCGAATGGGTCGGCGTGGCATTGCGCATGGCCGGCGAGCTCTACCTGGTCGCTCGCGAGGAAGCGCGCGAGGTGCTGGGTGTGCCCACGCCGCTCACGCGGGTGCCGGGAGCCAAGGGCTGGATCCTTGGTCTGGCGAATATTCGCGGTCAGCTACTGCCGATCATCGATCTGCGAGCCTTTTTTGGCACCGGCCCGACGCCGATGTCGCGCAATACCCGCGTCATCGTCGTCAACCATCGCGACATTCCGGCCGGGCTCGTGGTCGACGAGGTGCTCGGATTTCGCCGCTTCGCGGATGCTGAATTCACCGCCGACGTGCCTCCCACGATCGTGCATTGCGAGCGTTACATCGCCGGCTCATTTCGGCGCGCAAACGAGCAGTGGCCGGTACTTGGTTTGCGCTCGTTGCTCGAGGACCCAGCGTTTGTCGGGGCCAGTGCATGAACGTTACGTCTGCAGCGAGCGCCAGTCGGGCACAGACGCTCGCGATCATCGCCGCCATGCTGATCATCGCCGCCGCCGCTGGCAGCGTCGTTCTGCCGCTGTTGCATCTGCCGGCCTGGCTCGCGGCGCTGGCCGCTGCCGCGGCGCTGATTCCGCTGGGGCTGCTGCTGACCTATTTGAGGAGGGCGGCCGAGGCCGCCATGCAGGCACAGCGACACGCCGATGCACAGCGGGTCGAAAGCGACCGCAACCAGCAAGCCATCATGCGCCTGCTCGATGAAATGTCGAATCTCGCCGAAGGGGATCTGACGGTGCAGGCGACGGTGACCGAGGACATTACCGGCGCGATCGCCGATTCGGTCAACTACGCGGTCGAGGCGCTGCGCAAGCTGGTGACGACGATCAGCCAGTCGGGCATACAGCTCGATGGCGCTGCACGTCAGACGCAGGCCCTGGCCTCGCATCTCGCGCGGGCGAGCAGCGCTCAATCCAAGCAGGTCGGCGCCGCTACCGAGTCGATCGGCGCCGTTGCCTCCTCAATCGAAGAAGTTTCGGGCAATGCCGAGCGGGCAGCCGACGTCGCGCGTCACTCGGTCGATGTGGCACACAAGGGCGCGGACGCCGTCCGACGCACCATCGATGGCATGAACACGATTCGCGAGACCATTCAGGAGACCAGTAAGCGCATCAAGCGCCTCGGCGAGAGCTCGCAGGAAATCGGCAATATCATTGAGCTCATCAGTGACATCGCCGAGCAGACCAACATCCTGGCGCTCAATGCCTCGATCCAGGCATCGATGGCCGGGGAGGCCGGGCGGGGCTTCGCCGTGGTAGCGGATGAAGTGCAGCGGTTGGCCGAGCGAGCCGCGAACGCGACCAAGCAAATCGAGGTTCTGGTGCGCACCATCCAGACCGATACCAACGAAGCCGTGGTGTCGATGGAACGCAGCACCACCGATGTGGTCGGTGGTGCCTTGCTGGCGGAAAACGCCGGCGCGGCCTTGCAGGAGATCGAGCAGGTGTCGAATCAGATCGCCAGCCTGGTGCAGAACATTTCCGCAAGCGCGCGCGGCCAGTCGTCGTCGGCGCAGAATATCGCGCGCAACATGCAGGTGCTGCGCGAGATCAGTGCCCAGTCGGCCGATTCCACCAGCGCCACCTCGCAAGCCATCGTCAAGCTGGCCGACCTGTCGGCGGCCCTGCGTAAATCCATTACGGGCTTTCGCCTGCCGGGCGGATCCGATACCACCGGTATGCACCGCGCTGCCACGGGCAGTGTGACGGCTGCTTCGAGCGGCCTCAGTGCGAGCTTGAGCGGCACGGGCGCGCAGGGGTCGTCCGCATTGACCAACCCCGGCGGCGCGGGCGCCTCAGGGGCGTTTTCCGGATCTAAGATCAAGGCTCTCGGCGGCTCGTGATGCGCTGCCGTGAGACGGTAGAACCTACGGCATGACTGAGCTGGCGACGCAAACGCTGCAGACGGTCGCGCGCGAGATCGGGGTAGCCCTCAGCGAGGGCCGCGTCGCGCTCGAAGCGCACGTCGAGCAGCCCGAGAACGCGGCCATGCTCGAGCGCGTGCGCTTCGAGATGCACCAGGTGCAGGGTGCGTTGCGCGTGCTCGAGATCTACGGCGCCGCCCTGCTGGCTGAGGAAATGGAGCAGGTGTCGCGTTATCTGATCGGACTCGGTCAGGAGCGCAAGAACCAGGCTGAAGCGCTCGATGCGCTGATGCGCGCCATGGTGCAGCTGCCGGGCTATCTCGAGCGCGTGCTCGCCGGCGGCCGCGACCTGGCACTCGTGCTGCTGCCGTTGCTCAATGACCTGCGGGCGGTGCGCGGCAGTGCGCTGCTGTCCGAGGGTACGCTGCTGCTGCTCAATCTCAAGTCCGACCGCCAGGCGCAACCGGCCGCTCCGGCGCCGGGCGAGCCGCCGCTGACAGCCTCGCAGTGGGCACGGCGGCTGCGTGCGCGCTTTCAGACCGGCCTCATCGGTTGGATCCGGGGTGAGCGGCCGGAGCAGAACCTCGAGATCATGAGCGTCGTGGCCTCGAGGCTTGAGCAGGTGGCGACGCAACAGGCCGTATTCCAGCTCTGGTGGGTGGTTGGCGCGCTGATCGAGGCGCTGCGCGAGAATGGCGTCGAGAGCAGCATCTCCCTCAAGCGGCTGCTCGGTCTCGCCGATCGCGAGATGAAGCGTTTGTTCGAATGGGGCGAGGCGCGCTACGCGCAGAGCCCGCCCGTGGAGCTGCTGAACAATCTCTTGTACTACGTCGCGCGCGCCAGCAGCGGCGGACCGCGCGTGGCTGCCGTCAGGGCATCGTTTCGCCTGGCCGAGCTGCTGCCGGTCGATGAGTCGATCGAGCAGGAGCGTGAGAACCTGTCCGCGCCCTCGATCAAGCTCATGCATACCGTGGCCGCGGCGATCCGCGAGGATCTGTCCAAGGTCAAGGATGTGCTCGATATCTTCGTGCGCCGCGGCGGCGGCCAGCCCGAGGAGCTGGGGCCGCAAGTCGCGCTGCTGAAGAAAATCGGCGATACGCTCGGAGTTCTCGGCCTCGGCGAGCTGCGCTCGCGCGTTCAGGAAGCCACGCGGCGCCTCGAGGGTGTTGCCGCCGGGCGGGAAGAAGGCAGCGAAAACGCTCTGGTGCAGGTGGCTGCCGGGCTCATCGAGGTCGAAGATCATCTGGACGATCAATTGGTCGGCCTGATTCTGCCGCGCAAGGCGGGTGCCGACGGCGGCGAGGGCGGCAGCCAGGATCAGGACTTTCACCAGGTTCAGAGCGCGGTGCTGCGCGAGTGCGTGGTGAATCTGGCGCGCATCAAGGAGTACGTTGCACAGAATGTCGGCGGCACGCTCGATGCCGCCGGTTTCGACAGTTGGCCCGAACTCATGCGCGGCATCCAGGCCGGTCTGCTGATGCTCGGCAAGAGCCGAGCGGTGGAGATCATCGAGGAGATCACGCAGCATCTGAAACGCGTGATGCAGCCGGGCGGCATGGGCTTGGCGCCTGATTATCTTGATCGACTGGCCGACGCCATAGTCAGCCTCGAGTACTACATCGAGACGCTGCAGGCAGGCCGCAGCGATCCCTGGTACATGCTCGATAACGCGCGCACCTGCCTGGATGCGCTGGCACACGCCCCGGAACGCGTGCTGCCGACCGTGGCCCCGCTGGAAACCCCGGCTGCCTACGCCCGCACGCTGCTCATCACGCCGCCGGCCACCACCGGCGAGACGACCGACATGCGGCGCCTGGATTTCAACGTGGCCGAACCGCCGGTGCTGGAGGCCGCCGCCGACAGCGGCGCCGCTCTCGCCAGGACCTCTCCCGATCCTGAGCTCATCCGGCTGTTTGTCGATGAGGCGACGGAGGAGGTCGCTAAGATCCGCCAGCAGTTTCCGCTCTGGGATCACAATCCGTTGGAATCCGAGCCGCTGCTGAACGTGCGACGCTCGTTCCACACGCTCAAAGGCAGCGGCCGCATGGTCAACGCGCGCGCCTTGAGCGAATTTGCCTGGGCAATCGAAAATCTGCTGAACCGCATTCTCGAGGGCACGCAGCAGCGCTCTCTGCCCGTACTCGAGACGTTGCGCGCTGCCATCAATGTGCTGCCGACGCTGGTCGCGGATCTCGCATCCGGTCACGGCGGCCGCACCGACGTGTCGCGGCTCGCTGCGCGCGCGCATGCGCTCGCCAGCGGACGCGAGCCGGCGCACGCCCCGCAAGCGGAGC
>DATNHF010000023.1:0-26440 GCA_035605115.1 Steroidobacteraceae bacterium | reverse complement strand
GGAACCCGTGATCGGCTGGTTGAAGCAAACCGCTGGAGTGAATGCTGTGCTCTTACTCTTGATGGGGGTGGTGTTCCTGACCACCGTAGGCACCGGACTGCTGGCGCGCTTCGAGCGTGGCCGGCTTTAACGAAGCGTCCGTTCAACCAAGCGTGGTCGTACTGGTTGCTGAGCTCGAACGTCGCGCCGGTGTCTGGATTGCGAAACGTCTGCACGCCTCGGATGATCTGACTCTCTCCGGCCACTGCGGCGTTCGCGCCGCGCCGCGCTGCGCGTTGGCGGTCATTTGAAAACGGCTCGTCACGTCGACACGGTCGTTTGCTCGACTGGCTTTATCTTCGCGGGCGAGGCTGTCACTTACAAGTAACCTGCGTGCAAGACGCTGGGTGCACACAGTCCACCAGGCCATCCGCATGCTCGGCTCGGACAATCTGCGGCGCCGGTGCGCGATCGTGATATGGCCGCGTTTGAGAATCGACCTCAAGAATTGCTGGTCAACGGCTTGGTACGCGCCCGCATGTTTGCTACAGGTATGCCGACGGTTAAGGTTCCGAATTGTGCGCTGAACTGGATCTGTCCGCCGTGTGTCAGGATGCTTTGCCTAGTCGGTTCCCTATAACCTGCGGCACTGTAGTGTTTGGTCGGCTCGGTGAATAAGCTGCTCCATGAGCCCTAGACGGGACGGTGACGCTGCTGCGCGGGGCGGTTGGCTCCCCGTGCGGTGTTTCCGACACCGGTGCGCGCCGCCGCAACTCGATAGAGCTGCAGTAAGATATCCGCGGCGGCGGCTGCGCGTTGCCCGATCTCCTGCGTGCTCGGCGCCTCTCTGACGCGTAGCAGCTGGCTGATCATCAAATCGCCCCAGAGCAGCGCTAGGAAGCGGCTAGCCATCTTGCTGACAGCGCCCGGCGGCAATAGCCCGCCCTGCTGCGCCTGCGACAGCAGGTGCTCGAGCGCGGCGCGGCTAGTGCGCCGGCCGGCGGCGTCGAGCGTGCGTGGCACCTCCGGTGAGCGCGCGGCCTCGGCAATCGCCAGGCGATAGACCGCCAGCACGGCCGGCGTGCAGACCTCGCGCAGCTGAATGGCCCCGAAGCGCGCCAGCAGTGTGGCGAGCGTCTGCCGGTCACGGGCCGGTGGCAGCTCGGGCGGCAGCCGCATGCGCTGTGCGCGGTGGGCGATCCCGGCGGCGAGGATGGCCTCCTTGTTGCCGAACAGCGCATACAGCTCGCGCTTGGAGACCTTGGCGCGCGTCGCGATCGCGAGCGTACTGGTCTCGGCGTAGCCGCGCTCGATGAACGCCTCCATCGCTGCGCACAGAATTCGCTCGCGTGCGCTCAGCGCGCCGCCGCTCGAGTTCTCCGGGATTTTCTGCGCCTGCGTCGCTGTGTGCCGGTTGCTGTGCATGAACTACGTAGTGCGACGGTACTGTCTGGTACCATACCATGGAATATGGTACCGTAGGGTACCAACGGTGTCCGGGCACCGCAATAGCAACCGCCGCCTACTGGCCTTACTGTGACAAGCGAGCAAGAGTCGTGACGCGATTCGCACCGACCTCGGTGGTCGTGCGCCTGGATGGGGTCGATAAGACTTATCAATCCGGTGCGATCGCGGTGCAAGCGCTCAGGGCCATCACGCTCGAGATCCCGGCCGATCGCTTCTCGGTGGTCATCGGTGCCTCGGGCAGCGGCAAGACCACGTTGCTGAACCTCATCGGCTGCATCGACCGGCCCAACCGCGGTGCGATCGAAGTGTGCGGAGAGAACGTGGCCACGCTCACCGACAATGCCCTGACCGACTTCAGAGCGCGCAATGTCGGCTTCATCTTCCAGAACTTCAGCCTGGTGCCGGTGCTTTCCGCCTACGAGAACGTGGAGTACCCGCTGCTGCTGGTCGGAATGCCGCTCGTCGAGCGGCGCCGGCGCACGCTCGCAATGCTCGAGGCGGTCGGCCTGGCCGCTCAGGCGCGCCAGCGGCCTAACGAGCTCTCGGGCGGACAGAAGCAGCGAATCGCCATTGCGCGTGCGCTGGTGAAGGAGCCGCAGATCGTGCTCGCGGACGAGCCGACCGCGAATCTCGACAGTGCGACCGGCGCCTCGATCATCGAGCTGATGCGCCGTGTGCAAGCCGAGTCCCGTACGAGCTTCATCTTCGCCACGCACGATCCGCAGGTCATGGCACATGCGGATGAAATCTTCGCCATCCGCGACGGCGAGTTGACCGAGCACCGCACCGTGGCGCCAGTCTGACGCGGATGTACACATGAACCTGCTCTTCAAGATCGCCTGGCGCAACATTGTCCGCAATCGCCGCCGCTCACTCATGACTGCCTCGGCCATCGGCGCCGGCGCGCTCGCCATGCTGCTGTTCGCCGGCTATACGAACTTCATCTTCACGGGCTTGGAGACCGGCTACGTGCAGCGCGACGGCCACTTGACCGTGTTTCGCTCGGGCTACTTCCTCTATGGCGCGGGCAACGCAGCGGCGTATGGCATCGACGATTATCTCGGTGTGATGCGCCTGATCACCGAGGACCCAGCGCTGCAGCCGCTGATCGCTGTTATCAGCCCGACGCAGGCACTGGTCGGCATTGCAGCCAATTACTCGGCGGATACCGCCGCTTCCCGCACATTCATCGGCGTCGGACTCATGCCCTCGGACCGCGACCGCATGCGCCGTTGGGACGAGTACGGCACCGCGGATGTCTATCCGCCCGATGCCCGGCTGTCCGATGCCGATCCAAACCGCGGACTGATCGGCACCGGGCTGGCGCGCATACTCGGGCTATGCAGCGCCCTCGGCCTGACCAACTGCCCGCCGGCGCCCGCTGGCTCACCGGCCGTGCCGGCGGCGGGCAGTGCGGCGGCGGTCAATTCGGACATTACTGCGCTGGCTCGGCGCGAGCTCGGCGACGCGGCCAGTGCCGCCGCGGCGCATTCGACGCTCATGCCACAGATCGATTTGCTCGCGGCCACGGTGGGCGGCGCGCCGAATGTCGTAAGTCTCAACGTCAGCGGTGCGCTCGCCATCGGCGCCAAGGAGCTTGATGATGCCTACATCATCATGCACTTGGCCCTGGCGCAGCAGCTTGTTTACGGGCGTAACGAGCAAGAGGTCACCGCCATCATGGTGCAACTGCACCGCACCGAGCAGCTCGCCGCCGCGCGAGCGCGCCTCAATGCACTCTTCCAGCAGCACCATCTCGATCTGGAAGTGCGGGACTTTGCCGAGCTGACACCCTACTACGGGCAGGTGATCCGCCTCTTCAGTGGCATCTTCCTGTTCATCTCTCTGGTCATGGGGATGATCGTGCTGTTCGCGGTCGTCAATACCATGACGATGAACGTCATGGAGCGCACCAACGAGATCGGGACGATTCGAGCGATGGGCGTGCGGCGAGTGCGGATCCGGCTGCAATTCATCGTTGAGGGCGTATTGATTGGCGCGATCGGCGCCACGATTGGCGCCATACTCGCCATCCTCATCGGCGATCTGACTAACCACTTCGGCTTCACTTGGGTGCCGCCGGGAAATACCGCTCCGATCCCGCTGCGACTGGTGGTGCTCGGCCGGCCGTGGCTGATCGTCGAGGCGTGGCTCGGGCTCGTGCTGGTGGCCGCGATCGCCGCGCTCATTCCCGCCAATCGTGCCGCGCGCCTGGCGGTAGTGGATGCATTGCGGCACGTATGAGGCCGGCATGAGGGCAACGAGGCGACGTGGCTGCTTATGGATGAGCCTCGCGGCATCGCTGAGCGTAGCCGTGCCGCCGGCGGCACCAGCCCAGACGTCGCAGCAGACCCCACCGGTCCCGCAGATCGTCGCCGGTACCGACCAGGTGCGCAATCCTGGCCGTCCTTTCCGTGTGACCGTCAGGCTCACAGAGTATGTGGCCGGTCGGGAGCGCAATCACGACATGATCGTGGTGTTCGCGAAGGAGGACACTGATACGCGGCAGTATCGCAACCTCATTCAATATGTGGAACCCGCGCGCGATGCGGGCAAGAGAGTGCTGCTCGATGGCCAGTCGCTCTGGTTCTTCGATCCGGCCTCGAATCTCAGCATCCGCATCTCCGCGCAGCAGCGTCTGCTCGGACAGGCTGCCATTGGCGACGTCCTCACCGTGAACCTCGCGGCCGATTATGCGCCGAGCCTGATCGGTACCGAACAAATTCAGGACGCGGCCAGCAAGCCGCGCGACTGCTGGCATCTTGATTTGAAGGCCGCGAACGATCGGGCCGTCTACAATCGTGTCGAGTACTGGGTCGAGCAGGGCAGCTTCTACCCGATCAAGGGCAAGTTCTATTCCGACAGCGGGCGGCTGCTGAAGATTCTCTACTACCGCGGATTCAGCGAGCAGCTCGGCGGCGTGCGGCCCACCGAGGCGGTGATCATCGACGCCGTGGACACCTCGCTCGTGACCACGGCGATCTTCGGCGACTATCGATATCAGGACATTCCGGACGCCTGGTTCCAACGCGACTACCTCCCGCGCCTGCGCATCCAATGAAGCCGTGCAGCGGCAGTGCAACGGCCGCGCTGAGCGCGCTACTGGCCCTGACAGGCGCGCCGGGGTGCAGCCGGGCCGAAGCAGCGTCCGGCGCACCCCCTGACGAGCCCGCTCCCGCTCCCCCTTCGACTCCGACGGCGCCTGGCGCTTCCGAGCAGAACAGCGACATCGGGCTGATTCCACAGGGGCTACGAGCAGCGCCGAGCTCGCCGACGACGGCGTCCTCGCCGGCGCCCCCGGCGACGAGCGCCACGCAGCGGCTCTATCTCGAGAACGCCCTGACCGTTGAGTCGCTGCGCGGCGCTGGGTGGGTGCCTCTGCCACCACCACCGCCGTTTGATTGGCAGGAGCGCGTGTTCTTCGATGCGCGCAAGCAATGGGACATCGGCGAGGGCGTCGACGTGAGCTACAGCGGACGGCTCAATCTGCGTGCCGAAAACGACATCGACTTTCCGAATCACGAGACTGTAATCAATGACCTGCGCGAGATCTATGCGAGCTGGCAGCCGCTCGCGCGCAGCTATCTCGATCTGGGCCGCATCAATCTCAAGAGCGGCGTCGCCCTCGGCTACAATCCGACCGACTTCTTCAAGACGCGCGCGGTGGTCGAGCCGCTGTCCGCCGATCCAACGGTGCTGCGCGAGGATCGTCTCGGCACGCTGATGCTGCGCGGACAGGAGGTCTTTGACCGTGGCTCGCTCACAGCGGCCGTCGCGCCGCGGCTGTACTCGCCGAGCGCGATCTATACCGACCTGAACTTGCCGAGCTTCGATCCGTCGCTCGATCGAACCAACGCTGCCAATCGCTTGCTGCTCAAAGGCACGGCCAACTTCTCCGCGAACGTGAGTCCCGAGCTGCTTTACTATCGGGAGGGCAGCCAGAGCAGGGTGGGCGCCAATCTCACGCAGAGCATCGGCCAGCGCAGCATCGCGTATCTCGAGTGGTCCGGTGGTACTCGCCCGGATCTGATCGAGCAGGCGCTGTTGTATGGTCGCGAGACCGGCACTCTGCCCGCATCAGCGCCCGCGGTTCTGCCGGAGAACCCGCACCGCAGCTTCCAGAGCGAGCTCACGCTCGGCGCCTCGTATACCGGCGCGGCCGAAGTCACCGTCAACTTTGAATATCACTTCAACCAGGCCGGCTTCACCGCCACGGACTGGAGCCGCTGGTTCACGATCGGCCGAGGCACCACGGCCGCATCGCCGGTGACGGGCGAGCTGTGGTACATCCGCGACTACGCCGCGGACCAGCAGCAACCGATCAACCGGCACTCGCTGTTCCTGCGCGCCGACTGGACCGACGCCTTGATACCAAAGCTCGAGCTGAGCGGCTTCGTCGATGTCGATGTGCATGATGGCTCAAGCCTGCTGCAGCTCGGTGCCGATTATTACCTCTCCGATCATTGGACCGTCGGCGGCCTGCTCATCGGCTATGCGGGCGCGCGGCGCACCGACTTCGGCAGTCTGCCGATCGCCGCGACCTGGTTGCTCGACTTCGCGCGTTACCTCTGATCTTGGGTCTGATGGACTACGCGTGCGCGAGGTACGACCGATACACCGGTTGCCAGATGCTTGCCTGGACGCGTTGCGCCAGACTCGCGTCGTCGCAGGGTGCGGCGAGGCCATCGTCCTGTGCCTGTCGAGCGACCGCGGCGGCGACCGCGATCGAGACCGCCCGGAGCTCGTGTACGCTAGGCAGCAGTCGTGCGTTGCGATTGCTCGCCGCCGGCGACAGCGCGGCCAACGCCCGCGCGGCGGCCATGAACATGGCATCGTTGATGCGCCTTGCGCCCGAGGCGAGCACACCGAGGCCAATGCCCGGAAAGATGTAGGAATTGTTGGTCTGCGCGATCGCCACCGGCTGTCCCTGCCACTGAATCGAAGGAAAGGGGCTGCCGGTACCAATCACGCCGCGACCCTGCGTCCACGCGATCAATTGCTCGGCAGTCGCCTCGCAGCGCGACGTCGGATTGGACAGCGCAAAAATGATCGGCCGCTCGACCTGCGCCGCCATCGAGCGGATGGCCGCCTCGTTGAAAGCGCCCGGTTGGCCGCATACGCCGATGAGTGCCGTCGGCCGGGCGTTGACGATCACATCCAGCAGACCGACTTCGCGCGGATTCGGCAACGTCCAGTCGGCAATCACATCGCGGGTTTGCACGAAAGGGCATTGTGCCTCGGTGAGGCTCATGCCATCGAGCAGCAGGCCAAAACGGTCGACGGCATAGAGACGGCGGTGTGCTTGCGACTGGCTCAAGCCAGCCTCCCTCATCGCGCGCAGCAGCAACGAGGCGATGCCGCAGCCGGCCGAGCCGGCGCCCGCGATCACAATGCGCTGCTCACTGAGCCGTACGCCCGTGGCGTGGACCGCGGCGAGCAGGGCGCCCGCGGCGACCGCGGCCGTTCCCTGGATATCGTCGTTGAAGGTGCAGAGATGGTCGCGGTAGCGCTGCAGCAGGTGCGCGGCATTGGCTTGGGCGAAATCCTCCCATTGCAGCAGCACCTGCGGCCAGCGCTCGGCCACGGCGCTGACGAACTCGTCGATGAAGGCATCATAGTCTGCGCCGCGCACGCGCTCGTGATGCCAACCGATGTAGAGCGGATCGTTGAGTCGCTCGTCGTTGTCGGTGCCGACATCGAGCAGAATGGGCAGCGTCTGCTCGGGGTGAATGCCTGCGCAGGCGCTGTAAAGCGATAGTTTGCCGATGGGAATGCCCATGCCGCCGGCACCCTGATCGCCGAGTCCGAGGACTCGCTCGCCATCGCTGACGACGATGACGCGGACCTTGTCGAAGCGGGGGTTGGCAAGGATATCGCGCATGCGGTGCCGGTTCGGATAACTCAGAAACAGGCCGCGCGGCCTGCGCCAGATCTCGCTGAAGCGCTGGCAGCCCTCGCCGACCGTCGGCGTATAGACGAGCGGCAGCAGCTCGTCGATGTGCTCAACCAGCAGCGCATAGAACAAGGTCTCGTTGATGTCCTGCAGGTCGCGCAGAAAGGCATAGCGCTGGAAGTCGCTGGCGAAGCCGCGCAGCGCCTTGAGCCGGCGTTCCACCTGCTTCTCGAGCGTGCCGACGTGCGGCGGCAGCAGGCCGTGCAGATGAAAGGCGTCGCGCTCGGCTTCAGTGAACGCGGTGCCCTTGTTGAGCAGAGGCTGGTTGATGAGCTCGATCCCCGACCAGCCGACCAGGCGCGGATCTGCAAGGCTTGATGTCGGTGGACGGCTCATCGCCCCTGAGTCTAGCGCCGCTGTAAACGCGATGCCCGCAGTTGCTATTGCCACTTCCAGCCCGGCGCGGCGCTATAATGAGTCATGCTGCGTTTTTTCAGACTCTGGCAACTCGCTCGGCGGGACCTGCGGTTACTTTGGTTCGCGCTCCGACATCGGCAGCGCCCCGTGTGGCTGCTGCCTGCAACGGTGATCCTTTGCCTCTACGCGATCGAGCCGCTCAATATGACGATTCCGCTCGTCGGCTTCGTGGACGACTTCGTTCTGCTGCCGCTCTGCCTGCACCTGCTGCTCAAATTGCTTCCGGCGGATATCCGTGCGGGCTTTGCTGAGAGTTCCCTGATGCGCTGACCACCGCGGCCGCCGCTCGAAGCGGCCGTTTTAGCGCCGCGACAATAGTGCGCATCCCGAAGTCAGCATCAGCGCAGGCTCACGGGAAAGTACGTATCCTCTCGAGCCGGGGTTTGCGCTTAGTCTTAACGCCGAGCCATGAGCCCCTTAGTCTATAAAGCTGTGGGCAGCGGCCAGCAACCGGCGCCCAATATGACGAGCTACTCGGAGTGGCGGCGCTCGTTTAGCTGGGAGAATGTATGGAATGAACTCGGGGCGAGCCCCGGTGGGCCGCTGAACATCGCGGAGATCGCGCTGGATCGTCACGCACGCGGCACAAACGCGAATCGAGTGGCGCTACGGGTTCTCGACCAGGAACTGCACGCGACATCGCTCACATACCGAGAGCTCGGTGCGCTCGTCAACCGCTTCGTCAACGCTCTTGGCGCGCTGGAAGTTCCTCGGGGCGCTGTGATCGCGAGCTTCATGGGTCGGCTGCCGGAACTGTATGTGACTGCGCTCGGCGCCCTGAAATCCGGCTGCAGCTACTGCCCGCTGTTCTCCGCCTTTGGCCCGGAGCCGGCCAAAGCGCGCCTGGCTTTGGGTGCGGTACGCGTACTCGTGACCACTGATCTGCTGTACCGACGAAAGATCGCTCCGATCCGCGCCGAGCTTCCCGAACTGCGCCACGTGTTGCTTGTGCGCATATCTGCGGGATCAGAGCTTCCCGCGGGAACCACCGATTTTCATGCATTGATCGATCAACAAAGCGAGCACGCCACGGCCAGCGCGACTGGCTGCGAAGATCCCGCCCTGCTGCACTTCACCAGCGGCACGACCGGCAAACCCAAAGGCGTAGTGCACGTGCACGCTGCCATAGTCGCCCAATACCTGAGCGCCAAAATTGCGCTGGATCTGCATCCCGAGGACGTCTACTGGTGCACGGCTGATCCTGGCTGGGTGACCGGCACCGCGTACGGCATCATTGGGCCGCTCGCCTGCGGTGTCCCAGCGATCGTCGATAGCGAAGAATTTGATGTGCAGCGCTGGTACACCATCCTGGAGCGCGAGCGCGTCAGCGTCTGGTACACGGCGCCAACCGCAATCCGCATGCTCATGAAGGCCGGGCACGAGCCCTTGGCAGGACATGACTTCAAGGCGCTGCGATTTCTGGGCAGCGTAGGCGAGCCACTCAATCCGGAGGCGGTCATTTGGGGTGCAGAGAATCTCGGATTGCCCTTTCACGACAACTGGTGGCAGACCGAAACCGGCGCGATCATGGTGGCCAACTACGCCTGTATGGACATCCGTCCCGGTTCCATGGGGCGACCCTTGCCGGGCGTCGAGGCGGGCGTGGTCGAGCGGCGCGAGGACGGCTCCGTCGCGGCCCTCGAAGCACCCGAGCAGGTCGGCGAGTTGGCGCTCAGGCCCGGCTGGCCTTCGATGTTCCGCGGCTATCTGAACGATCCGGAACGCTACGCCGCCTGCTTTGAGAACGGCTGGTATCTCACCGGCGACCTGGCACGCCGCGATGCCGACGGCTATTACTGGTTCATCGGACGCGCGGACGATGTCATTAAATCCGCCGGACACCTGATCAGCCCGTTCGAGGTGGAAAGCGCACTGATGCTGCACCCGGCAGTGGCACAGGCCGCGGTGATCGGCGTACCTGACCCGTTGATCTACCAGGCGGTCAAGGCCTTTGTGGAGCTCAAACCCGGAGTGACCAATGACGAGGCGCTGTCGCGCGCTTTGCTCTCGCACGCCCGCAAGAGCCTTGGCGCTGCGGTCGCGCCACGCGAGATCGTAGTCGTCGAAACGCTGCCGCGCACGCGCAGCGGCAAGATCATGCGCCGGCTGCTGCGCGCGCGCGAGCTCGGCCTGCCCGAAGGCGACTTATCGACTTTGGAAACCCGTGCATGAGCGCCAGCGACACCTCGCCCCCGGCGAACCAGCCAGACGCGCCCCGCGCTGCCGCGCCAGCGCCGGCACCGACGCGCCCGCAAGTGCTGCACCTGCTCAAGCAGATGCTGCGCATCCGGCAATTCGAGGACCGTTGCGCTGAGTTGTATCAAAATGAAAAAATTCGCGGGTTTCTGCACCTGTACAACGGCGAGGAAGCGATTGCAGTCGGCGCCATGCAGGCGCTCACACTGCAAGACGCCATTGTGGCGACCTACCGCGAGCATGGCCACGCGCTGGCCCGTGGCGTGCCGATGCACTTAGTGATGGCTGAACTGTACGGCAAACGGACCGGAAGCAGTGGCGGCCGCGGCGGCTCAATGCACATCTTCAGCAAAACGGCGCGCTTCTACGGCGGCAATGCCATCGTCGCCGCAGGACTGCCGCTGGCCGTCGGGCTGGCCCTGGCGGACAAAATGCAGCGGCACACCGGGGTCACCGCCTGCTTCTTCGGTGAAGGCGCGGTGGCCGAAGGGGAGTTTCATGAGTCGATGAACCTGGCGGCGCTATGGCAATTGCCGTTGCTGTTCCTGTGCGAAAACAATCAATACGCCATGGGCACGGCGCTCGAACGCTCGGAATCCGAGACGGACCTGCACCTCAAGGCCGCCAGCTATCGGATGCGCTCGAGCAGGGTCGACGGCATGGACGTCCTGGCCGTTCAGTCAGCGGTGTCGCAGGCTGCCGCAGCGATCCGCGCCGGCCAAGGCCCCGAATTCCTAGAACTGATCACCTACCGGTTCCGGGCCCACTCGATGTTCGATGCACAGCTCTACCGCGACCGTGCCCAAGTCGAGCAATGGCGCAAGCAAGGGCCTCTCATAACCTTCACTACCCGCTTCAAGGCGGCCGGCCTGATGTCCGAAGAGGACTATCAGCGCCTCGAAAAAGAAGCCGATCGCGAGGTCGAAACGGCAGTGGAGTTCGCCGAGCGCTCGGAATGGGAGCCGATCGAGGAGCTGACGCGGCACGTATATTTTGAGGGCGCCGCGCAATGAGCGCTCCGGGCACGGCGGTGCGCATGAGCTATCGCCAAGCGGTGCGGGAGGGCCTGCGCGAGGCGTTGCAGGGCGATCCACGCGTCTTCCTGATGGGCGAGGACGTGGGTCGGTACGGCGGCTGCTATGCGGTCAGCAAGGGCCTGCTCGCCGAATTCGGTGAGGAGCGCATCCGCGACACGCCGCTGTCCGAGTCGGCGTTCGTAGGTGCCGGCATCGGCGCGGCACTCGGCGGCATGCGGCCTATCGTTGAGATCATGACCGTTAATTTCAGCCTGTTGGCACTCGACCAGATTCTCAACAACGCCGCGACCCTCAGTCACATGTCAGGCGGTCAGTTCAATGTTCCGCTGGTCATTCGCATGGCGACCGGTGCGGGCCGGCAGCTTGCCGCCCAGCACTCGCACAGCCTGGAAGGCTGGTACGCACACATTCCGGGCTTGCGCATCGTGACGCCCGCCACGGTGGAGGATGCGCGCGGCATGCTCGCCCCCGCACTGGTCTGTCCGGATCCGGTGCTGATTTTCGAGCATGTCGGCCTGTACAACTTCGAGGCGGCGCTGGCTGCGCCCGCGCCGCCCGTCGACCTTGACCACGCCGCCGTACGTCGCAGCGGTCGCGATGTGTGCCTGCTGACTTACGGCGCCAGTCTCCAGCGCTGTCTCGATGCGGCTCATCAGTTGGTTGAGGAGGGCATCGAAGCGGAAGTGCTCGACCTGAGGACCCTGCGCCCGCTCGACGATGCCGCCATCATGGCATCGGTGACCCACTGTCGCCGTGCCGTGATCGTCGATGAAGGTTGGCGCAGTGGCGGCCTGTCGGCGGAGATTGCAGCACGCATCATGGAGCAGGCCTTCTACGAGCTCGACGCCCCGGTGGCACGCGTCTGCACGGCCGAGGTACCCATTCCTTACCCGAAACATCTGGAGGAAGCGGCGCTGCCGAATGCGGCACGGATCGTGGCAGCCGTGCTCCGGCTTTGCGGTCGCAACCCCGAGGGTGCTCAGCCCGCTCCGGCCAGCGTCGGCGCGCGCGCGTCATGACGATCGAATTCCGCATGCCGGCCCTCGGCGCCGATATGACCGAAGGGACGCTGGTGGAATGGCGCATCGCGCCCGGGGACCCGGTCAAACGCGGGCAGGTGGTCGCACTGGTAGAGACTGAAAAAGGCATCATCGACGTCGAATCCTTTCACGAAGGGCGCGTGGAGCGGCTGCTGGTGGAGACGGGTACACACGTACCGGTCGGCACGGCGCTGGCATTGTTCTCGGGCGAGGCACCGCAGCCGGCATCGGCAACCGCGGCCGCGCCTGCGGCTGCCCCGGTACCCGGGGGAGGCCGCGTCAAGATCTCGCCTGCGGCCCGGCGGCGCGCGGAAGAATTGGGCCTATCGATTGAGGAGCTGAGCCGCACTGGCGCGGGCGGGCCGGTCAGCATTGCTGATGTCGAAATTGCCGCGGCCGCTAGCAAGGCAAGACCGCCAGCCCTCATCGCGCTGCCGGCCTCACCAATCGCACCGCTGGCCGGCGCCGAGCGCACTCAGGCTACCATGCGGCGCGCCATCGCCGCCGCTATGACGCGCGCCAAACGCGAGATTCCACACTACTATCTCACACAGATGATCGATTTCGCGCCGGCGCGCGCGTGGCTGGAGCAGTTCAACGCGTCGCGGCCCGTCGAAGACCGCTTGTTATATTCGGTATTGATCATCAAGGCCGTAGCGCGTGCTGCGGCCGAAATTCCGGGATTTTCTGGCTTCTATCGCAATGGGCAATTCGAAGCCGCGACAGACATGCACGTCGGCTTCGCGGTCGCGCAGCGTGGTGGCGGTCTCATGGCACCAGCGCTTCTGAGCGCCGCGAGCAAGGACCTGATCGTGCTGATGCACGAGCTCATGGACTTGGTCGCACGGGCCCGCGGTGGACATCTGCGCAGCTCCGAGCTCGGTCTGCCGGTCATTACCCTCACGAGCCTCGGCGACGAAGGCGTAGACGCTGTCTACCCGATCATTTATCCCGACCAGGTGGCGATCGTCGGCGCCGGTCGGCTCACCGATCGCCCGTGGGTCAGCGACGGACAAGTCACCATACGACCGATCTTGACGCTCACGCTTGCTGCCGATCATCGCGTTACCGACGGCCGCCGCGGCGCGCGCTTCCTGGCGCGCATCGCGACGTTGCTGGCCACACCGGGTGAATTGTGAATGAGTCCCTAAAAGAGCGTGTCATCAGAATTCTCATCGGGGTTGCACCCGATATTGACGCCTCACAACTGGTAACGAGCCTCGCGCTTCGCGACCAGGTTGACTTCGACTCCATGGATACACTGCATTTCGCTATCGCCTTGAAGAAGGAGCTGGGCATCGACGTTCCAGACGCGGATTTTCGCGAACTGGCGAGTGTCGATCGCTGTGTGCAGTACTTGCAGCGCCGTGCTCAAGCTCTATCGCTACACACGTGAACCGGGCACTGCGATGCAGGCGATCGCGAATGCGCTGCGCTCGCAGATGGCGGCCGGCTGATTTACACAAGCCATAGCCTAAGGTGGCGGGCCGCCTGCGCTGCCCTGACTGGGACTGGGTTCCACGTGCCTGGGCTGGAAAATTTCGGCAGTAATTCGCGCAGCCACCAGTACCGAAAGCAGGGCGGTGAGTGCCAAGATTTCGTTCCACTCGATGCTGTGGTTGTACAGGCCAATGAAAATTTCCCGCAGCACGAAGGCAATGCCCACTTCCGCCAATACCCGCAGACGGATGCGGTGAAATTCCAGATAATCCGTGAAGGTGCGGAACAGCTCAATCAGGACGAAGACGGACAAAACATCGATCACCAAGTCCCGCGCCACGCTGTCAATCAGTCCATGGGAAAGGGTGTGGGTGGGGACGCCTGCGCGCACGGCATTGAAGGCTCCGACCAAGTCAAAGATCAGGCCGGCGACGCTTCCCAACAAAGTGAGCACCATGATGAAGACCAAGCTGGCAACGATGCCATCCAGGATCCTTCGATATATCAGCAATGATTTTCTGACTTTCATGAAGCGCTGATCCTCCAAGGGCAACAATACCCTATCGGTACCGTCCCGCAACCTGTTGCCGGGGTAGTAATGGCAGTCAAGCGCGTCACGGTGAAGGAAAAGCGCCGTGCGCCCATGAAAATTCCCAAAAACCAGCATTGTACGCTTGACATGTGAGCCACATGCAAACATCATATTTTCATGTCGAAGATGATTCAATTGCGCCATGTACCAGACGCCCTGCACCGTCAACTAAAGGCCCGCGCAGCGCTATCTGGCTTGTCGCTGTCCGACTATCTGATTCGCGAGGTGCGCAAGATTGCCGAGCAACCGACGCCCGATGAAATGCGCGAGCGCTTGCGAAATCGAGACCCTTATCGCGGCAAGATCGCGCCGACCGATATCGTCCGCACGGAGCGCGACAGTCGTTGATCGTTATTGATGCCTCTGCGCTGCTCGAGATACTGCTGCTAACCAATCGAGCGGATCGCTTGATGCAGCGCGCGCTTGAGGGATCAAAACGGCTGCACGCGCCTGATCTGCTCGACATTGAAGTGACGCAGGCGTTGCGGCGCCTAGGGCAGCGGGCGGAAATCTCAGCCGTGCGAGCCGAGCAGGCACTGGAAGATTTTGCTCAATTGCTCATTGAGCGCCACGCTCATGAGTCGCTAGTGCCGCGGATTTGGCAACTGCGCGATTCGCTGAGCGCCTATGACGGCGCGTACATTGCGCTGGCCGAGGCACTGGATGCTCCGTTGCTCACTTGCGACGTAAAACTTGCTCGCGCTCATGGCCACCGTGCGACCATCGAGTTCATTGCGAATTAACCTACTGCCGATGACTGCACCGAACAGCAGCCAGCTGAATTCGCCAATCGCATGCCGGTGATGCCGCTGCTCGCGGTCGGGTTAGGCGTCGCAGCGCTCGCCTTTGCGTTGCTCTGGATCCTCAGCGTCCGGCTCAAGAACTACGGTTTTCTCGATGTCATGTGGTCGCTGAGCATCGGCATGCTCGCTGCCATGGACGCCTTGCTCGGTGCTGGCCAGCCGTTGCGGAGGCTCGCCTTTGCCGTGCTGGGCGTCGCCTGGAGCTTGCGGCTGGGTCTTTACATCCTGATTCGTGTGCTGCGCGCCCATCCGCAGGAGGACAAGCGCTATCGCACACTGCGTGAGCAATGGCCGGGCCGCGGACGGTTCCTGTTGTTCTTCGAGCTGCAGGCGCTGATCGCCGTGGTGTTCTCGCTACCGTTCCTGCTGGCCTCGGTCGACACGCACCCGGGATTGACGGGTTTGGAGATCTTCGGTCTGACGCTTGCCCTGTGTGCAACTGCAGGCGAGGCACTTGCAGATTGGCAGGCGCAGCGGTTCAAGCGTGATCCCGCCAACAAAGCCGCGGTGGTCGATGTCGGATTATGGCGCTACTCACGTCATCCAAACTATTTCTTCGAGTCATTGGTGTGGTGGGGCTTCTTCATGGCCGCGGTGGATCTGCCGCACGGCTCCGTGACGCTGATCTGCCCGCTGCTGATGCTGTACCTGCTGCTCAAGGTGACGGGGATACCGCTCACCGAGAAGCACTCACTCGAGAGCCGGGGCGAGGCGTATCGCCAGTACCAGCGCACGACCAGCCGGTTCGTGCCCTGGTTTCGGAAAAATACTTGAGTTCTTAATGACCTGGCGTCGTCCCGCACGTTGCCTGCGCGGGCCGTGGAGTGGGCTTTAGCCCCGGGTTCAAAAAATTTCTCCGCGCGTGTCGATTTCCGGCCACCTGGTTCGCCGTACACACACAGCGCCAGGAGTGCCCCGTCAAGTCCGGGCACTCGAGCGCGCCATCCAATCGGTGCAGGAGGACAAGCCATGCGCGTTATGGTGATCGTGAAGGCAAACAACGAGTCGGAATCGGGCCAGCTGCCCAGCCAGCAGACGCTGGCCGACATGAGCAATTTCAACGAACAGCTGCTCAAGGCCGGCGTCATGCTGGCTGCGGAGGGCCTGCACTCGAGCGCCAAGGGCGTGCGCGTGCGCTTCGGCGGCGGTAAGAGCACAGTGATCGATGGGCCGTTCGCCGAGACCAAGGAACTTATCGCGGGCTTCTGGTTGTGGCAGGTGAAATCGCTCGAGGAAGCGGTCGAGTGGATTCGCCGCTCCCCCTTCAAGCAGGGCAACGAAGAGATCGAGATCCGCCGCGTATTCGAGGCGGAGGACTTCGGCGCCAGCCTGACCCCTGAGCTTCGCGCACGGGAAGCGCGACAGCGCGAGCGCACGGCGAGCAAGCACTGAGGGCGAGCGGACACATTGAAAGGAGTCAAATCATGCAAACCAGCCCACATCTGCATTTCAAGGGCAGCTGCAGCGAAGCGTTCAAGTTTTATGCCGAGACTTTCGGCGGCAGGATCGTTTTCGCCATGACGTATGGTGAGTCGCCGATGGCGGCACAAACGCCGCCGGAATCGCGTGACAAGATCGTTCATGCGCGCATCGACTTCGGGGGACAGTTTCTCCTCGGGTGCGATACGCCCTGCGATCGCTACCAGACGCCGCAGGGATTCAACGTCATGGCGGCGGTCGATAAGCCCGCTGAAGCGGAACGGATCTTCAAGGCGCTGGCGCAGGGCGGCGCCATCACCATGCCAGTTCAGGAAACGTTCTGGGCCCACCGCTTCGGGATGTGCACGGACCGTTTCGGAATTCCGTGGATGATCAACTGCGAAAAGCCGCTGCAGGACGTGGGCAGAGCGGCCGTCAAGAGCGCCTGAGCAATCTTGGGTTGCGCAACGTGCCGGTCGATGGTGTCATTCGTGGCCATGACGGCCACGCAGACGCATCGCACCATCGACGCTCTGTGGCGGATCGAGTCGGCGCGACTCATCGCCGGCCTTGCGCGGCTCGTGCGGGATGTGGGTGTCGCCGAGGAATTGGCCCAGGACGCGCTCGTGGCGGCGCTCGAGCAGTGGCCGCGCAGCGGGATTCCAGACAATCCCGCTGCATGGCTCATGGCGAGCGCCAAGCATCGCGCCATCGATCACCTGCGGCGGCAGCGCATGCTCGCGCGCAAGCACGAGGCGCTGGGCCACGAGCTTGAGATGGATCAGCAGACCGAGCACGGCCAGCGGCAATCGGGCGTCGAGCACGAAATCGGGGATGATCTGCTGCGCCTGATTTTCATCGCCTGTCATCCGCTGCTGTCGGCCGAGGCGCGCACGGCGCTCACGCTGCGCTTGCTCGGGGGACTGACCACTGCGGAAATCGCGCGCGCCTTCCTGGTGCCCGAGCCCACGATTGCGCAGCGCATCGTACGCGCCAAACGAGCATTGCGCGACGCGCAGGTGCCCTTCGAGATCCCGCGGGGCGAGCAGCTCGCCGCACGCCTGTCCTCCGTGCTCGAAGTCATCTACCTGCTGTTCAACGAGGGCTATTCGGCGACCGCAGGGGAGGAGTGGATGCGGCCGGCGCTTTGCGAGGAGGCGCTGCGCATCGGGCATATCCTCGCCGAGCTGGCGAGCGCGGAACCGGAAGTGCATGGGCTGGTGGCGCTCATGGAAATCCAGGCCTCACGTATGCGCTCGCGCTTCGGGCCTCGTGGTGAGCCCGTCCTGCTCATGGAGCAAAACCGCGCGCTCTGGGATCGCCTTCTCATTGGCCGCGGACTGCTGTCGCTCTCGCGTGCCGAGGCCCTTGGCAAAGGGCGCGGACCCTACCTGCTGCAAGCGGCCATCGCGGCCTGTCACGCGCGCGCCGTCACGGTTGAGGATACCGACTGGCCACTGATCACGACGCTGTACGATGAGTTGGCGCGCCTCACGCCCTCGCCGGTGATCGAGCTGAACCGGGCGGTGGCCATAGCCATGGCGTACGGACCTGCGGCAGGCCTCGAGCTCGCCGATCAGCTGCTCGCCGAAGGCTCGCTCGAGATGTATCACCTGCTGCCGAGCGTGCGCGGGGATCTGCTCGCGAAGCTCGGCCGGTACGAGGAGGCGCGCGCGGCGTTCGAGCGCGCGGCCGCTCTGACGCACAATGCGCGCGAGCGGCGGCTGTTGCTCGAGCGCGCGAGCGCCTGCGGATCCGGAGGGCTTCATGGCATACATGCTGTTGATTGTTGAGCCGCAGGGCCAGCGGCAGACCCGCTCGAGCGCAGACGGGCACGCCCTCTTCGAGCGCATGCTCGGCTACACGCGAGATCTGCAAGCGCGCGGTGTGCTGCTCGCGAGCAATGCGCTCAAAAGCGAATCGGTTCGTCTCAATATGCGCGCCGGCAAACCCAATGTGATCGACGGACCGTTCACCGAGTCCAAGGAGTTCATCGGCGGGTTCTTTCTGCTGGACTGCGCGACCCGAGAGCAGGCACTTGCCCTGGCCGAGCAGTGTCCGGCCGCCGAGTGGGCCAGCATTGAGGTGCGCGAGGTCGGTCCCTGCTACGAGTGAAGAGCGAATGCCCTTCGCCTGGCTGACCTCGGCCTCGCAGGCGAGGTCGAAGCCATGAAAAGCCCGCGGATAAACACGCAGCTCAGTGGGGACACCCCCTGCATGAGCCGCATCGCGAAGTCGACGTCCTCTTCGAGGAACAAATCCAGCTGACCCAGCGTGATCAATGCCGGCGGCCCGGGCACGAGCCTCTCGGCCACCTGCACGCCATCGGACGGCGCCGCGTCCGAAGCTGCGCGCATGCGCTGCCACAATTCCGCCGAATCGGCTCTGATCTGCGGCAGCGACTCGAGCGATAACGCCAGCGGCGGGAAGGCATCGAGCAGAGTGCGCAATTCTGGATCGACCAGATGCAGGGGCGGCTCAGCGTTCATGTGGCACGGGCCCGGCTCTGATAGATCGACAGATGCGCAGACGCTGCGCGCAACAGCGGCGTTGCGATCTGGGCACGCTGCGCGCGCTGCCAAAGATCGCCAATGATCTGATCGGCCTCTATCGGGCTGCCCTGCTGCAGATCCCGATACATCGAGGAGGTCAGGCTCGATCCCGTCGCCGTGAGCAGGGCTCGCGCAGCCTCAAGAAATGCCTCGCTGGGCGGCTTGCCGACCGCCCGCACGACGCTGAGCACCTCTGCCAAAAACTCGAGCGCGAACTCGCGGCCACCCGCTGCTGCCTCGACCTCGCCGATGCTGCCGCGCATGAGGCAGGTAATGCCACCGAGCGAGGCCAGCAGGATCCACTTCTCCCACATCTCGCGCTCAATGTGCGCCGACAGGCGCGCGGTAAAGCCTGCACCCTGCATGAAGGCATCGAGTCGGGCTGTGCGCTCGGAGGATCGGCCGTCGAGCTCGCCGTAGGCGAGCTCCTGCTGCGGGATGAGCTGCACGATGCGGCCCTCGGGGTCGATGGTCGTCACGACCAGGCAGATGCAGCCGAGGACCGCCGCGGCACCGAAGCGCTGGATCAAGGTGTCGAGATGCTTCATGCCGTTCAATACCGGCAGAATCATGGTCCCCTCGCCGATGGCTGGCGCGAAGTCCTCGAGCGCGGCCGTGAGTGAGTAGGATTTCACGGTGAGCAGTACGGTATCGAAAGGTCCGGTGATCTCGCCAGCCGTCGCGAGCTTCGGCTTGAGCGTCGCATTGCCGTGCGGACTGATGATCTGCAGGCCGCGGGCACGTAGTGCCGCGGCACGGGCAGGGCGCACCAGGAATGTCACATCCCGGCCGGCCTGGGCGAGGCGCGCGCCGAAATATCCGCCGGTCGAGCCGGCGCCGACCACGAGCAGGCGCATTAGACGCTCTTCACTTGGGATCTCATCTCCCGCTGCAACTCAAGGCATTATCGCTGGAATGCGAGGATCGGGAACATCGAAATTGCGCGCACGGAGCCCACGCGTGGCGGAGCAAACCAGCGCCTACGTGCCGTCGATGAGTGATGAGTCCGAGCTGCCGTGGCGGCGGCGATGCTGCCTCGTGGGCCTGGCTCGACACGGCGTAGGCGCTGATCGGTCGCCGCGGCCGGGCGCAGAAGATGGCATCGGCGGAGACGCGACCTGCGGCATACTCGCCCCTATCGAGCACGGGAGCGAGTGAGGCATGAGCGAGAACACGTTCGATTCGATGACGCAACTACGCGATGCGTTGCGCGACTTTGCGGCCGAGCGCGACTGGGATCAGTTTCATTCGCCGAAGAATCTCGCGATGGCGCTCAACGTTGAGGCCGGCGAGCTACTGGAGCATTTTCAGTGGCTCACGGAGCAAGCCTCGCGCGAGCTGCCCGAGGACACGCTCGGCGCAGTCGGCGCCGAGCTCGCCGACGTCTTGATCTATCTGGTGCGCCTGGCCGACCAATTAGGCATCGATCTGCTGCGCGCCGCGAAGGCAAAGATCGAGCTCAACGCGCGCCGCTATCCGGCCGATCAGGTGCGGGGCAGCAGCCGCAAGTACCACGAGCGGCCATGATCGCATCGCACTCAGGCTGACTGACCTTCACCCTCGCGAAAGCGTTGCAGGAATTCACTCAAACGCTGGATACGCTGGCGTATCGCCAAGGTCGCTGCCGTATCGTATTGACTCGCAAACAGCTGGACGCTGCCGAAATCACTGAATGCAATCACATACCGATGCCCGAGCCGGCGCAGAAATTGCGAGACCTCGTCGGTCCAGGCGTGGATATCTGGCAGGACCGCCTGATCACCCTCCTTGCGGCAGCGCGCGTGCAAATCCCGGCCGCGCTGGATGAATTGCGCCAAGGTGTCCTCCGGTGCCTGCGCCAGCGAGCCCGAGAACAGCGGCCAGACCACGAACAACAGGCCCAATCCCGCGATCGCGTACAGCGCCCAGGGCAAGGTTTCTGGAAGAGGGATCCCCGACAGCCACGTCGGGCAGGTGTGTGCCAGTGCCTCGATCCAGGGGCACAGGTCGATCAGCGCATCCCGGGGTCCTTGCTGCAGCATCCAACCCGAGAGCGACAACAATACGCAGCCGACGGCGACCAGAAACCGTAGTAATGACATTTATTGAGTCTAACCCAGCCGCGCAGCTCACAATGACCGGCCGTGTCACACCGCATCACACGGCCGCGCTCGTGCATCGAGCGATAGACCCTCGTATGCTTGTGAGGTCGCGGGCGTCGAGTGCCCCAGCCGCCGCGGGATCACGCTGAGGCCGGTTGCGCATTGCAACAGCTGCATGGCTGCGCTGTGACGAATGCAGTGCGGCCGGTACTCATAAAACTCCTGGCTGTTGCGCGAGACCCTTGCGCCCGACCGGCGACGGCCGCACGATGCTCTGCGCGCGGAAACTAACAACGCTACAGACCTCGCACCGGGCTCATCGTGCCGAACGCCGACGTCGATGCTCTGCTGCTGGGCCGGGACCTCACCGGCGACTGGAACATTGCCAGCCGCCGCGAGTGGCTGGTTACCAACGGCCTCGGTGGCTTCGCTGCCGGCACCGTGGCCGGCGCCAACACGCGTCGCTACCACGGTCTGCTGGTCGCGAGCCTGCAGCCGCCGGTGCAGCGCACGCTGCTGCTCGCGAAGGCCGACCTCGCTGTCCGTTACCAGGGACGTAACGTTGAGCTCGGTGCCAACGAATTTAGTGACGGGGTCATTCATCCCAGGGGCTACGTGCATATCGAGTCTTTTGAACTGCGGGGCGGCGTGCCGACCTGGCGCTATGCGATCGCCGATGCCCTGCTGGAGCAGCAGATCTTCATGGCCCCATTGACTCATACGAGCTATCTGGGTTTGCATCTGCTGCGCGCATCGGGCGAGCTGGAAGTCACGCTGCAGCCGCTGTGCACCTATCGTGACTATCATGCCGAGCGGCGCGGCCCCTATCCGTTCGACGTCGAAACCGGCCAGGCCGATTGCGTCGTGCGCGCCGCGGGCGCCGGGCGCGAGCTCGTGTTGTCGATCGATCAGGGTGATTTCGAGCCCGGCAGCGACTGGTACTGGAACTTCTTCCATCAGCTCGAGAGCGAGCGCGGACTCGATGCCCACGAAGACCTGTTCACGCCGGGACGGTTTGTAATGCGGCTGAGCCCCGGTGAGCGCAGGTTTTTCGTCGCCACCATCGAGAGCGGATACAGCGCGCCCGGATCGCAAGTGCTCGACTCGCTCGCGCAGAAGGCCGAGCGAATGATGGCCGCCGTGCCCGCCACGGCACCGTGGTGGGTGCGACAACTGGCGTTGGCCGCCGATCAGTTCATCGTCCAGCGCGAAGTGCGGCACCAGCGCGGCATCAGCATCATCGCCGGCTACCCCTGGTTCACCGATTGGGGACGCGACGCGATGGTTGCGCTGCCCGGGCTCACGAGCGTACTGGGCCGCCACGACATCGCGTTCGAGGTGCTCGAGACTTTTGCGCGCTGTGCCGACCGCGGCATGCTGCCCAATCGCTTTCCCGACGGCGACGAGCCGCCGGAGTACAACACGGTCGACGCCACGCTCTGGCTGTTTCATGCATTCGCGCAATGGCTGTCCGGCGAACGCACGCGCGAGCGCGAACCCGCGCGTCGCCTGCCGCGCCGGCTACTGCAGACGCTGCTCGATATCATTGAAGCGCATGTCGCGGGCACACGTTTTGGCATTGCGGTCGATCCCGGCGACGGTCTGCTGCGCGCGGGCGAGCCCGGCGTGCAACTGACCTGGATGGATGCCAAAGTCGGCGATTGGGTGGTCACGCCCCGAATGGGCAAATGCGTCGAGGTCAACGCCTTGTGGCTCAACGCCCTGGACGTCACCGCGCGTCTGGCTGTGCAGGCAGGCAATGAGGCGGCAGCGCAGCGCTGCGAAGATCTGCTGACGACTGCGAGCGCTCATTTCGAGCGCTTCTGGAATGATGAGCGCGGTTGTCTGTACGATGTCATCGACGTCGATGACGGCACGGGCTGCGACGCGAGCCTGCGCCCGAATCAGATCTTTGCCGTCTCGCTGCCCTACAGCCCTTTGCCTGTCGAACAGATGCGCTGTGTCGTCGATACCTGCGCCCGCGAATTGCTGACGAGCTACGGCCTGCGCACCTTAAGCGCGCGCGCAAGTGCCTATGTCGGCCGCTACGAAGGCGATGTCCGGCAACGCGACGGCGCCTATCATCAGGGCACGGTCTGGAGCTGGCTGCTCGGACCGTTTGCGCTGGCGCATCATCGTGTCTATGGCGATGCCGCGCTGGCGCAGTCGTTTCTGCAACCGATCGCGCAGCATCTGCGTGACGCCTGTATCGGCTCGATCAGCGAGATTTTCGACGGCGATGCGCCGCACACGGCTCGAGGCTGCTTTGCCCAGGCCTGGAGCGTTGGCGAGATCCTGCGCGCCTGGACGCGTCTCGAGCGGCTCAAAACCGCTTCGGCGTAAGGCTCATGAGCGCAGAAGGCGAGCGGCTCAAACACGATCGCTTGCGAACCCTCGCGGGCGGCGCCAAGACGCCGGCCGCTGCCTTCGGCTGGAAGGATTGGGGCCCTTATTTGAGCGAGCGGCAGTGGGGCACGGTGCGCGAGGATTACAGCGCGCACGGCAATGCCTGGGAATATTTTCCGCACGACCACGCGCGCAGCCGCGCCTACCGCTGGGGCGAGGACGGCATCGCCGGTGTATCGGACGTCGAGCAGCGCCTGTGCCTGTCGCTCGCGCTCTGGAACGAGCGCGACGCCATATTGAAAGAGCGTCTCTTCGGCCTGACCAACGGCCAGGGCAATCACGGCGAAGACGTCAAGGAGCAGTATTTCTATCTGGATGCGACGCCGAGTCATTCCTATTTGAAGATGCTCTACAAGTACCCGCAGTGCGCCTATCCCTATGCCGAGCTCACGCAGGAAAACGCGCGGCGCGGCATCGGAGCGAGCGAGTACGAACTGCTCGATACCGGCGCGTTCGACCAGGAGCGTTACTTCGACGTATTCGTCGAATACGCCCAGGCCGCACCGGGTGAAATCCTCTGGCTGGTGACGGCGTGCAACCGCGGCCCCGAGGCGGCGCCGCTGCACCTGGTGCCGCAGCTGACCTTGCGCAACACCTGGTCATGGCGCACCGGGGCCTATAGGCCCGCGCTGCGCGCGCTCGAAGGTGGCGTGGTGGGTATCGATCACCGCGAGCTGCCGAGCCGCTACGCCTACTGCGACTCATGCCCGGAGCTGCTCTTTACCGAGAACGAGACCAACGCCCGCCGGCTTTGGAACCTTGAGGCCGAGGGTTATTTCAAAGACGGATTTCATGAGCGCATCGTCGAGGCCCGCGTGCAAGCGGTCAATCCGGGGCGCATCGGCACCAAGGCGGCGCTGTGGCATCGCACGACGCTGCCGGCTCATGGGCAGATGCAGCTGCGCGTGCGCCTCTCGCAGCACTCGAACCCCGAGCCGTTCGCGGACTTCGATTCGATCATGGCAACGCGCCGTCGAGAGGCCGATGAATTCTACGGCGAATTGCAGCGCGACATCGCCGGCACGGATGCGCGCGCTGTGCAGCGCCAGGCCTTTGCCGGCTTGATCTGGAGTAAGCAGTTCTACCAGCTGGACATGCCGCAGTGGCTCGAGGGCGATCCGGCACATCCGCGGCCGCCCGCCGGGCGCGAGCGCGGACGCAATGCCGACTGGCAGCATCTCAATAACGCCGACATCCTCTCGATGCCGGACAAATGGGAATATCCGTGGTACGCCGCTTGGGACCTGGCGTTTCATTGCATTCCACTGGCATTGATCGACGCGGACTTCGCCAAGCAGCAGCTCGTGCTGCTGACGCGCGAGTGGTACATGCATCCGAACGGTCAGATGCCGGCCTACGAGTGGGCATTCGGCGACGTCAATCCGCCGGTGCACGCCTGGGCCGCCTGGCGCGTGTATCAGATCGATCGCAAGCGCAGCGGCGGCCGCGGTGACCTGGAGTTTCTCGAGCGCGTCTTTCACAAGCTCATGCTGAATTTCACCTGGTGGGTGAACCGCAAGGACACCGAGGGGCGCAACGTCTTTCAGGGCGGATTCTTAGGATTGGACAACATCGGCGTGTTCGATCGTAGCGCGACGCTGCCGACCGGCGGTCACATCGATCAGTCGGACGGCACCAGCTGGATGGCGATGTACGCCTTGAATCTCATGCGTATCGCGCTCGAGCTGGCACAGCACAATCACGTCTACGAGGACATCGCCACCAAGTTCTTCGAGCACTTCCTGCAGATCGCTCGGGCGATGAGCACGCTGTGCAGCGACGGCATCGGTCTCTGGGACGAGGAGGATCAGTTCTTTTACGACGTGCTGCATCTGCCGGACGACTCCAAGCAGCGCCTCAAAGTGCGCTCGATGGTGGGGCTGATCCCGCTGTTCGCGGTCGAAGTCCTGGAGCCGGAACTGCTCGATCGGCTGCCCGAGTTCCGGCGCCGACTCGAATGGTTTCTGGACTACCGTCCCGATCTCGCGAGCCTGGTCTCGCACTGGCAGGAACCGGGTCGGGGTCATCGGCGGTTGCTCTCGCTGCTGCGCGGTCACCGCATGAAACGGCTGTTAAAGCGGATGCTCGATGAATCCGAGTTCCTGTCCGACTACGGCGTACGCGCCCTGTCGCGCTTTCATCGCGATCAGCCGTATGTGTTTCGAGTCGATGGCCTGGATCTGTCGGTGCGCTATGCGCCAGCCGAGTCCGAGTCGAATCTGTTCGGCGGCAATTCCAACTGGCGCGGCCCGATCTGGTTTCCGGTGAACTTCCTGATCATCGAGTCGTTGCAGAAGTTTCATCACTACTACGGCGAGAGCTTCAAGATCGAGTGTCCGACCGGCTCGGGCCGCTTGCGGACGCTCGAGCAGGTGGCCGAAGAGCTCTCGCACCGGCTCGCGAGCATCTTTCTGCGCGACGCTGCCGGCCACCGCCCGGTGTGGGGCCAGCAGCCGCGGCTGCACAGCGCGCCGCATTTCCGCGACTGCATCCCCTTCTACGAGTACTTCGATGGCGACAGCGGTCGGGGCGTCGGCGCCTCGCACCAGACCGGTTGGACCGCGCTCATTGCCAAGCTGCTGATGCCGCGCCGGAACGATGCCGCCTCCCGGGACGAGCACGGCAATGACTAGACTCAAGGCCGCGGATTTAGATGCCCAGTCGCCGGCCTATCGATTGCTCGGAAAGCTGAATACCGTGCCCTCGCGCACCCCGGCCGACGGCCAGCGCTGGGTGATGGTCTTGCGGCGCGTATAGAAGCGCACGCCATCGGGTCCATAGGCACCCAGATCGCCGAACAGCGAGCGCTTCCAGCCGCCGAAGCTGTGATAGGCCACGGGCACCGGCAGCGGCACGTTGACGCCGACCATACCGATATTGATCTGGTCGCAGAAGTGCCGCGCCGCCTCGCCATCGCGCGTGAAGATGCACGTGCCGTTGCCGTATTCGTGCGCATCGATGAGTTCCATCGCCGCCTTGAGGCTGGAGACGCGCACGATCGACAGCACTGGGCCGAAGATCTCGTCGCGATAGATTTTCATGGCGGGTGTTACACGAT
>DATNHF010000022.1:0-170162 GCA_035605115.1 Steroidobacteraceae bacterium | reverse complement strand
GCATCACACCTGCTGGCAGTGAGATCCATGAGATGATTTTCTCACTCGCACCCACCTCTAGCGACGAGAACGCAAAGCCCGAGCTGAGCCTGCGTTTCAATTTCCCAGTCAAGCAAGGGAACTACGAATTGACGGGCACCGACAACGCCGCCTGCAACAATTGTGGTGTCATGCTCGAACAAACCGTGAGTCCTTTCGCGCAATATACGCCGCAGAAGATGCTGGTGAGCATCACATCGCTCACCACAGATCGAGTCGCCGGAAAGTTCTCCGGCACAATGGAGTTCAGCTTCGGAACGCCGGACCGCGTCCGCAAGGTCGCGCCGCCGATCATGCGGGTGGAAAACGGGCAATTCGACATTCCCATCGCGCAACAATGAGTTATGAATGCCGCGCATGTGCCTGGGATTCGGCAACGCCGGTTCCGGCGGGAAACGCGCTCATGTCTGCCCTTCGCGTTGGGCGAGCTGAGCGGTTAAAGCGTCGAGATGAACTTCTTTGCCGCGAACGCCGAAATCGCTTGCCAGTCGTTCTTCCTCATCGATAGATCTAAATCTCAGCCGACTGGCCATTACGATTTTCCGCAGGCGATAATGATACGGAACGATCTCATTGAGTCCTGTAGATGAAAGTCATTGATTCATGTCCCTTACCCTTCGGGCCGAGGTCGCCATCGAGTTCCTCGCGCAATAGCAGCCCTGTCTTCTTCGAAATCCAGGATCCCGGATCCGCCAACGGCCACGCATCATAACTTCGATCCCAGATTCCGATATCGCGTGCGCGAGGATGTCGCTGTGCACGAGAACGCTGTGCAGGCTGGGCTACACCAAGTCTATTTATAGAACCAGCTGCCATGCCGCTGAGTACTTGCGGATGACCGCTCTCCAGCGCCATCCCGCCTAGTAACGCAGTCGGCTTGGTCAGCCGACCACCGGATTCATGCGCACATTCGCGCGCAACAATTCGGGAAAGTCGTTTTCGTCCATCATCTTGCCGTGAATATTGCGATGCTCGCGATTCAGATAGACGATCGTGTATTGCGCGTTGCCGTCGCTGGTCCAGCCGTCTCGCGACGACGAATCGACGACGCCGTCGGCCTTCACGAGCAGGTGGCGCGAGCGCGGATTGCGCTGAAACGCCTTGATCAGCGCGAGAGTCTTCGGCCCGATGTAGCCGTCGCGCGCAAGGTAGCTGGTGATCTGCCGACCGTGTTCGTCGGCGAGCGAGAGCTGCGCCATCACGGTGTTGAGCGCATGCTGCACGAGCATGACGTCGGGCCGCGGCGCGAACGCGTGCGGCGACACCGAATTAGACACGTTCCAGATCCAGGCGATGTCTAAGGGTTGCGGAGCGAAATTCATTGCATAAGCCATTACTTCAGGTTCCTACCTTGCGGTTGCCGCTGTACCGAGCAACGCAGCACTCGAATACCATCGGCGGCAAATGCCCCATGAGCTGCGCGAAGAACAGTCTTCCCGTATTCATCGTTCAAGTTTCAGGCGATTACGCCAGGGTCGACAATGCCATCGCTCGGACTTGAAATCGTTAACATCTCTGAAAACACCTTTTGCGCTGTTCCCTCAGGCAGTTATGCACGTTTGAATCATGAGCGATGGGCCAGGCCTGGTAGGGGATAAAGCTTGGAAGACCAAATTAACGCATTTCCCAAGTCAATAACATCTGCAACGGTAAGCATCTTGCTGCCGAGTACTCTTCGCTTTATTTTACTCTTTTTCAATTTCCACTCCCGGTTAACTGTCCACCCCGAGACTGAAACAGTCCCCCACACCTGTTAACAGGCGTCTGATTTGGACGCCCGTCGGCGTCGCAAGCTCTTGAATCTTTGCCCGCGACGTCTCACAAAGGTGGTCAGTGTTCGGCGCCTGATCACAGCCAGTCGCGCCGACCGGCTTGCTCGGGTCATACTGAACGCCGATGCATTGGCTCACCATTCTCTTCATTGCCGCGGTCACCGCGAGTACGACCTTGGAGCTGTGGCTTGCGCACCGCCAGGTCGAGGCGGTCGACGCCCACCGCGATCGCGTGCCCGAGCCTTTTGCGGGCCGGATCTCCGTGGAAGATCACCGCAAGGCCGCCGCCTATACGATCGCCAAAGTCAGGGTCGGCCGCATTGGCACCGTGCTCAACGCGGGGCTCACGCTAGCCCTGACCGTGGGGGGTGGCATTGCGAGCCTCGATGGCCTTTTGCGCGGCACGGGGTGGGGTCAGCCCTGGCTCGGCGCGGCGGTGATCGCGACCGTCGCCTGCGCGGCGGGCGCCGTCAATCTGCCACTGTCCCTGTGGCGGACCTTCCGGCTCGAAGCGCGCTTCGGGTTCAACCGCACCGCCCCGATGCTCTTTCTGGCCGATCTCGGCAGAGGGCTGCTGCTCGCAGTGCTGCTCGGCGGCCCGCTGCTGCTCGCGACGCTCACGCTGATGGAACGCGCTGGACGCTGGTGGTGGGCGTGGGTCTGGTGCGTCTGGCTCGGGTCGACGCTTCTCATGACGTGGGCCTGGCCGGTTTTCATCGCGCCGCTGTTCAATCGGTTCTTGCCGCTCGCGGACCCCCCGCTCAAGGCCCGGATCGAGGCGCTGCTAGAGCGCTGCGGCTTCAGCTCCAACGGCATATTCGTCGTGGACGGCTCGCGCCGCTCGAGGCACGGTAACGCCTACTTCACCGGCATCGGCCGGCACAAGCGCATCGTTTTCTTCGATACCCTCCTGCAGCAGCTCGGATCTTCGGAGATCGAAGCCGTACTCGCCCACGAGCTCGGCCACTTCCGCCTGAGGCACATCCGCCAGCGGCTCCTCGTCTCGGCCGTCACCACCCTCGGCGGCCTTGCGCTGCTCGGCTGGCTCGCGGCCAGACCAGCGTCCTACTCCGCACTCGGTGTCCCGGTCCCCTCAGCGCACGCCGCCCTTCTGCTCTTTGCCCTGGGGGCGCCGGTGCTGACCGTCTTTGCAACACCGATCGGCACGCTCTGGTCGCGCCGCCATGAGTTCCAGGCCGACCGCTTCGCCTCACGCCATGCGAACGCGAAGGAGCTCGCCGCGGCTCTCGTGAAGCTCTATCGCGACAATGCCAGCACCCTCACACCCGATCGGCTCTACGCGGCGTTCTACTACTCGCATCCGCCCGCGCTCGAGCGGATCTTACGGCTCCAGGCGGCCGCTTGAGCACCGGCGCAGCCGCTCGGGGCGAGGTAGGCGCACAAGCGCCGTCGTAGGGGGGCGCCCCACAATCTCTGGCACTTACTCCACTAACCGGCAGATTGCGGATATATCGGCAATCAGCGCCTTGGAACTCTCAGCTGCCTCGCCCAGAGCTTCGGTCTGGAGCTGCTGGCTGAGCTGTTCAAGATCAATCCCCAGCGAGAGGAGGTCAGAGGGTAATGCCGCTACATCGTACAGATCGGTCTCCAAATTAAGCGCCGGCCTGCCATGATCTCGAAAGGCCGCCAGAGTAGCCAGCGAGAGCGTCATCACAGTGTCGCGACCGATCAGCGCGTCGGGGTATTTGACATCGCCTAGGGCAGGATTGGCGCTGTCGGTACTCGCCCATAGCAGCCGCTGCGGACTGGCCCCATACGTGGCGAGCACTTGCCAGCGCGGTGAGGCCAGGAACTTCTTAAAGTCCTGATACGCAAAACGCGCGACCTGCGTGCCGGCTTGGCCCATGAGCCTACGGGCGCGGCCCAGGCACGCAGGGTCACGAATCTTCGAGAGTCTGTCATCGATCAGCCTATCGATCGGGCTGACGCACACGCTGGCGACCGACGCGATCTGGTCAATGTTCCCGCCCGCCCCACGGCGCTGCTCGAGCCCGGCCGCGAAGGCATCGAGCACTTCACGATACCGACTGACACCAAACAGTAGCGTGGCATTGACGTTGATGCCCTCGCCGATGAGTTGCTGCAAGGCCGGCAGTCCCTCCCGGGTCGCCGGGACTTTGATCATCGCATTGGGCCGGTCGACCGCCCGCCACATCCGCATGGCCTCCTGTACGGTTCCCAGGGTATTTGCGGCCAGCAGTGGTGACAGTTCCAAGCCTACGAAGCCCTCGCGATGAGTGGAGCGGCGATAGATGCGATGCAGCTGGTCTGCGGCATCACGCGCATCCTGCAGGAGCAGTTGCTCGCAGATCCGCTCCGGGGTTGCACCCGATGAATGCAATCGACGCATGTCGGCTCGATCGCTTGCATTCCAGGCTCGGGCTCGCTGCGAACCGAGACTACTGACTAGACCGCTGAGGCCAACATGGTCAATGAGCCTGGCGAGCTCACCGCTGCGCAGCAGCTCGCGGTTCAATTCATCAAGCCAGATGCTCTGACCAAGCTGCTGCACCTCATCCAGCACACTAGCCATGGCTTGCACCCTGTAGCACCGACTGGTGCCACTGTCGGCTCGTTCGCGGGCCAGGGCAATACGTAGCTTCAACGCCTTTCCGGACTTCGAGCGCGACTATGAGTTCGTTGCACTGCGCCATCCGCTGGCCGCGATCCGCATTGACGCGTATTGCTACCTGCCGCGACTCGGCGAAGACTACCTCGAGAACTTGTGAGGATAAAGCCATGTCAGCACACGAACCGTGGAGACCCAAGATGGACCGGGAGCCGGAGTTCAACCCCTTTGGCACGGTGATTGACGATAACAACTCGCTCTCAAACCCGCCGAAGCTTCGCAATCCTGAGGAGGATACTACGCCACTTCAGGGCAGCAAGGACCTCTCGGACGCCGACTCGCTCGAGGATGTGATTGCGGACGCGCAGCGCGAGCAGCCGCGGGGCAGTGGAGCGGCGTGATCACTCGCGTCCGCTGTGGATTGCCGGTGGAGTGAGGTCAGCTTGCTGGTTACCTGCGCTCGCAGCCCTCCTGCCGCCGCCTCGGCTCGCGGCGGCGGCGACGCGCGATAGCCGTGAGATTCGCGCGGAACTCCCGGACGCCGGCCATGGAGGGATGGCGCACGACTAGAGGATCCAACCCGAGCGCATCCTGCAGCGCCTGGCGCGCGACCTGGCCGACAGCGACGACAGTAGCGCCATCAAAGCGGCTTAGGACGGCTCTCAGTGCCTGCGCTCCCTGCCGCACCTCGCTGCCCGCGGGCCGACGATTCGAATGGGGCTCATCGGCATGGTGCGGGTGCCAGGGGAAGGCATTCCACAGCACCACGCGATCAGCGATCCCGAGCTCTTGGAGGACCTTCCAGACAGTGGTTGCGCTCGGCTCAGACCACGGCCGCGAGCGGCTCGTGATGCGCTCCTGGCAGCTGATGCGCGGAATTCTGCCCTCAAGCAGCAGCCGCTCGCTGGTGAAGGGCACACCAGAGAAGCGGCAGCCCTGATACCCAGGCGCCTCGCCTACAAGTAGGAAAGAGGGCCGGCAGGCGAAGTGCTGTTTCAATCGCAGCAAACGCTCCACGCTGCCTGCGCGATCCATCGAATCGACTTCTCGCCAGGGATTGAACACGCTGGGCGCTGTGAAGCGCACTAAGGTGTCGAACACTTCCGTAGCGGAGCGTTAGTGCTGCGTGATGCGCCCGTGCTCGAGGTCCGGGAGATACCGTCGAGCTCGTGAAGACGCTGCTTTTGCGCAATGCACGTTGATTTCCAATGCCGCGCCATGCACTTATTTTAGCACTCGCCGGTTCATTGTCGTGAACTCATGGAAACAGCCACGGTTACGCAATTTCTCTTATGGTGTCGGCGGCGATCCAGCAATGTCCGTTCCGGTGCAGGGAATGTACTTATTGTTCTTCTCAACGATGAGTTTAGGTTGCTGTTGATGAATTGCATCGGGTACGGGAGGAGAGACTTCAATGTCAACGAATGTGGCCGTAAAAAAGGTATCTGACGCCAAACAGCGGACCGAACCTGTGTTCGCGAGCGTCGATGCAATGCTAGAGAGCATCCGTACGCGGGCTTATGAACTATTTTCACAACGTGGATTCATTGACGGCTATGCACTGGAGGACTGGTTGAAGGCCGAACACGAGGTATCCTGGCCGGCGGCCGAGCTTGCGGAAGAGGACCAGGCCTATAAGCTTACGGTGGAACTGCGTGGTTACAGAGCCGGCGAGATCGAGGTAACCGTTACACCGCAAGAAATCATCGTCAGCGCCGCCTCGGAGAAGCAAAGTGCTGCTAAACCACAAGAGCCGGCCAAGGGCACCGTAGGCTGGAGCGAGTTCAGGAGAAGCAAGGTGTGCCGGCGTATCGAGGTGGCCAGCACGATCGACACCAATCAAGTCACAGCATCGTTTCAGGATGGCCTGCTGACGGTGAAGGCGGCGAAGCAGGGCAAAGCGGGAAAGAAGACGGTTCCGGTTGCAGCAGCCACCCTCAACACCAGCGACAACGCCACGCGCAGCCCGCAGAGGGTGCCCCTCAGCGCCACGGTGACCAAGACCGGGCACTGAATGAGCCTTACGTCAGTTTTGCGGATTCGTGGAATTCCTAGGGATATGAACCTTGACCCATGGAGCGATTTCGAATGGCGGATGCTGAGCGGAAACCGACATGCGACACATCGCGGGTCCACGGCGACCGCTTCGCGAGCGAGGACCGAGGGAGGCTCGGTTGGAGCCTCCGTCGGCCTTCGTGGCGCCCGTCTGTCCGATTGGCCTCTAACGAATCGGAGCCATCAGGTGCTGATAGGGCGTGCCAGCCCACATCACGTAGGGGCTCTTGGTGTCGGGGTCCGCGCTCTTCGGATAGGTGTCATAGAAACTAGCATCGGCGCCAACGATCATGATGTGCGGCCCGGTCCTGATCCAGTGGTTGGCGGTAGTCGGCTTCGCGGCGTAGGGGTCTGTGTTGCTGGCATCAGTGCCACCGGCCAGCATGTACATCAAACCGACTTTTCCCGCCGGCGGCGTCTTGTGATTCAGATACGCATCAATCCAATCCCCAGCATTTTTGTCCCAGCACATTGGATCAGGGCCCGGTGTTTCGGGATTGTCAGGCATACAAGTGAAGCCATTGCTCCCTTTGCGCAGCGTACGCATCCCGCCTTTCGGGTCGGGGGTCACGATCGTGGCATTCTCGGCGACTTTCTTGGGTGCCGCCTTCATGGCGCTCGCAACCAGTTGCTCATCCGTCGGGGCCGACTTGGCGCCTGCCGCGGTCGCGGTGTGCTGCATCGCAGACGCGCCCGCGGCAGGCGCATCCGCGGCCGACGCCGATCCGCACAATCCTAAGAGTACTGCGCCGGCCCAAGCCATATGAATTGATTTGCTCATAAAACTCCCCTCGCTGGATCGGAGTAAATTTGGTCCTCATATTTGACTCCCTTCGTCAAAGTACGGCAAGTACGCTTGAGCGCCTGATCCGGCGTCAGAAACCGAATCCGCCGCTTCGGCTCCGAGAGCATTCGCACTCTGGGCACCCGCTGCAGCCAGCTCCGCGCGCGATTTCTAAGGCGCGGTTGATGGCCCCGCAAATACGGAGCCAACTTGCGCAGAGGATGCTTGTCGTCCGCGATCGAGCGCTTATCAGCGAGTCCTCCCTCACTATCGTACGCATAGTGTAAAAATTATAGACTACATGGAATCGACCGCAGAGCCGGTAAGCGCAATCATCGCCTTTAGGCTCGCGGAGACAATTAAGATATATGTTGATTAAGCTGCATGAGAAGGAATTTAGCGTCTCGCCGGGAAATAATGGCGATTTCTGGCAAGCGCTCGCGAAAGGGACATGGGAGTCGGAAACTTTTGCGATCTTCGATCGATTCCTCGACCGCCAACACTCCTATTTGGATATCGGCGCCTGGATCGGCCCTACGCTCTTGTACGGATGCCAGTTCGCAAAACTCGCTTATGGTCTGGAACCCGACCCACTGGCCTTTGCGGAGCTCGACGCGAACATCAAGCTCAATAGGCCCGCAACAGATAACGTGAGGCTGCTCAACGTGTGCATCGCGCCCAAAGCGGGTGAGGTCGCTTTCGGAAGTTGCGGTCAGGGCGGCGATTCAACTTCAAGCCTGCTTTTCGGCAAAAAGAAAACTCACTGGACCGTCAAAGCATTGACCTTCGATGGATTTATACGGCAGAACAACGTTGCCGAATGCAATTTCATCAAGATGGATATCGAGGGCGGGGAATACTCCATCCTACCGACCATGGTGGACTACCTGAGGGCCAATCGCCCGACTCTGCACCTGTCGCTCCACCCCTGTTATCTCAAGATCCGCGCCTTGGGCTGGATTGGCCGGGTGATCGCGAGGGTTGCAGGCACGTGGAAGATCATCCGATGCGTCCGGTTCTACAAGCATGTCTATGACCATAACGGTAGGGGATTGACACCCTGGCGCTTGTTGTGGCTCTGCCGCGCAAAGATAACCATGGACATCGTGCTGACCGATTTGGAATGGCGCGCAGCAGCGTAAGCGGCGATGTTTTGTTGCGCTCAGACCGCGTGGGGCGCGAATTGGGCCAGGAATGGCCGCCGACGAAGGCGACATTGCAGGCCTCATCGGCAGGGCGCGCCGGATCGGCATACTGCGCCACCAGCCGGAGTGTCTTCTTCTCGCCGCCGCCGCCGATCAGGATCGGCAGCCGCGGCCTGGAGAGCGGTTGGGGCACGCACCCAAACCCTCGTCCCGACGCACTAATCCTTCGGAGGCGCTTTCGTTCCGCGCACCAGCAACACCGGCACAGGCGTCGTGCGGACGACGTACTCCGCGTCGCTCCCCATGACGAGACGACGAATGCCCCGACGCCCATGGGTACCGATCACAATCAGATCGGCCGGCCATTGTTCCGCATACTCGGAGATCGCGGCACCGACCGGTCCCAACGGCGCCTCCACGAATTCGGTATCCGCTTCGACCCCTTGTTTGCGAGCACTGCTCACTGCGTCCTTGAGGATGGTCTGACCACGCTCACGAAGTTCCTTGAGCACTTGATCCGAACTCCCCAGTCCATAACGGCCCTCGGCGACCAAATAATCATGCACAACGTGCAACAATCGTAACGCGGCCTTTTGATCCTTCGCGAGCAGGATAGCGTGCTGCAGTCCGAGTAGGCCTGTTTCGCTGCCATCAACTGGCACCAGGATTTTCTTGTACATCGACCGCGTCTCCTTTGTTGACGCCACTCCAAAGAATATCGTACGCCGGGCTGCAGCCACCCGTCGACGGTCGTTTCGTGACCCTGAGGGGGCTGCTCGCGAATCGGCTTCGGGGCTGTAAGACGGCCCGAAAGCCGCATTAAGCCCAAGCGCGATTCGGGCAGGACACAACATACGTTTTATGCATCTCGAGCCAAGACGGCCAAGACCCACTTGGCCCTAAGCCACCATGTTGAATGTACGCGGATCGATGTCGGCCGCAAGGAAGTCCGGCCGCCGACGCTCACGCTGCACGCGTGCACGGATGAGCGACTTAAAGAGGCGGGAAATCGATGCGGGCCGGTCGAAGTGCCTTGAGAATATCGCTGATCGAGAGCATCCCAACCAGCAGCTTGGCATCAACAACTGGCAGGTGACGGAATCGGTGGCTGGACATCAGCTCCATGCACTCGCGGATGGTATTGTCCATGGTCACGCAGACGACTTCCTTGGTCATGATGTCCTTGACGCGCACGTCCCACGGCGCGATGCGCTTCGGCACGGCCCGTCGGATGTAGTCGCGCTCGGAGAAGATGCCTACCAGATCCGCGCCGATCGTCACCGGCAACGAGCTGATACGCCTGGAGGCCATGATTTCGAGTGCCTCTTGGACGGTAGCTTCGGGCAAGATCGTAAGCAACTGTTGGACTTTGCCTTCCAACAGATCGCGAACCACGCGTGTCGACATGGATGGCCTCTGAAGATCCCGAATTACCCCTAGAATCTTGGGGCGCTGAAGCGCTCTCTACTCAAGATAATCGCCCTGGCGCGCAGGCATGTCAATGTTGAGCGGCGGCTTTTCGGCAGGGATTGCAATCGACATTGTGCCCGAATTTGGAAAATGCCATGAGCTAACCTGATCAGGCTTCGAACCAGGCGGTCTGGAGTTCGAATCCCTCCGGGCGCACCAATCAATCAATTACTTAATCGTTCGCAACCGCGCTCAGTTGCCAGCACCTGCGGCGGTCGAGAATTTCCATCACAGTGCTATGGGCTACGGGATGCGCTTGACACTCGGGTTGATCTTGGGCCGAGTCGTGCACGTCACAGGCCGCTTTGCGCCCTGGCTCAGGTATGGACGAGTTCCGCCATTGTAGGCTCGACGTGTTCATTGAGATCGATCTTGTGTGTTTCCTTTAGCGTACTTGCGCAGACCAAAGACATGACACAGGCACTGGCAATGTAAACCGAGATCCAAATATTGCTGTGATACCGCGCGTACAGACCCGTTGCGATGATGGGCGCCAGCCCGCCACCCACAATAGCCCCAGTCTGAAAGGCGAGCGAAACGGCAGAGTAGCGCACACGGGTGCTGAACAGTTCGGTGAACATTGCAGCCAGCGGACCATACATCAGGGAAACCAAGCACGAGCCGACACAAATTGCCACGGTGATCCACAGTAACGAGCGCGTCTCGATCAGCGGAAACAGAATGAAGGCCCAGACCCCCGTGAGCGCCACGCCGGTCATGAAAATCCGGCGGCGTCCGTAATGATCGGACAACGAACCGGCGAGAATGTCTACCGGCACTCTCGCGACATTGGCAATTAGCACGGCGGTAAGCATGGTGCTTCGTGCCAGCTGCAGACCCGCTACGCTGGTACCGTATGCGACAACGTAAGTGATCAGGATATAGAACGACAAAGTGGCCGAGACGTACGCTCCGGCGGCCACGAGAATCAATCTGGGATAGCGGCGCAATGCCTCAAATATCGGCGAGCGCTGTGCGCGCATTGACGTGGTCGTGCACGCTGACGCTTGCAGCCTTGCGTCCCCGGCTGAAGGATCGACCGGTGACGGTTTCAATTGCTGCAGTTGACGGAAGGCCGCCGTATCCTCAATACGGACGTGGATGAACAGGCCGAGGCCAACCAGCGCCACGCTAAGCAGGAACGGAATGCGCCAGCCGTAGGCCACGAATGCCTCAGGCGACATCGCGCCGTTCGCCGCGAGAAGGGCCAAGTTGGCCAGGACGACTCCGACCGGGACGCCTGCCTGGGCGATGCCGCCGTACAGACCGCGCCTCGAATTCGGTGCATTTTCGGTTGCGAGTAGGGTCGCGCCGCCCCACTGACCACCAACAGCCAGGCCCTGCGTCACACGCAGCAACACCAGAGCGAGCGGCGCGAAAAATCCCGCCGTGCGGTAGGAAGGCAGCAGTCCAATGAGCGTCGTGGCGGCTCCCATCATGATCAAAGCCACGGCGAACGCTGTCTTCCGCCCCACCCGGTCTCCCATGTGTCCGAACACGAGAGCTCCAACCGGCCGCGCCACGAAACCAACGGCGAAGGTGCTGAACGAGGCGATCAGAGCGATAAGCGGCGACAACGTCGCTGGGAAAAAAATGGTCGGAAACACCAGAGCTGCCGCCGTGGCGTAAAGAAAGAAGTCATACCATTCGATACTGGCGCCGGAGAGACCCATGAGTGCGAACTTTAGGGCCGCAGTTCGCTGCGCGCGCACCTCAGCGCCATCCGGTTCGGCCGGCACAGTTCTGTCATTGTTCACCCTGAGCTCTCCCCACGGCCGGCCGCCAGAATACGCCGTCGCTTGCGCTGCGTCTGGTCGGTTATCTATGGCTATCGCATAAGAATGCAGACGTTATGATGCTATGAATCTCTATTCGGCTCAGGTATTTGGCTGCAAATGCAGCTCAAGCTACGAAACGGGGGGGCTCGGGAATTCGAATCTCGGCGGGCGCGCCAAGCTACAGTCTCGTGCCTACGGCACGCCGAGTTCGATCGCTTCGCCGTCGCCTTTGACGGTCGTTAGCTTCACCGGTCGTCGCCATACCCGATGCACGTACTCGAGCACGCGGGTCGCGCGCTCAGCATCGAGGCCGCGGCCGTCGGTCTGATGATCATGCAGGAGTTCGAGTGTGCCGTCGACGCGAACGTGGGCGGCGGCGACGGTCGGCGCGCCGAAATTGTACTTCGGTGCCAGCAGCGCATCGTGGAGCTTCGGCAGATCCGCGTCGAGAACAGTGGTCGCGCCTTCCTTTCCGGCGCCGAATCGGAACAGCTTGAGCTCGGTCGCGAGTTCAGAGGTGAGGTGGTTGCGGATGAAACTGAAGTCATCGTCCTCCCGCATGATCCGCCGCGCGCCCTCGAGTCCGTCGCGCTCGACGAGCTTCTCCCAGAGGCTGAATCCCACGTGGTAGGGATTGACGGATAGCGCCACCTGTTCGCCGCTGGCGAGCGGCCGCACGACGTCCGAGTGGCACTTGATTGCATCGACGTATGCCTCGGACGGGAGAAAGTCGGCCTCGCGCAACAGCCGGGCGTGCCAGTAGGAAGCCCACCCTTCGTTCATAATCTGAGTCGCGAAAACGGGATAGAAATAGAAAGATTCCTCCCGCACCGCGAGAAAGATGTCCCGCTCCCAGCCCTCAAGCTCGGGCGCGTAGTTCGCGATGAACCAGAGCAGGTCTCGCTCGGGATGCGGCGGCAAGGGCGCACGCTGGGGCTCGCGCCCGCCCGGCTCGCGCGCACCGCTGTCACGCGCCGGCTCGGGATCCAGAGCTGCGAAGCGGCGGCGGAACTCGTCGTGCGGCTCGGTCTTGCGGGCAATGTACTCCGGATAGCGGATGCGCCGCACGCGTTGATTCACGTCGATGTGCTGCTCGAGCGCAAGCGCGGCATCGAGCACGGCCTCGACCCGCGATGCCCCATGCTCGTCGATGGCCAGCGCGATCTCGTGGGCGTGCGCGGCGGCGCGCTCGACGATATTCGGACCGACCTGCTCCTGGCTTGTACGGAAGAGGAGATTGTTGCTCGAGAAATCGGCATGCCCGAGCACATGGGCGGTGACGAGGACGTTCTCGGCCAGGCTATTGCCGGCTGCGAGATAAGCGTGGCCGGGATTGCCAGGAAAGACCACCTCGAAGAGCTTGGAAAGGCCCATGCGATGCTGGATGAGCCGGCTGATGTACCGAACACCGAAAGACCAGTGCGGCATCCTCACGGGCAGACCATACACCGAGATCTCCATCATGAAGCTCTCGGGAACCGACTCGAAGTCGACCGGATCGTAACGCAGACCCTTGGCACAAGCGAGTTGCTCGATACGCGGCACGAGCTCACGCCACTCGCTGCGCGTGGTCGTCGCCCTACTCATGGGCACTGCTTCGCCTGGTGCTGGAAGAAATGCCGCACAGCGGCCCAGATTTCATCAAGCTGCCGGATCGCGAAGCAGGCCGCAGGCCGCCCCGCCTGGGCGAGGCGCTGGAACATCTCGCCCATCTCAGTCGCAAGCGCGCGCGCCATGCTCGCCGACACCTCCAAATAGCCGAGGTAGTTAGCGAGTCCGCCGAGCTCATCGAGTATGGCCTCCGCGTCCGCGCGGTCCGAGGAAGCGTTGTCGCCATCCGAGGCGTAGAACAGATAGACGTTGTAACGGGACGGATCGAAGCGGGCGGCGACGATCTCGCGGACCTTCGCGAAGCCGCGGGAGGCGACAGTACCGCCGCTGCCGCGCACCTGGAAGAACTGCGCCTCGTCGAACTCCCATGCCTCGGTGGTGTGCGCGACGAAAACGGTGTCGAGATGCCGGTACTGGCGGCGCAGTCCCTGCACCGCCCAGAAGAAGAACGACTTTGCGAGCTTGCGATCCTCGTCGCTCATGCTGCCCGAGACATCCATGAGCAGGAAGACGACGGCCTGCGTCGCGGGCTGCTCGCGTCGCGTGAGCTGCCGGAAGCGCAAGTCCTCGTCGGTGAACGACGGGCCGTCCGCCTGGCTCGTGCGCCGCTTGATCGACTCCCGGAACGATCGGCGCCGATCGAGCCGGGAGCGCGCTCCTCGCCGATCCCAGCCTTCCCGGATCCAGTCGGTCTCCTCGGCCTTGCCGACCCGAGCGTGCAGGTTCGGCAGCTGCATCTCCTCCCAGAGCCAGTCGACGATGTCGTCGACCTTGAATTCCAGCAGGAATTCGAAGGCGCCCTGGTCGCGACCGCCCTCGCCCTTGCCGGGTTTGCCCTCCTGGCCCGGGGGCCCGAGCTTATCGCCCGGCTTGGCCTGGCCCTGGCCGACGCCCTCGCGTTGTTCAGGGGATTGAAGCTGGAAATGGTAATGCTCGAGAAAGCGCACGGGCACACGCACCGTGCGCGCGCCGCCGGAGAGCACATCTGCACCCGCGACCATCTCGGGCAGGTGCTTGCGCACCGCCTCCGCGACCTTATCACTGTGGCGCAACCAATCCCTGGCACCACGGGAAAACAGCTCGTACCACCCGTTCACCGTGCTGCCTTCCGGTTGCGTCATGAGCCCCTCATTCTTGGGCGAGCAACGTCGTCACGTAGCTGAGGGCTTCCTTCGCACTGTGATCGTCATAGCCGTATTCGTCTATGAGACGCCGCTGCACGACCGAAATCTTGACGCGCGTGTCGTCATCGGGTCGCGCGCTCGAGGTCACGAGGCGCAGCACGTCCCGCCGCTCCGAGAACAGATACTGCTCGATCGCCTCGTTCATCCGCGAGTGGCTGGACAGCGTGAACTTCTCGCCGGCCTTGAAGGCCACCATTGCCTTGCGAACGACCTCCTGTCGGAACGAGAGCTTGCCCGAATCGGAGACCTTGATCTTCTCCTCGACCGAGCGCAGGAAGCGCTCGTCGGCCGGACGCGTCTCGCCCGTGATCGGGTCGGTTACCTCGCGCTGATCGAGTGAGGCCTCGACCTCATCGAGGTACTTCTCGAGGAGTTGCTGTGCCTCCTCCTCGAACGAGGCGAACATGGCACGATGCACGTCCTCCTTAACCCACCGATTATAGAAATCCTTGCGAGCGGTCACGAGGAAGTCGATCCAACCCTTCTTCTGCTTCGCGTCCATGCGTGCATCGCTCTCGATGGCATCCTTGAGAGCGAGCAGCAGCTCCATGCAGGTGAGGCTGCGCGCGTCGCTGCGCGTAATGGCGTTGGAGATCGCGTTGACAATAAAGCGCGGGCTGACGCCGGACAGGCCTTCGTCGGGGGTTTCGGCGCGCAGTTTCGCCGCGTCATTCTCGCCGAACCCCTCGAGCTGCTCGCCGGCATACAGGCGGAGCTTTTTCGAGAGATCGAGGCCCTCGCGCTCGGGACGGCCGAGCCGGGTCAGGATGGCGAAGACGGCCGCGAGATTCAGAACATGGGGATCCAGGTGAACATCGCGGAACGCCGGCGCGCCCGAGACGAGCTTCCCGTAAATGCGGGCTTCGTCGTTATAGGAGAGCGCATAGGGCACCTTGATGATGACCATGCGGTCGAGCAGCGCCTCGTTCTCCTTCTCCTGCAGGAACTTGTGGAATTCCGCGAGGTTCGTGTGTGCGAGAATGGTCTCGTCGAGATGGATGAGCGGGAATCGCGAAACCTTGACATTTTTCTCCTGCGTGAGCGTGAGCAGGAGGTACAGGAACTCGCGTTTGACCTTGAGAATCTCGATCATCTCAAGCACGCCGCGGCTGGCGGCATACACGGCTCCCGACCAGCTCCAGGCGCGCGGGTCCCCTTCATCGCCGACGGCGGCGACCTTCGAGAGATCCACCGAGCCCACGAGATCCGCGATGTCCGCCGTAGTGGGATCATGCGGCGCATAGGTGCCGATGCCCACGCGTGAGGCCTCATTGAGAAAGATGCGCTCGACCGGCATGCGCATGTAGTCGCCCTCGAACTCGCGCTCGAGACGTTCGCGCGACCAAGGCGAGAGTTCGCCGTGCAGTTCGACCCCATACGATTCGCGGAACGCGGCACGCAGGCTCGTCGGGATGAGACTGAGGGGAGATTCGTGCATCGGCGAGCCCTTGATCGCATACAGGGCGCCTTCGTCGGTGTGACTGTATTCCTCGAGCCCGCGCTTGAGGAGGATCGCAAGCGTCGACTTTCCACCCGAAGGCGGCCCGAGCAGCAGCAGCAGACGGCGACCCACATCACTGCCGGCGGCCGCGGCCTTGAAGTAATCGACGATGCGCGAGAGCGGCTCCTCGACGCCGAACAGTTCGCGGCGGAACAGCGCCGTGGCCCGGGAGGAACCAGCCTGCTCGTCGTTGCGCCCGTACCAGCGGAGCATGTCCCAGATGTACTGGTGACTCGTGCGAGCGAACGCGCCGGGATCCGTTGGGAGGATGCAGGTTAGGAAATCGCCGAAGCTGCCTTCCCAGAACTGGGAACGATGCTGGCGACTGAACGCGCTCAGCGAATCGACGAAGCTCGATCGACGGGCCGAAACCGACTCGACACTTTCAGACGGCATTCCGACGCTCCTGATTTTCGTGAGTGACTGCTCGGGGTTTCCTGTGTTGCGCGCGTACTCTCATCTAAGCTTGATACGGCCTCAGGTTAGACTTAATAAGCTTCAGTTCCGTCGCCCACGTCACAAATGCGTGAGTTGCCCCTGGTGCGAAAGGATTGGGGGATTGTAGTTGAGCACTCGTGCTCGCTCCGCGCACTAGAGCGGCCCTGGCTTGCACAGAAATGTGCCGCACTGCACCGCGCAAGTGCAGCCGCCGCGAGTTGCTGAGCGGTCGCCATACCCGCTTCTTGACCGATCAGAGTCGATCATCGGTCGACGATAGAATTTACCATCGACAGAGTTCGGTCTGAGGCGCGAAGCCCCGATTTGCAGGAGCTTCACTGCTGCGACGAGCCTTACCCTACAATCTGTCAATGCTTGGAAGAATATGCGTGTTCTGTGGGTCCAGGCCCGGGGCCCAGCGAGTTTATCAGCAGGCTGCGCAGACTGTTGGACGGCTGCTTTGCCGGCGTGGCATCGAGCTCGTCTATGGCGGAGGCAATGTTGGCCTAATGGGCATCCTGGCGACCGCATGTTTGGACGACGGCGGACGCGTTATCGGCGTGATTCCACAACCGCTGGTCGATAGAGAGGTTGCACACACTGGATTGACGGAACTGCGCGTCGTCAGTTCGATGCATGAGCGCAAATCCGTTATGGCAGATCTTGCCGATGCCTTCTTGTCGCTACCTGGGGGGTTCGGCACGTGGGAAGAATTCTTTGAGGTCTTGACTTGGTCGCAACTCGGAATCCAGCGCAAAGCGTGCGCCTTGCTCAATGTGAACGGATATTATGATCCTTTGCTTGAGATGGCCGACAAGGCTGTGGCGGAAGGATTCCTTCGTCGTGCGCACCGTGACCTCTTGCTATCAGATGCTGATCCCGCGCGCCTATTAGATCGCCTGAGCAGCTATTCGGTACCAGCCGTAGACAAGTGGATCGGCCACAGCGCTCTATAAAGCCGAGCGTCCGCATCAGCCAACGTCGGCGGCAAGAGTATCAACTGCGCCCGGACCTACACTGATTCCGGTAAGAACGCAGTTCCGGCAGGCCTCGACCGCATCCGCGTCAAGCAGGCGACCTGCCATCGTGTGCAACTCGCCGAGCACAAGGTCCGCCGGCATTCCCGGGCGATACGGTCGATTCGACGTCATTGCGTCGAACACGTCGGCAACGGCAAGAATTCGCGCCTCGAGCAGAATGTTCTCCCCGGTCAGAGCGCGTGGATAACCGCTGCCATCGAGCCGCTCGTGATGCTGAAAGGCAATCTCCGCCATGGGAAAGGGAGCCTGAAGGTGCTTAAGAACATCGTGGCCGATGGCGCAGTGCGCCTTGACTATGGCGTACTCGTGTTCCGACAAGTCCCCCGGTTTACCGAGAATGTCCGCTGGGACGGCAATCTTGCCGATGTCATGCACGATCGAGGCGAGGCGCAGTACCTCCACCCTCAACGGGCTGAGCCCGAGCCGGACTGCTATCCCGGCGGCCAATTTGGCCGTTCGATTCTGATGCTTGGCTGCGAACGGATCTCGATGCCGGTGTGCGGCTGATAGCATCGCAATGCTCGGGCGCAGTGCTTCGAGCAGCGCCATGTCCGCACTATACGGGGCTCGTTCCGACGCCATGACTATGACTACCGCTGCCTTGCCAGTGAGCTGGCGCCGGGATCTAGGCCGTTCTATCCATGCATCGGCTGGACATGGATATTCTTCATTAAGTTCCTTCCGAGGTGGCATACTTGTGATGCACGTCACCAATCAGTCCGCGTCAACCAGGATTTGCGGCAAAGCACAAGCCGAAACGGCTGCAAACAGTAGCGCCTCGCCCGACCAACCGGTTGCCGCTGTTAACGTTACCGGCCACTGCTCTCGCGGGGCGACAGCTAGCTACGGCTTGCTGCGTTGCGGACACTCTGCTACTCACCGCTGGCGTCCTTACGTGAGCACAGAACCTCGGTCGCTCACATTGACGTCCGTAGCGCCAGCGCCCATCGTGGGTCCGCTCGGCCAGCGGATGCGGCTGTCGCCACGCGAAGCCAGATCGACAACAGCGTAGCGAGCAGCTCGCGGCTATGCATCGGGCGCCACCACGGGGGGATCGGCGGAGTCGGGATTGATCACACCGAAGCGTGCCGGAATATGCGCGTAGAAGAGCCGGATCTTCTCTCTGTGTATCAGCGCCAGCAGTCGTTGCGCTTCTTCTGCGGTCACGATGAACTCGATCTCCACCGTGAGCGTGCCGGCCAGTTCAAAGAAGCGGTCCTCGTGCAGCATGTGATGTCGCCCGAAACCCGCCATCGCGCGGAACGCGGAGCCGCCCCGGATGCCGAGTCTACTGGCCTGCTCGAGCAACCATTCCCATACGAGGCCATGGCCATGGCGATGACCCTCGTGCACATAGAATCGCAGAAATGAACCGTTCATGATCGTGCCATCCTCTTTGATCCGTGTCTTCACCTCATGAGCGGGATATCTCTTTATGATGGCGCAAATCCGCACACCGATGCAGGCTGTGTTAATTGCCGTGCGGTCGCGTGACACATGCAAAGCCTCAACTACTTGCGTGAGCGCACGTCACCGCCTGCTGCCGATCGCCGATTCGGCAGGGCGATTGCCACCGATCATTTCATTCTACTGATCATCCAGACGAGCCGTGGCTGCGCTTCTTAGGCATCTATCTTCCAGATGCCTGAAATTGGCCGGAAGGTCGATGATGCTGATTTCTTTGCCCTTAGTTGGATAATACACGCGAACGCGCGCAGCAACCAACTTGTACATTCTGGAGCCGGAACCATGGCCGCTTACATTTTCGCCAGTGTCGAGATCAGTGATCCCGCGGCTTACGAGGAATACCGCAGGCGTGTGCCTACGATCATCGCCGAGTACGGCGGACGCTACCTCGTGCGCGGCGGCGCCGTCGAACGGCTGGAAGGCGACGCGCCCCTGAACCGGCTTATTATTCTCGAGTTTCCAGATATGGCGCGACTCAAGGCGTTCTACAATTCGGCGCAGTACCAACCGCTGCTGGCCATGCGTCAACGTGCAGCGATATCGACTCTGCTTGCCATCGAGGGCGTGTGAACGGCCCGCCCGTGTCATCAAGGATGAGTTCTCAGGATTCTTCGTCGGCGACGTAGCTACCGATACGCCGCACGAGGTCGGGTGAGCGTTTGGCAAGAATGGCGCCGTAGATGAGCGATATCACTAGCAGGCCGAGCGCCAGATACGGGTAGATGTTGAACGGATAGGATTGGCCGGGCTCGACCAGGCCGTAGAGCGGAAAGAGCATCAGCGCGGCGCCGAGCAGCGGGACGAGGAGATGCTTCACCGGACTGAAATCTTCCCGATGGTTTTTCAGCATGTAGACCGGCAGTGCCAGGTTGGTGATGAGATAGGTCACGATGATCGGGATGGCTCCGAGCGTGCCGGTATCGCCGAACAGTGTCACCGGGTCGATGTGACCGGCGTAGCCAAAAACCAGAACGATGGCGAGCGCGACCAGAATGAAGGCCCACATCGCGATATGCGGAGTTTTGTGTTGCGGGTGAATTTTGCCGAAGAAGACCGGAAGCAGACCCTCGCGACTTGAACTGAAGAGAATGCGCGCCTGGGCGTTGGTCAGGCCAATGAGTGCGGAGAAAATGCTGGTGAGGCCCGCGATATAGGCGACAATCAGCAGCCCGGCGGCAGAGGCCTTGAAGGCATCGACAAACGGGATGACCGAATTGCCGATTGCGGCGGCGTTGTTGTGGAAAGCGACCTCCGTGCCATAGGCCAGCAAGACATAGAGCACGCCGATGGCGAGTGTGCCGGTGATCAGGGCGCGTGGCACATTGCGTCGCGGGTTTGTGGTTTCCTCCGCCAACATGGCTGAGTTTTCCCAGCCGACGAATAGGTAGATGGCAAGCGGAAAGCCTGCGCCGACACCGGCCAGTCCGCCCGATATGCTCGACGGCAGCAGTGGCGCCCAGCTGATCGCGGCATGGTTGACGACCAGCATGATGATGGCGCCGATGACCAGCAGCACCAGCTCGAAATAGAAGAAGATCGCCGCCCAAGTGGTCGAGAGGCTGATGCCGCGCGACACCAGAGGCCCGACGATGGCGATGGCGAGCACACTGAGCACCTGCCAGGGGATGTTGACGCCCAGGAAGACTTGCAATGTGCTGTGCGCCCAGCCGCCGGAGATGACGACGACCGAAGAGGCAGCGATGCAATATCCGACGACCACGATGACGGAGGCCGCAGCACCGGCGGTGGGGCCGAAGGCCATGCCTATGAAAGTCACGAAGGAGCCGGTGCTGGGGCGGAATTTCGAGAATTCCGCCAGCGTGTTGGTCAGAAAGAGGATGACCACCATGGCGAGCAGGATGGTCAGCGGGGCACCGACGCCGGCGCCGGCGACGATAACGCCGAAGCCGAAGAAAAAACTCATGGCCGGCGCAATGTTTGCCAGCGTAGAGGCGATGATTTGCGATAGGCCGAGACTGTCCCTTTGAAGGCGATGCCCGGTCCGAACGGTTACAGTCATGTTTGTTTACTTACAAGGTACCGTGCGCCGCAACGGCCCCTTTAGAGCAGCGAACCAGGACTCGAATCCGGGGCAGATCGCGCTCCATGATCTACTCCCTTTGGCCGAACGTTGGCGTCGCACAATGTTTCTACAACAAGCGCTTTCCCGGGACAACCCGTTCACGCAGGCGTTCCATCTTCAGTACATGGACAAGATCCGTTTGCTGGCTTCGAGCAGCGCCGCCTGAACCGGCGGGTGCTCGTCGGCGTACAGGATGTCTCCGAGATAGATTTGCAGGTACCGCAGGGTGGCCGTGCCGTCCCGTGCGCCATAAAAATGTCCGTATGGCGTGCCAGCAAAGAAGACCGCCAGCACGTTGGCGAGCGCCCGCGCCGGAGTGACGCTCCGGCAGGCGGGCGCAGACTTGTCGTCACTGAGGCATCCTTCGCGAGCAGGGTCGCGCGCAAACCCGGTAGCAAACTCTCCCCCGCCTAGGATCCGCGGACTGAATCGCTTATCAGCCGACATCGCTTTAACCGGCCTCAGCGTCAGCGCGTGAGCCGCGGTTACGCCATTATTCTGCGTCGCCTTGGCGTTTGACCCCAGCGGCTTGCTGGCAAAATAGGCCGCGATTTCCAATGTTGATGCCTCGTGCCCCCCACGCCCAGTGGGACTGAATGGAAAACCCGCCGCTCGCGTCAACGCCAGAGTGAGGTTGCTGAAGATTGCTCCGTAGTCGTCGATCGCCGCCTTCCATTCCTCGACAAACGCTTTGTTCGACCGGTGGTACGAGGGATCTTCGTAGCGGGCGTCCAAGAGGCGCGCCCACTTCTCAGTCTCGTCAGGCCCATTGTGGGGCAGGATGATTTCTTCGGATTGCGAGGTAGGACCCGCGATCGCGATGGACACGAAGCTGGCGCGTTGCCCAAACCTTTTCGCAAACTCGAGCAAAAACGCGTGCCAATACTGCTTGTATACCGGATCCCATGGCAGCGGCAGCTCATGTATCTCGCCCTTACGCGCGACGCCTTCCGGAAGCCCGAACCTGGCCTTTCCGCAGTGGGGTGCTGCGACGCCGACACTCCCCCCTGAAGCCAGCCAGCCGTCACAGGAGGGCAGTTCATCCAGGAGCCAGCTCGGCGTCGAGAAACCGGGCAGCAGAGCGAGCTGAATGGTCTTGTGCGCCGAGTCTGCAAGCGTAAAGGCCCGTTCCAGCAAACTGAAATCGAACTGGCCTTTCTTCGGCTCGAGCGTCGCCCAGTCAAAGTATAGAAACAGTCCCGAAATCGCGGGATTATCCAACGCAGCGGTATAGGGGTGATGATCGAAGGCCAAGACAACGGCGTAAATGCCCCGCGGTTGACGCGGCAGGAACTGCGGCGACGCCTGCTGAGAGTTTGCTTTGTCCTGAGCCAGCACTATGGGCGCGCAAACCAGGCACGCGAGCATCGCCATTGCTGTCGGCTTTTTCACTATCGCACTCCTGCAGACCATGCGCGCCTGCGAACACTATGCAAGACTAACGGCTGCAGGAGTTTATCGTGAACGCACAACGGTATTGCCGGTGCTGCGCCATTGCGATCTGAACGACGCAATCGCGCGCGCCTAGCACCGAATACGGCCTAGGCGCAAAAGCAGTTCACGCGGATCAAGCTCATCGACATGGCCATTCAGTCCCTGAATCGGCCGGCGGGCCACATACGCAGCAGTACGCCGTCCCGCCGCACGAAGTGGTGCCAGAAAGCCGCCAACGCATGGGCCCCGGCGAGCAAAAATAAGGCATACGCAAGATAGCCATGGATCTCTTCGGTGGGGTGAAATATCGCGCGATTCGAATGCACTCCAAAGTTCAGCTTGAAAACCCCGAAGTCGAAAACGCGGCCATGCCAGACGAAGGTCACGATGCCCATGATCGGTATGACGGACATCAGAACGTACAGCAGCAGGTGAACCGGGTAAGACGTCCGGCGCGAGAATTCGCCGATATCGGCTGGCAAGTCGGGGGGGCGGTGCGTAGCGCGCCAGCAAAGCCGCACCATCACCAATACCCAAACGAGCAGGCCGATCAGCGCGTGATTATTGATCCAGAAGGCCTGCGTGCGCTTCGGCCAGGAATCGTGAAGCAGCCCCAGCACACCCACCACGACGATGAGAATCGTCATGCTCCAATGAAAAGCCATGGCGCCGCGGCCATACCGAGTCACACTCACCGATGCAATTGCTTTGCGCCCGTTATCGCTAATCATCACTCAATTCCGTCCTCGATGCTCATAGTAATGCATGGCGCTGCCCCTTGAAGACGCGGCTAGAAGTCGTGCAAAAGCATCCGCTTGATGAGCGCAGTGTCGCTCGCACGCGGCCGAAAGCAGCGTAGTGCCCCAGTGCGACGGCGATTCTCTCAGGTCGAAGTGATAGGCTGCGCGCTCGGCGGGTGCAAAATCCAGATTGCGTAGGCGACCGCCCGGCAGACGCCGCTGCTCGTGCATATTCTGCGGCACGGTTTCACGATCGGACTGTCCAAACGGTTCTGATTCCGACGCACCGCGGCGCCCAGCCGATCGCTGCAGTAGCTGAATATCGAAATCCTTCGGTGTCCGTGCTAGATATAGCGACCGGGCGCGGTTTGAGGTCCTGCTCGATGCTGCTCAGCAAAACCGCCTACTATGCCGACTTCGCGATCAACGCGATCATCATTGGCGCATTGACCTTGATTGCCGCCTGCGGGGCGGACTGGGCGCGGCGCCTGCAGTGGTTTGCCTTGCTCGTGACCGGCATGGTCGCCTGGACGCTGCTGGAATATCTCCTGCACCGCTTCGTACTGCACCAACTGCCAATATTTTCTCACATGCACGCCGCTCATCACGACTCACCCCGTGCGTTGGTCGGCGCGCCGACATGGCTGAGCCTGACCTTCCTATGGCTCGCGATTTTCCTGCCTGCGTGGCGCAGCCTTTCATTCAACGTGGCGAGCGGACTGATTGCGGGGGTGATGCTGGGGTATCTATGGTACGGCATCCTGCACCATGCCATTCATCAACGCCGGCCGCGCCTGCTGGCGTCGCGGCTGCAGACGAGTATCCACCGCCATCTAAGACATCATTATTCCAGCGCAGCCGGAAACTTCGGTGTCACGACGCCCCTTTGGGATTACCTGTTCGGAACGAGCTGCCGCGAGTAGTCGCGCCGACGGCAGACATTCCGCGAGGTTGCTCTCAAATTCGCGCGTGCAAGCGTCCCACCCTGAGCGCATAGCCCGCTCGCGGCACGCTTTCGGATCGATCGCCAGCGCCCGCATCGCGGCCCGCGCCAGATCGGAATCGAGTGCGCCCGTCACGCCATCTTCGATCACGTCAATGGGTCCGGTCACGGGATAAGCCGCTACCGGGACCCCGCATGCCATCGCCTCGAGATTCACCAGACCAAACGTATCGGTTAGGCTCGGGAATACCAGAATATCGGCGGCTGCCAGGTGGGCTGCCAGATCGTCCCCAAAGCGGTAGCCGGCGAACTGCACCCCCGGAAACTGCGCCTCGAGTCGCGGCCGTTCCGGTCCGTCGCCGATGACGATCTTCGATCCCGTCCATGGCATCTGCAGAAACGCATCCACGTTCTTCTCGACCGCCAACCGGCCGACATAAGCCGCTAGCGGTCGCCGCAGGCTCAGGAAGCGCTTGCTGCGCGGCCGGAACAACTGCGTGTCCACCCCGCGCTGCCAGCGAACCAGATTCCTGAAGCCGCGAGCGGCAAGCTGCCTATCGACCGCAGGCGTGCTGACCATGCAGCGTTCCGCCGCGCTGTGGAACCACCGCAGTGCGGCATAGGAGATGGAGAACGAGATCGGAAAGCGCGATTTCAGATATTGGGGAAACTGCGTGTGGTAGGAGGTGGTGAATCGCAGGCCATGGCGAACGCAATAGCCTCGCGCGGCCCACCCGAGCGGCCCTTCGGTAGCGATGTGCATCGCATGCGGTTGGAACGAGGCGATTTGCCGCGTCAAGATCCGACCAGGGAAAACTGCAATTTTGATTTCCGGGTAGGTCGGGCACGGGAGCGTCGCAAAATCGCGCGGGCTGACCATACGCACCTCGTGGCCGAACCGGCCCAGCCACTGCGCCGTCTGTGCCAATGTGGTGACCACGCCGTTGGTCAGCGGAAGCCACGCATCGCTGACAATCAGGATTCTTGTCACGCCGGGTTAATACCTCAGCATCGATATTGCCCTGCAAGATTGCGCGTTCGCGTGACAGCCTGATGATTCGAAGGCAACAGTTTTGTGAAGAACCGAAGGCTGTGGTTTGAGCAGCAAGCGAATGTCGATGTCGCAGTTCAGTCAGACCCAAAGCTCTCCTTAATATCTGTGCAATGTAATCGCAATATTTGCTTGATGGCCACTTTGGCTTTTTTCCAAGAGCAAAGACGAGATGGGGTGGACATAAGAAAGAGCGATTTGAGTATCGGCGGGCCTCAGGCGCAGTGCCGGCGCCGCGGCGCCGAGCGACGCGGTGTGCCGCTTCGCCTGGTATTCGAACCGTAGTAGGCTCTGCGGATCAGGGGCCATTGGCCGCCCGAGAGGAGATGCGCCATGTCGCAAGACAAGAGAGGTCGGAACGAGGATGCCGCATCGCCGGAAGATCGATCGCGGCGTGACTTTGTCGCATTGTCTGCAGCGGTTGGCCTAGCGGCGGCGACCGGATCGGTATCCGCCGCCACATCGCAGGTCATCGAGACGGAGGTCGAGGTCAGGACCGCCGATGGCACCTGCGATGCGGCCTTCTTCCATCCGGCGAGCGGCTCTCATCCCGGCGTTCTGATATGGACCGATGTCTTTGGGCTGCGGCCGGTGTTTCGCGATTTCGGCCGGCGCCTGGCCTCGGACGGTTATGCAGTCCTCGTCCCGAATCCCTTCTACCGTACCGCCAAGGCTCCAGTGTTCACCGATGTGTCGTCATTCAATTTCGATAACGAGACCGACCGGGCAAAGTTACCGCCGTTGACCGGACCGCTCAACGGCCCCGGTGCCGCCGAATCGGATGCCAAAGCCTACGTTGCGTTTTTGGATGCGCAGAGTCAGGTCAACCGAGCCAGGAAAATCGGCACCCAGGGTTACTGCATGGGCGGTCCATTGGCGCTCAAGACCGCGGCCGCTGTGCCCGAGCGAGTGGGCGCTTGCGCCTCCTTCCATGGCGGCGGCCTGGTGACGGACAAGCCCGACAGCCCGCATCTGCTGGCGCCGAAAATCAAGGCGCGCGTGTATATCGCCATCGCATCCAGCGACGACGCGCGCCAGCCGGAGGCGAAAGACAAGCTGCGCGAGGCGTTCGCCGCGGCGAAAGTCAGGGCGGAGGTCGAGGTCTATCAGCGCGCACAGCATGGCTGGTGCGTGCCCGACATGCCGCTACAGCAGAACGGCACTCCGATCTATAGCAGCAGCGATGCCGAGCGCGCCTGGAGCAAACTGCTGGTCCTGTACCGAACAGCGATCGCCTGAGAACGCGGCACGCACGCGCTGCGGCTGCGGCTGCAATGCGCGCGAGTCTCAGCGCGAGTCCGAGCGGGCAGCGCTTGGCGCCGACCCTGGCGCCGCTTGCAACCAGCGCAGCGAGCCGGGCGTTGTGAGTATCTCGCCCGTCTCGAGCAGCGTCTTGACGCCGGAGAGAATCATGGGCCAGCCGCCATAGAGCTGCGCATTGGCGTCCTCGGGCAACTGGTCGTGTGTCACTTTGAGCAGGCACGAATCGCCGATGGGCGTAATCTCCCAGGTCACCCGCGAAGTCCCCTGGCTCCTAACATCCTCGCCCCACAGCGCGCGAAAGCTCTGCACCAGCCGACGCGGCGGATCTACCTCAAGATTTTCACCTTCGAATATAGGCGCTCCGCCACCGCTGCCCTCGTAGCGCGAGCCACGCGACCACTCGGACGTAACGACCGCTCCGAAGTTGTATTTGCGCCTCATCTGCGGGTCGGTGATCGCCTGCCACAGACGCTCGGGCGTGGTCTTGATATAAATTTCGAATACCTTGTCCATCGTCCTGCTCTCCAATCTGGATTTGAGGTCGCTGAGTGCCGCGACCCAAGGCGCAGTGAACTTGCTCACCCATCGGTCGTGGATGAGTCGGATCGGGACGGTGTTCAGAAAGTGCAGCTTCTCGCGCCCGCGGCGCCTCGTCACCACGAGACCGGCCGATTCGAGCAGTTTGAGATGCTTCATGACGCCGAAGCGGCTCATCGGCAAGCGCTGCTCGAGTGCGCCCAAAGTCTGTCCATCGTGCTTGAACAGCGCATCGAGCACGCTGCGCCGCGTCGGATCGGCGAGCGCTCTGAACACCTCATCCATAAGTAAAATAATATGTGACATTTTGGTCACATGTCAATCCGGCGATCAGCCGGCCGGGGGCTGACTGCGGCGGACCTCGACGTGGTGTTCACGCCGGCGGTCATCTCGCCGCGGTCTGGTCCTGTTTTGATACCCGCCGGCAGCGAGCGTTAAAATGCAGCGCGTCGACTCGACGCCATTGGGCAGCACTCGAGGAGCATCGCCATGCATTGCGGACGGCACCGTGGCCGTGCGGCACTACCGGCGCTGTCGTTGCTGGCGCTGCTCGGCGCTGCGCTCGCGAGCGGTGAGACCGAATCACCGCCGGCCGGTGCCTGGAACTCCCTGCGCTCGCAGTTTTACGGTGATCGCGAGATTGGCATCGTCGATCAGGCCTTCATGAGTCTCGAGGCGCCCGCCAGCACGCCCGATCCCTCGGCGACACCCCTGACCGTGCGTTTTGGGGACAGTGCCATCGGCCATGTCAAACAGCTGCGCGTGATCATCGACAACAATCCCTCTGCGGTCGCTTCGACCTTTGATTTCGCCAACGGCGCGCGCGTTGCCGAAATCGGCATGCGCGTGCGCATTGACCGCTGGACCTCGGTGCGAGCGATCGCCGAGACCAGCGACGGCCGCTTGCAGATGCGCAGTGTCTGGGTCAACGCCAGTGGCGGCTGCTCGGCTGCACCGACCGCCGCGGCCGGCGGTACCCTCGGCGAGATCCGCTTCCGCAACACCCCGGACGGCCGCTCGCTGCAGGTGGGTATTCGCCATCCGAATTATTCGGGCTTCCAGATCGACCCGGTCAGCGGCAATCCGATACCGCCGCATTACGTCTCGCACATCCGCTTCAGTGCCGCCGGCGCCACGCTGGTGGATGTCGATGCGGGCATTTCATTGAGCGAGAACCCAACGCTTCGGATCGCCTCCGACACGGCCTTGCCCGAGCCGCTCACGGTCGAGGTGATCGACTCCAAGGACGCGCACTTCAGCGCCAGTTGGCGCGGGCCTGCGAGCGGGGGCGAGGCGATCGGCGATGCGGCTGTCACGCAACGCTAGCCGATGATCGGGCCGCGTCTGGCCCTGACCGCCCTGTTGCTCACCGCCGCCGCTCAGCCGCAGGCGCAGGCGCAGGCGCAGCCGGCCGCTTCGGATCGAGCAACGGCATTCGCGCTGCAGGAAGTCGCACCCGGGGTGTTCGTGCATTTCGGGCAGCCTCTGCCGCTCGATGCACCGGGCCACGACGATATCGCCAATATTGGCTTCATCGTCGGCCGAAAATGTGTGGCGGTCATCGACACAGGCGGTTCGACGCGCATCGGGCGCGCACTGCGCATGGCCATCAAGGCCCGCACGGCGCAGCCGATCTGCTACGTCGTGAATACGCACGTGCACGTCGATCATGTGCTCGGCAATTTTGCATTCAGGAGCGACCATCCGACTTTCGTCGGCCATGCGGCATTACCGCATGCGCTCTCGCAAAGTCGGGCGTACTTCATGACTCAGTACGCGAGCGATCTGGATCAGCCGGCGGCGGCCGAGCAAATCATCGGGCCGGACCAATTGGTGCGGGATACCCTCGAGCTCGATCTGGGTGGGCGGCAATTGAGCCTGCGCGCCTGGCCGGTGGCGCACACAGACTGCGATCTGACCGTCATCGATACGAAAAGCAGCACGCTCTGGGCCGGCGATCTGCTGTTTCGGGAACGCCTGCCGGCGCTCGATGGCGACGCCGGCGGCTGGCTCGCCGTCATCGAGGATCTCAAGCGCATCCGCGTCGCGCGTGTGATCCCCGGCCACGGTCCCCTGTCCACCGAGCTCGCTGCCTCTTTACTGCCGGAGAGCCGTTATCTGCGCGCGCTGCTCGACGGCGTGCATGCAGCGATCGATGCCGGAGAGTCGATACAGGATGCCATCGAGCATGTCGCTGCGTCCGAGCGTCCACAGTGGTTGCTCTGGGACAGCACGCATCCGCGCAATGTCGTGCGCCTCTACCAGCAGCTGGAATGGCAATGAATCGGCCATTCTTACCGAGGAGCCGCCGCTGCCGCTGAATCGCCGCCGCTATCTGCAGTTGACTGCGCTGGCCGCCGCGGGCGCACTCTCGGGCGCGCCGCGCGCCCGGCCCGCGCTCGCCCGACCGCGCGTCGTGATCGTGGGAGGCGGATTTGCAGGCTCGGCCTGCGCCTTGCGGCTGCGCGCGCTGCACGACCGTATCGATGTCACGCTCATCGATCCGGACGAGCATTACACGACCTGTCCGATGAGCAATGAGGTCATCGCTGGACTGCGCGAGCTACGCTCCATCACGGTATCGAGGCAGGGTCTGCGACGCGCGGGCGTGACCGTCGTGCCCGATCGCGTGATCGGCATCGAGACGCGGCAGCGACAGGTGCGACTCGGCGCGGGCGCTACGCTTTCGTTTGATCGTCTCGTGGTCGCGCCGGGCATCCGCTTTCTGTGGGATCGCATCGAGGGTTACGATGAGGCCGCGACACACAGCATGCCGCACGCCTGGAAGGCGGGCGAGCAAACCGTGCTGCTCGCCCGGCAGTTGCGCCGCATGGACGATGGCGGGGTGGTGGCGATCAGCGTGCCATCCGGGCTGCTGCGCTGTCCGCCTGGTCCCTACGAACGCGCCAGCCTGATCGCGCATTACCTTCGCGAACACAAGCCGCGGTCCAAGATCATCATTCTGGACGCGAACAACGCCTTTCCAAAGCAGGCGCTGTTCACCGATGCCTGGAGCCGGTTGTACCGCGGCATGATCGATTGGATTGCGCTGACCGAGGGCGGCGCGGTACTGCGCGTCGATCCGGCACGTATGCGGCTCTATACGGCCAACGCTGAGCACCGGGTTGCGCTGGCCAACATCATTCCGCCGCAGGCCCCCGGTGAGATCGCGCGCGCGCTCGGCTTGGCCGCTGCTCACGGCTGGTGTCCGATCGAGGCCGCCACGTTTGAATCAACGCTGCAGCCGGGCATCCACGTGATTGGCGATGCCTGCATCGCCGATGCCATGCCCAAGTCCGCTTCTGCGGCGTACAGCCAGGCTCGACAATGTGCCGCCGCCATCGCCGCGATGCTCGCCGGAGGCGATGTGCCGCAGCCGGTGTTCGAGAGCGTGTGCTACAGCCTGCTGGCGCCGGAGCTGGCGATTGCCTTTCCGGGGCATTTCACGCTCGCCGACGGCAGGATCGTCGCGCCCGGGGCTACGGCGGCCCCGGCCGCACCGCTCGCGTTCGAGCCCGAAGTGGCCGCACAGGCCTCGCGCGACGCCGAACAGTGGTATCAGAGCATGCTCAAGCAGACATTTGCGGCCTGCAGTGGTGCGCCGAACTCAGCAGGGTAGCGGATCCCACGATGGATGCTCGGCATCGAGCTGCATGGTGCGCGTCTCGCCGCCACAATGCGCCTGTACCAGATTGACGATGTCGCCGGTCGCGGCCGCCACCGCATCGTCCGCTACCCCCTGCAAGGCATCGATGTTGAAGAACACTGCGCAGGTCTCGGGCAGGGTCAGCGTGAGCGCAGCCTGCCGCCAGGTCCAACGCCGGGTCAGTACTGCGCTGCCCTGCGCGAACACGACTTCGGCGCGCTCCGGGCTCTCGGCCGCGCCGCCGTCGGGCGGCAGAAAGCTGTCCCCCGGCGCCGATAGCCGCAGGCACAGTGGACCGCTGCCCGCCGGGATCGGATGCACCCCGACCGGGAGCAGGTAGCGGATCGAGACCAAATTGCCGATGTCGACCAGTGCATTGATGCTCGGCAGCGCGTCGCCGCGCAATACCCGGCGCGCGAGCGCTTCGACCGATGAGCGAAATTCCGAGGGCCGCGCGCCGAAGCGACGGTAGGCTTCGCGCCACGCGGCAATGCGCGCATGCTCGGCCGGATTGCCCGGCACCTCGCGGCGCAGCGCCGCCTCCTGAACGCGCAGTTGCGCGATCAGCGCTGCCGGCGATGGGCCATTGCGCAAGCGCTGCGCGAGCACTAATCCGCGCCGATAGCCGGGATAGAGTCGAAAGATTTCCTCGTCGATGCGGTAATCAGGCGGCATCGCCATGGCCTTGCGGATCGGAGCCTGCGATCAACGCCTTTTCGAGCACGGCAAATTCCAGGTCGGGACGCTGCGGATGTCCAAACGGGGCATCGCGATAGGGAAAGGGTTCGATCTCGCCGGTACGCCGGTAGCCGCGCCGCTCATACCAGGCTATCAGGTCCTCGCGAATCGAGACCACCATCATGCGTGCGAGCCGCGCGCCGCGCGAGCGGCCCTCGAGCTCGGCGTGTTGCAGCATGATGCGCCCGAGCCCGCGATCCTGCGCTTGCGGCCGCACGGCCAGCATTCCAATCTGACACGCCATCTGAACCTGCGCGCTGGCGCTGCTGTCGAGCCGCACACACGCCAGGAGCTCGCCCGCCTCTCGCAGCACGAAGATCCTGGCATCTTGCGCGGCCGCGAGCTCGGTGCGCAGCGCCGCGAGCGTGATGCGCACACCATCGACGAGCCCGATTTCGCTGGTCCAGCCGCTGCGGCCGTCCTGGCCGCGATAGGCGGCGTTGACCAGCGCGACGACCTGCGCGAGTTCCGCGGGAGCGCAGAGGCTGATCATGAGGTCCGTCATGACGCGATCGGATCGAGCCGCAGCAGGCCTCAAGGCGCCGCCGCCGATCCGGCCGGGGCGCGCGAGTCGGCAGCGCCGTAGAACTCGCCGGGCCGCGGAAACTTCAGGGCCGCGGCCTGCGCGGGATCGCTCGGTGCGATGCCGATGGCCTCCACCGAGTTGCCGGCGCTCCAGATCTGCAACGGCACCAGGTGATAGCCCATCCGCGTCAAAGCCGCCGCCGTATCCGCCGAGAGCGCAAACGGTTCCGAGGCCAGCGTATCGGGCAACCATTGATGGTGGATCCTCGGCGCATCGACGGCCTCCTGCAGGCTCATGCCGTGATCGATCACATTGACGATGACCTGCAGCACGGTGGTGATGATGCGCGAACCGCCCGGCGCACCCACGATCAGCACGGGCCTGCCGTCCTTCAGCACGATCGTGGGTGTCATCGAGCTTAAGGGGCGCTTGCCCGCTGCGATGGCATTCGCCTTGCCCTGCACCAGCCCATACAGGTTCGGCTTACCGGGCTTGGCCGCGAAGTCATCCATCTCGTCGTTCAAGAAAAATCCGGTATCGCCGGCGATGACCTTGGCGCCGAACGAGTCGTTGATGGTGTAGGTGACCGCGACCGCATTGCCCGCGCGATCGACTGTCGAATAGTGGGTGGTGTTGGCAGGCTCATCGGCGGGGGCGCCCGCCCGGAGTGGCGCCGACACGCCGGCCCGATGCGGCCTGATCTGCGCCCGAATGGACCGTATGTGCCGATCCGACAGCAGTCGATCCACCGGATTGTCGACGAACGCGGGATCGCCGAGATAGGCATTGCGATCCCGATAGGCGTAACGCATGGCTTCGGTCAGCACATGGATCGAAGCACTCGAGTGGAAGCCGAGCGCGTTGAGCGGATAGGGCTCGAGCACCCGCAGCATTTCGCATAGCGTCACGCCGCCGGAGCTCGGCGGCGGCGCCGAGAGCACGGTGTAGCCGCGATAGGCGCAGGTGATGGGCCTCGATTCGGTGACGGTGTAGGCGGCAAAGTCCTCCTGGGTCAACAGTCCGCCGTGGGCGCGGCTGGCGGCCACGACAGCCGCGGCGATCGCTCCGTGATAGAACGCCTGCGTGCCGCCGTCGCTGATGGCACGCAGCGTACGGGCCAGATCCTGCTGCACCACTCGATCCCCGACCTTGAGCGGCTCACCATCGTGCAAAAACACCGAGCTGACATTCGACTGCTGGCGAAAGGCATCGTTGGCGTCCAGAAACTCGTCCACATCACCGCGCGTGAGTGCGAAGCCCTGCTCCGCCAGCCGGATCGCGGGGGCGAGCAGCGCGGCGCGCGGCATGCTGCCGTATTCCTCGCGCGCGCTCTCCAGACCCATGACGCTGCCCGGAACGCCGGCTGCGAGGTAGCCATGGATGCTCCTGTCGACGATGGGATTGCCGTGCGCGTCGAGAAACATATCGGCACTGGCGGCGAGCGGAGCGCGCTCGCGAAAGTTGATGAAAGTGTTGCGGCCGTCGGCCAGATGGATCGTCATGAACCCACCGCCGCCGATATTGCCGCAGCATGGATGGGTGACGGCGAGCGCGTAGCCGACGGCCACGGCCGCGTCGATCGCATTGCCGCCCTGACGCAGCACCGCCGCGCCCACGTCCGACGCGAAATGCTGCGCTGTCACGACCATCCCGGCATCGGACTCCACGGCCGGTAGCGCGGCCGCGTGCGCCGGGGCACTGCAAACCCCTAGCGCGCCGGCTATGAACGCGGACCATTGGATAACACCGCGTCGGATCGGCTTGTGCGCCACCGGTTTCATTGTCGTCACGCTTGGATTGCGCACCTCGCTCCCCCGTGAAATCAAGCATACAGACTCCGCGCGCCGTACACGACCGGCACGGTAGACTGTCGACATCGACGAGTCCGGCGCCGGCCCGGACGAGCCACAGCTCATGAGCTCATTTCAATTCCGCGCGCTGGTCGCACTTGTTTGCTCCGTGGTCGGCATGGCGAGCGGCGCGCAGGCGCCGGTGATTGCGATCGCAGCCGACGCCTATCGGCTTTGGGAGCGCTGGCCCTACCAGCACATCGGGGATCGGGCCTACATGCGCAGCACCTATGATCGTGCCGGCGGCAACCCTGACGCATCGCACTTCCTGTACCAGCTGGCGGACGATTACAACGTCACGCTGGATGTCGAGGGCTCGGGCGTGCTGTATTTCGTGCGCACCAATCACTGGCACGGCAGCCCCTGGCACTACACCGTCGATGGCACGGATCACATCGTGCAGGAATCCAGTACGGCGGATCCCCTGCACCCGATCGCCGACTCGCTGTTCATGCCGCAAGCGGTGTTTCCGCATCCACCGACATGGACCTGGACGCAAACCAAGGGCTCGGATTTGAGCTGGGTACCGATCGGGTTCCAGAAATCGCTGCGTCTGGCCTATGCGCGCACGTTCTACGGCACCGGCTACTACATCTATCATCTCTATAGCGACGGCGCGCCGCTGTCCCAGCCGATTCCCAGCTGGGACGGTGCTAGCGCCCCGGACCCGGCGATAGCCGCACTGCTGAGCCGGGCCGGTACGGATATCGGCCCACCGCCCGGTAGCGCGGATTTGACCGAAGCCGGCGGTGAGCTCGATGTTCCAGCCGGACGTCGCATCACGGTGTGGCAGGATGAGGGCGGACCCTCCATGCTGCGGGCCCTGGAGTTCTCGGTGCCGCGCAGCCGCGCGCTGCAGTTCTCCGCCGTGCGGCTGCGCATCACCTGGGACGGACGTGCACGTGCATCGATCGATACGCCGATCGCGCTCTTTTTTGGCGCCGGGGCGCTGTTCAATCGTGATGACCGGGAATATCTGGTCAAAGCCCTGCCGGTCGTGATCCGCTTCGACCCGCAACGCGTGCACCTGCAATGCTACTTCCCGATGCCGTACTTCCGCTCCGCGCGCATCGAGCTCATCGGCGCCGCAGGCAGCTCGATCAACGACGTGCATTGGCAACTGCGTCGCCTGCCGTATAGAGATCCGCCCAATCAAGTGGGCTATTTCCATGCGACCTATGTGGATCATCCGGGGCCTCCGGCAGCCTCGCCGGCGTTCGGCCAGGATCTGGTGCTGCTCGACACGCGCCGCACGGAGGGCGGCGGCGACTGGTCGGGTTCATTCGTCGGTACGTCCTTGATTTTCTCGCACGATGCCGAGTTCACCGGCCTGGAGGGGGACCCGCGATTCTTCTTCGATGACAGCAGCACTCCGCAGGCGCAGGGCACGGGCACCGAGGAATGGGCGGGCGGCGGCGACTATTGGGGAGGGCAGACCATGACGCTGCCGCTGGCCGGTCATCCGATCGGCGCCGGCAGTCGCGCGCAAGCCGTCTCGGCGGCCGATCGGATCGAATCGGCTTACCGCTTCCTGCTGGCCGATCTGATGCCGTTCGGCAAGAACGCGCGCATCCAACTCGAGCATGGCGGCAGCAACGAATCGACGCAGCATTACGAAACCGTGGCGTACTGGTACGGACTGCCCTCGCCATCGCTGATCGAGACCGATGAGCTGGCGGTGGGCGATACCTCCAGCGAGCGCCGACACCGCTATGTCTCGCCCGATGCCTCGCCCGTGTACCGGTTGCGATCGCGTTACGAATGGGGCCCGGATACGCTCTCCGGCCGCGAAATCTACCCCGCCAGCACCGATCGCGGCCGCAGCACGCACGGCTGGTCGGAATTCGATCTGAAGATCGATCCCGACAATAAAGGCGTGCTTTTGCGGCGTAAGCTCGACTACGCCTTCCCGAATCAACGCGCCGAAGTCTACATCCGCGATGCCAGGCAGCCCGATTCGCAGTGGCGCCCCGCCGGCGTCTGGTATCTGGCCGGATCGAACACCGACGTGTTTTCCAACGGTGACGGTCAGGAGCTCGGTGCCACGCAGCACACCGTCCAAACGTCGAACCGACGCTTCCGCGAGGATGAGTTTCTGATCCCGTGCGCGCTCACGCTGCACCGCTCGCGCATCCGCGTCCGCATCGAGTTCACGCCGGTGCGCGTACCGCTCTTTCCGGGTCGCGCCCTGCCGAGTTTAGCCTGGAGCGAGCTGCGCTACCGCGCCTACAGCTGGGTGATGCCGCGTTTTCGCGTCCCGGCACCGCCCTGAGTGCGCGCCACCGCGTTCAGGACTGCGCGGCGCGATGGATCGCCTTGCGCACGCGAACGTAGGTGCCGCAGCGGCAAAGGTTGGTCATCGCCGCATCGATGTCGGCGTCGGTGGGATGCGGCTTGCGTTCGAGCAGGGCCACGGCCGCCAGAATCATGCCCGATTGACAGTAGCCGCATTGCGGGACGCTCTCGGCGATCCAGGCTTGCTGCACCGGATGACTGCCATCGCTCGACAATCCCTCAATGGTCGTGATGGCTTTTCCGGCCACTGCACTCACCGGGACCGAGCACGAGCGCACGAGCTGCCCCTCGAGCAGCACCGAGCACGCGCCGCACAGTCCCAGGCCGCAGCCGAATTTCGTCCCGGTCAGCCCTAAGGCATCGCGCAGCACCCAGAGCAGCGGCGTATCCGCTTCCACCTCCAGGCTGTGCTGGCTGCCATTGATTGCCAGCTCGATCATGGTCGCCGGCGCTCCAGCTGCATGTGAATCGGGTGTTTGCTGCGCAGATTGATCTGCGCCTCAAGCTCCATCGGGGGTGCGGGAGGATGGATGAGCCGGAAGCGCCGCCCCACACGGTAGACATGCAGACTCATTTCATACAAGGCCAGTGATTCGCCGATGCAATGACGTGCCCCGGCGCCGAACGGGATGCGCGCGAACAGCGGACCGCCGCCATCGGAGACAGGCTCCGGTCTTTCAGGCTGGAACAGCTCCGGATCGCTCCAGAATTTCGGGTGTCGATGCACCAAATAGGGACTCAGCAACAGCTCCACGCCCGCTGGGATCTCGTAGCCCGCGAGGCGGTCCGGGCCGATGCTTTGGCGTGACATCATCCAGACCGGTGGATATAGGCGCAGCGCCTCGTTGATGACCCGGCGCGTAAAGAGCAGCGATTCACTGAGCTTGAGGCTCGGTGCCTGCGTTTGCGCAAGCGCATCGATCTCACGATGCAGTTTGGCTTCCGCTTCCGGGTGCTGCGAGAGCAGATACCAGACCGCGTTCAGTCCGCTGGCCGCGGTTTCATGGCCAGCGATGATCAGCGTCATGACTTCATCGACGAGCTCGCGCTCGCCCATGGGCGCACCGCTTGCCTTGTCACGCGCCGCCATCAGCATGCCGAGGAAGTCGAGCGTCGCGGCTGTTGCAGCCGTCTCGGCCGTCTCGGCGCGGCGGCGCTGGATTATCTCGAGCACGAGCTTGCGCAATCGATACACCTTCGAGGCGAATGCCAGGTCGCGAGCCGAATCCTCGATGATCACGCCGAACGGGTTCTGTCCCATCTGCTGGGCGAGCCGATCCAGATCGGCGCCGAAAATGGCGCGCAGAATGAAATCGAGGGTGACCTCACTCATCTCGTCGGTGACATTGACGCTCTCGCCGCGCTGCGCATGCTGCTCCCAACGCTCGATGAGCCGGGTGGTGACGGCATCGATCAGCGCACCGTACTGCGCCACGACGCGGCGGTGGAACATCGGCTGCATCATGTAGCGCTGCGTGCGCCAGAGTTCGCCATCACTGGTCACGATGCCATTGCCGAGCAAGATGCGCACGCGTTCAAGCCCGAAACCCTTGCGATAGTTGCCGTGATTGGAGACCAGCACGCGCTTGACGTCGTCCGGATGGTTGATGACGTACACGTAGCCGCGGCGCGAGGGTGAATAGACACGGTAGATGTCGCCGAAGCGCAGATACAGCTCGCGCATACGCTCGAGGGCATCGCCGCCTTCGCCCACGTCGAAGCTGATCTGTGGCTCGGGCGGCGCGGCAGCGGCCGCAGTGGAAATGCTGCTCGAGTTCATGCGTTCCTGGCCGTGCCTTCGCCTGACATTGTGCAATGCAATAAAGCTGCCGTCCCGCCGCCGATTCGATCGCCTACGCTACCATATTGAACCTCGTGCGACGCAGGCGCTGCCGCTGCACACGGCCGGCCGAACCCAGGTTGGCCGCTGCTGATCAAGCAGTTGCCGGACGATTGTGATGCAGTCTCTACCACTCGGCCACGGCCAGGGCTACACTGCGCTGACTCGAAACGGGGAGAGATGCGGGTCGCCATGCGTCGCAGATATTGCGTGTTGTCACCGGCCAGTGGCCGCAAGCGCCTGTTGTCGAGTCTCCTGCCCGTGCTGCTGCTGGTTGCCTGCGCCACCGCCTGGGCCACGCCGCGCGGTGACCGACTGGACCCCTATCCGGGCGCCGCGGTCGCCTACGCTGCCGTGATCGATGGCGAGCTGCTCTGGGGGCGCAACCTCGACATGCATCGCGCACCGGCCTCGCTCACGAAACTGCTGACGGCGCTGGTGGTGCTGGATTCGGACTGGCGGCCCGAGGCGAGGCTCGACGTGAGCCATACGGCCGCGCACATCACGCATCCACGCGTCGGTCTGCATAGCGGCGATACCGTAACCGCCCAGGACGCGCTGACGGCAATGCTGATGCATTCGGCCAACGATGCCTGCACGGTGCTGGTCGAACACGCGGCAGCGAGCCAGCAAGTCTTCGCGCAGCGCATGAATGCTCGCGCCGAACAGCTCGGCATGCACGATTCGCATTTTGTCCATCCATGCGGATTCGATGCCGAAGATCAATATTCGACGGTCAACGACTTGCTGCGTCTGGCGCGCGCCGCGCACGCCGATCCACGCATCGCCCACATCGTCGCACAGCAACAGGCCAGCATCTCGACCGGCAAGGGACGCGAGCTGCGCTTCAAGAACACCAATCTGCTGCTGGGCCGGGTCGATGGCGTCATGGGTCTGAAGACCGGCTACACGGCCCAGGCCGGACGCTGCGTAATCGTCCTGGCCGAGCAGTCGGGCCACCGCGTCTGGCTGGTACTGCTCAATTCCCAGCAACGCTGGCGATCTGCGCATCGCATCATCAACGATGCCTTCGCCGCCGCCGGGCACGGTGCACATGCCCGCCTCGCCGGCGCGACCGCCTCGCTGTAGCGGACTTTACTCGGCGGCAGTCAGTGGCTGACGGGCTTGTTGGCGGGGCTCCTTACGAGAACGCTGCCTGGTTGCTGCGGGGCACACGAACTTGAATAATCGCTCGCCGATCACGCGGCCCCAGGTGACTGCCCATGCCGAGGAGCTATCTGCTGCGCTGTGCTTTGTCCGGCTGTGTTCTGCTGGCGGCAGCGACGGCCGCCGCGCAGGAGTCACCGCGCCCGACACGCGTGTTCATGGAGGTGAGCCTGTCGCCGAACGCTCGCTACGTCGCCTCGATCGAAGGCGACGGGGTACCCGGCGGCGGCGACCCCGTGGTGCGCGCGCTCGTGATACGCAGCGCCGATGGCGGCAGCAGACTCACGGTCGAGTTGCCCTGCGGCAGCACTCGCGGCTGCTGGCCGTCCTCCCCGGCCTGGACACCCGATTCGCGCTGGCTGACCTTCGCACTGCGCGATCCACAGACGCACGCACGCTCCCTCTACCAGGTAGCTGCCGAGGGCGGCGCTCTGCGGCGGCTGCTCGTCTTCAACGGCACCATCCAGGCGCTGCGTTACAGCGCTGACGGACAATTGGCCCTGCTGGCGATCGACAGCGCGGCCAAGGAACTCGGTGCAGTCGAAGCCGGCTCACCGTGGAGCGGTAGCCTGGAGGATGCGCCGCGCGAACAGCGCATCGCGGTGCTCGAGCCCAATGGGCTGCGATGGATTTCACCGCCAGATCTGTTTGTCTATGAGTACGACTGGCTGCCGGACGGACGGGGCTTCATCGGCACCGCGGCAGCCGGTGACGGCGACGATCACTGGTGGCTGGCGAAGTTGTACGCATTCGATCGCGATCGCCAGCACGATCGCCTGCTGTATGCACCCGAGAACGCGCAGCAGCAGCTGGCGATGCCAATAGTCTCGCGCGATGGCAGGCGCGTTGCCTTCATCGCAGGACTCATGAGCGATTTTGGATCCACCGGCGGGGAGATCTATACCGTGCCGATCGCGGGCGGCGCGGCGACCGCGGTTACACCCCGGCTCGCCTCAACCGTCACGGGCATCCGCTGGAACTGCCACGGACGACTGTTGGCGACGGTCATCGCCGGCGCGCAAATCCAGCTGGTGGATTTTGGATCCGGATCGCGAGCCGCCGCCGGCGAGCTGTTGTGGCAGGACCAGGAGCACCTGGATGCCAATCACGCATTTTCCCTCGCCGACTGTCCATTGCGCACCATGGCCTTGATGCATGAATCCTTTAACGAGCCACCGGAGATCGAGATCGGCACCATCGGTCGGTGGCATGACCTGACACAGGTCAATGCGGGCACCGCAACTGCCTTCAAAGTGCAATCCTTGCGCTGGAAGAGCGATGCCTTCACCGTGCAGGGATGGCTGCTGTTACCGCCGAGCGCCACGCCAGGTGATCGGCCGCCGCTGATCACGGTGGTGCATGGCGGCCCGGCTGCCGCCGCAGAGCCGCGCTTCATGGCGGCCAATCGGTTGCACGTACTGCTGACCCACGGCTACGCCCTGTTCATGCCCAACCCCCGCGGCAGCTATGGCGCGGGCGAGGCGTTCGTATCCGCCAACGTGCGGGACTTCGGCCACGGCGACCTGCGCGACATCCTCGCGGGCGTGGATGCGGTCTCGGCACTGGGGCTGACGGATCCGCAGCGCGTCGGCCTCATGGGTTCGAGCTACGGCGGCTTCATGACCATGTGGGCCGTCACACAAACCAATCGCTTCAAGGCCGCGATCGCCGGCGCCGGCATCAGTAACTGGCAGTCCTATTACGGCGAGAACGGCATCGATGAATGGATGATTCCGTTCTTCGGTGCATCGGTCTATGACGATCCGTCGGTCTACGCCCGTTCATCGGCGATCAACTTCATTCGCCAGGTGCGCACACCCACCTTCAGCTATGTGGGCGCCGCGGACATTGAATGCCCGGCAGCTCAGACCGTGGAGTTCGGGCATGCCTTGAAGGTGCTGGGCACACCCTCCTCGACCGTCATCTACCCCGATGAGGGGCACCACATCCACGATCCGGACCATCTGGCCGATCTCGAGGCCCGAACGCTGTCCTGGTTCGACCGCTATTTGAAGTAATGGCCCTCACGGGGACCGCGCCGAGGTTTGCGTGAACTTCCAGGCGCCGACCATGGCGATCATGAGCACTGGGATGAATGCGGCGAACACCCAGAAGGCGGCCAGCTTTGCCGCCGACACCGATACGCCGTCGGCCAGTCCTGACAGATTGGCCACGATGCCTGCGGCCGCCGTACCGACGGCGTAGCCGATGCGCTGGATCGTCGAGGGCGAAGCCGCTGCCAGTGCCTGCTCGCCCACACGCGAAAAGCGCACCAGACGATGCACGACGGCCGGCCAGAACAGGCCGAAGCCGAGGCCCTGAAGCAGCGAGCAGATGAGTATGCCGGTGAGCGAGCCGGCGGGAACCGCGGCGGCAAAGCCGGCGGCGCCGAGCGTGACGACTGCCGCGCCGCTGCGGATCAGCCGCTTGTCGGCGGATGGCGGCGCCGTCGATACCGCCATCGTCGCGAGGCTCCAGGCCAACGCTTCGGCCGCGAGCACATAACCGGAGAACAGCGGATTGGTGGCGAACAGGATCTTGAGAATCAATGGCCCGTAGGCCCAGAAGCCGGTAGTACCCACGGACAGCGCGAACACCATGAGCAGGCCTGAGCCCACGGGGTCGCGAAAATCCAGCAATTGTCGGGGTAGCAGCCGGATGCGCGCGCGCCGATCGACGCGCGCGGCCGCATACAGCAGCGCCGCGCCGGACACGCATCCGGCGACGGCCAGAGTCGCCTGTCCGGTGACCCCGCTCTGGGCGATGACGAGCGTCGCGACCAGAAGAATCAACAGCGGCAGCAGCGGCCATTGCTTCGCGGCCGCCTCGCGCGGCTGCTCAGAGGGCAGATAGGCCGCCGCCAGGGCCCAAAGCGCACCGGCCTGCAGCGCAAAGAACCAGAAGGCCGCGCGCCACGCGTGCAGATTGGCGAACACGCCCCCGATCAAGGGTCCCAATAACGATCCGGCACCCCAGATGAACGCATTGATACCGAACAACCGGCCCCACAGTCCCGGCTCGAACCACTGCTGAATCGCCAGATAGCACAGAGACAGCAGCATGCCGCCGCCGAGACCCTGAATGAATCGACCGAGCAGCAATAGCCACATGTGCGGCGCGAGCGCCGCGATCGCGCAGCCGATGCCATACGTGAGCGAGGCGGCGATCAGTACACGCTTGAGACTCGAGCGCTGACAGAGCATCGCCGAGGCGGCACCGGCGATGATGGCGCCGACCTGGTAGAGCGAGATCGTCCAGCTAGCATAAGCGACCCCATCGATAGCCTCGACGATGGCGGGCGTGATCGTGGCAGTCACCAGCATATCGGCCGCGTGCAGCCACACGCCCATGCACAGCAGCAGAAACCGGCCCAGCAGCCCCGACGACCACAGATCCTGCCAGGTGGCGTTACGCGCGCTTGCCGTCATGGGCTCTCTCGCAGACACTCAGCCTCTGCGGTATGCTGATTGATACGGCGTTGCCACACCAGCATCCGAACTTTCGAGCGCCAACAATGCGGCAGCGAATGAGCTCGAGACATTGGCTATTGATCGTAGCTAGCCTCGTTTTCGCCGGGCCGCTGCGCTCGCAGGATGCGCCGTCCTCCTCGCACCCGATCGCGCTCAAGGCCGCGCACCTGTTCGATGCGGTATCCGGCAAGCTCGTGGAGCACGGCGTCGTGATCGTGGAGGGCACGAAGATTCAGGCGGTGGGCAGCGATCTGGCGATTCCAGCCGATGCGCAGCTCATCGATCTCGGCGATGCCACCTTGCTGCCGGGATTCATCGATGCACACGTGCATCTGTCCGCCGAAGCGACTCCCAATTGGTACCTGGACTGGTACCACGGCCTCATGCGCTTTCCCGCCGAACAGGCTCTGTATGGCGCGCACTATGCCAAGGTCACGCTCGAAGCGGGCATTACCACGGTGCGCGATCTGGGCTCGGAGGATCATGTCTCTCTCGGGCTCAGGAATGCGATCAATGCCGGCGTGATTCCAGGGCCACGCATGCTGGTGGCGAACTATGCCATCGGCTCGACCGGCGGCCACGCCGATCAGGATCCGGTGCCGATGGAGCGCATAGCCGCGGCTGGACCTGACAAGGGAGTCTGCAACGGCCCGGCCGAGTGCCGCGCCGCGGTACGCTACCAGATCAAATTCGGTGCCGACGTCATCAAGTTCATGCCCTCCGGCGGCGTGCTGTCGCTGTCCGATTCGGTCGATGCACCGGAGCTCTCGCAGGAAGAGATGAACGTGATCGTCGCCGAGGCCCATGCCTGGAGACGCAAGGTGGCGGCGCACTGCCACGGCGATCAGGCGGCCAAGATGGCCATCGCCGCCGGAGTCGACTCAATCGAGCACGGCTCCTTCCTCGAGGACGACACGCTGCTGGAAATGAAGAGGAAGCACGTTTATCTGGTGCCGACCCTGTTCGCCGGTTATTGGGTCGGGCAGCGGGCCGAGAATTTTCCGCCGATCATCGCCGAGAAAGCGCGCGCTGCGGCCGCACGCATCCAACTCACGTTTCAGCATGCGGTCAGAATCGGCGTGCCGATTGCGATGGGCACCGACGCGGCGGTCGAGCCCCATGGCATGAACGCGCGCGAGTTCTCGCTAATGACCGCCAACGGGCTCACGAGCGCGCAAGCCCTCATGGCCGGCACCGCCAACGGCGCCGATCTGCTGGGCATCGCCGATCGGACCGGCACGTTGCAGCCGGGAAAATATGCCGACATTGTGGCCGTGCCTGGTAACCCGTTGAGCAGCATCCAGGCCACCGAGCACCCCGTCTTCGTCATGAAGGAAGGCGTGGTGTACGTGGCGCACGCGCCCGACCACCAAAAATAATTCGGGGCGGGAGATTTTCCATCAGCTCTTGACGCCGATCGGCAACAGCCTCGCGCTGTCCTGTCTAGTCGCGATCCTGCCGGCTGTCACCGTGCTACTGCTGCTGGGCGTGTTGCGCCGGGCAGCCTGGCAGGCAGCCCTCACCGGGCTGATCGTCGGGCTCGTGGTCGCCGTGCTGGCCTGGCAGATGCCGTTGGGACTGGCGCTCGACTCGATGGTCAATGGCGCGGTGTTCGCGCTCTGGCCGGTCATGTGGATCGTCCTCAATGGTCTGCTGCTCTACAACGTCGCCGTGCAATCGGGCCGATTCGAAGCGTTTCGTGCCTGGGTCATCACCTACCTGCCGCAGGATCGGCGCGTGATTCTGGTGGTGATCGGATTCTGCTTCGGCGCATTGATGGAAGGCATTTCGGGATTCGGCACACCCGTGGCGATCACCAGCGCGCTGTTGATCCTTCTGGGCTTTCCGCAGCTCGAAGCGCTGGTATTCGTGCTGATCTTCAATACCGCGCCCGTAGCCTTCGGCGCGCTCGGCGCGCCGGTGACGGTGCTCGGCGCCGTGACCGGCCTACCCGCCGCGGTGCTCGGTCAGATGGTCGGCCGGCAGCTGCCGATCATGGCGATCATTCTGCCGTTCTACGTCATGGCGCTCTACGGCGGCTGGCGCTCGGTGCGTGCGCTCTGGCCGATGCTGCTGGTGGCGGGCGGCAGCTTTGCGACCATGCAATTCCTCGCCTCCAATTTCATCAACTACACCCTGACGGATGTGCTCTCATCGCTCGGCTCGCTGATCATCACACTGCTGTTCCTGCAGCTCTGGCGCGCGCCGAGCGATCCCGAGTTCGCCATTCAGGACCCGCCGCTCGCGCATGACCGTGCGGTCACGGCCGTGCCGGAATGGCAGGGCTGGCTGCCGTGGCTCATCGTCTCCGCCGTCGTGATCCTCTGGACCTCGTTGAAAATCGCCAACGTCGCGCAACAGGCCATTGCCTGGCCCGGTCTGCACAAGATGATTTCGATCACGCTCTATCATGACAAACCGTATGCCGCGGTCTGGATCTTTCAGCCGCTGGGCACCGGCACGGCCATTCTGTTCGCGGCCATCATCACGGCCGCGCTGGTGCGACTGTCACCGAGTGAATTTCTGCGCTGCATCGGGCACACCATCCGCCAGGCGTGGCTGGCGGTGGTGACCGTGATGCTGATCGTCGCGCTGGCGTACCTCATGAATTACTCAGGCCTCGCCTACACGCTCGGTCAGGGGGCCGCCTCGGCGGGGCATCTGTTCATTCTGTTCTCGCCCTTCCTCGGCTGGCTGGCGGTGTTCCTGTCAGGCAGCGACACCTCGGGCAATGCCCTGTTCGGCAATCTGCAGGTGGTGGCAGCCAATCAGCTGGGCCTCAGCCCCGTGCTGTTTGCGGCCACCAATTCCTCCGGCGGGGTCATGGGCAAGATGATCTCGCCGCAAAACATCGCCACCGGCGTTGCGGTAACCAACCTCAAGGGTCGCGAGGGCGAGGTGCTCGCACGCACCTTCATTCACAGCATCGTGCTGACCGTTCTGCTGGCATTGCTGGTGGTGGTGCAGCAGTACGTCGTGCCGTGGATCATTCCGGGCGTCGGCGGCGGTCCGTGAGCGGCCAGTCCGTTACGCTGCGAGCGTGATACTGACCGGGCAGTGATCGCTGCCCAGAACGTCCGGGTGAATGTCGGCCGCCTGCACGGCGCCGCGCAGCTGGCGTGACACCAGGCAATAATCGATTCTCCATCCGACGTTGCGCGCGCGCGCATTGGCGAACGGGCTCCACCAGGTGTAATAGCCGTTGCCCTGCTTGAACAGGCGAAAGGTGTCGACGAAGCCGGCGTCGATCAGGTTCTGAAATCCCGCGCGCTCCTCGTCGGTAAAGCCCTTCTTGCCGCGATTCGGTTTAGGATTGGCCAAGTCGAGCTCGGTGTGGGCGACATTCAGATCGCCGCAGAAAATGACCGGTTTGCTTTGCTCGAGTTGCTGGCAGTAAGCGAGAAATGCCGGGTCCCAGTGACCGAAACGCAGCGCCAGGCGGCTCAAGTCGTCCTTGGCATTCGGCGTGTATACGGTGAGCACGTAGAACCGCTCGAACTCCGCCGTGATGACGCGACCCTCGGTGGCACTGTCGCGCAGCAGTTCGTCGGCAAAGCTGTAGCGGTGAGCGAAGGTGTCCGGGAAGCCGTTGATGACTGCCACGGGCTTGTGCCTGGCAAAGATCGCGGTGCCGGAATAGCCCTTCTTGATCGCCGAATTCCAGTACTCGTGGTAGCCCGGCAGATCGATTTCGATCTGCCCGCGCTCGGCCTTGGTCTCCTGCAGGCACAGCACATCCGGGTGGTGCGCCTGCAGAAAGGGCGTGAACCGCCCCTTTTTGAGCACGGCACGAATGCCATTGACGTTCCAGGAATAAATTCTCACCTCATACCTGCGTGCTCATGGCCTTAGCTGTAGGACGATTGCGCCTAGGAAAATTGGCCGTCATTAAGTGTTGTTAACTCTCGTGGCGCATCCTGCGCCCGGCGTGCATGCTAGCAATGCAAGGACTGCCTCCTCCAGGTCTATGTCAGAAATCCCGACCGCCAGCGAGCGCCCGGACATCACCTCCGAACGACCCGAGCGCAGGCAGCGCATCCGGCGCCTGCTGCTGATCGCCGCCGCTGCCGTGCTCATCATCGCAGCCGTCGTGCTCTGGCGCCATCACGCGGCAGCCGAGGCCCAGGCCGCCGCCGCGCGTCGCGCCGCCAGCGCCGGCATCTCGGTGACGACCGCCACGGCAAAGACCGGCGATGTCAACGAGTATCTCAACGCCATCGGCACCGTGACCCCGTTCTATACCGACTCCATCACGAGCCAGGTCAACGGACTCGTGGTCTCGGTGTCCTTCAAGGAGGGGCAGCTGGTGCGCAAGGGCGACCCGCTCATCGATATCGATCCGCGTGCGTATCGCGCCACGTTGCTGCAGGCGCAAGGCCTATTGGACCGCGATCAGAACGTGCTCGCTCAGGCGCAGATGGACCTGGCGCGCTACCGCGCCGCATTTTCGCGCAACGCGATCGCGCAGCAGATGGTCGACGATCAGGAAAAGCTCGTGCTGCAGGATCAAGGCACCGTGAAAAACGATGAGGGCACCGTTCAATATGATCGGCTGCAGGTCGAGTACTGCCACATCACCGCACCGATCAGCGGTCAGATCGGCTTGCGGCTGGTGGATCCGGGCAATGTAGTGCAGGCCAATGGCACCACCGCGCTCGCGGTGATCACGCAGATACAGCCGATCACGGTCATTTTCACGCTGGCGGAAGACAGCCTGGGGCCCGTGATCGCGCGTCTGCACGACAACGCCAAGCTGAGCGTGGAGGCCTTCGACCGCACCGGGCAGACCAAGCTTGCGAGCGGCGAGCTGCTCGCGCTCGACAATCAGATCGACACGACCACCGGTACCGTGAAGGTCAGATCGATCTTCGACAACAAGGACCAGGCGCTGTTCCCCAATCAGTTCGTAAACGCACGGCTGCTGGTGAATACGCTCAAGGGCGTAACGCTGCTGCCGGCTGCCGCGATTCAGCAGAACGGGCAAGCGGCGTTCGTCTACGTGATTCAGGCCAATGTCGCGCACCTGCGCACGGTCAAACCGGGCGTGACCGACGGCGGCATGACGCAGGTCGACGGCGTCAATCCCGGCGAGGTCGTGGCCGACAGCAGCTTCGATAAATTGCAGGACAACGCCCGCATCATCATTGCCAGCAGGCCCGCCGCCAACGCGAGCGCAACCCGTGCGCCTGCCGGCGCAACCACTACGCCTGCCAACGGGACCGGCGCGCCCTAGACACGAGCGGCACCGAAACGCCGTGAATCCCTCACGTCAATTCATTCTGCGGCCGGTGGCGACCTCGCTGCTCATGGCGGCAATCTTTTTGATCGGCGTCGTCGGCTACACGCAGCTGCCGGTGTCGGCCCTGCCGCAGGTGGACTACCCGACCATTCAGGTGGTCACCTTCTATCCAGGCGCGAGCCCGGATGTCATGGCCACGACGGTCACGGCCCCGCTCGAACGTCAATTCGGCCAAATCCAGGGCTTGAGCCAGATGACCTCCACGAGTTCCGGCGGCACATCGGTCATCGTGCTGCAGTTCGCGCTGTCGCTGAACATCGATGTGGCCGAGCAGGAAGTGCAGGCAGCCATCAATGCCTCGCAAAGTCTGCTGCCCTCGATCCTGCCCTCCCCGCCGATCTACAGCAAGACCAACCCGGCCGACGCTCCGGTGCTGACACTGGCCATCGCCTCGAACGCCATGCCGCTGTCGAAAGTCGAGGACATCGTCGACACGCGCGTGGCGCCGAAGATCTCGCAGCTCACAGGTGTGGGGCTGGTGACAATCAGTGGCGGGCAGAAGCCCGCGGTTCGCATCCAGGCCAATCCGTCCGCGCTGAGCTCTTACGGCATCAATCTCGAGGACCTGCGCACTGCGCTGACGCAGTCCAGTGTCAACGCCGCCAAGGGCAACTTCGACGGTCCGCGGCAGGACTTTCAGATCGATGCCAACGACCAGCTGGTCACGAGCCAGGACTATCGAGGCGTCGTGGTCGCCTACCGCAATGGCGCGCCGGTCATGCTGACCGATGTGGCGAACATCGTCGATGGCATCGAGAACAACAAGCAGGCGGCCTGGATGAATCAGACCCCTGCCGTGATCCTGAACGTGCAGCGCCAGTCGGGCGCCAACACCATCAGCGTGGTCAAGAACATCAAACGGCTGCTGCCGCAGCTGGAAGCCAACCTGCCCCGGGGTATTCAAGTCACGACCCTGACCGATCTGACCACCGGCATCAAGGCCTCCATAGCCGACGTCGAATTCGAGCTGCTGCTGGCGATCGCGCTGGTGGTGCTGGTGATCTTCCTGTTTCTGCGCAGCGTCAGTGCCACGATCATTCCGAGCGTGGCCGTGCCGCTGTCACTGATCGGCACGCTGGCGCTCATGTACAGCCTCGGTTACAGCCTCGACAACCTGTCGCTCATGGCCTTGACCATTGCCACCGGTTTCGTCGTTGACGATGCCATCGTCATGATAGAGAACATTTCGCGCTATATCGAAAGCGGTGACAAGCCGCTGGACGCCGCGCTCAAAGGCGCCGCTCAGATCGGCTTCACGATTCTGTCGCTGACGGTGGCGCTGATCGCCGTGCTGATCCCGCTGCTGTTCATGGGGGACGTGGTCGGCCGCCTGTTCCGCGAGTTCGCTGTCACGCTGGCCGTGACCATCGCGTTCTCAGCCATCGTCTCGCTGACCCTCACGCCGATGATGAGTGCACGCATCCTGCGGCGCAAGAGCGCGCAGCAGAAGGGGCGGCTGTTTCAGGCATCCGAGCGCGTGTTCAATCGCATCATCGGCTTCTACGGACGCACGCTGAAAATCGTGCTCGAGTATCAGAACATCACGCTGCTGGTGGCGCTGGCGACTCTGATGCTGACCGTGTTCCTTTACATCGTGATTCCAAAGGGTTTCTTTCCCGTGCAGGACACCGGCGTCATACAGGCCATCTCACAGGCACCGCCGACGATCAGTGCCCAGGCCATGGGCGAGCGACAGCAGCAGCTCGCCAAGGTCATCCTGGCCGACCCGGCCGTCGAGAGCCTGTCCTCGTTCATCGGCGCCGACGGCACCAACACCACCAACAACAGCGGTCGCATCTCGATCAATCTGAAGCCGCTCGCGCAGCGCAAGCGCAGCGCCTCGCAGATCATCGGCCGACTCGCGCCCAAGCTCGCCGAAGTCCAGGGCATTGAGCTGTACATGGAGCCGGTGCAGAACATCACCGTGGACGACCGCGTGAGCCGCACGCAGTATCAGTACACGCTCGAGGACCCGGACATCAACGAGCTCAATCTCTGGACCAACCGCTTAGTCGCCCGGCTGCGAGCGCTGCCGGAGCTGGTCAATGTCGCCACCGATCAGCAGCTCGGCGGCCTCGCCGTGTACCTCGTGATCGATCGCGTCACGGCCTCGCGACTCGGCATCGCCCCCTCGACGATCGACAACATGCTGTACGACGCCTTCGGCCAGCGGCAGATCAACACCATGTACACGCAGGTCAACCAGTATCACGTCATTCTCGAAAGCGATCCGCAGTTTCAGCTCAATCCCGACATCCTCAGTCATCTCTACATTCAATCCAACGCCTCATCGGGCACCAGCGGCGCTGCGGCATCCTCCTCGTTTGCATCCATCGGTTCCGCCTCTGCCGGCTCCAACGCCACCACGACCAGCGCGCGCTACAACCCGGCCGCGAACCTGTTGACTCCACCGCAGAACGCCTTGTTCGCCAGCACCCCCTCGACCGGCTCGACCGCCGCTGCCGCATCCTCCGCCAACGTGAGCAACGCGGTACCGCTAAGCGCCTTCGCGCATTTCGAGAAGACGACCGAGCCGCTGACGATCACGCACCAGGGCCAGTTTCCTGCCATCACGGTCTCGTTCGATCTGGCGCCAAACGCCTCCTTGGGCGCCGCCATCGAGGCTGTCGGCCGAGTGCAGAGCGAAATGCACATGCCGGCGAGCCTGCAGGCAGGCTTTCAGGGCACCGCGGCCGCCTTCACCAACTCGCTGTCCAACGAGCCCTTGCTGATCCTGGCAGCGCTGGTCGCGGTGTACATCGTGCTCGGTGTGCTGTACGAGAGCTTCATTCATCCGGTTACGATTCTCTCGACGCTGCCATCGGCCGGCGTCGGTGCGCTGCTGGCGCTGATGCTCTTCGGCCAGGACCTGAACGTGGTGGCACTGATCGGCATCATCCTGCTGATCGGAATCGTGTCCAAGAACGGCATCATGATGGTGGACTTCGCACTCGATGCCGAGCGCACTCGAGGCAAGAACTCCACCGACGCCATCTACGAGGCCTCGCTGCTGCGCTTTCGTCCCATCCTCATGACCACGATGGCGGCGCTGCTGGCCGGTCTGCCGCTCGCCCTGGGCACCGGCATCGGCTCGGAGCTGCGCAAGCCCCTTGGCATCGCCATGGTGGGCGGACTGCTGTTGAGCCAGGTGCTCACCTTCTACACCACACCGGTGATCTACATATTCTTCGATCGTCTCGGGCAGCGCTTTGCGCGCCGCAAGGCAGCCGCGGCATGAACATCTCCGCGCCCTTCATTTTTCGGCCCGTAGGCACGACGCTGATCACCCTGGCGATCGTGCTCGCCGGCGCGATCGCCTTCGGCGTGCTGCCGGTATCGCCATTGCCGCAGGTGGATTTTCCGACGATTGCCGTGGTCGCCAATCTGCCGGGCGGCAGCGCTGAGATCATGGCCTCATCGGTGGCGACACCGCTCGAACGGCAGTTCGGTCATATCGCCGGCGTGACCGAGATGACCTCAGCGAGCTCACTCGGAACCACAGCCATCACCATTCAGTTCGATCTGAACCGTGACATCGACGGCGCCGCACGTGATGTCGAGGCGGCCATCAACGCCGCGCGTTCTTATCTGCCCACCAATCTGCCGAGCAATCCGACCTACCGCAAGGTCAATCCGGCGGACGCGCCGATCATGATTCTGGGACTCACGTCGGACAAGTTTGGGCCCGACAAGCTGTATGACGCGGCTTCCACGGTCATACAGCAGAAGTTGTCGCAGATGTCCGGTGTCGGACAGGTCAGCGTCGGCGGCGGGGCGCTGCCGTCGGTACGCGTAGATGTCAATCCCACGCAGCTCGCAAGCCGCGGTCTGACGCTCGCCGGCATCAAGTCGGTGCTGAGCCTGCAGAACAGCGATATGCCCAGGGGGCAGCTCACCCATGGCATCGCGACCGCCGACATCCTCGCCAATGACCAGATCTCGCACGCCTCCGACTACCAGCCGCTCGTGATCGGCTACAGCAACGGCGCCGCCGTACGTCTGTCCGACGTGGCGCAAGTCACGGACTCGGTGCAGAACGTGCGCGCGGCCGGCTATCTGAACGGCAAGCGTGCCGTCATGATCATCATCTTCCGCCAGCCCGGCGCCAACATCATCAAGACCAACGACAACATTCGCGCGCAGCTGCCCGCGATCAGGGCTTCGATACCCTCGGGCATCGAAACCACGATCGTGCTGGATCGAACCACGACCATTCGCGCCTCGGTACACGATGTGGAAACGACGCTGCTCATCTCGATCGCCCTGGTGATCGCGGTGGTATTCATCTTCCTGCGCAATGCCCGCGTGACCATGATCCCGAGCGTAGTGATGCCGGCCGCGCTGGTCGGCACCTTTGCCGTCATGTATCTCTGCGGCTACAGCATCGACAACCTGTCGCTGATGGCCCTGACGATCGCCACCGGCTTCGTGGTCGATGACGCCATCGTGGTCATGGAGAATATCTCGCGCCATCTGGAGCAGGGCATGAAGCCGCTGCAGGCGGCCATGAAGGGTGCGCAGGAGATCGGCTTCACGATACTGAGCATCAGCATCTCGCTGGTGGCGGTCTTCATTCCATTGCTGTTCATGGGCGGCATCGTCGGCCGGCTGTTCCGCGAATTCGCCGTCACGCTGTCCACTGCCATCGTGGTCTCGATGCTCATATCGCTGACCACGACGCCGATGATGTGCGCCTACCTGCTGCGAAGCGAGCGCGAGCAGCAGCACGGGCGACTCTACCGCGCCAACGAGCGGGCCTTCGAATGGCTGCTTGCGGTCTATCGGCGCAGCCTGCAGTGGGTGCTGGGCCATCCGCGTCTCACGATGATCGTTCTATTGTTGACCATTGCCCTCAATGCGGTGCTGATGGTCACGCTACCGAAGGGCTTTTTTCCGCAGCAGGACACGGGCGCGATCGTCGGCGGCGTCCAGGGGCCGCAGGATTCCTCCTTTCCGGCGATGGACAACTCGATCAAGCAGATCGTCGGCGTCATCAAAAGCGATCCGGCCGTGGCCAACGTGATCGCCTTCACCGGCGGCAACGGTGCCACCAACACCGGCTTCATTTATATGGCCTTGAATCCGCTGTCGGAGCGCAAGGTCAGTGCGGCGCAGGTCATCGGACGGCTGCGCCCGAAGTTCAACCGTCTGCCGGTCGCCTCGGCGTTTCTGCAGGCGGCGCAGGATCTGCGTATCGGCGGCCGTTCCGGCAACGCCATGTATCAATACACGCTGCAATCCGACAGCGGGCAGGATCTCGCCCAGTGGGGGCCGACGCTGCTCAAGGAGATGAAGCGGCTGCCCGGGTTCCAGGACGTGAACTCCGATCAGCAGAACGGTGGACTGGATGAAATGCTGACCTATGACCGCAAGAGCGCGGCCAAACTGGGCCTCACGGTACAAGCGCTGGACACGGACCTGTACAGCGCCTTCGGTCAGTCGGAAGTCTCCGTGATTTACACCCAGCTGAACCAGTACTACGTGGTGTTGGAAGTGGCACCGCAATATTGGCAGAGCCCGGCTGGCCTGCAGGACACCTACCTGGCATCGGCCAGCGGCGGCAACATTCCACTCATGGCGTTGACCAGTGCGCACGCCACCACGACGGCGCTCGCGGTCAATCACACCGGCCTGTTTCCGTCGGTCACCGTCTCGTTCAATCTGTCGCCGGACGTCTCCTTGAGCGATGCCACGCTGCGTATCCGGCAGATGCAGCAGCGACTCGGTACCCCGTCCTCGATTCAGGGCTTCTTCGCCGGCACATTGCTGGCCTATCAGCAGTCGCTCTCCACCGAGCCGATATTGGTGCTGGCGGCATTGCTCTCGGTGTACATCGTGCTCGGTATTCTGTACGAAAGTCTGGTCCATCCGCTGACCATCATCTCGAGTCTGCCGCCGGCAAGCGTGGGCGCGATGCTGGCTTTGATGCTGTTTCGGCAGGACCTGAACGTCATTTCGATCATCGGCATCGTGCTGCTGATCGGCATCGTCAAAAAGAATGCCATCATGCTGATCGACTTTGCACTGCAGGCCGAGCGCCAGGAGGGCAAGAACACCGCCGACTCGATCTTCGAGGCCTGTATGCTGCGCTTTCGCCCGATCCTCATGACCACCATGGCGGCGCTGTTTGGCGCCGTGCCGCTCGCCTTTGGCACTGGAACCGGCTCCGAATTGCGGCGCCCACTGGGCATCGCGATCATCGGCGGACTCATCGTCAGCCAACTGCTCACGCTCTACACCACCCCGGTGGTCTACCTCTACATGGACCGCTTCAGCCACTGGTGGGCAGAGCGGCATCAGGGATCCGCGGTCCCCACTCAGCCCGGAGTTCAGCCCCTATGAGCACGCGCGCAAAACGGCCTGTGGCCGCCTTATTTGGCTTGCTGCTCGGGGGCTGCGCCGTGGGGCCGGCCTATCAGCGGCCCTTGGTGCAGTCACCCGACGCCTATAAGGAAGCCAAAGACTGGAAAGTGGCCGAGCCGCAGGATTCGCTGATTCACGCCAACTGGTGGGAGCTGTTCAATGACCCGCAGCTCAACGCACTCGAAGCGCAGGTCAACGTCTCCAACCAGAACATCGCGGCGGCCTTTGCCAGCTTCATGCAGGCCCGGGCGCTGGTGAAGCAGGCGCGCTCGCAGTATTACCCGACTCTGACGCTCAGCCCCAGCCTCAGCAGAACCTCCGAATCTGCGAATCTGCTGCAATCGGCGGGGACCACGCCGATCGCCGGCCGCGCGGCCACCGGCGTGGGCACAACCACCGTCAACGCCTTTGATCTGCCGTTCGATGCCTCATGGACGCCGGATCTCTGGGGACGCGTGCGCAACACGGTCAAGGGCGATGTCGCAGCGGCTCAAGCCAGCGCGGCCGACCTGGAGAACACGCGTCTCACGGCTCAGGCCGAGCTGGCGGTCGACTATTACGAGCTCCGAACCCAGGATTCGCTGCAGCTATTGCTCGACGCCACGGTGCGCGCCTACCGGGAATCGCTGGACCTGACGCAGGCTCAATATGAAACCGGCATCGGTCAGGAGGAAGCGGTTGCACAGGCCGAGGTGCAACTGCAGACCACGCAGGCACAGGCTACCAACCTCGGCATCGCGCGGGCACAGTACGAGCATGCCATTGCATTGCTGGTCGGTCAGCCGGCATCGAGCTTCTCGATCGCGCCCGAACCGCTCAAGAGCGCGCCGCCGGCGATCCCGGTGGGTGTCCCCTCGCAACTGCTGGAGCGGCGGCCGGATGTGGCCGCGGATGAGCGGCTCATGGCCCAGGCCAACGCGCAGATCGGCGTGGCCAAGGCGGCCTACTTTCCCACCTTGACGTTGAGCGCCACGGGAGGCTTCGAAAGCACCTCGGCTTCCGACTGGCTCACCTGGCCGAGTCGCTTCTGGTCGGTCGGGCCGACGCTGGCGGAGACGCTGTTCGACGCTGGATTGCGTCGGGCCACGGTCGAGCAGTATCAGGCGAGCTATAACCAGGCTCTCGCGACCTACCGTCAGACGGTCCTGAGCGCATTCCAGCAGGTCGAGGACAACCTCGCGGCACTGCGCATCCTGTCGCGACAGATCCAGCAACAGGACGCCGCGGTCGCCGCTTCGCAAAGATACCTCGCCATTGCGACCGATCGCTACAAGCTCGGACTCGACCCGTACCTTGATGTGATCACGGCACAGACGGCGTTACTCACCAGTCAGCAGACCGCGGCGACGCTGCGCTTGCAGCAGCTCACCGACAGCGTGCAACTCATCGAAGCGCTCGGCGGCGGCTGGACTGCGTCGCAGCTGCCCTCGCCGCGCGACATCGCGCAGGCATCGCCGAGTTCGCAGTGAGCCGGCCGATCGCAAGCTTACGCGCAATCAGGCCGTTCGTTCCGCGTGGCGCCTGCAGCTCACCCGCCGCACGTACGCCGTCCCCTCCCTGATGCCACATTTTGCCCCTTGGCTTCAATCGATCCTTGAAGCCGCGAGCGTACTCGACGAACCAAGGGCCCCTATTTGCGAGCGATCCGCCGATTGCGTATTCCTTAACAGTTGGAAGAGTCGCGTTCGCACCGCCGGCGCCAGCGATTCGGCAAACGTGCCGGCCAGATGATTGTCGTCACGGTAGACGAGTAGATCGTGCTGCATGGCAGGACACGAACGTCCTGGACAAATCAAGTCGTTCATATCCAGAAAGTAAACATCTGTCAGACCGTCCGCGGCCGCTCGCTCGGCGGCATAGGCCGCCTCATTGAGTGCTGAGGCGGCGCTGAAGTCGCAGGACTCGCCACCCAGCGGCCTGCCCGCTTCGCGTCGCACCACGCAGGCAGGAATGTTGAACGGTGGGAGCGGCGTATCTCTCAGCACCACGATCGGAACGCCGGCACGCGAGAGCTTTTGCAGAGTGCGTCGGGTACCTAAACGGATTTCCTCCACGGGCATCAGAGCCGCTGTAATAAAGTCGCCCCGAAGGGTCGCGCCGTTGTAACTCGACATCACCACCGCCGAAGGACGGATCGCGATGATCTTGTCGATCGCGCGAGCACGCCATTGCTTGCAATGATCGGCCGCCGTCGACAACTGATGCGGATTGATGTCGCTCGCGGCGCAACCTGGTCTCAGGACCGTGACGAGGCGCCAGGCCTCCAGATTGGCCGCCGTGCGCATCGGATTGACCCATTGCATCGAGTGCGAATCGCCGAACAGAACCAGGGTTTGTAATGCGGCCGCGGCGCCGAATTCGCATACTTTGACGTCAAATGAGCGGCCCTCACTCCAGCAATTCCTCGGTATATCGCCGATGTCGGACGCGGCTGCTTCGATTGACTGCAACTTCTGATCCATCATCAGCTGCTGGCGTCCAAATATCATCAATGTCCACGCCGAAGCGACGGTCAGCACCGTTGCGGCGGCGGCGAATCCCAACGACAGTCCCGATCGGGCGCTCAGGTATGGGTTTACTCGAACAGGACTCTCCACCAAGCGGAAGGTCAGTATCGCAGCGAGAAAGGCTGCGATCGCTGCCGCGACCTTGCCGCCGACAGAGATGTCAGGGAAAAGAACCGCGCCGAATACCACAAAAGGCCAGTGCCAGAGATACCAGGAGTACGATCGGGCGCCGACGAATTGCAGTGGCGCGGCGCTGAGCACCGCGCTTATCCCGCGTTGCGACGCTTTGGCTCCGGCGAAAATCGTCGCAAGTGCCCCGCTGACCGGGAACAGTGCGATCCAGCCTGGGAAGCCTGCGCCTCCCTTGACCACCACGGCCGTGCCTAGAATCATCGCGATGCCGAGGATTCCAATAGCAACCGCGCCGCGGGTGCCTACCGATGTCATTGAAACTGGCAGCAGCGCCAAAAGTCCTCCCGCCGCGAACTCCCAAGCTCGCGCGGGCAACTCGTAGAATGCGACGGTCGGCACGCGTTGTGTGGCATAGACGCAGCACATGAATGAAACAGCGGCGAGCGCACCAAGAATCCAGATCGATCGCCGAGCTCGATTCGGACCTCGGCTGGCCAGCAAGATCAGCAACGGCCAGATAAGGTAGAACTGCTCCTCGAGGCCGAGCGACCACGTATGGAGTAAGGGATTCCCCTCCACATTCGGTGCGAAATAGTCGGCAGCGCCGTGGTCGAAGAACACGTTGCTCACATAGAGCCCAGCCGCGCCCGCGGCGCGCGCAGTGAATGCGATTTCCTGCGGCGCAAATGTTGCGGCGGCAGCTAAGGTAGTCACCAAGAGCACGAGAGCGCACGCCGGCAGGAGCCTTCGCGCACGACGCGCGAAGAATCTGCCGAAGTCGATGCGAGTCGTCGCGCGATACTCTGTGGCTAGCAGCCCTGTAATCAAGTATCCGGAGAGCACAAAGAAAACATCGACGCCGACGAAGCCACCGGCGCACCACGAAATGCCACAGTGACAAGCGACAACGAGTAAGACCGCTACGGCCCGCAATCCTTCGATATCGGGTCGAAAGGAATCACCGGGCTCGGGGGCAGTCATGTCAGGATTAATCGTGTCACGTCCGACAAAACGATAGCACCATTCCCGCGTCGAATTGCGTGACCTGGCTCTAAGGCCGCACCGTCTGACGACAATGCCCGATCGTGCCAGTCGCCCAGCCGGGATCGAGCTGGCGGGTACGGCGCGGTGGAAACATGGCAAGGAGCGGGTTCAGATGTTCCTCACCGAAAAATGGCCGGCGTGGCAGCGTGCGGCGGTACCGATTTACCTGTCGCCGAAGTTATAGCTGAATCCAAGCCCGACCCACTCCCAACGGCGATTGCCGGTCCCCACGTACGGCGGACCATTCTTCTCGGTGATCTTGTTGAAAATTGTCGGGGCATAGAACTCGGAGCGATACGTTGCATCGATAACTATTTTTGCGTTCTTGGTGAAAGAATACGCAAGCTCGGCCTTCGCCGACGCCCCAAAGAGAACCCCGTTACGGTTGCTACTGCTAAACACATTGAAGTTCTGTTCTGAAGCCGCGCAGAAGAAGGAGGGACAGCGGTTGACCTGGGAATCAGTGAAATTGGCGTGATAGAGAAGCCCCTCGGCTCCGAGTCCGACCGAGCCCACGAGCCGATTCGAAAACGTGTACTCGCCGCGTAGTTCCAATTCAGGACCCAGGTCGTAATCCTCGTCTTCCTCATCCTCCTCGCTCGAGTACGCCGAGGTCTCTGAGCATGTGGTAATGCGCCTCGAGCACTCCGGCCAGCGAGATTTTCCAGGGATCATTATTCGTGATTACCACCGGCGGCAAGCCAAAGCCGAGATCCAGCTCGAGGACTTTGGTCATGACATGCGCGTTCAACCCTCCCCTAAAAGCGTCAATGCCCGTGAAGCCGTCGGACGGCGGCTTGTTGTACAGATACCCGATATCTAATGGTGATCCCACCGGCACCTGAGCGGCGCGGCTGCGAATGCAGGTGCCACGCCGCTGGTTGCACTGCGCGGTGGCCAACGCCTGCGCGCGCATTTGCTGAGTTACCGCGGCCGTCGTCTCATCCTGATGCAGGAAGAGCGCCCGGCCCTATCGACGCAGGACTTGGCACCGCTCGGTCTGGCACGTCGAGAAACGGAGACTCTAAAATGGGTTGCGTGCGGCAAGACCGACGCGGAGATCGCGCGCATCCTGAGCATCTCGACACGTACGGTAAATCACACGTTGGCTCGTGTGTATCGCAAGCTCGGCGTGGAGGCGCGGCTCGCGGCGGCGCTGCGCGCCGCACGGGTCGCGCTCAGTGTGACTAAGGCGCGCGTCATGGCGCGCGATAAGGATGGCACCACTGGCACTGCGCCGATGCCGCACAAGTCGCGGAAAAATAAGGGAATGTAATGGCGGAGAGAGAGGGATTCGAACCCTCGAAGGGCTTTTGACCCTTACACCCTTAGCAGGGGTGCGCCTTCGACCACTCGGCCATCTCTCCGCAGCGTAGCAATCATACGCATGGGCTTCAGGCACGGCAAAGCGCGGCCGCCGTCGAGGCGCACGCGCCGCAGTGGCGTCGGGTCTAACTGGTGGTCGTCGGCTCGGCCTCGGCTTTCTCGGCTTTCTCGGCTTTCTCGCTACTCTCGGCACTCTCGCGCTTGATACGGTGAAAGATCTCCTCGCGCTGCACCGATATGCTCTTGGGTGCGTTGACGCCCAGCCGCACCTGATTGCCCTTGACGCGCAGCACCGTCACGGTGACGTCCTCACCGATCATGACGGTCTCACCTACTCTACGCGTCAGGATAAGCACTCGTCGGTCCTCCAATGTAACTGTGTCGCTTCATGCGATCCGTGCCGTGCCGCCGGCCCGTACCCAATGGCGCCCACTATCGCGCAAATTCGCGCACTGAAGATTAAAATTCCTCAATGTGTCGGTGCGCTCAAGCGTGAGCGAACCCATGGAGCGACGCTGGCGAGCGCTTGATCCAGCGTCTGCGGTCTGCTGCCGCCGGCTTGCGCGAAGTCCGGCCGGCCACCGCCCTTACCACCTACTTGAGCGGCGACACTGCCGATTAGTTCCCCGGCTCGCACGCGCGCGGTCTGATCGGCAGTGACTCCGGCAACCAACAGCACTTTGGATTCCGAGTCTACCGAACCGAGCACGATGATGGCCGAGCCCAGTCGACTCTTGAGCTGATCGAGCGCCGAGCGCAGCGCACCTGCGTCCGCGCCGTCGACGCGCGTGGCCAGCACTTTGACGCCATCGACGTCGACCGCCGCGTCGGCTAGATCGCGACCGGAACTCATCGCAAGCTTGTCCTTGAGCGCGCGATTCTCCTTCTCGAGAGCGCGATTGCGCTCGAGCGCCTCGCGCACCTTGTCCGTCGCCTCATCGCGCGAGCCATGCACCAGCTGCGCCACCTCGCCCAGCAGGCCGTCGATGCGGCGCACATGGTCGAGCGCCGCCTGGCCCGTGATCGCCTCGATGCGTCGCACGCCGGCGGCAACGCCCGATTCGCTGACGATGTGGAATAGTCCGATATCGCCGGTGCGCGCCACGTGCGTGCCACCACACAGCTCGGTCGAGAAATCGCCGAACGACAGCACGCGCACGCGCTTGTCGTACTTCTCGCCGAACAAGGCCATGGCACCGGCCGCAATAGCCTGCTCGTAGTCCATTTGTCGGATCGAGGCATCGTGGTTGGCGCGAATCTCGGCGTTGACCAGGCGCTCGATCCGCTGCAGCTGCTCGGCGCTGACGGCCTGGAAGTGCGAGAAGTCGAAACGCAGCCGGTCCGCTGCCACCAGCGACCCTTTTTGGACCACGTGCGTTCCCAGTTCGCGGCGCAACGCCGCATGCAGCAGATGCGTGGCGGAATGATTGAGGCGGATCGCCTCACGGCGCCCGGCATCGACGCGGGCCGTGAGCGTATCGCCGACTTTGAGCGTACCGCTCGTGAGCTCACCGCGGTGCGCGTGCGCGGCCCCGCGCTTTTGCGTATCTTCGACTACGAACAGCGTCTCGGGCTCCCCGATCAGTTCGCCGGCATCGCCGATCTGCCCTCCGGCCTCGGCGTAGAACGGCGTGCGATCGAGCACCACTTCGCCTCGCTCGCCGTGCCTGAGCGCCTGGACGCTCTGACCATCGCGCAACAGCACTAGCACTCGGCCCTGCGATGCAAGCTCTTCATATCCGCGAAATTCGCTGCGCCCGGCAATCTGGGCCCCGCCGCGCTGATCGACGCCAAACCGGCTCGCCGCGCGCGCGCGCTCGCGCTGCCCTTCCATTTCACGCTCATACCCCTGCATGTCGAGCTGCAGCCCACGCTCGCGGGCAATGTCGGCCGTCAGATCCGGCGGGAAGCCGTAAGTGTCGTGCAGCAGGAACACCAGCGACCCTGGCACGGTGGCGCCGCCGGCCTCGCGCATGCGCAGGTCGAACTGCGCCATACCGGCCGAGAGCGTCTCGGCAAAGCGCTGCTCTTCGAGCTTCAGTATGCGCGCGACCTGCTGCGCCTCGCGCCCGAGCTCCGGATACGCATCGCCCATGGCTGCTACCAACGCCGGCACAAGCTCATGGAAGAATGGCTGCGACTGGCCGAGCTTGTAGCCGTGGCGCACCGCGCGCCGAATGATACGGCGCAGCACGTAGCCGCGACCTTCATTCGAGGGCATGACGCCATCGACGATCAGAAAGCTGCAGGCGCGGATGTGATCGGCAATCACGCGCAACGACGGCGAGTCGAGCGCGGTGCTGCCGGTCACGCTGGCCGCGGCGCTGATGAGTCCGCGAAACAGATCGATATCGTAGTTGGACTGCACGCCCTGCATGATGGCAGCGACGCGCTCGAGTCCGGCGCCGGTATCGACCGAGGGTTTGGGCAGCGGCCTCAGCGTGCCGTCGGCGGCGCGGTCGTACTGCATGAACACCAGGTTCCAGATTTCGACGAAGCGATCGCCCTCCTGCTCTGCCGAGCCCGGCGGTCCGCCTGCGAGCTGCGGCCCATGATCGAAGAAGATCTCGCTGCAAGGCCCGCACGGCCCGGTATCGCCCATGGCCCAGAAGTTCGAGGTCTCGCCCATGCGCGTGACGCGCGCGGGGTCAAGGCCGATCTCGCCGGTCCAGACACGCGCCGCCTCATCGTCGTCGCGATAGACCGTGATCCAGAGCCGCGCCGGGTCCAGATGCAACCGTCGCGTCACGAACTCCCAGGCAAATGCGATTGCCTCACGCTTGAAATAATCGCCGAACGAGAAGTTGCCGAGCATCTCGAAGAAGGTGTGGTGGCGCGTGGTGTAGCCGACGTTCTCGAGGTCGTTGTGCTTGCCGCCGGCGCGCACACAGCGCTGGCTCGTGGTGGCGCGCACGTAATCACGCGTCTCCTTGCCCAGAAAGACATCCTTGAACTGCACCATGCCGGCATTGGTGAACAGCAACGTCGGGTCATTGCCCGGCACCAGCGAGGAAGACGGCACCACCGTGTGGCCGTGGTGGCGAAAGTACTCGAGAAAGGCGCGCCGCACCTCGGCCGCGCTCATATAAGGGGGTTTCATGCTCATGATAAAGCGTCGCTAACCTCGGAGCCCAGAGCCGCCCGGATATGATCGTTGGAAAAGCCTCGGTATTGCAAAAATCGGGCTTGTTTTGCCTTGTCCGGCCAGTGCACCGGCGGCGCCAGACCAAAGCGGCGGATGCGCAGCTCACGGGCACGCCGGGCCCAATCCTCGCCCGCAGTCAGCGCCGCCTCGATCAACGGTGCTGCGACGCCGAGTTGCTCGAGCTCGCGCTGTATGCGCAGCGGGCCCTGCCCGCGCTCGGCGCGCTGGCTCACAAAGTGCAGCGCGTAGCGTTCATCGTCGAGGTAGCCGCGAGCGCTGAACTCCTCGATGACGCCCTGTACAGCGACAGGTTCGAATCCTTGGCCCAGCAACGTGCAGCGCAGCTCGCTCGCGCAGAAATCCCGTCGCGACAGCAGCATGACGGCGGCGGCGCCAGCCGCTTCGGGATCGGCTGCCTGCCCTGCGGCGAGCGCGCGCTTACGCGGTCTTTTCCTCAACACGCTTGGGCGGCATGAGCTTGAGGCGGATCTTGTCCTCGATTTCCGTGGCGATCTCCGGATGCTGCTGCAGGTACAGGCGCGTATTGTCCTTGCCCTGCCCGATGCGCTCGCCGTTATAGCTGTACCAGGAGCCGGACTTGTCGATGATGCCCTGCGCGGCGCCGATTTCGATGATCTCGCCGGCGCGCGAGATGCCGGTACCGTACATTATTTCGAACTCCGCTTCGCGGAACGGCGGGGCCACCTTGTTCTTGACCACTTTGACGCGCGTCTGGTTGCCGATGACTTCCTCGCCATTCTTGATGGCGCCGATGCGGCGGATGTCGAGCCGCACCGAGGCGTAGAACTTGAGCGCATTGCCGCCGGTCGTGGTCTCCGGGTTGCCGAACATGACGCCGATCTTCATGCGGATCTGGTTGATGAAAATCACGATCGTATTCGAGCGCTTGATGTTGCCGGTCAGCTTGCGCAAGGCCTGCGACATGAGCCGCGCGTGCAGACCGACCTGCAGCTCGCCCATCTCGCCTTCGATCTCGGCGCGCGGCGTCAAGGCCGCGACCGAGTCGATCACGACCACATCGACCGCCCCCGAGCGCACCAGCATGTCGGTGATCTCGAGCGCCTGCTCGCCGGTGTCGGGCTGCGACACCAGCAGATCCTGCACGTTGACGCCGAGATTGCCGGCGTAGGCGGGATCGAGCGCGTGCTCGGCATCGACGAACGCCGCGGTGCCGCCGCGCCGCTGAATTTCCGCGACCACCTGCAACGTCAGCGTGGTCTTGCCGGACGATTCCGGACCGTAGATCTCCACCACACGCCCGCGCGGCAATCCGCCGACGCCGAGTGCAATGTCGAGTCCCAGCGAGCCGGTGGGCACCGTCTCGATATCGTAGGTCGCCGACGCATCGCCCAGACGCATCACCGAGCCCTTGCCGAACTGTTTTTCGATCTGTCCGAGCGCGGCGCTCAGTGCCTTCTTGCGATTGTCATCCATCGTGGCGGTCCTTGCAGAATCTGCGGCGCTATTCACCATGCCGAATTATCCCACAATGGGCGCGTCGGCGCGGGTGCAAAACGCCCCTGGAGATTGGAAAATGCCGTGGTGCTAGCCGTGACTCGCCGACAGCGGCCACGAGGCGAGCCTCGTATAGCGCCCCAGCTGCGCAGTGGCTGCGGTTGCGCGCTCAAGTTCATGACTTTGCGCAAGATGGAAGCAGCGCGCCGCGAGCCGCAGCGGTGCGGCCAGCGCCCGAGGGCCGCCGACGAGCCCGGCAGCGCCGGCCACGCCGCGCAGCAGCGTCACGTGAGCTTTGAGCGGCTGCTCGTCTGGACTCAAACCGAGCGCGCGCGCACTCGCGCGCAGCGCCTGCACCAGCTCGCTCGCCGCCACAGGCACCGCATGGTCGCTGGCGACGGTGAGCGTTTGCGACCGCGGCCAGTACTCGAGCGTCTCGAACACGAGCTCGAACTCCCGCGCCTTGATCGCGGCGGCGCGCTCGCACAGCGCGGGTATCAGCGCCTGCTCCACCGCGCCCAGAAAGCACAGCGTGACGTGCAGATCCGCCGCCACCACGGCTCGCCCAGCGCCGGCATCGAGCGGGCCCAACGCGCGCGGCAGCTGCTCGATGAAGAGCGGGTCTGGCCAGAGCGCAAAGAACAGCCGCCGCATGCGCGTCTTGCGTGCCTAGGGGGCGGTGATGATGAGCCGCAGCGCGGTCGCGACCGAAGCGCGCCGCACGGCCTCGCGATCCCCCGTGAAGCGCTCCTCGACCGCTAGCGTTAAGCCGCCGCGCTGCGCGCGCGCGAACCAGACCAGGCCGACCGGCTTCTCGGCCGAGCCGCCGTCCGGTCCGGCAATGCCCGTGATGGCCAGCGCGAGCGCCGCCTCGCTGGCATGCAGCGCTCCGCTCGCCATCTGTTCGGCGGTCGGCCGGCTCACGGCGCCAAACGCGCGGATAACACTCGCGGCCACGCCCAGCACCTGCTCCTTGGCCGCATCCGAATAGGTGACGAAGCCGCGCTCGAACCATTGCGAGCTGCCGGGTATATCGGTCAGGCACTTCGCCAACCATCCGCCAGTGCATGATTCCGCCACCGCGACGCGCCGCTGCTTGGCGAGCAGCACCTGGCCGGCGCGCTCGGCCAGTGAGTGCAGCGTCGCATCATTCGTATCATTCATGGGCGCATGGTAGCGCTGCAGCGTCCGGCTGCGCAGAGCCTGTACACTGCCCCGCCATGGTGGCGGACCCTTCATCCGGCGAACACACGCCGATGATGCAGCAGTACCTGCGGATCAAAGCCGAGTATCCGGACGTGCTGCTGTTCTATCGCATGGGCGACTTCTACGAGATGTTCTACGACGACGCCCGTCGCGCCGCGCAGTTACTGGACATCGCTCTGACCTCGCGCGGCCAGTCCGGCGGCGCGAACGTGCCCATGGCAGGCATTCCGGTACACAGTGTCGAGGCGTACCTGGCACGGCTCGTGCGCCGCGGCGAATCCGTGGCGCTGTGCGAGCAGCTCGGCGAGCCGGGTCAGACCCGCGGACCCATGGAGCGGCAGGTAGTGCGCGTCGTCACGCCCGGCACCGTCACCGACGAGGCGCTGCTCGAGCAGCGGCGCGAGACGCTGCTGGCCGCGCTGTGGCGCGAGGGCGCGCGCTGCGGCCTTTCCTGGCTCGATCTGGCCTCCGGTCGATTCACGGTCAGCGAGCTGCCGAGCCAGGAGAGCCTCGAGGCCGAGCTCGAGCGCCTGCGGCCCGCCGAGCTGCTGGTAGCGGACTGCCAGGCGCAGGAATTCGCCAGCCTCACCCGGCACGAGACGGTGGTGCGTGCGCGTGCGCCCTGGCATTTTGAGCTCGCCAGCGCGTCGCGTCTGCTGACCGATCAGCTCGGTACGCTCGATCTCAGAGGCTTCGGCGTCGATGAGCTGCCGCTGGCTTTGCGCGCCGCCGGTGCGCTGCTGCAGTACGTGCGCGATACGCAACGCTCGGCCCTGCCGCACATTCGCTCGCTGCAGGTCGAGGAGCGCGCCGATGCCCTGGCGCTCGATGCCGCCACGCGCCGCAATCTCGAGCTCGACCGGAGCCTCTCGGCTCACGACGAGGCGACGCTGTTCGCCGTGATCGACTCGACCGTGACCGCCATGGGTTCGCGCGCGCTACGCCGCGCCTTGGCCAGGCCGCTGCGAGCGCACGCGCCGCTGCGCGAGCGCTATCACGCGCTCTCAACGCTCGCCGATTCGCGCCGCTTCGAGACGCTGCGCGAGCAGTTGCGGCCCATCGGCGATCTGGAGCGCGTCCTGGCGCGCATCGCATTGCGCTCGGCGCGGCCGCGCGATCTGGTGCAGCTGCGATCGGCGCTGGGCGCACTGCCATCGGTGCGCGCCGCGCTCGAGCCGTGCGATTCACCGCTGCTCGAGCACCTGCGAGGCGAGATTGGCGAGCACGACGCGCAGCACGCGCTGCTGCTGCAGGCCATCAGCGCGCAGCCGGCGCACTTCCTGCGCGACGGCGGCGTGATCGCCGAGGGCCATGATCCGGAACTGGATCGGCTGCGCGCCATTGCCAGCAACACCGATGCCTTTCTGAGCGAGCTCGAGCAGCGCGAGCGTGCACGCAGCGGCATCCCCGGCCTGAAACTCGGATACAACCGCGTGCAGGGCTTCTTCATCGAAGTGGCGCGCGCGCAGGCCGACCGCGTGCCGAGCGACTACCTACGCCGCCAGACCGTGAAATCGGCCGAGCGCTTCATCACCCCCGAGCTCAAGGGCTTCGAGGATCAGGTGCTCGGCGCGCGCGAGCGCTCGCTGGCGCGCGAGAAGGAACTCTACGAGGCGGTGCTGAGCGCGCTGATTGCAGCGCTCGAGGGCCTGCAACGCACCGCCGCGGCCATTGCGCTCATCGACCTGCTGGCTTCGCTGGCCGAGCGCGCCAGCGCCTTGAACTGGACCGAGCCGACGCTGGTCGATGAGTCGCGGCTGAACATCGAGGGCGGCCGCCATCCCGTGGTCGAGCGCTTCCTCGAGACGCCCTTCGTGCCCAACGATCTCGCACTGCATGACGGGCGGCGCATGCTGATCATCACCGGGCCCAACATGGGCGGAAAGTCCACCTATATGCGCCAGGTGGCACTGATCGTCGTGCTGGCGCATCTGGGCAGTTTCGTACCGGCAGCGCGGGCCGAGATCGGACCGATCGATCGCATCTTCACGCGCATCGGCGCGGCCGACGATCTGGCCGCTGGCCGATCGACCTTCATGGTGGAGATGACCGAGACGGCCAACATACTCCACAATGCCAGCGCGCACAGCCTGGTGCTCATGGACGAGATGGGACGCGGCACCAGCACCTTCGACGGACTGTCGCTGGCGCGCACCGTTGCCGAATACATTGCCACGCGAATCCGCGCCTTCACGTTGTTCGCGACCCATTATTTCGAGCTCACCGCGCTCGCCGATGAGATCGAGGGCTGTGCCAACGTGCACCTCGATGCGACCGAGCACGGCGATGCGCTGGTGTTTCTGCACGCCGTCAAGGACGGACCGGCGAGCCGCAGCTACGGCCTGCAGGTGGCGCAGCTCGCAGGCGTTCCGCGCGAGCTCATCGCGGCGGCCCGCCGCACGCTGCAGCAGCTCGAGGCCCGCAGCGCGCACGGCGCCGGCGCGCATTCGCCGCAGGCCGAACTGCCGTTCGCACCACCGCAGCCGGCCGCGTCCGACATTCAGGCCAGTGCGTTGCGCGCGCAGCTCGCCGCGCTCGACCCCGAGCAGCTCACGCCGCGCGCGGCGCTCGAACTGCTGTTCGAGCTGCACCGGCTGGCGCGGCAGTGAGCCTAAGCCGCCGCGGCGGCGTTCATTCGAGTTTGAGCTCCATCCGCACGGCACCTTCGGCTCCGCCGCCCGAAGCTTGATTGACCAGAAACACGCGCTGCGGGGGCAGCGCGGTATTGGCGAGCACCGCCTGCTGCACCGCCTGCGCCCGCGCCTGCCCCAGCGCATCGCGCGCTTGCGCGTTCGGCGCGAACTGCGGCAGCAGCTGTTGCTCGAGCCAGCTGACGCGATCCGCATCGGGATCCGCCGCGCTGGCGGTTTCGGGCGGATACTCCGGATCGGACGTGAACTGCGCGCGATAGAGCGCCGCGAGCTTGGCGAGGCGGTCCGCGGCGGCCGGGGCGGCCGGGGCGGCCGTGGCGGCGCGTGCCGCGGTCGCTGTCGCGGGCGCAGGCGCGGCGGCCGCGCCGGCCTTGGCGCCGCGCGGGTGCTTGCCTGCCGCTGGGACGGCCGCGCTTGCACTGAGCGCCTGCTCGAGTCCGGCGCGCTCGAGCGCCACGTCGTCCGCCTCCGTCTGCGTGTGCAGCGGGATGTCGAGCTTCACCTGCGGCCGCTCGATCAGCGCATTCGACAGCTTCGTGAGCTTTTCGATCTGCGCCGACGTCAGCGTCGAGACGCCGGCGGGAAAATCGACGTACGACAACTCAGGCCCACCGCCAAACAGCGAGCCGAGCAGCGCAAACGGCGCCGTGACGATCTTCGTGACGAGGTTGACGAACATTTTCCAGACGATCGGGCCGATACGAAAGGTCGGATCATCGAGGCTGCCGCCCACGGGCAAATCCAGGGTGATGACGCCGTTGCGGTCTTTGAGCAGTGAGACCGCCAACTTGATCGGCAGCGGCACGGCCTGCTTGCTCTCGGTCGCCGCGCCGAACTCGAGCTGATCGATCACGATGTGATGCTTGGCATCGAGCTTGCGGTTCTCGACGTGATACTGCATCTGGGTGCTGAGTTTTCCCTGCGCAATGTTGTAACCGGCAAACTTGCCGGAATAGGGGTTGAAGGTCGGCAGCTCGATGTTGCTGAAGCTCATGGCGATGTCGGTGTAGGCCGTCGCGGAGAGCACGTTGATCTCCCCCTTGATCGACACCGGGGCGTAGCGATCGACACTGCCGTCGAGCGACACGGTCGCGCGCGAAGCCGGATCGGATGACAGACCGACCACCGAGCCCTTGAGGCCGTAGATCGCGCTCGAGAAATTCGGCGTCACCGAGCGGTCGGTGAAATTCGCCACGCCGTCGCGCACTTCGATGCGCGCGATGCGTATCGGCATGGGCCGGGCCGCCGGCTTGGCAGCGCTCGCCGCTGCAACCGCGCTGCGCGCTGCGCTGGCCTTACCTTTAGCCGCCGGTGTCGGGGCCGCGGTCTGCGCCTGCACGGGTTGAGCCTGCGGAGCGCGCAGCGCGTCGGCGACGTTCAAACCGCCCTGAGCGCCAATAACGACACGCCCATAGGGCGCCAGCGCGACGATGCGCTCGATGCGCAGCGCATCGGGCGCCATCTGGTAGTGCAGACCGTCGATGCGCAGCGAGCGAGCGCTGACCAGGTCCTCGTTCATGACGTTGTCGCGCGTCGCCAGATCCGCGAGCTCCACGGCAAGCGCCGCTTGCAGCTGCGGCTGACCGGGCGTGCTCGCATGCGCATACGCCACGTGGCCCTTCACGCCCAGTCGTCCGCGATAGAGCGTGAGGTTGGTGGACTGCGCGACATAGGGCTGAAACGCCGGCAGATCCAAACCACTCAAGTCCAGGTCGAGCGCGCTGTCGAGCGTCGAGAGCGCCACCGTGCCCTGCGTCTGCAACGCCCCGCTCGCGCCGAGCCGCAGATGCAGATCGAATTTCAACGGCTCGGTGCCGCTGCTCGAGTAGTTCTGCACCGTCAGGCCGATCGCGCGCAAGGGCAGCTTGAACGCCGGGCTGACGCGGCGGTCCTCGGCTTCGATGTCGGCGTCCTGCAGTTCGAGCCGTTTGAGCTCGATGTTCCAGGCGGGCGTGGCAGCCGCCCCAGCGCTATCGGCGGGCACGGCCGTGGCGGTGGCCGTGGCCGCTGCAGTCGCCGGCGCCGGCGCCGGCCGCATGAGCTGTTGCAGGTTCAGACTCCCGTCCGCATCGCGCCACAGCTTCAGCGCGGCCCGCTGCACCGTGATCGCACCGATGGCAATCCGCCGCTCATTGAGCACCACGGCGGTATCCGCGATATCGAGCTCGGGCAGCGAGATCCAGGGCGCCGCGGCGAGCGTTGCGGCGGCCCCCGATGCCGTGGGGTGTGCCGTATCGGCCGGCGCCACACCCAAGTTGTGCACCTGGATGCGCGGCAGCCTCAGCGACAACGCCGTGACCGGCGTCGCGACGAGCTCATAATGGCCTTGCACGTCCAGACTGCCGCCCGTGAGCGCGAACGGCAGTGCGTTCTGCAGATAGTCGGCGACGGTCGAGGCCTTGAGCGCCGTGATCGTGAACTCGCCGTTCGATCCGAGCGGACTGAGCGTGAATTCGCCGGCCCAATCCAGGCGCTCCCCGGCGCCGCTCTGGGCGCTGAAGCGGTATTTGTTCTCGAACTTCGGTGCGGTGCGAAAATCAGTCAGATCGAATTCGATCGGCGATAGCGTGGCCGCAAACGGCTCGCTGCGGCTAAGGTCCTGAAATTGCACGCGGCCGCCGTGCACTCCCAGCACCGCGATGCGCACCGCCGGCAATGCGCCGGGCTTCGGCGGCTTCTCGGGCGTAGCCGGCGCGAGTTTAGCAAGGTTCACCGATCCGTCACGCTCGACCCGCACCTGCACGACGGGCTGCTCGAGCTGTACCTCGCTGAGGGTCCAGGCGCGATGCAGCAGCGAAGCGCTCAAGGATGCGCCCACCCGCAGCAGTGCAAAACTCGCGACCGGGCGATCATCGGCTTCGGCAAGCGCGAATTGGTGGATCTCGAGCGTGAAGGTGAACGGATTGAAATTGAGCTGTCCGATCGTGGCGTGCCGACCCAGATCCTTCTGTACGTAGTGCACGATGGCATTGCCTGCCAGGTGGGGCAGCAGTAGAAAGCCACCGAGGGTGTAGAGCAGCAGCAATGCCGCCACGACAGCGAGCCATCGCGCGTACGCGCGCAGCCGGCCGGGATCGGAGGGGGCAGCCGATTTAGGGTCCGAATCGTCCATGTTCGAAGAAATTCCCTGCTTCTGTTGCCACGCGTGCCGACAGCAGCATCCCTGAATGCGTCACCGGCAGTCGCAGGACACTCCTCGCGCCGGGAAGTCCGGTTTCCGAGACCGCGATGGTGCCGTCATTGGCTTCCCGGAATGTTAGCAGCAAATGGCCGAGGCCTAATGGCGTGGTGCCGGCGATGATGCCGAGCTCGCGAGCGATGTCCCAGCGCCGCGCGCGATATTCCAGCAGCTCCTCGCACGCCGCCTGTCCGAGCATCCGCCGTCCGAACGGCCAGCGCCCCAACTGCTGCGCCGCACGCGAGCCGCCGCAAGGCGTGCCGAGGAACAGCACCCGTCCCGCTTGCCTCAGGCTGTAGCGCTGCAACAGGCGCAGAATAATGAGTCCGCCGAGACTGTGACCCAGCAGATGAACCTGCGGCGCGTCGATGCGCTCGACCATTTGGCGCAGCGCCGCCACGATGTGCGCCACCGGCTCGGACCGGGAGCGATAGTGAAACACGTGCATGCGGTAGCCGCGCTCTGCGCGCAGTCTGCGGCCGAGCAGCGCGGCTTCGACGCCGGGCATCCACAGACCGTGCACGTAAACGACGGCTGCGGCGCTGCAGCTCAACGCGCTACCGTACCTTAAGCGGCCGGCGGTGGCGTGCGCACGCGAATGTGCAGCTCGCGCAATTGCGCCTCGGCAACTTCGGTCGGCGCGTCGGTCAGCGGGTCGGCGGCTGTCTGCGTCTTCGGGAAAGCGATGACTTCGCGAATGCTGTCGGCACCGCTCATCAGCATCGCCAGCCGATCCAGGCCGAAGGCGATGCCGCCGTGCGGCGGGCAGCCGTAGCGCAACGCATCGAGCAGGAAGCCGAACTTCAGCCGCGCTTCCTCGGCCGCGATGCCCAGCAGCGCAAAGACCGCCGACTGCATCTCCTCGCGGAAAATTCGCACCGAGCCGCCTGCGACCTCCGTGCCGTTCAGTACCAGGTCATAGGCCCGCGCCAGCGACTGTGCGGGCGCTGCACGCAGCGCCGCGGGATCATCGGTCTGCGGCGCGGTGAAGGGGTGGTGCATCGCCACCCAGCGCTGCGCCTGCGCATCCCATTCGAACATCGGGAAATCCACCACCCAGAGCGGCTGCCAGCCGGGCGTGAACATCCCGCGATCGTGAGCGAGCTTGAGCCGCAGCGCGCCGAGCGCATCGGCGACCACCCCGGCCTTGTCGGCGCCGAAGAAGATCAGGTCATTGTCGGCCGCGCCGCAGCGCGCGAGCAGCCCCTCGATCGCCGCATCGTCGAGGAATTTGACGATCGGCGACTGCAGCCCGTCCCGGCCACGCAAGCGCTCGTTGACTTTGATGTAGGCGAGCCCTTTGGCACCGTAGCGGGCGACGTAGGCCGCATAATCATCGATCTCCTTGCGCGTGAGCGCGGCCCCCCCCGGCACGCGCAAGGCCGCCACGCGGCCCGCGCTATCCTGCGCCGGCTGCGCAAATACCTTGAAATCGCACTGGCGCACGAGATCGGCGACGTCGGTAAGCTCGAGCGCCACGCGCAGATCCGGTTTATCCGAACCGAAGCGGCGCATCGCCTCGTGATAGCTCATGCGCGCAAACGGCGTCGGCAACTGCACGCCGAGCACCTCGAGGAACAGCGTGCGCACGAGCCCCTCCATGAGCTGCATGATCTGCTCCTGGCTCAGGAACGAGGTCTCGAGGTCGAGTTGCGTGAATTCCGGCTGGCGATCGGCGCGCAGATCCTCGTCGCGAAAGCAGCGCACGATCTGGTAGTAGCGGTCCATGCCGGCCATCATGAGCAGCTGCTTGAAAATCTGCGGCGATTGCGGCAAAGCAAAGAATTTGCCCGGATGCGTGCGGCTCGGCACCAGATAATCTCGCGCGCCCTCCGGCGTCGCCTTGGTGAGCATCGGCGTCTCGATGTCGATGAATCCATGCGCGTCGAGGTAGCCGCGCATCGAGCGCGTGATGCGATGGCGCAACCGCAGCCGCTGGCTCATGATCTCGCGTCGCAGGTCGATGTAGCGATAGCGCAGACGCACCTCCTCGTTGACCGTCTCATCGAGCTGAAAGGGCAGCGGATCGGAACGGTTCAGCAATTCCAGCTCCGCGGCCACGATCTCGATGCGCCCTGAGGCAAGATTCGGGTTGACGGTTCCCGCGGGGCGCTCGCGCACCAGCCCGCGCACGCGCACTACGAATTCGTGGCGCAGCTTCTCGGCGATCTGGAACACCGCCGCATGATCCGGATGGAACACAATCTGCACCAGACCTTCGCGGTCGCGCAGATCGACGAAGATCACGCCGCCATGATCACGCCGCCGGTGCACCCAGCCCGCAACACTGACGCTTTGGGAGATCAGCTGCTCGTTGACCTGTCCGCAATAGTGGCTGCGCATGATTCTCATCGGTGCGTAAAAACGTTTCAGCGTGCTGCTGGCGCCGGTGCAGCGGGCGCGGCGGCGGGCAACGCAGCGGCGGCGGGCGCCACGGCGGGCGGCGCGACCACGCCTAATGTCACGATCATTTTCATCGCCGCATCGACGTTCATATCGAGCTCGATGGCCTGCGAGCGCGGTACCAGCACGATGAATCCGGATGTGGGATTCGGAGTCGTGGGGATGAACACGCACACTTGCGACTCGGCGCCCGGCGCAATGCCGAGCCGTACATCCGAGGCGGTCTGAAAGCCGATGCTCCAGAGCCCGGTGCGCGGATATTCCACCAGCAGCACTTTTTTGAACGAGTTGCCCGAGTTGGACAGGATCGTCGTGGAAAAGCTCTTGACCCCGCCGTATACCGCCCGCACGAAGGGGATGCGATTGAGCAGGTCCTCCCAGGCGCGCACCAGGCTGCGGCCGATGATATTGGTCACCAGCAGTCCGGTCGCAAACAGCAGGAACACCGCGAGCAGGGCCCCGAGTCCCGGTATATGCACGCCCAGCCACGCTTCCGGCCGCAGCGGACGTGGCAACAGCAGCAGCGTCTGATCCATGAGGTCCAGGATGAACCGGATCACCAGCACCGTGGCGATGATGGGCAACCACACCAGCAGCCCCGCAATGAGGTAGCGCCGCAGGATCAGTTTGGGCATCAGGCTGCTCAACGTCGGCCCCGGTGCTTGCCGGGCTTGGTCGGCGTCTTGCCGGCGCGTTCGCTCGCGCTCGTCGGCGCGCGTTTGCGCCCCCTGCTGCTGCGCCGATGTGTCGAGGCCTTGCCGCCTGCGGGCTGCGGCTTGGCCGGCTCAGCCGGCTCGGCCGGGCTGGCCGTCTTGCCCTCCCCGCCGCTCGCACTCTTGGCCTCGGCTGGAGCCGCTGCCTTAGGTTCGGCGGCGCCGGCGGCGAGTTCCGTCCCCTTGACATCCTTGGATTCCTTGGCGTCCTTGGAATCGCCCGACGGCGCTTGCTTGTCCGCGCCGGCCAGATTGCGTTTCTGCTCCTGATCGGACTTGAAATCGGTTTCGTACCAGCCCGAGCCCTTGAGCCGGAACACCGGCGCGGAGATCAGTTTCTTGAGCGTGCTCCTGCCGCAGGAGGGACATTTCTTCAGTGGCGCTGCGCTGATCTTCTGGATGACCTCGAGATAGTAGCGACAGTGGCTGCATTCGTATTCGTAGATCGGCATGGCGCTCGCTGCGGCAAAGTGACTTAAGATAGGCGCAATTATAGACGGCAGTGGCGCTGGTACAGCTGCCAAAAGGCTGCAGCCGCCCGCGGCAGATTGAGCTGCCAATGCTCGGCGGCCGAGCTGTCGGCTCCATCGGTGATGAACTTGGCGCAGCCGAAGCGTGCCCCCTCGAGGTGGCAGACCTTGGCGAGCGCATAGGCCTCCATGTCAATGACCTCGCAGTGCAGCTTGGCAACGCCGGTCTCGAATGAATCGCCGCTGCCGCAAAGCACCTGCGGCAGCTGTTCGAATACGACCGGAAATTCGAGCTGTGCCGGCACGTCTTCGAAGGGCGTGACGCCTACGGGAAAGCCTATGCCGCTGACGTCCATGTCCCGCTGCACGAACTGCCGGCAGGCCACTAGACGACCCGTCTCGAGGTTGTGGCTGCCGGCGGTTCCAAAATTGAGCACCAGCGGCAGCGTTCGGCCCGCATGCCGGTTGTCGCGCAGTGCACGCATCAGTGACAGGGCGGCATTGACCTTACCGAGGCCGGTGTAGAGCACCGGCACGCCCTCACGTTCGAACAGCCCCTGCGACTCGATCGCCAACGCCATGACCAGCAGCGTCGGCGGCCACTCAGTCATAGCGCAGCACCGCGCGCAATGCCAGTCCGCGCCAGTGAAATTCCCCGGCGAGCCGCAGGTCGATCAGCGCGGCAAGCCCGGTGACTTCGAACCCGGCGGCGACGCACAGCTGCGCTGCAGCCGCCATGGTGCCACTGGTCGCCACGACGTCATCGACCAGCAGCACCCGGCCGCGGCCGCGCTGCAGCTCGAGCACCCCGCTGCCGTACTCGAGCGCATAGTCGACCGCCTCGACCGGCGGCGGCAGCTTGCCGCCTTTGCGGATGGCGAGGAAGCCCTTGCCGCGCCGCGTGGCGAGACCTGCCGCCAGAATGAAGCCGCGCGACTCGATGCCTCCGACGGCATCGACCTCGCTCCAAGCAGCGGCATCGAACAAGGCCTCGAGCGCATCGAGCGTGGCGGCAAAGTGCGTCCGCAGCAGCGGCGTAATGTCGCGAAACAGGATGCCCGGTCGCGGGAAGTCCGGAACGTCGACGATGTGGCGTTTGAGGTCGTACATGAAACCCCCCCGCCACAAGCTTAGCTTGCTACGAGCCGACTGCGCGCATCTGCCGCTTCTTTTCGAACACCAGCTCCGAGCCGCGCACAGCGACCCGTATCCGATCACCGGCCACGAATTCGTTGCGCAGAATACGCTGCGCCAGCGGATTCTCGATCTGCTGCTGAATCGCCCGCCTGAGCGGACGGGCCCCGTAGACCGGATCGAATCCGGCCTCGCCGATCAGATCGCGCGCCTTGTCGTCGAGTTCGAGCTCCATATCACGCTCGAGCAGCCGCCGGCGCAGGTAGTTCAGCTGGATCTCGACGATCGCACGTATCTGATCAGTGCCCAGCGGATGGAAGACCACGATGTCATCCACGCGGTTGATGAATTCGGGCCGAAAGTGCTGTTGCACTATCTCCATGACCGCGGTCTTCATGCGCTGGTAGTTGCCTTCGCCGGAGAGCTCCTGGATCACCTGCGAGCCCAGGTTCGAGGTCATGATGATCACGGTGTTGCGGAAATCGACGGTGCGTCCCTGGCCATCCGTCAGTCGGCCGTCATCGAGCACCTGCAACAGCACGTTGAACACGTCCGGATGCGCCTTCTCGATCTCATCGAGCAGCACCACGGCGTAGGGCCGGCGGCGAATCGCCTCCGTGAGGTAGCCGCCCTCCTCGTAACCGACATAGCCCGGGGGGGCACCGATCAATCGTGCGACCGAGTGCTTCTCCATGAACTCGGACATGTCCAGGCGCACCATGGCCTCTTCGGTGTCGAACAGGAACTCGGCCAGCGCCTTGCAGAGCTCGGTCTTGCCGACGCCCGTAGGTCCCAGGAACAGGAACGAGCCGTTTGGCCGCCGCGGATCAGCCAGCCCGGCGCGCGTCCGACGGATGGCGTTCGAGACGATCCGTACCGCCTCCTGCTGCCCAACCACGCGCTTCTCCAGCGCCTCCTCCATGCGCAGCAGTTTTTCCTTCTCGCCCTCGAGCATGCGCGACACGGGAATGCCGGTCCACTTGGAGACGACCTCGGCGATCTCTTCGTCGGTGACGCTGTTGCGCACCAATTGCGGCGTCTTCTGCTCGGCGCCCTGCGCCTGCTGCAGGCGCTTTTCGAGCTCTGGAATGCGCCCATATTGCAGCTCGGCCATGCGTGCCAAATCGCTGGCGCGACGCGCCTGTTCGAGATCCAGCCGCGCCCGCTCGAGTTCCTCCTTGACCTGCGTCGCTCCCTGAAGCGAGGCCTTCTCCGCCTTCCAGATCTCTTCGAGGTCCGCGTACTCCTTCTCGAGCCCGGCGAGCGTTTGCTGCAGGCTCGTGAGCCGCCCCTTGGAGGCCTGATCCTCTTCTTTCTTGAGCGCTTCCTGCTCGATCTTGAGCTGGATGATGCGCCGCTCGAGGCGGTCGAGCGATTCGGGCTTGGAGTCGATCTCCATGCGAATGCGTGCCGCCGCCTCATCGATCAGGTCGATGGCCTTGTCGGGCAGCTGGCGGTTGGTGATGTAGCGGTGCGAGAGCGTAGCCGCGGCCACGATCGCCGGATCGGTGATCTCGACGCCGTGATGCACCTCGTAACGCTCCTTGAGGCCGCGCAGAATCGCGATGGTGTCCTCCACCGAGGGCTCATCGACCAGCACCGTCTGAAAGCGCCGCTCGAGCGCCGCATCCTTCTCGATGTATTTGCGATATTCGTCGAGCGTCGTCGCGCCGACGCAATGCAGCTCGCCGCGCGCGAGCGCAGGCTTGAGCATGTTGCCGGCGTCCATTGAGCCCTCGGCGCGACCGGCGCCGACCACCGTGTGCAGCTCATCGATGAACAGAATGACCTGCCCTTCCTGCTTGGCGAGATCCTTGAGCACGGCCTTGAGGCGCTCCTCGAATTCGCCGCGGAACTTCGCCCCGGCGATCAGCGCGCCCATGTCGAGCGCCAGGATGCGCTTGTTCTTGAGTCCTTCCGGCACTTCGCCGTTGACGATGCGCTGCGCCAACCCTTCGACGATGGCGGTCTTGCCGACACCCGGATCGCCGATGAGCACCGGGTTGTTCTTGGTGCGCCGCTGCAGCACCTGCACGGTACGGCGAATCTCATCGTCGCGGCCGATGACCGGATCGAGCTTGCCGCTGCGCGCGCGCGCCGTCAGATCGACGGTGTACTTCTCGAGCGACTGGCGCTTCTCCTCCGCGGCCGGGTCCTCGACCTTCTCCCCGCCACGCACTTCATCGATCGCCTTCTCGATGGCGGCGCGCGAGGCGCGGCATTCCTTGAGCGCACGGGCGACGGCGCCGCGATCCTCGAATGCCGCCAACACGAACAATTCGCTCGAGATGAACTGATCGCCGCGCTTCTGCGCGAGTTTGTCGGTCACGTTGAGCAGACGGCCCAGGTCATTCGAGACCTGTACGTCCCCGCCCGTGCCCTCCACCTTGGGCAGGCTGTCCAGCGCCGCGCTGAGCAGGCCGCGCAGACGATTCGCGTCCACACCCGCCTTGATCAGCAGCGGGCGCACGCCGCCGCCCTCGGCCTCGAGCATGGCCAGAAACAGGTGCGCAGGCTCGATGAATTGATTGTCGCGGCCCACCGCCAGCGATTGCGCATCGGCCAGTGCCGACTGAAAGCGACTCGTGAGTTTGTCCATGCGCATAGCTATTTGCCTATGTAAAGCTCTGCCGTTTAAGTCAGTATCCCGCGGCCAAACCGCGCTCTGCATCCCTTTCTACCACCGCTTTTCGTGGGGGTGGCGGGCACGAATTCAAGCCATTTCAGCCCAGGTAGCGCTCGGCCGCCACGATCAGTGCCACCCCGCAGCCGATCAGGGCCACCTGCGCCACCCCCGCCCGCGCATCCACCCGCCGATGCAGGCTCGGAATCAGATCGGCCACCGCGACATAGATCAACGAGGCGGCGGCCACCGAGATGGCATACGGCAGCGCATCGAGCGTGCGGCGCAGCGCAAAGTAGCCCAGCAGGCCGCCGAGAATCGAGGTCAGGCTGCTGGCTGCATTGAACCAGAGCGCCCGCACCGGGCTCATGCCTGCGTGCAGCAGCACGGCCAGATCGCCGAGCTCCTGGGGAATTTCGTGCGCCGTGATCGCCAGCGCCGTCACCACCCCGAGTTTGACGTCGGTCAGAAACGCCGCCGCGATCAGCACGCCGTCGAACGCGTTGTGCACGCCGTCGCCGAACAGCACGATCCAGCCGGCGGCGCGGTCACGCTGAGTCTCGTGCGGCGAGTGGGACTCGCAGGACTGTGCATGACAGTGACGCCAGAGTACGAGCTTCTCGAGCACGAAGAACAGTCCAATGCCGGCGAGCACTGCGGCGCCGATGGCCTGGATGCGCTGCGGGCCGACGCTGGCAATCGCCTCGGGCAGCAGGCCCACGAGGGCTGCGGCCAGCATGGCGCCGGTGGCGAAGCTGATGAGGTGTGGCAACAGCCGCGTACGGCGCGCCTCCGAGAGCAGCAGAAAGACGCTGGCCAGTGCCGCGCTCAGGGCGCCGCCGAGAAAGGTGGCTAATACAATCCACAGCAGGCTCATGCGTCGCCTTTCCCGGCGCTCGCGTGCAGCCAGATCAAGGCGGCCATGCGACCGGTGGCTCCGTCGCGGCGATAGGAATAGAAGCGCCGCGGCTCGGCGAAGCTGCAGCTCGGGTCCGCATACACCGCCTCGATGCCAAGCGCGTTGAGCCGCGCGCGCGCGAGCGCGCGCAGATCACACTGCCAGCGGCCGCGCTCATTGGGCCTGAAGGCGGCCGCGGCGCCCGCCTCGTGGGCGGCGAAGGCCGCGAGCACCTCCTGACCCACTTCAAAGTGCTCCGGGCCGATCGCCGGGCCGAGCCAGACTTGCAGCGGCCCGCATCCGGCCAGTGCTGCGACCGTGGCCTCGAGCACGCCGGCGGCGAGGCCGCGCCAGCCGGCATGTGCCACGGCCACTGCGCTGCCGTCGCGCGCCGCAAACAACACCGGCACACAGTCGGCGACCAGCACGGCCAGCACCGTCCCAGGCTGCCGGCTGACCGCGCCGTCGGCGCGCGGCGCTGATGCCGGCTCACCGATTCGATCGGCGTCCAGCACCTGTATCCCATGCACCTGCTCGAGCCAGAGCGGCCCGCGCGGCAGCGCCAGCCGCCGCCGCAATAGGCGGCGATTCTGCGCCACCGCGTCGGGCGCGTCTCCGACATGCGCGCCGAGGTTGAAAGCATCATACGGCGCGCGACTCACGCCGCCGCTGCGCAGCGTGCAGGCGGCGCGCACCCCGATCACGGCCGGCCACTGCGGCGAGAGGTAGGCAGCGCTCAAGTTCGCGGCGGCCCGGGTGCGGCGGACTTGGGCGCCGCGCGCGCATCCTCGCGCAGCAGGCGCAGTAGCCGATCCAGATCAGCAGGTAGCGGCGCTTCGAAACTCTGCGCGCGCCCGCTCACGGGGTGAGCCAGCCGCAGGCGCTGCGCATGCAGTGCCTGCCGGCGGAACCCCTGCAGCGCGGCATTGACCTCCGGTGCATCGCCGGCGATCGAGCGCGCCCGCCCGCCGTAGAGCGGATCGCCGACGATGGGAAAGCCGATGTACGCCAGGTGCACGCGGATCTGGTGCGTGCGACCGGTTTCAAGCTGCACGCGCAGCAGCGTGTGCGCGCGCAATCGCTCCTCGATGCGGTAATGAGTGATCGCCTCGCGTCCGTCGCTGCGCACCGCCATGCGGGTGCGTGCGCTGCGATGCCGACCGATCGGCTCATCGATTCTGCCGCCGCCGGTGGGCGCGCCGGCACACAGTGCCAAATATTCGCGCCCGACCTGGCGCGCAGAGAGCGCCTGCACCAGCCGCGTGTGTGCTTCAGGCGTGCGGGCGATCAGCAGCACGCCGCTGGTGTCCTTGTCGAGCCGATGCACGAGCCCGGCACGCGGCACGCGCGCCAGCGCCGCATCGTAGGCGAGCAGTGCGTTTTGCAGCGTGTGCTCGCGGTTGCCGGCACCCGGATGCACCACCATCCCTGCGGGCTTGTTGAGCACGAGCAACGCCGCGTCCTCGTGCAGGATATCGAGCGGCAGGGGCTGCGCCGCAACGCTGCCTTCGGCGGCAAACTGCGCTTTGACCACCAGCTGCTCGCCGCCGCGCACGCGATCGCGCGCGCGCACCGGCCGGCCATTGGCGTGCACGGCCCCGTCGCGAATCCAGCGCTGCAGGCGCGCACGCGAATACTGCGGCAGTGCCGCGGCGAGGGCCTGGTCGAGCCGCAGTCCGGCCGCCGAGGAGGGCAGATCGAGCACGTGGGTCTGGAACTCGGGGGGCATCGTAGGGGTCAGCTATACTGAGGCGTTGATCGCCATAGCAGCTTGCATCTTAAGGGCAAATCTTGAGCTCATACCCCTCTCTAGCCTCCGCGCCTGCGCCTCGTGTCCGGATCGTCAGCGCCGTGCTGCTGGCCGCGCTGGCGCTGCTGGGCGGCTGCCATAGCCGCCAAGCCAAGACCCTCAAGAAGGCCACCGCCCAATCGCTCTATGCCAGCGCGCACAAGGCGATGAACAGCAACGATTTCGAGTATGCCATCAAGCAGTACGAGGCACTGACTTCGCGCTTCCCGTTCACCGACGAGGCGCGCCAGGCCCGGCTCGATCTCATTTATGTCTACTACCGCAAGGGTGAGAAGGAGTCCGCCACTGATGCGGCGGATCAGTTCCTGCGCGAGAACCCGACCCATCCGCGTATTGATTACGCCTGGTACATGAAGGGCATGATCGACTTCGAGCGCACGCCATACGCGATCGAGCGCTGGTTCGGAGTCGACATGGCGCGTCGCCCACCCGCCTCGGCCCTGAAGTCGATCGCCGCCTTCAATACCGTGATCACGCAGTTTCCGAAGAGCGATTACGCGCACGATGCCATGCGGCGACTCATCTACCTGCGCAACCGGTTGGCCGAGTACGAGGTCAACGTCGCGCGCTACTACGTCAAGCGCGGTGCCTATCTGGCCGCGGCGCAGCGCGCGCAGGGCGTGATCGATCAGTATGACGGCGCGCCCGCCGAACGCACCGCCGTGGCCATTCTGCTCGAGTGCTACCAGCGTCTGGGATTCACCGAACTCGCGGCCAACGTCGAGCGCGTCTATCAGGCCAACTACGCCGGCAGCTCGCGCAGCGCGCTCGCCAGCAAGCACCATTGGTGGGTGTTCTGGCGCGACACGGGTGCCTGAGGGCGACGCGCGCGGCGCGGATCAGCGCCGATAGCCGTTGGTGATCGGATAGCGCCAGTCGCGCCCGAACGCGCGCGCGCTGACGCGCACCCCCGGCGGGGCTTGTCGCCGCTTGTACTCGGCGCGCTTGACCATGTCGAGCACCCGCGCCACCACGGCGCGATCGAAACCGCGCTCGCAGATCTCCTCGACCGAAAGATCCTCCTCGATGAAGGCTTCGAGAATCGGATCGAGCACTTCGTACGGCGGCAGTGAATCGGTGTCCTTCTGGTCCGGCCGCAGTTCGGCCGATGGCGCTCGCGTGAGCACCCGCTCGGGTATGACCTGACCGAGCGTATTGCGGTAGTGCGCGAGCCGATAGACCAACTGCTTGCTGCAATCCTTGATGGGTGCAAAGCCGCCCGCCATATCACCGTAGAGCGTCGCGTAGCCCACGGCCATCTCGCTCTTGTTGCCCGTGGTCAGCAGCATGCGCCCGGTCTTGTTCGATATCGCCATGAGCAGCACGCCGCGGCAGCGGGCCTGAATATTCTCCTCGGTGGCGTCCGGGTCACGTCCGGCGAACTCGTTCTGCAGCGCCTCGAGCGTCGCCTGAAACATGTTCTCGATCGAGATCGAGCTCAAGCTCACGCCAAGGGCCTGAGCCTGCGCGGTCGCATCTTCCCGGCTCATGCTGGAGGTATAGCGCGAGGGCATCATGACCGCGTGCACGCGCCCAGATCCGAGCGCATCGACCGCGATCGCGAGCGTCAGTGCCGAATCGACACCGCCCGACAGGCCGATGACAGCACCGTTGAAGCCGTGCTTGTTGACGTAGTCGCGCACGCCGAGCACCAGCGCGCGGTAGACGCTCTGCTCATCCGGCCACTCGGGGGCGATGCTGCCGGGCAACGGCACCACGGCGCCGCCGCGGCGCTCGAACTCTACGCAGTAAAGGCCCTCCTCCATGGCCGGCGCGCGCATCACCAGCTCTGCGTGCGCATCCATCGCGAAGGAATTGCCGTCGAACACGAGCTCGTCCTGGCCGCCGAGCAGATTGACGTAGGCCGCGGGCAATTGCGTTTCGCGGATACACCGAGCGAGCACCTGTTCGCGCTCGCGCTGTTTGTGCATTTCATACGGCGAGGCGTTGATGATCATCAGCGCCTCGGCGCCCAGGGCCTTGGCGCCTGCCGCCGGTTGCGGCTCCCAGACGTCCTCGCAGATCAACAGTCCCAGCCGAAAGCCGTCGAAATCCACCACGGCCGCGTCGGTGCCGGAAGTGAAGTAACGCTTCTCGTCGAACACCTTGTAGTTCGGCAGGCAGGCCTTGCGATACCGTGCCAGCACGCGTCCGCCGCGCAGCAGACAGGCCGCATTGTAGATACGACCCTGGTCGTATTCGGGATAGCCGACCATGACGCCGATCTCAGGCACCGCGCGCGTGAGCTCATCCAGGGCCTGCCCGATCTGACGCCGCAAGCCTCGATGGAACAGCAGGTCCTCGGGCGGATAACCCGAGAGCGTGAGCTCCGGGAACAACACCAGGTCCGCGTGCAGCTGCGCGCGCGCCCGGCGCGCTTCACTGACCACGCGCTCGAGATTGCCCCGCACATCGCCGACCAGCAGATCCAGCTGCGCCAGCGCGATCTTCAGTCGATCAGCGCGTGCCAAGGCCCCTCCGCGAAGCTCGAGAGTTCAGCCGCGGCACTCAACGATGTCTGGCCCGCGCCGCCTTGACTGGCTTGCGCTCGCTCTGACGGTCGGAGCCCTGGGCAGCCGCGCGGCGCGCGCTCGCGCTCGCGGCGACCTTGCGGGGCACGTTTTTCAGCGCCTTTTTCAGCGCGCTGTTCGCTGCTTTCTTCACGGCCTTCGGCGCCGCATTCACCGTCCGCTCCAGGGTGGCTCCAGCGACCCGAGTCGGCACCGCGACCGCGCCGAACCACGGTTTGGAGCGCCGTCGCTGCGACAGCACTTCGCCCATGGCACTGCCGAGCTGCGCGGGGGATTTGACCGTGCGCACACGCGCGGCTTCAAGCGCCCGGTACTTGTCGGCGGCCGCGCCCTGGCCGCCTGCGATCACCGCTCCGGCATGTCCCATGCGCTTGCCCGGGGGGGCGGTGACGCCGGCGATGTAGGCCACGACGGGCTTGCGGACATAGCGGCGGATGTGCTCCGCGGTGGCCTCCTCGTCGCTGCCACCGATCTCCCCGACCATGATAATGCCCTCGGTCTGCGGATCGCGCTCGAACAGCTCGATGACGTCGATGAAATTCATGCCGCGCACCGGATCGCCGCCGATACCGACGCAGGTGCTCTGACCCAGGTCGTTGTGGGTGGTCTGAAACACCGCCTCGTAAGTCAAGGTACCCGAACGCGAGACGATGCCGATGGCGCCCTTCTTGTGAATGAAGCCCGGCATGATGCCGATCTTGCATTCACCCGGCGTGATGATGCCGGGGCAATTCGGACCGATCAGCCGCGTCGGCGAGCCGCTCAGCGCGGCCTTGACCTTGACCATGTCGTTGACCGGTAGTCCCTCGGTGATGCACACCACCAGCTCGATGCCGGCGTCGATGGCCTCGAGAATCGAGTCGGCGGCGTAGGCGGCCGGCACGTAGATCATGCTGGCCGTGGCGCCGGTGGCGCGCACGGCATCGCGTACCGTGTCATACACCGGCAGCCCGAGATGCTGCTCGCCGCCGCGGCCGGGCGTGACCCCGCCAACCAGCTGCGTGCCGTAGGCGATGCACTGCTCCGAGTGAAAGGTGCCTTGTTTACCGGTGAAGCCCTGGCAGATCACCTTGGTGCGCTGGTTGACCAGAATGCTCATCGGGACACCTTGGCAGCTGCCACGACTTTCTTTGCTGCATCGGTCAGATCGGCCGCCGCAATGATGGCAAGGCCGCTCTGCGCCAGCCGTGCACGCGCGAGCTCGGCCTGGGTGCCCTCGAGGCGCACGACGACCGGCACATCGACACCGACGTTCTTGACGGCATTGATGATGCCATCGGCGATCAGATCGCAGCGCACGATGCCGCCGAAGATGTTGATCAGGATCGCGCGCACATTCGAATTCGAAAGTATCAACGCGAACGCCGCGGTGACGCGCTCGCTGGTGGCGCCGCCGCCGACATCGAGGAAATTCGCCGGCCGGCCGCCATGCAGCTTGATGAGGTCCATGGTCGCCATGGCCAGTCCGGCGCCGTTGACCATGCAGGCAATATCGCCGTCGAGCGAGACGTAGTTCAGATCGTGCTCGCTGGCACGGCGCTCCATGGGATCTTCCTGCCCCGTATCGCGCAGTGCGACCAGATCCTTCTGCCGGAACAGCGCATTGGCGTCGATGTCAAGTTTGCAATCGAGCGCCACCAGCGCCCCGGCCTTGGTCACGATCAGCGGATTGATCTCGATCAGACTCGCATCGCGCTCCTGGTAGAGGCGGTAGAGCGCCATCACGATTGCTTGAAACTGCTCGATCTGCTGAGCTCTGAGGCCGATGCCGAAGGCGAGCTGCCTGCACTGGAAGGGCTGCAGGCCGGTGGCGGGATGCACCGTGGCCGACAGGATCCGCTCGGGGGTCTTCTCAGCGACCTCTTCGATGTCCATTCCACCGGCGGCCGAAGCCACCACGGCGATCCGTCCGCGCTCGCGGTTCAGCGTCAAGCTCAAGTACAGCTCGCGCTCGATCTGCGATCCGGACTCGATGTAAACCTGTTCAATCGGCAACCCTGCGGGGCCGGTCTGCTGGGTCACGAGTCGCTGGCCGAGCATGCCGGCCGCGGCATCGCGCACGGCCGCCGCATCGCGCGCGAGCTTCACGCCGCCGGCCTTGCCGCGACCGCCTGCATGCACCTGCGCCTTGACGACCCAGAACGTGCCGCCGAGTGCCTCAGCAGCGGCGAGTGCTTCGTCGGCGCTGCCGGCGACCTGGCCTTTCGGCACGGCGACGCCATAGCTGGCGAGAATTTTCTTAGCCTGATATTCGTGAAGATTCATCCGCCACCGTCGGTTGCCCGAAAGGCAGCGGATTGTCGCGGAAACTAGCGCCCTACGCCAGGCGCATCAGGACGCCAGAATAGGCGGCGAATGTCGAGTGCGGGCCTATCGAACGCTGTAGCCGCGCGCTTCCAGACACGCGGTGATCGCGCGCTGATATTGCTCGTGGCCTGCGCTCCCCTGGCCAGGCGCCGCGCCAGCGGGCTGCGTGGGGTCAAAGCCGGTCTGACCCCTGGCCCAGGTGTGACACTCGTAGCGATCCGCCGACTGCTGCTCCGCAGTCTGACCATTCTTGGGGTAGAGGAAGAAATCATCGCCTGCCGGGGCCGGGGCCGCGGCCGGCGGTTCCCCAGGCTGCTCGGCTCCCGGCGGCGGAGCGGCCACGACGTAGCCATTGAGGTCCGGACGCCACTGATAGTAGATGTCATTGGCGTAGTAATACGGTACCCCGCCGAACCATAGCGTCGTATAGAACGGCGGCAGCACCGTCACGAACAGCCCGAAGGGCGGGCGTGTCACCACGAAGCCATACGGGCCTGGCGCATACCAGACACCGGCGCCGAAATAAAAGCGATTGCCACCGAACCCGTACGGGCGGTAGCCCTCGGGCAGCGCCCGCACGATCTGGCCGCGCGGCGGATAGTAATGGCCATGGTTGTAGCGGTTGTCGAGCACCATGCCGCGGGCGTCGCGCTGCATGCCAGGCCCTCGGTCGCCGCGCTCACCGGCAAAGCTTGAAGCGATCCCGGCCAGTGCGAGCACCCACAGTCCCGATAACACCAGCCATTTTCGCGTTGACCTGCTCATCTGTCCTTCTCTCCGATTCAAGTTCAAGCGGTCGTGTAGCCGCGCGCATCCAGGCACGCGCTGATGGCGCGCCGGTAATTCCAAGCCCCCGCAGCACCGCTGGCCGCGTAGCTATTGATACGCGCCTGTTCCACGTTGGCCTGCGCCTGCGCATTCGCGTCGCTGGCGGAGCCTATGGCTGCGCCCGTGATGCCCCCCAGGAGCAGACCGGCGCCCGCCTCACGCGGACCGGCGATGGCGGCACCGAGGATCGCGCCCGTAATGGCGCCGACCGCCGTGCCCGCACCGGGCGGCGTCGACGGCTCGACCACGACGCGCTGATCGGGGAGCGCGCGGCTCGGATCGAAGCCGGACTGCTGCACTGCCCAGAGATGACACTCATAGCGATCGCGCTCGAGCTGCTCCGGGCTCTGTCCCCTGGCGGGGTAGACCATGATCGGCCGCTGCACGGGCGCGCTCTGCATCACCATTCTTTGTGGGGGCGGCGCAACACATGCGGCCAACAGGGCCGACAGGGCCAAAAGGGACCCGCTACGCAGATTAAGTAATGATGTACGCATATGCTTCATAAACGACCAGCCCGTGGATAGGTTGACACACGCCGATGAACCCGGCCTGAACTGTCGTGCACGACCTCAACTATAGAGTGCGGCTTGCCGCCACAGTTTCAATGCTAGATTGGCATCCCTCATGAATACCGCCGATGTATCGAGCGACGGCGCGCCGGGCGCCACCGCACCGGATCCGGCTGCATCCGCTGCCCTCGCCCGCGGCGTCCTCGCGGGTAGCGCCGTGCCGCTCGCCTCGAGCCCCGCCACGGCGCCGCCGAGCCCCTCGCACCCAGCGCCCGCGGCCGGCCCGTCCGGGGATTTGACCTGGCGCGTGGTTGGACTGGCCAACCTCTACCGGCTGCTGCTCTCGCCCGTCCTGATCACGTTGTACGTGTTTACCCGACCGACGCCGACCGTGGGCGGAGCCAATCCGCAATTGTTCATTTTGGTCTGCGTCTTTTACTGGCTGCTCGCAGGCCTGTTCGCCTTCAGTGGACGCGGCCACTGGCCGAGCCGCAGCGTCATGGTCCTGGCCCACACACTGCTCGATACGGTGGCCGTGGCGGTCTTGCTGTATTGCAGCGGCGGCGCGGCCAGCGGACTGGGCATCCTGCTGGTCATTCCGGTCGGGGCCATGGCGTTGCTGGGCGAGGGCCGGGGCGCCTTCGCCAACGCCGCGGTGGCCGCTCTGGGGATACTGCTGCAGCAGATCGCGGCCGTCGCCTTCGGCGATGCGCCCTTGGGCGATTATCCGCTGGCGGGCATGCAGGGCGCGGTGGTCTTTCTGGTGGCTCTGATGGCCTGGCCGATCTCCAGCCGGTTGCGTGAGAGTGAGGCGCTGGTTCGACGCGCGGCCGTCGATCTGGCCAATCTGGCGCAGGTTTCACAGTACATCGTGCAGCACCTGCGCGAGAGCATTCTGGTGGTTGATCCCGACGATTACATCCGCCTGATCAACGAATCCGCCGCACAGGTCCTCGGCGAAGCCGATGCCATACCCGGAGCGCTGCTTGGCGAGGTCTGCCCGAGACTGCTCTATCTGCTATCGACCTGGCGCACCCATGACATCCGCGATCGCAGCGACGCTGCCCAAACGTTCCTGGCGGCCGATGGTGCGCGCGTGGTTCGCCCGCATTTCGCCCCGCTCGGTGACAGCCATCCCTCGCCGGTGATCGTGTTCCTCGAGGACACCGGTGAGATCGCCGCCAAGGTGCAGCAGACCAAGCTCGCCGCGCTGGGGCGCCTTTCGGCCAGCATCGCCCATGAAATTCGCAACCCCGTCGGCGCCATGAGCCATGCGGCGCAACTGTTGGCCGAATCGCCGGAGCTGAGCGATGAGGACCGCCGCCTCACGCAGATCATGCAGGCCAACTCCAGTCGCGTCAGCGGCATCATCGATAATGTGCTGCGGCTGTCGCGTCGCGAGGCGCCCAAGCCGCAGCAGATCACGCTCGCGCAGTGGACCGCTCGATTTCGCGATGAATTCTGCGCAACGCTCGAGCTGCCGCGGCCGCAAATGCAGATCGAACCGCTGGCGACGGACGTGCAGGTGCGCATCGACGGCAGCCAGTTGCATCAGATCCTATGGAATCTATGTCAGAACGCCCTGACGCACGCGCTGCCGCTCGCCCCCGTGTCCACCGCCGTCATCCAGCTGCGCTACGGCCGCCTCGGCGGCGTCGGCCGGCCCTATCTGCAGGTCGCCGATCGCGGCCCCGGAATCGCTGCGGCGGATGCCGAGCGCATCTTCGAGCCTTTCTTCACACGCGCCCAGCGCGGCACGGGCCTCGGGCTGTTCCTCGCACGTGAGCTCGCGGCCGCCAACGGCGCCACGTTGCTGTATGAGCCGCGCGAGGGGGGCGGCAGCCTGTTTCGCATCGTGTTTGCTGACCCGAGCCGCTGGAACGATCTGTATTCCTGACGCGTTCCGAACCACAATGATGACTCTATGCCGCTGACGCCGACCGTGTTGATTGTGGATGATGAACCGGATCTCATCGAGCTCGTGTCGCTGACGCTCGGGCGCATGAATCTCGCCACCGCGTCCGCGCTCGATCTGGCCGGGGCCCGCTCGCAGCTCGGCGCGCAGCGCTTCGGCCTGTGTCTGACGGACATGCGCCTGCCCGACGGTGACGGTCTGGACCTGGTGGCCTACATCCAGGAGCATCACCCGGAACTGCCGGTGGCAGTCATCACCGCCCACGGCAACGTCGAGCTGGCGGTTCGTGCGCTCAAGCTCGGCGCCTTTGATTTCGTTTCCAAACCCTTGGACCTGGGTGTACTGCGCAAGCTCGTCGCCACTGCGCTCAAGCTGCCCAAGCGCGCTGCGCCGGCCACCGTGGTCGAGGCCATCGAGCGCGGCTCGCTGCCAGCGCTCGCGCCGCGGCTGCTGGGTCATTCGAGCATCATGGCGTCGCTGCGTGAACTGATCGTGCGCGTGGCGCGCAGCCAGGCGCCGGTGCATATCACCGGCGAATCGGGCACCGGCAAGGAGCTGGTGGCACGACTGATTCACGACAGCGGTGCGCGCGCCGATGGACCGTTTGTGCCGGTCAACTGCGGCGCGATCCCCTCGGAGCTCATGGAGAGCGAGCTGTTCGGCCACAAGCGCGGCAGCTTCACCGGAGCCGTCGCCGATAAGAAGGGCCTGGTGCAGAGCGCCGAAGGCGGCACGTTGTTTCTGGATGAGATCGCGGATCTGCCGCTGCACATGCAGGTCAAGCTGCTGCGTGTCATCCAGGAAAAGACCGTGCGTCCGATCGGCGAGCAGCGCGAGATCCCGATCGACGTGCGCGTGCTGTCGGCGACACACAAATCGCTGGTCGAGGCGGTGGCGCTCGGCCGCTTTCGCGAAGATCTCTTCTACCGCATCAACGTCATCGAGATTCGGGTGCCGGCGCTGCGCGAACATGCGCTCGACATCCCGCAGCTGGCCGCCGCCATGCTGCAGCGTCTGTCGGGGCGCATCGGCGTGGCCGCACCGCAGATCACGCCTGCAGCACAGACGGCGCTGCAGCACTATGCCTTTCCGGGCAACGTGCGAGAGCTGGAGAATATTCTCGAGCGCGCCATTGCGTTGTCGGTGTCCGGAGTCATCGACGTGCAGGATCTGCAGCTGCGCCCGGCGGCCGCAGCTGGCAGCGCCGAGGGCATCGCTGCCGCCAGCAGCGCGCTCGAAGCGGCCGGCAGCACGCCAGGCCTCCCCGCGCCGGCTCACGAGGCCGATAGAGCGGCCAGTGCGGCCCTCGGCGATCAGCTCGAGCACCTGGAGCGCGAAGCCATCATCAAGGCCCTCGAGCAAACGCGCTACAACAAGACCGCCGCCGCGAAGCTGCTGGGCATGAGCTTTCGCGCACTGCGCTATCGGGTCAAGAAACTCGGCATCGGATGAACCTGAGCGCGCCTGCGAGGCAGGGCTTGCGCCCCGGCGCTGCGGCGCGCATGACAAATCGCGTCACTTCCTTCCCCAGGATGTCAGACCTGTCGCCAAACATGGCCGGAGATTAAGTTCAACGTCGCCTGAGATGCAAAAAAGCCATTCATAAACAAATGGTTGTAACTGTGCCGCCACTGGCACGGCGGTTGCTTCCTTGCTGTTCAGCGGCTGCTTAGCCGCAGCCTTTCAACAACTGGAGTCTGCAAACTTTATGAAGACGCTTCAAAAGGGTTTCACCCTGATCGAACTGATGATCGTCATCGCGATCATCGGCATCCTCGCCGCGATCGCGATCCCGGCGTATCAGAACTACACCATCCGCGCGCAGGTCACGGAAGGCATCTCTCTGGCCGCTGGCTGGAAGACGGCCATCTCCGAATACTATGCGCAGAACGGTGCGTTCCCGACCTGCTCCACTACGGTGGCTGGCGGTGCTGCTGGCTGCGTATCGGTCACCGGTGCGTCGAACGGCAAGTACGTCTCGGCCATCACCGTGGTTGCTGGCGGTGAAATCGTGATTGCTTACGGCGGCCCGCAGGCCAACGCGAAGATTCCTGTCGCGTCAGTGCTCACGTTGAACCCGGGTCTCGACGCCAACAACGATGTCGTCTGGGTTTGCGGCACGGCGGCCCAGCCGGGTCTTCTGACTCCGCCGGTTGGCGCCACCGTGACCAACATCATAGCGGCCTACCTGCCGACCTCCTGCCACACTTGATCTGATCGAGACGATTCGATCTGTGGCTGGGAAGCCCCTCCTTGGAGGGGCTTCCTCTTTTGGGAAACCAATCACGCAGGGCATAGCGCCGATATGCAAACATCCCACTGATATTTGACATTGATCAACCGCCCTAGTTATGTAGACTAGGTTGATTCCTACGCATATTGGGTGATGCGCTAAGTACATGAACGACAACGCTTCTTTGGCCATCAATCCGTCCAGATCCAATCTTGGGGGCTTGCCCCAGCGGCTGGTGCAGGACGGCGTGGTCGATGAATCGGGCATGCATGCTGCGCTGCAGGCGGCGAATGAGCGCAAAACCAGCTTCGTGACGCAGCTAGTGGTGAGCGGCACCGCCAAAGCGCGCGACATCGCGATCGCGGCCGCCGCCGAATATGGCGTACCGCTATTCGACCTCAATGCCTTGATGGTCGACCTCGAGGCCGTGCGAGCGGTCTCCGACAAGCTGCTGGCCAAGCATCGAGTGCTGCCGCTGTTCAAGCGCGGCAAGCGACTGTTCCTCGGCGTTGCCGATCCAACCAATCTGCACGCCATCGATGAGATCAAGTTCCAATGCGGCTTGGGCGTCGAGGCCATCGTGGTCGAAGACGACAAGCTGCAGCGCGTGCTCGACAAGGCCATCGAGCAGGTCGACACGGCCATGCCGAACCTCAGCGACGAGGAAGGCATGGATCTCGAATCGCTCGAGGTCTCCGGCGGCGATGAGGAAGGTGCCGGGGAGGTCGGCCGCGACGATGTCGAAGACGCCCCGATCGTTCGCTTCGTCAACAAGGTGCTGCTCGATGCCATACGGCGCGGCGCCTCGGACATTCACTTCGAGCCCTACGAGAAGATCTTCCGCGTGCGGCTGCGCATGGACGGCGTGCTGCGCGAAGTGGCACAACCACCGGTGCAGCTCACGGCCAAGATCGCCGCACGACTGAAGGTCATGTCGCGGCTGGACATCGCCGAGCGCCGCGTGCCGCAGGATGGCCGCATCAAGATGCGACTGTCCAAGACGCGCGCGATCGATTTTCGTGTCAGCAGCTGCCCGACACTCTACGGCGAGAAGATCGTGCTGCGTATTCTCGATCCCTCGCAGGCGATGCTCGGCATCGACGCGCTGGGATACGAGCCGTTCCAGAAAGACCTGTACATGAAGTACCTGGCCAAGCCCCAGGGCATGATTCTCGTGACCGGGCCTACGGGTAGCGGCAAGACCGTCTCGCTGTACACGGGCCTGAACATTCTGAATCGGGAAGACACCAACATCTCGACCGCCGAGGATCCGGCGGAAATCAACCTGCCGGGTGTCAATCAGGTCAACGTCAACAACAAGGTTGGCTTGACCTTTGCCTCGGCACTGCGTGCGTTCCTGCGACAGGACCCGGATGTGGTCATGGTCGGCGAAATTCGCGACCTCGAGACCGCCGAGATCGCGATCAAGGCCGCGCAGACCGGCCATCTCGTGCTCTCGACGCTGCATACCAACGATGCGCCGCAGACGCTCACTCGCCTGGTCGACATGGGCGTCAAACCGTACGCCATCGCCACCTCGGTGAGCCTGGTCATCGCGCAGCGCCTGGCACGGCGGCTGTGCCCACAATGCAAGCAGCCGCTCGATGTGCCGGCCGAAGCCCTGCGCAAGGAAGGCTTTCAGGATGCGGACATCGTCAATGGCATCAGGATCTACGGACCCAAGGGCTGCGGCAGCTGCACCGACGGCTACAAGGGCCGTGTCGGCATCTATCAGGTCATGCAGGTCAGCGAGGAGCTCCAACGCATCATCATGGCCGGCGGCAATGCCATGGATATCGCCACGCAGGCCGCCAAAGAGGGCGTCTGGGATCTGCGCCGCTCCGGCCTCGAGAAGGTCAGAAATGGCATGACCAGCCTCGAAGAAGTCAACAGCGTCACGATCGAATGATCTTCTCGGCAGGGAAATAGTTATGGCGCAAGCAACCAGCGCGATTCGCACCATCAAGCGTGACGTGGCCTTCCAATGGGAGGGCATGGACAAGAAGGGCCAGCGCATCAAGGGCCGCAGCGTCGCGCAGAACGAGCAGGCGCTCAAAAGCGAGTTGCGCCGCCAGGGCGTGGTCGCCACGCACATCAAGAAGCAGTCGCAGGCCTTCAAGGCTGGCGGCAAGGTCAAGGCCGAGGACATCGCGATCTTCAGCCGTCAGCTCGCAACCATGCTCGGTGCCGGCATCCCGCTGGTCCAGGCTTTCGAGATCATCGGCTCCGGACATGAGAAGCCGTCGATGCAGAGGCTCGTGCTCGACGTCAAGTCCGACATCGAAGGCGGCACCTCGCTGCACGAGGCCTTGGGCAAGCATCCGCTGTATTTCGACGATCTGTTCGTGAACCTGGTGGAGGCCGGCGAGCAGGCCGGCGCGCTCGAGGGATTGCTCGACAAGATTGCCACCTACAAGGAAAAGAGCGAGGCGGTCAAGAAAAAGGTCAAGAAGGCGCTGTTTTACCCGGCGGCGGTGCTCGTGGTCGCCGTGATCGTGACCGTCATTCTGTTGGTATTCGTGATTCCGCAGTTCGAGGATCTGTTCAAGGGTTTCGGCGCGGATCTGCCGGCCTTTACGCAGATGGTCATCAATCTGTCGCGCTTCGTGCAGTCGGAGGGGATATTCATCGCCATCGTGCTGTTCGCGCTGGGCTGGACGTTCTTCTACTTCAAGAAGCGCTCGCGCAAGATGCGCCACTTCCTCGATCGCATGGTGCTGAAGCTGCCGATCATCGGCCCGATCCTCAACAAGGCCGCGATTGCGCGCTATGCGCGCACCCTGTCGACCATGTTCGCGGCCGGCGTGCCGCTGGTCGAGGCGCTCGAATCGGTTGCAGGCGCCTGCGGCAACATCCTCTACGAGGATGCGGTTTTGAAGATGCGCGATGAGGTGGCCACTGGCCAGCGCCTGCAGCGTGCCATGGAAAACACAGCGCTGTTTCCCAACATGGTCGTGCAGATGATCGCCGTCGGCGAAGAATCCGGCTCACTCGACTCGATGGCCGCCAAGGTCGCGACCTTCTATGAAGAGGACGTCGATGCCGCGGTCGACAGCATGTCGAGCCTGCTCGAGCCGCTGATCATGCTGGTGCTCGGCGTGCTGGTCGGCGGCCTGGTCATTGCCATGTACCTGCCGATCTTCAAGCTCGGTTCCGTCGTCTGACCGCGCAGCAGCTCCTGGCGCAATCGCCGGCACTGCTGTTCACGGCAGCGCTGCTGCTCGGGCTTGTCATCGGCAGCTTTCTGAATGTCGTGATCTATCGGCTGCCGATCATGCTCGATCGGCAATGGCACACGCAGTGTGCCGAGCTCACGACCGTCGGCTCTGCGGCGAGCGCCCCGGCGCACTTCAACTTGTTCGTGCCGCGTTCCCGCTGCCCGGCCTGTCAGGCGCCGATCCGCGCGATTCATAACATTCCGGTGCTGAGCTACCTGGCACTGCGCGCGCGCTGCGCGCATTGCCGGGCCAAAATCAGCGCACGCTACCCGCTGGTGGAAGCGTTGTGCGCACTGCTCAGCGCGCTGGTGGTGTGGCGCTTCGGCTGGGACCAGTCGAGCGCCTGCGCCTTGCTGATCACCTGGTTCCTGCTCGCGCTGACCTTCATTGACCTCGATCATCAGCTGCTGCCCGATTCCCTGACCTTGCCGTTGCTGTGGCTCGGATTGCTGGCTAGCCTCACCGGCTGGGCATCGCCGGACCGCAACCTACCCGTCGATCCGGTGAATGCCATTGCCGCAGCGGCCTTGGGGTATCTGTCGCTCTGGACGGTCTATCACGCCTTTCGGCTGCTGACGGGCAAGGAAGGCATGGGTTACGGCGACTTCAAACTGCTCGCCGCCCTGGGCGCGTGGCTCGGCTGGCGCATGCTGCTGCCGATCGTGCTGCTGGCGGCGCTGGTCGGGGCGGTGGTGGGTGTGGTGCTGATCGTTCTTCGACGCCATCAGCGCGGTACGCCGATTCCGTTCGGGCCGTTTCTCGCAGCGGCGGGCTGGCTGGCGCTCATGTGGGGCCCGCAACTGCTCACTCGCTATCTCGGCCTCTACGGCGCCGCGGGCGGATGAGTCCACTCGGGCCGAGAGCGCTGCACATCGGCCTGACCGGCGGCATCGCCAGCGGCAAGAGCACGGTCGCGGCGATGTTCGCCGACCAGGGCGTACCGATCCTCGATGCCGACCTCATCGCGCGCGAAGTCCTCGTCCCGGGCAGCGCTCTGCTGGCGCAGCTGTTCGATCGATTCGGGCCCGGCGTTCGCGGGCCCGACGGCACGTTGGACCGAGCCGCGCTGCGGCGAGTCGTGTTCGCCGAGCCCGCATTGCGCCGCGAGCTCGAAGCGCTCTTGCACCCCGCCATCCGCGCGCGCACCGAGCAGCTGGCCGCGCGCCTGGACGGACCCTATCAACTGCACGTGGTGCCGCTGTTGGTCGAAACCAACGCCGCCGCGCGTTATGACCGGGTGCTCGTGATCGACTGCCCCGAGAGCCTGCAGTGGCAGCGGCTGCGCGCGCGTCCCGGCTTGAGCGAGCAGGAAGCGCGGGCAATGATCGAGGCGCAGGCCAGTCGCGCGGCGCGGCTCGCTGCCGCCGACGACATCCTCCTCAACGACGGCGATCTCGCGGCCTTGCGGCCGCAGGTCGCGGCGTTGCACGCGCGCTACCTCGAACTCAGCGCCGTGCGCAAGCCATTGTGATCAGGGACGTTTACGTGCGCGCCGAGCCTCAAGCACAATAGCTCAATGGCCGAGCCTGCCACCACGCCCGAGCCCGCTGCCGAGGGCTCGATGTTCGAGCAGCCGCTCAATGAGCGGATGCGGACCTTCATGCGCCTCGACTTCCTCTACAGCCAGGCGCTCTATCACAACGAGAAGGGTACGCCGTGGGGCAGCCGTGCCGCGGTCGACAGCCTGCTGGACATGCTTGCGATCCTGACCCGCGGGGATATGCGCACCGATGTGCTCAAGGAGCTCGAGCGCCATCTCGCACTGCTCAATGAATTCCAGAATCGAGCCGGCATTGACGCCGCGCGCCTGCGCACGCTCATGAACAACCTCGTGCGGCTGCGCACCGAGCTCGCCGGCGTGAGCGCCTCCTGGCTCGCGCCGCTCAAGGATTCGGCCTTCCTGGCCGCGATCAAGCACCGCAGCGCCATTCCGGGCGGGACCTGCGAGTTCGATCTGCCGGATTACTTCTTCTGGCTCAACCAGCCGGCTGAGAGCCGCATCGAGGCGTTCGGCCGCTGGCTGACGCTGCTGCGACCGCTGTGCGATGCGGTTGCCGAACTGCTCTGGCTCACGCGCCAGAACGGCCGCCCGAGCGATGAAGTAGCGGTCGGCGGCGTATTCAACATCACCTTCGATCGCGAGACTCCCTATCAGCTGCTGCGCATCAGCCTGCCGCCCGAGTTCGCGCTGTTTCCGGAAATCAGCGGCAGTCACTATCGCTGCAACATGCGGTTCTTGGAATGGCACGGCATCGAGCAGCGCGCCACCCAGTGCGAGTCGGATGTGCCGTTCACGCTGATCTGCTGCAGCTGAGAGTGCCGGCCCCGTGCCGCTACGCTGCCCCACCTGCGAGCGCAAGATCGAATGGTCGGACGCCTACCCCTTCCGGCCGTTCTGCAGCGAGCGCTGCCGGTTGATCGATCTGGGTGCGTGGCTCAGCGAGCAGCGCGCCATTACCGGCCAAGGGCCGGAGTTCAGCGACGACGGCGGCGGCGAGGGCCAGGACCCGGGATCCGGCGGGCAGTAGCCGCAACGATCAGAGCTTGATCTTGCCGCCGCCGGGCAGCGGTCCCGGGCCACCCATGCCACCGGCGACATCGGGCACCACGATGCGCGAGGCCGTTTCGCGCCTAAATTCGCGCGCCTCCTCGATCGCCTGCTCGAGCGCTTGCTTGACCGCGTCCGGAAACTTCGCAATCGCATCCTGCAACGAGTTCGCCTCGATCTCGAAGCCCAGCGGCAACACGCCGTTGGGCGTGAGCAGCTGAGTTTGTCCGGAAAACAGGACTGAACGCTTCGGATCCGTGCTGCCGTCGACCGTCACAGGGATGAGCCGGCGGATCGTGCCCGCCTTGCGATCGGTGAAGATGTCTTCGCGATACAGCCCGGCGCTATCGAGCTGAATGTCCGGCAGTCCGGTGTCCTGCGCCATGTGCTATCCCCTCATCAGCGTTAGCATTAAGAGCCTCAACAATAGGCCGATCGGCCGGCAGCAGCCGTTCCCGCGACAATTCGGCAACGCCCACCCATTTGAGCGCCTGGCCTTCGAGTCCTACGGGCTCGCCGTGCGACTCATCGACGACGAACACCTCGAGTTCGACCGCGCGATCGGCATAATGATGCCGCAACAGCAGCAAGCGGTGACAGCGGCGCAGCTCGATGCCCAATTCCTCCAGCAGCTCGCGCTCGAGTGCCTGCTCGGCCGCCTCGCGTCCATCGAGCTTGCCGCCCGGGAACTCCCAATAGCCTGCCATGTGCTTGCCGGCTGGGCGGCGCGCAATCAGCACGCGTCCCATCGCATCGAACAGCACCGCCGCGGCCACGCGCACCGACTCGCTCATTGAGTGCCGGCCAATGCGCCATGGCAATGCTTGTACTTGCGACCCGAACCACAGGGGCAGGGTTCATTGCGTCCGACCTTGCGATCGGAGCGCACGAACGGTGCCCCCGCTGGGCTTGGCTGCGGCCTGCTCAGTCCGGGCATCAGGGGCCCAGCGCCCAGCCCCGGCACCGCCGCCGGCGCCGCCTCGGGTTCGGGCATGCCCAGCAATGACTGCGCTTCGGCATGCTGCGCCTGCAGCGCCCGCATGAGCCGCTCGCGCCGCTCGGCTTCCTCGCGATCGAGCTGCTCCTGCGTGCGCACCTCGAGCTTGGAGAGCATCGACACCGCTTCGAACTTGACGCGACCGAGCATGGCCGAGAACAGTTCGAAGGCTTCCCGCTTGTACTCGAAGCGGTAGTCCTTCTGCGCGTAGCCGCGCAGATGGATGCCTTGCCGCAGGTAATCCATCGCCGCGAGGTGATCGCGCCAGTGCTGATCGAGCATGCGCAGCACCACGTCGCGCTCGACGTGGCGCATGGTCGCGGCGCCCGTGCGGGCGACTTTCTGTTCGTAGGCGCCGAGCGCCGCCTCGAGCACCCGGGTGCGCAGCGCGGGCTGCTCGAGCTCCGGATCGGCTTCCAGCCAGGGCTTGAGCGAGAGGTCCAGATTGAAGTCGCGGCGCAGCGCCTCCTGCAGTGCGTCGAGATTCCAGTCATGCGGCACGCTGTTCGGCACGACGAACTCATCGACCAGGCCACCCACGGCCTCCGCGATCATTTCCTGAATCGCCACGCTCATGTCGGCCGTGCCCAGAATCTCGGTGCGCTGCTGATAGATGACTTTGCGCTGATCGTTGGCGACATCGTCGAACAGCAGCAGCTGCTTGCGGATATCGAAGTTGTGCGATTCGACCTTGCGCTGCGCCTTCTCGATCTGCCGCGTGAGCATGCCGCTCTCGATGACCTCGCCTTCCTTCATGCCGGCGAACTGCAGCAGCCGCTTGGTGCGCGTCGGATCGCCGAAAATGCGCATCAGATTGTCTTCCATCGACAGATAGAAGCGACTCGAGCCCGGATCGCCCTGGCGCCCCGAACGGCCGCGCAGCTGATTGTCGATGCGGCGTGACTCGTGGCGCTCGGTGCCGATGATGTGCAGGCCGCCGGCCTGGATGACCTGATCGTGGCGTTGCTGCCAGAGCGCACGCGCGGCCTCGCGCTGTGACTCGAGCGCCGCTGCGGCCGCATCAGCGCCGGCCCCTGGGGCGGCACCCGGCGTGGCAGCGCCTGCGGTGGCGCTGAGCGCGGCGAGCTCCGCCTCCAGGTTGCCGCCGAGCACGATGTCGGTGCCGCGGCCGGCCATATTGGTGGCAATGGTCACCGTACCGGGACGGCCGGCCTGCGCGATGACGTGCGCTTCGCGCTCGTGTTGCTTGGCATTGAGGACCTGGTGCGCAATGCCCTGCTGAGTCAGCAGACCCGAGAGGAACTCGGAAGTCTCGATCGAGGTGGTGCCGACCAGCACCGGCTGGGAGCGCTGCACGCAGTCCTCGATGTCATCGATGATCGCCTCGAATTTATCCTTCTGCGTCAGATAGACGAAGTCGGGATGATCCTTGCGGATCATGGGCCGGTGCGTCGGTATCACGACCACTTCGAGGCCATAGATCTGCAGGAACTCGGGTGCCTCGGTGTCGGCAGTGCCGGTCATGCCGGCGAGCTTCTTATAGAGACGGAAGTAGTTCTGGAAGGTGATCGAGGCGACCGTCTGGTTCTCCTCGCGCACCCGCACCCGCTCCTTGGCCTCGATCGCCTGGTGCAGGCCGTCGGACCAGCGCCGCCCCGGCATGGTGCGGCCGGTGAATTCATCGACGATGATGACCTCGCCGTCGCGCACGATGTATTCGACGTCACGCTTGTAGATGGCATGGGCCCGCAGCGCCGCATTCAGATGATGCATCAGGCGAATGTTGGCCGTCTCGTACAGACTCTCTGATTCGCGCAGCAGACCGGCTTCGAGCATGAGCTGCTCGACGCGCTCGTGCCCAGACTCGGTGAGATGCACCTGCTTGCCCTTCTCATCGACCGAAAAATCGCCGGGACCTTCCTCGGTCTGTTGTCGCGTCAGCAGCGGCACCAGTTCGTTGATGCGCTGGTAGATCTCGGTGCTCTCCTCGGCGGGGCCCGAAATGATCAGCGGCGTGCGGGCCTCATCGATGAGGATCGAATCGACTTCATCGACGATCGCATAGGACAGCGAGCGTTGCACCCGATCCTCAAGCCGGAATGCGAGATTGTCGCGCAGATAGTCGAACCCGAACTCGTTGTTGGTGCCGTAGGTGATGTCGCAGGCGTAAGCCGCCCGTTTCTCAGCTGAATCCTGCGCATTGCGAATCACACCGACCGAAAGTCCGAGGAAGCGGTAGATCGGACCCATCCAGTCTGCGTCGCGCTGCGCCAGGTATTCGTTGACCGTGACCACGTGCACGCCCTCGCCGGGCAATGCATTGAGATAGGCCGACAGCGTCGACATGAGCGTCTTGCCCTCGCCGGTGCGCATCTCGGAGATCTTGCCCTGATGCAGCGCGATGCCGCCGATGAGCTGCACATCGAAGTGCCGCAGCCGCAGCGTGCGTCGGGCGGCCTCGCGCACGACCGCGAACGCCTCGGGCAGCAGCTGTTCGATCGTGGCGCCCTGAGTGAGCCGTTCGCGCAACTGCGCCGTCTTGTCGCGCAGCGCCTCGTTCGACAGCGACTGCAGGGAATTCTCCTGGGACGCCGCATCACGAACCATCCGGCCATACGACTTAATGAGCCGATCGTTACGGCTCCCGAATACGCGGGTCAGCGCCTGTAGCACGAGCAGTCCTTCGGAAAAATTAAGCCGCGTCAACGGCTTGGAAGCAGCACGCAGGACGCGAGCTGGCTATTGTAAGGGTAGACAGGGCGCCGAAGTAGTCGTTCTGGCGCCGCCGCAGCCGGGGCAGAAGCGGTGTGGGTGTCTAGCGGCCGACGTACGCCATCGGGTCGATCTGAGTACCGTCGCGCAGGACCTCGAAATGCACGTGCGGTCCAGTCGAGCGGCCGGTCGAACCGACGACCGCGACCGCCTGCCCGCGCTGTACGGTGTCCCCGACCGCGACCAGGGTCTCGGCGTTATGGGCATAGCGCGTGGTGTAGCCATTGCCGTGATTGATCTCGATCAGATTGCCGTAGCCCTCACGCGGCCCCGACCAGGTCACGATGCCCGAGGCCACCGCCAGCACATCCGCGCCGGAGTCGGTCGCGAAGTCGACGCCTTTATGCATCGCTTCCTCGCCGTTGAAGGGATCCATGCGCTCGCCGAAATAGGAGGAGATATAACCCTCGCGCACCGGACGGCCGGACGGCTTGACCGCCGCCGACAGCTGCCTGCCGAGAATGACGCTTTCGAGCGAGCTGAACTGCGCGCTGCGCGAGTCGATACGGCGACTCAAGTCATCGATCATCGCCGTGACATCCGCCGCCTGCGCACCGCGCCCCACACCGTCGGATTCCGAGCCGCCCTGGGGCGGATCATGGTCGAAATCGAACTCGCGGCTGTTGAGGTTGGCCATCTGCGTGAGCTGTTTGCCCAACGCATTCAGACGGATCAGGTGGGCATTGATGGACCCGAGCCGCATCGCCAGCGCATCGATCCTGTCCTGCACCTGCGAGCGCAGCACGCCGATCTGCTGCTGCTCGGTGCGCAGTGCCGCGGTCGGGTTCAGCAGGGCCATGCGCGCCATGCTGTGCTGGCCGAGGGTCAGTCCGACCGCAAAGATACTGGCGAGCAGCCCGAGGCCGACGAGACTGATGACACCTAGGGTAATCGGGTGCGATAGATTGAGATGGCGGGCTTTACCGTTGCGGCGAGAGAATAAAATGACATTCATATGGTCGCTCCAGCCCCCGCCCAAATGACGCCTGACACCCTCGTGTCGCAACGCGCCCGCTGGGCACATTCGTCCAGTTTCAAACCATGACCCTGCCCGAAAACTCCCTGGTCCCGCAGCGCCGTGGACGTAGCGCCCGCTGGCTTCGCCCCCCTGTCCGCCGTCGGTTGCCCTCCAACGGTGCGTTCGACTATGCCCAAGAAGCCCAGAGCTGACAAGAAGACTCGAGCACGGATTGATCCGGAAAAGGGCAGATTCCGTAAAACGCCGGCATCAATCAATGACTTACTGGCTCGTCGACCGGCGCTGAAAGCGCTCGCGGCGCGCATCCCCGAGCAGCAGGCGTGGGTCGACTGGCTGCGCACGGTCGTGCCGCTGGAGCTCGCGGCGCATATCGTGAACGTCGTGCCGAAGGCACTCGGGACCGCAGCGGGCAGGGTGGAGCTCGTGGTGCTTGCCGACTCACCCGCCTGGTGCGCGCGGCTGCGCTTCGCGCTCGCGGCGCTCGAGGCGCAGATCAGCGCGCGCGACGCTGCAGTGCAGCATACGCGCGTACGCGTTGCCCTGAGCTGAGGGCTCGCAAAGTCCGCGCCGGAAAAGCGCCGCCCGCAAAGTCTCAGGAGGCGAGCGCAGTCGGGGCGCTCGAATGACCCGAATGCGCCTGCACGTAGGAGATCGGCGCCTGCTCGGGGCGATCGAACACCACTTCCTCCCAGGCTGTCGTGTCCTTGAGCAACGCACGCAGCAAGCGATTGTTGAGGCCGTGACCGGACTTGTGGCCGCTGAACTCGCCGATCAGGCTGTGGCCGAGCAGGTACAGATCGCCGATCGCATCGAGAATCTTGTGCTTGACGAATTCGTCCTCGTAGCGCAACCCGTCCTCATTCATGACGCCGACGTCATCGAGCACGATGGCGTTTTCGAGCGTGCCACCGAGCGCCAGGTTGTGGGCGCGCAAGGTTTCCAGATCGCGCATGAAGCCGAAGGTGCGTGCGCGGCTGATCTCCTTGAGAAATGAAGTGGTCGAGAAATCCATCGTGGCGCGCTGCAGCCGCCGCTTGAATACCGGGTGATCGAACTCGATTTCGAAGTTGACCTTGAAGCCCTCGAAGGGATCGAAGCGGGCCCACTTGTCGCCCTCTTCGACCTGCACGGACCGCTTGACTCGAATGAAGCGCTTCGGCACCGACTGCTCCTCGATGCCAGCCGACTGCAGCAGGAACACGAACGGGCCGGCACTGCCGTCCATGATCGGCACCTCGCTCGCAGTGACTTCAACCAGCGCATTGTCGATGCCGAGCCCGGCGAACGCCGACAGCAGATGCTCGACCGTCGACACGCGCGCCTCACCGTGCACCAACGTGGTACCGAGTGTGGTCTCACCGACGTTCTCGGCGCGCGCCGGAATGTCGACCGGTTGCGGCAGATCCACGCGGCGGAAACAAATACCGCTATCGGCGGGTGCGGGCTTGAGAGTCATCATGACTTTCTTGCCCGTGTGCAATCCCACCCCCGTGGCTCGAATCGAAGTGCGCAGCGTTCTTTGTCCGACCATAGCTGAACCATTAGGTATTACGTTAAGGACGCGCAGCAGCGTTGCTTCCAAACACGGAACGCTACCGTATCACAGCGGCGGGCCCAGCGCCCTGCACGCCACCCCCAATCGCGGCGACTCAATCGGCCTGACGTCGCAGAAATGCCGGAATATCCAGCAGTTCTTCCGCGTCCGCTTCATTGCGTAGGCCATCGCCTACAGCCCGTTGGCGCACAATGGTCGGCTTATCCAGCGCCGAGTAGTCGCTGGCACTCAAAGGCCCGCGACTCTTCGCCGCGCGCATAGCCATTTGCTCGGCCCGCGAGCTCACCGACTCGCGCAACGCCATGGTCTCGCCGCGCGAGAGCGTGTCGCGTCCGCCGGCACTCGTGCGCTCGATGCGCACCTCGCGCGAGGGCTCGCCGCGGCCGCGCGCCGTGACGCTGCCGCCCAGGCCGGTCGCCACCACGGTCACACGGATCTGATTGGACATCTCAGGATCGATGACGGTGCCGACCACGACGGTCGCATCCTCGGAGGCATACGCCTTGACGATCGTTCCCACCTCTTCGAACTCGCCGATCGAGAGGTCCAGCCCCGCAGTGACATTGACCAGAATGCCCTGCGCGCCGGCAAGATTGATGTCTTCGAGCAGCGGCGAGGACACCGCCGCCTCGGCCGCCTGACGCGCACGGCTCTCGCCAGCGGCCGCACCGCTGCCCATCATGGCCATCCCGGTCTCGCTCATGACGGTACGCACGTCGGCGAAGTCAACGTTGATGAGGCCCGGACGCGTAATGAGCTCGGCAATCCCCTGCACCGCACCCTGCAGCACCTGGTTGGCAGCCTTGAAGGCATCGAGCAGCGTCGTCGATGCGCCGAGCACCGTCAGCAGTTTCTGGTTTGGAATCGTGATCAGCGAATCGACGTTCTTGGTCAGCTCGCTGATGCCGTGGTCGGCCACCATCGAGCGCTTGGTGCCTTCCATCTGAAACGGCTTGGTGACCACGGCCACGGTGAGGATCCCCAGTTCGCGCGCGATCTGCGCCACCACCGGCGCCGCACCGGTGCCGGTACCACCGCCCATGCCGGCGGTGATGAACAGCATGTCGCAGCCCTCGATGAGCTCGATGATGCGATCGCGGTCCTCCATCGCCGCCTGCCGGCCGATCTCCGGATCGGCGCCGGCGCCGAGTCCCTTGGTGATGTTGGCGCCGATCTGCAGCGAAGTCTTGATCTTCGATGCCTTGAGGGCCTGCGAGTCGGTGTTGATGCAGATGAAATCCACTCCGTCGATGCCGCTCGTCACCATATGCGAGACCGCGTTGCCGCCGCCGCCTCCCACTCCGATCACTTTGATCACAGCGCTTTGGCTGTATGCATCCATCAGTTCGAACATGTCAGTCAGCTCCTTACGGTTAGCCCCTGTCGGTGAGTCAGAAATTTCCCTTGAACCAGCTCTTCACACGCCCCAATGCGCCGGCGACGTTGCCGCTCAACGCTCCGGAGCGCGTGGCCGGCGTAGCGTTCTCGCGCGCGAACAGCAGCAGCCCGACGCCGGTCGAATAGATGGGGTTGCGCACGACGTCGGACAGCCCTTTGATCTGCCCTGGCAGACCGAGCCGTACCGGCACGTGAAAGATCTCCTCGGCGAGCTCGATCGCTCCTTCCATGCGCGCACTGCCGCCGGTCAGCACGATGCCGGCGGCGATCACTTCCTCGAAGCCGCTGCGCCGCAGTTCCTCGCGAATCAGGTTGAACAGCTCCTCGTAGCGCGGCTCGACGACCTCGGCCAGAGTCTGGCGCGCGAGGCGGCGTGCGGGCCGATCGCCGACGCTCGGCACCTCGATGCTCTCGTCGGGATTGGCCAGTTGCGAGAGTGCGCAGGCGTAGCGGATCTTGATGTCTTCCGCGTACTGCGTCGGCGTGCGCATCGAGACCGCGATATCGTTGGTGACCTGATCGCCGGCGATCGGAATCACCGCGGTGTGGCGAATCGCGCCGCCGGAAAACACTGCGATATCGGTGGTGCCGCCGCCGACGTCCACCAGGCAGACGCCGAGCTCCTTCTCATCGTCGGTCAGCACCGCGAAGCTCGAGGCGAGCTGCTCGAGCACCACGTCCTCGACCACCAGACCGCAGCGCTGCACGCACTTGATGATGTTCTGCGCGGCGCTGTCGGCGCCGGTCACGATGTGCACCTTGGCCTCAAGTCGCACGCCCGACATGCCGATCGGGTCGCGAATGCCCTCCTGCCCATCGATCAAAAACTCCTGCGGCAGCACGTGCAGAATGCGCTGATCGGCCGGAATCGCCACCGCCTTGGCCGCGTCGATCACGTGCTCGACGTCCCCATGCGTGACCTCGCGGTCGCGGATCGCGACCACGCCGTGCGAGTTGAGGCTGCGCACGTGACTGCCGGCAATGCCGGCGTAGACGGCATTGATCTCGCAATCGGCCATGAGCTCGGCCTCCTCGACCGCGCGCTGGATGGACTGCACCGTGGATTCGATATTGACCACCACGCCCTTCTTGAGTCCGCGCGAGGGCTGGCTGCCCATGCCGATGACTTCGATCGATCCGTCCGCGGTGATCTCACCGACCAGCGCCAGCACTTTGGAGGTGCCGATGTCGAGGCCGACGATCACGTCTCTGTCCACCTTCTTAACCATCGGCGTGCGCTCCTGCCGATGGCGAGCGCTGCGCGAAGTGCCCGCCGCTCCTCCAGCCGACGGCGAAGCCGTTGCTGTAGCGCATGTCGACATAGGCGATGTCGGCGGCGCGCTGGCTCACGAGCTTGACCGCCGCGAGCATGAAGCGCTCGAAGCGCGCATCGATCTGCTGCCGGCCGAGCCGTATCTGCACGCCGTTGTCGAGCGTCATGCTGAGCGCGCCGCGCTCATCGAGTTCGAGCGCCACCAGGCGCAATCCCACCTCGGTCAGGCGTCCCTGGGCGGCGAGATAGCGCGCGGTGACCTCCGCTGCGGAACCGGCAGGTCCTGCGAGTTGCGGCAATTCCGGCGGCACGAAGCGCGCCTCGCTGACGAACAGCTGGCCGCGGGCGTTGACCAGACCGGTGTCGTTCCAGCGTGCGACCGCGACCTGCTCGACGATCTCGATCTTCAGTCCGCGCGGCCAGCTGCGCTGCACGGCGGCGCTGTCGACCCACGGCAGGCTGCGCAGACCCGCGCCGATCTGCTCGAGATTCACGGTCACGAGGCCGGCGCCCTTGAGACGGGACTTCACGACCTGCTCGACATCGAGCGCCGATACGCGCTGCAGTCGACCGCTCACGATCACGCGCTGGATCGGCTGATCGAGCAGCCAGCCGAGCGTACCGCAGGCGAGCGCCGTCATGGCGACGCCGGCCAGAGTCAGACCGATGCGCCGCCAATTGAACGACGGCAGCTTGAAGTGGCGCGCACGTGGCGCACTGCGGCGGGTGTTGCGTTTGCGCTTGAGCATCAGCTCTCTCGCGAGCGCGGCGTGCGCAGGAAGCTGGTTTCAAGCACCCGCCACACGAGCTCGTCGAAGTCGATGCCGGCGGCGCGAGCGGCCATCGGCACGAGGCTGTGATCGGTCATGCCGGGCACCGTGTTGATCTCGAGCAGCAGCGGCCGGCCGGTTCGATCCAGCATGAAGTCGGCGCGACCCCAGCCTTCGGCGCCGCAGGTCTCATAGCTCGCGAGCGCCAAGCGTCCGAGGTGCTCTTCGGCCTGCGCCGACAGTCCCGACGGACAGAAGTAGCGGGTATCGTTGCGCAGGTACTTGGCCTCGTAGTCGTAGAAGCTGCGCGGCGTCTCGATGCGGATCGACGGCAATGCCCGGCGCTGCAGGATCGACACCGTGTACTCCGCGCCGGGAATCAGCGCTTCCGCGAACACGACCGGGTCGACGCGCAAGGCGTTCTGCCAAGCTGTCTCGAGCTCCTGCGCGCGCTCCACGCGTGCGATGCCGACGCTCGAGCCCTGCGAGCCCGGCTTGACGAACAGCGGCAGTCCGAGCCGTTCGATTGCCAGATCCAGATCCTGACGCTCGCGCAGCAAGAGGAATGGCGCGGTCGGTATGCCCACCGCCTGGCACAGCCACTTGGTGCGCAGCTTGTCCATCGCGATGGCCGAGCCCATGACGCCGCTGCCGGTGTAGGGGATGCCGAGGAACTCGAGCGCTCCCTGTACGGTGCCGTCTTCCCCCCCCGGTCCATGCAAGGCGATCCAGACTCGCTCGATGCGCGACTCGAGCAGATCGGTCAGCGGCCGCTCGGCCGGATCGAATCCGATCACATCGACGCCGCGGCGCTGCAGCGCTGCGAGCACCGCTGTGCCGCTGATCAACGAAATCTCGCGCTCGGTCGAGCAGCCGCCCAGCAGCACCGCCGCGCGTCCGAACTGCGTGGGCGCGAGCGCTCGCTGCGCGTGGTTGGCGTCGTAGCTCAGGCGCATCAGTCGCGATCCTCATCGCTGCCCCGCTCGCTCGGACCGCCTTCGCCGACGATGCGCACCTCGGTTTCGAGCGCTACGCCGTGCTGGCGCTGCACCGTGCGCTGCACGTGCCGAATCAACTGCTCGAGCTCGGTGGCGCTCGCCTGGCCCTCGTTGATGATGAAATTCGCGTGCTTTTCCGAGACCACCGCATCACCGATGCGATAGCCCTTGAGGCCCGCGGTCTCGATCAGGCGCGCGGCGTGATCGCCGGGCGGGTTCTTGAACACCGAGCCACAACTTCTCTGGCCGAGCGGTTGCGTCTCGCGGCGCCGCTCGCTCAGCGAGCGCACGCTGCCGCGTGAATCAACCAAGCGCGGCTCGAACTGCAGCTCGGCCGACAGAAACCATTCCTGTGCCCGTGCAGCTTGATCGGCCGCGTTGTCGGCCGGCTCGACCTGGCGATAGCCGACGTGGAATTCCTGCGGACTGCGCGCTCGCCGCTCGCCGTGGCGGTCGATGGTCTCGACGCTGAGTACGTGGCGCCAGGTGTCATCGCCGAAGGCACCGGCGTTCATGGCGAGCGCGCCGCCAAAGGTGCCCGGAATGCCGCCGAAGAATTCCGCCTGCGCCAGTCCCCAGTTCAGGCAGGCGCGCGCGATGCGCACGCACGGCACGCTGACCTGGCAGTAGACGCGGCTCTGGGAGCGGCGCTCGATGCGGGTGAAAGCGCCCGCCGTGGCCACCACGACCCCGCGGATGCCGCCGTCGCGCACCAGCAGATTGCTGCCGAGCCCGACCCAGTAGACCGGCACATTCACGGGCAGCACGCGCAGGAACGCCGACAGATCTTCGATGTCCCGCGGCAGGAAGAACATGTCGGCAGGTCCGCCCGCGCCCCAGGAGGTGTGGCGCGCCATCGACTCGTGCCAGCGCACGCGTGTCATGAATTCAGGCGTGATACTGAGGTTCATTGGTGTCCCTGGCTCAGCTTCGCAGCAAGTTCGTGCGCGACCGCACCGATGTGGCCGGCACCCATGGTCACGACCACATCGTCCGCGCGCAGCACGTCTGTGAGCGCGGCGGCGATGTTCGCCGTCTTTTCGACGAATACCGGCTCGACCTTGCCGCGGCTGCGCACAGCGCGGCAGATCGCGCGCCCGTCGGCGCCCTTGATCGGCGCTTCTCCGGCGGCGTAGACCTCGGTCACGAACAGCACGTCGGCCGAGGCCAGCACATTGGCAAAGTCGTCGAGCAAGTCGCGCGTGCGCGTATAGCGATGCGGCTGGAACACCAGCACCAGCCGGCGTCCGGGCCAGGCCTGTCGCAGCGCTTCGAGCGTGGCGGCGATTTCGGTCGGATGGTGTCCGTAGTCATCGACGATGCTGACCGTGCCGCCGGCAATGCGCGCATCGCCGATGTACTGCATGCGCCGATCGATGCCCTGGAAGTTAGCGAGCGCGCGGCAGATGGCCTCATCGGCCACGCCCAGCTCGCTCGCCACGGCAATCGCGGCCAGGGCGTTGCGCACATTGTGCGTGCCCGGCAGATTCAGCATGACCGGCAATGGCAGCGCACGCCCCGGCCGCGCCACCAGAAAGTGCGTGCCGGCCCGCTCGGGCGCGAGCTCACTGGCTCGCACGTCCACCCCTTCGCGCAAGCCGTAGGTCAAAAACGGCCGCGCCATGCGCGCGAGCATGCCTTGCAGATGTTCGTCATCCCCGCACAGCACCGCCAGACCGTAGAACGGCAGGTTGTGCAGAAACTCGAAGAAGCTGCGCTCGAGCTTGGCGAAGTCGCCGCTGTAGGTGCCCAAGTGATCGTTGTCGATATTGGTCACGACCGCAATCACCGGTTGCAGATGCATGAACGAGGCGTCGCTTTCATCGGCCTCGGCCACCAGATAGCGGCCGGCACCCAGGCGCGCGTTGCTGCCCGAACTCTTCAGACGCCCGCCGATCACGAAGGTCGGATCCTCGCCGCCTTCGGCAAGCACGCTGGCGATCAGGCTGGTGGTGGTGGTCTTGCCATGCGTGCCGGCGACTGCGATCGATTCGCGAAAGCGCATGAGCTCGCCGAGCATCTCCGCGCGCGGCACCACCGGCACGCGCCGCGCCAGTGCCGCCTGCACCTCCGGGTTGTCGGGCGCAACGGCGCTCGAGACGACGACCACGTCGGCGCGATCGGCGTTTGCGGCCTTGTGCCCGATGCGAATCGTGGCGCCGAGCGCGCTGAGCCGTTCGGTGATGGCATTGTGCTTCAGGTCCGAACCTTGCACGCGGTAGCCGAGATTGAGCAGCACCTCGGCAATGCCGCCCATGCCGCTGCCGCCGATGCCGACGAAGTGAATGGTCTCGATGCGACGCATGCGCGCACTGTTGGTGACCAGAGTGGCCAGCCGGGCCGCCGGTGGAGTCTTCCCCTTCACGCCGCCACACCCTTGCCTGCATCGCGCACCAGCTCGACGCACGCGTCGGCCAATGCCTGCGCCGCGTGCGGTTTGGCGAGCGCGCGCGCGCGCTCGGCCATCGCGATCAGCCGGCCGCGTCCGCTGCAGAGCGCCGTGAGCTCAGTTGCGAGCGCTGCGGCGCTGAGCTCACGTTCCGGCATCATGATCGCCGCGCCTTCGCGCACCAGATAGGCCGCATTGCGCGTCTGGTGGTCATCGGTGGCGGCCGGAAACGGCACCAGGATCGCGCCCACGCCGGCCGCCGTGAGCTCCGAGATGGTCAGCGCGCCCGCGCGGCAGATCACCAGATCCGCCCAACCATAGGCTTCCGCCATGTCGTCGATGAACGGCTGCAGCCGCACCGGCACTTTGGCCTCGGCGTAATTGCGCTGCGCCACCTCGATCCAGCGCTCACCGCATTGATGCCGCACATCGAAGCTCAGCGTCGAGCCCAGACGCGCGAGCGCAAATGGCACGATCGCATTGAGTCGCACGGCGCCCTGGCTGCCGCCGAGCACCAACAGTCGCAGCACCGGCGCGCGCGCGGCGAAGCGCTGCGGCGGGGCAGGCAGCAACGCAATCTCGGCGCGCACCGGATTGCCGATGACCTGTGCGCCCACGGTGGCGGCGAAGCTGGCCGGGAAGGCTGTCAGCACGCGGCGCGCGAGCCGTGCCAGGCAACGATTGGTGAACCCGGCGATGGCGTTCTGCTCATGGATCAGCAACGGCTTACGCAGCAACCAGGCGGCGATACCGCCGGGCCCGGCAACGAAGCCGCCCAGTCCCACAACGATCGAGGGTCGACGTCGCCGCATGACCGCCAGTGCCTGCAGCAGCGCGCGCGACAGCAGCAGCGGCGCACGCAGCCAAACCAGCAGCCCCTTGCCGCGCAAGCCGCCGACCGACAACCACTCGAGCTCGATGTGCTCGGCGGGCACCAGACGCGCTTCCAATCCGCGCCGCGTGCCGAGCCATACGACCCGCCAGCTGCGCGCGCGCAGCTCGCGTGCCAGCGCCAACGCGGGGAAGACATGACCGCCGGTGCCGCCGGCCATGATCAGCGCCAGCGGCATCGTGCCGGCGCCGTTCACCCCCCCCGCCGCCACCGCCGCGCTCATGGGCGCAGCTCGCGTGTGACGCGCCGGGCGCTGCGCACGGTCTCGTGATGCACCCGCAGCACGATGCCGAGCCACGCGAGCGTGACGATCAGGCTGCTGCGGCCGTAGCTCATCAAGGGCAGCGTCAAGCCCTTGGTCGGCAGCACGCCCATGTTGACCCCGATGTTGATGCAGGCCTGCACGCCGAGCCAGAGACCGAACCCGCAGGCAAGATAGGATGGAAATTTAAGTCCCGCATCGTAGGCGCGGCGCGCGATCACGAAGGCGCGCCAGCTCAACGCCAGAAACAGGCTCAGTGTCACGGCAACGCCGAACAGCCCGAGCTCCTCGGCCAGCACGGCGAACAGGAAATCGGTATGGGCTTCGGGCAGATAGAACAGCTTCTGCACGCTCGCTCCGAGCCCGACGCCGAACCATTCACCGCGGCCGATCGCGATCAGCGACTGCGTGAGCTGAAAGCCGCTGTTGTACGGATCGGCCCAGGGATCGAGGAATGCTGTCATGCGCCGCATGCGATAGCTCGAGAACACCACCAGCAGCACCATCGAGCCGCCGGCGGCGAGCAGCATCGCCAGCACGTAGCGCAGGCGCGCGCCGGCCAGGAACAGCACGCCGAAGCCGGTGATGAACAGCACGCTGGCGGCGCCGAAATCCGGCTCCAGCAGCAGCAGCACGGCAATGAAACCCAGCAGCCCGAGCGGTCGGGCCAGCCCGGCGAGCCCGGTACGCAATGCCGACTCGAAGCGTACGGCATAGCTGGCGATGTAGATCAGCGTCAGCACGCGCGCGGCTTCCGAGACTTGAAAGTTCACACCGGCGATCCGCAGCCAACGACGACTGCCGTTGACCACGTGGCCGAGCCCTGGCAGCAGCACGAACAGCAGCAGCGCGCCGGCGATCAGCAGCAGCGGCAGCGAGAGCTGCTCGAGGCGCTGGCTCGGAATCGAGAAGGTCAGCGTCGCGAGCGCCGCGCCCGCCAGCACCAGCAGCAGCTGGCGTTCGAGATAGGCGAAGGGATCGCCGTCGCGGCCGGCGATGGTGATCGAAGCCGACGTCACCATGACGAGTCCGAGCAGCACCAGCCCTAGGGCGAGGATGATCATCGGCGCATCGAGCGCCGGTCCGCGGCTGCGCGCCCTTTCCTGCGGCATCGTCAGCGTCGCGCTGCTCATGCTGCGAGCCTCTGCACCGCCGCGGCGAATACGCTGCCGCGGTGCGCATAATCGCGAAACATGTCGAGGCTCGCGCAGGCCGGTGACAGCAGCACGGTGTCGCCTGCCCGCGCCAGTGTCGCGGCCAGCTCCACCGCCCCTTCCAGACTTGCCACGTAATGGCACTCGCAGGCGCCGTCGAGCGCCTCGCCGAGCGCGCGCGCGTCGCGGCCGATGAGCAGCGCGCAGCGCACCTTGCCGCTCAACGCGGCGCGCAACGGACGGAAGTCCTGGCCCTTGCCCTCCCCGCCGAGAATCACCAGCAACGGACCGGCCATGCCCGCCACCGCCGCCAGGGTCGCGTCGACGTTGGTGCCCTTGGAGTCATCGATGTAGTGCACGCCGCGCACATCGGCAACCCACTGCGAGCGGTGCTCGAGGCCGCTGAAGGCCCGCAGCTCTGCCAACATGGCCGGCAGCGGCAGCGACAGCGCTTCACCCAACGCCAGCGTGGCGAGCGCGTTGGCGGCGTTGTGCAGGCCTTGGATGCGCATGGCGCTCAAGGCCAGCAGCGGCTCGCCGTGACGCGCCAGACAGCTGCTGCCGGCGGCATCCTGCACCAGGGAATAGTCCGCTGCCGCACCGGGCCGCAGCGAGAAGCTCAAGCTGCGCCGCGACGGGCCGACCATGGCGGCAACGCGCGCATCGTCAAGGTTGATCACGGCCACGTCGCAGTGCGCATAGATGCGCGCCTTGGCCTGCGCGTAGGCCGAGAGGTCGCGGTAGCGGTCCAGATGATCCGGCGTCACGTTGAGCACCGCTGCGGCCGCGAGCGCCAGTGAGCTCGTGGTCTCGAGCTGAAAACTCGACAGCTCGAGCACGTACAACTCTGTCGCCTCATCGAGCAGGTCCAGCGCCGGCTCACCGAGATTGCCGCCGCTGCGGATGCGCAGTCCCGCACGCGCGGCCATGCGCGCGAGCAGCGTGGTGACGGTACTCTTGCCATTGGTGCCCGTGATGCCTGCGATCGGCGCGCGTGCGGCGCGCGCGAACAGCTCGATATCGCCGATCGCGGTGAGACCTCTGGCACGCGCGGCATCGAAGAACGAGCCCGACACCGCCACGCCCGGCGAGACCACCAGCACGGCGGCGCCGTCGAGCAGCGAGGCATCGAAGCCGCCGCGACGCACCAGGATCTCGCGCCCCAGTTGCGTTTCGAGCGCCTTGAGGCGCGGCCAGGCCGGCGGCTCGGCGCGGCTGTCGGTCACCGCGACCTCGAAGCCTCTCGAGAGCAGATAGCGCGCCGCGGAGAAGCCGCTGTTGCCAAGGCCCACGACCACGGCCCGTGCGCTGCGACTGTTGGTTTGGCTGATGGCAGTGTTCATCGCAGTTTCAGCGTCGACAATCCCGCCAGCACCAGCAGGAAACTGATGATCCAGAAGCGCACGATCACTTTCGGTTCGGCCCAGCCCTTGAGCTCGAAGTGATGATGAATCGGCGCCATGCGGAAGATGCGCCGGCCGGTCAGCTTGAATGAGGCCACCTGCAGGATCACCGAGGCGGTCTCGAGCACGAAGATACCGCCCATGACCAGTGCCACGATCTCCTGGCGCACGATGATCGCCACCACGCCGAGAGCTGCCCCCAGTGCGAGCGCGCCGATGTCGCCCATGAAGACCTGCGCCGGGTAGGAGTTGAACCACAAAAAGCCCAAACCGGCACCGCCCAGGGCGCAGCAGAAGATCAACAACTCGCCGGCCTGCGGAATCGCCGGGATCGCCAGGTAATTGGCAAAGATCGAATTGCCGCTGGCATAGGCGAAGATGCCGAGCGCGCCGGCCACCATCGCCGTCGGCATGATCGCGAGCCCATCGAGGCCGTCGGTAAGGTTCACGGCATTGCTCATGCCGACGATCATGAAATAGCTCAAGGCGACGAAGCCGGACGCGCCGAGCGGCACGCTGACGCTCTTGACGAACGGCACGAAAAAATCCGTCTGCGCCGGCACCTGCGCCGTGCGGTACAGCAGCACTGCGGCCGCCAGTCCGAGCACCGATTGCCAGCAGTATTTCCAGCGCGCGCTTAAGCCGCGCGAATTGCCGACCACGAGCTTCAGGTAGTCGTCGCACAAGCCGATGATGCCGAAGCCGATGGTCACGCCGAGCGTGATCCAGACGAAGCGGTTGCGCAGATCCGCCCACAGCAGCGTGCTGACTGCCACTGCGACGATGATCAGGGCGCCGCCCATGGTCGGAGTGCCGGCCTTCGGCAGATGTGAGCGCGGACCATCGTCGCGCACCACCTGCCCGATCTGGTAACGCGACAGTCGCGAGATCATCTGCGGCCCGACCAGCAGCGAGATGGTTAAGCCCGACATGACGGCGAGGATCGCGCGCAGCGTCAGATAGGAGAACACGTGGAATCCCGTGTGGTGCACCGCCAGCAGTTTCGCGATCCAATAGAGCACCTTCAGCCCGCCTTGCGAGCATCGTCGCTCGCCAGCAGTGCCTCGACCACGCGCTCGAGCCGGTTCACGCGCGAGCCCTTGACCAGCAGCCGCACGTCGGCGCTGAGTTGGGCATCGAGCGCGCGCGCGAGCTCCGCGGCGTCGCGATAGCACTGGGCGCCGGGGCCGAAGGTGTCGGCAGCCAGGGCGGCGAGCGCGCCGAAGCAGTAGAGCCGCTCCACTGCGAGCGAGCGGGCCAGCTCCCCGGCCTCGCGGTGGCTCGCCGCGGCGAGCTCGCCGAGCTCGGCCATGTCGCCGAGCACCACCCAGCGCCGACCAGGCAGCTCGCTCAAGACCTCGAGCGCGGCGCGCACCGAGCTCGGATTGGCGTTGTAAGAGTCATCGATGAGCCAGGCGCCGTGCGGTGTGCGACGCAGTTGCAATCGCCCGCTGACGGCCTGCATCTGACTCAAACCCGATGCGACCTGTGCCAGACTGGCCCCGGCGCTGACCGCGGCCGCAGCGGCCGCGAGCGCATTGAGCACGTTGTGCCGGCCGGCTAGAGCCAGCGTCACGGCGGCGCTGCCCGCGGGGCTGCGCAGTCGGAAGTGCGTGCAGAATCCCTGCGCCGCGAGATCCAGGCGCAGCTCCTCGGCGCGAAAGTCAGCGTCGTTGCGCAGCCCGAAGCTCACGACGCGCGCGCCGGTGCTCGCTCGCCACAGCGATGCGTAGGTATCGTCACCGTTGATGATGGCCGTGCCGCTCTGCGGCAGACCGCTCACCATCTCGCCCTCGGCCCGCGCCGCGCCTTCGAGCGAGCCGAAGCCCTCGAGGTGCTCGGCCCCGGCATTGGTGATCAGACCGATCCCGGGGCGCGCGATCTGCACCAGCTGTTCGACATCGCCACGGCGGTTGGCGCCCATCTCGATCACGGCGCTGCGATGCGTCGCATCGAGCCGCAGCAGTGTCAGCGGCACGCCGAGGTGATTGTTCAGATTACCGCGCGTGGCCAGGCACGGACCGAGCTGCGCGAGAATGCGCGACAGCATCTCCTTGACCGTGGTCTTGCCGTTGCTGCCCGCGACGCCGACCACCGGACCGCTAAATCGAGCGCGTGCGGCACGCGCCGCCGCAGCCAGCGCCAGCTCGACGTTCGCGACCACGATCTGCGGCAACGGCGTATCGATGCGCCGCTGCACCAGGGCGCCGGCCGCACCAGCCAGGGCCGCGGCTGCCACGAAACTGTGGCCGTCGGCGTGTTCGCCGTGCAGCGCTGCAAACAGATCGCCCGCGCAGAGCTTGCGGCTATCGATCGCTACTTCATTGAACTCCCGATCGGCGCCGATGAGCCGACCGTGGCAGTCAGCGGCAAATTGCGACAACAGGCGCATCATGCGGGAGCCCACGCGCGCAGCGCGGCGCGCACGTGCTGCGCATCGCTGAACGCTCGCCGCTCTGCGCCGACCAGCTGATACTCTTCATGGCCCTTGCCGGCCACGAGCACGACGTCTGCGGCCGCGGCGCGCGCGAGCGCGCCGCGAATGGCGTGTGCGCGATCGTGGACCACGCGGGCACGCGCACTGCCGCCGACCTGCGCGATGCCGCGCATGATGGCCCCGGTGATCGCAGCGGCGTCCTCGCCGCGCGGATTGTCATCGGTGACGATCACGACATCCGCGCCGCGCGCGGCGATGCGTCCCATATCGCCGCGCTTACCCGCATCGCGCTCGCCACCGCAGCCGAACACACAATGCAGCCGACCACGGCAATGCGCGCGCGCGCCATGCAGGGCTTTGGCGAGCGCATCGGGGGTGTGCGCATAGTCGATCAGCACCAGCGGCAGGCCGCTGCCGCCTTCCGGCTGCATGCGGCCCGGAGGCGCCGAGCATTGCGACAGCGCCTCGCAGGCCGCTGCGAGCGGCACATCCCACGCCAGCAATACCCCGAGCACGCTCAGCAGATTGTCGACGTTGAACTCGCCGATCAGAGGGCTCGCCAGGCGGGCGGCGCCGCGGCTGCTGGCGATCTCGAGCTCCAGTCCGGCATCGCGCACACGCACGGCGCTGGCGCAGACATAATCGGCGCTGCTCGCGAGCCGCGCCGCACGGCGCTGAGAGGTCAGGAACAGCGGCGCCGAGGCGCCACTGCCACGCAGGTTCTGCGCCAACTTGAGTCCGAACGCATCGTCGATATTGATCACGCGCGCTGCGAGCGTGGGCCATTGGAACAGTCGCGCCTTCGCGGCCCCGTAGGCCTGCATGTCGGCGTGATAATCCAGATGATCACGCGTGAGATTGGTGAACACGGCGGTGTGGAAGCGCACACCGGCGCAGCGCTCCTGATCGAGCGCGTGCGAGGAGACTTCCATCGCCACGCCATTGAATGAGCGATCGCGCAGCCGCGAGAGCAGTCGCTGCAGCGTCACGGCATCGGGCGTAGTGGTCTCGAGCGCGGTCAGCGCATCGGTCGCGCCGCCGCCGAGCGTGCCGATGTAAGCCGCATGGCGGCCGCTGCGCTCGAGAGCCTGCGCCAGCAGCCAGGCACAGGTGGTCTTGCCATTGGTACCGGTAATCCCGGCGATCGTGAGGCTGGCCGAGGGCGCATCGAAGAAGCGGTCAGCGATGTAACCGAGCTGGGATCGCAGATTCGGTATCGCGCGCACCACGATCGAGCCATCGAGCACGGGCGGCTGCACACCGGGTGCCGGCTCCCAAAGGATGGCGCGCGCTCCCGCGGCTGCTGCGGCGGCGGCGAATTCGATGCCGTGGTGCCTGCGGCCGCGACAGGCGAAGAACGCCGCGCCGGGCGTCACGCTGCGGCTGTCCAGAGTGAGGTCCGAGACTTCGAGCTGCTCGGGCACATCGACCAGTCCGCCCAGCACCGCCTTGAGCGGCCGCCAGCTCTGCACAGTGGCAAGGCTCATCGCCGCGCCACCTTCTGGCCGTGGCTCAGCGGCTCGGCCGGCGCGGCCGCATCGTCCGGAGCCACCGCCAGCAAGCGCAGTGCGCCGCCGACCACGGCCGAGAACACCGGCGCGGAGACGTCGCCGCCCATGTACTTGCCGGCCGTAGGCTCGTCAATCACGACCACCGCGGCGAGCCGCGGATTGGATGCGGGCGCCACCCCCGCGAACACTGAGGTATAGCGATCCTTGGAGTAAGCGCCGTTGCTGGACTTCCAGGCCGTGCCGGTCTTGCCCGCAACGCGATAGCCGGGAATCTTGGCGCGTACACCGGTGGCGCCTTCCTGTGTCGTGACCGACTCGAGCAGACCCAACAGATCGCGGCAAACGTTCGCGTCGAGCACGTGCTCGCCTGCCGGGGCGGCATCGACGCGCAGCAAGGAGATTGGCCGGCGAATACCCAGTGCACCGATGGCCGCGTACGCCTGCACCAGCTGCAGCGGCGTCACCGAGATGCCGTAGCCATGCGACAGAGTCGCGATGCTGATTGCGCGCCAATGCGAGTAATCGCTGAACACGCCGGCCGATTCACCCGGAAAGCCGCTGCTGGTGGTCTGACCAAAGCCGAAATGATTCAGGGTGCTCCAGATCTGCTGCGGTTCGAGCTGCAAGGCCAGTTTGGCCATGCCGACGTTGGAGGACTTCGCGAGCACCGTGGCCAGCGGCACGGCGCCCAGATTGTGCTCGTCCTGGAAGGTCGTTGCGCCGACCTGGATGAAGCCCGGACTGGTGTCGATGACGCTGCCGGTACTGAACTTGCCGGAAGCGAGGCCCGCAGCGACTACGAACGGCTTGATGCTCGAGCCAGGCTCAAACAGATCCGTGACCGCGCGATTGCGATAGGTTGCCGGCTGCAGCTGCGCGCGATCATTCGGGTTGTAGGCGGGTTGATTGACCATCGCCAGCACTTCACCGCTGTCGATGTCGATGACGACCACCGAGCCGGCGTGCGCGCGATTCTCGAGGATGGCGCTCTTGAGCTCGCGATAGGCCAGATACTGGATGCGCAGATCGAGGCTCAGCAGCAGATCGCGGCCCGGTCGCACGGCTCGTATGCTCTCGACGTCTTCGACCTTGCGTCCCTTGCTGTCCTGGATCACGCGCTTGGCGCCATCCTCGCCGGCGAGCCAGTTGTCGAATGCGAGCTCGGCGCCTTCCTGTCCGACATCATCGATGCTCGTGAAGCCGAGCACATGGCCGGTCACTTCGCTTGCCGGGTAGTAGCGTCGGTACTCGCGCGCGAGATTGACGCCCGGAAGGTTCAGCGCCTTGACGCGATTGGCGTCGCTCGGCTGCAGGCCGCGCACTACATAGAGGAATTCACGGTCCATGTTGCTGCTGACGTGCCGCAGCAGCTCCTGGCGGTCGGCACTGATCGCGCTGGCGAGGCGCGGCAGCTGCTCAAGGTTGCCGGCCAGCTCCTGCGGATTGACCCACACCGAATCCACCGGCGTACTGACCGCCAATGGCTCGCCATTGCGATCGGTGATGTTGCCGCGGTGCGCGACGATCGTGGCCACGCGCGAGAAACGCGCATCGCCCTGCTGCGCCAGGAAGGGATGGTCCACGAGCTGCAGATCCACGGCGCGGCCGATCAGCCCTGCCGCTGCCAGCAGCAGCAGGGCGAACAGCAGCCGCAGTCGCAGCCGAAATGAATAACGGCTCGCATTCTCGCCGCCCCGGCCGACGCTGCGGCCGGCAGTGCGATCCTGAGCGCTGCGCGCCGGGCGCTTCGCCCGCCTGTCTCGACCGCGCAGCAGCGACCAGAGCTTCATGGTGCCAGGATCTCGATGTCGCGCGAATCCGGAATGCTCATGTGCAGCCGCTCGCTAGCGACGCGCTCGACGAAGGCGTAGGCCGACCAGGCGCTCTGCTCGAGCTGCAGCCGGCCCCATTCCGCGTCGAGCTCGTCGCGACTGCTGTTGAGCTGCTCGAGCTCGACGAACAGCTCGCGGGCGCGGTACTTGCTATAGACGGCGACCGCGGCCGAAGCGAGCGTCGCCCACCACAACAGCGCCACGGCCAGCGCCAGCAGGCTGCGGGGCACGCTCATCTCGATCTGCGGCTCGATTTGCGGCCTGCGGCGCCCACAGCCGACGCGCGCTTGCCGCCGTCGGACTGCCGCTCGAGCCTTTCCGCCACCCGCAACAGAGCGCTGCGGGCGCGCGGATTGGCACGCACTTCATCCGCCGTCGCGCGCTGCTTGCGGCCGATGCGGCGCAACGGCGGCTGCGCCTCGGCGGGCAGGTGCGGCAAGCCGGCGAGCAGTGGATCGACTTGCGAATGGCGGCGCATGAATTCCTTGACCAGCCGATCCTCGAGCGAATGGAAACTGATGGCCACGAGCCGGCCGTGCGGCGCGAGCAGCTCGAGTGCCTGTGCCAGGCCGCGCTCGATCTGCCCCAACTCATCGTTGATCCAGATGCGCAGCGCCTGAAAAGTGCGCGTCGCCGGGTGCTTTCCGGGCTCGCGTGTGCGCACGACGCGTGCCACCAGCGCGGCGAGCGCGCTGGTACGCGTGAGCGGCTGTGCGGCGCGAGTGCGCACGATCTCGCGGGCGATGGCGCCGGCAAAACGCTCCTCACCGAAGCGCGCAATCACGTGGCGCATCTCATCGGCGCTCGCCCGCGCGAGCCATGCGGAAACTGGTTGGCCGCGCGTCGGGTCCATGCGCATATCGAGCGGACCGTCCTGGAGGAAACTGAAACCGCGCGCTGGATCGTCCAGCTGCGGCGAGGAGACGCCGAAATCGAACAGCACGCCATGGCAGTGCTGGCCAAGCCCCTGCGCGCGCACCAGCGCCGCGAGCTCGCCGAATTCCCCCTGCACGAGATGCAGGCGCGGCTCGAGCGCAAAGTGCACACGGCCGGCGGCGATTGCCTGCGGGTCGCGATCGATCGCCACGAGCCGCCCGTTGGCGCCGAGCGCCCGAAGGATCGGCGCGCTGTGGCCGCCGCGGCCGAAGGTGGCATCGACGTAGAGGCCGGCCGGACACAACGCCAGAGCCGCAAGCACCTCGTTGACAAGCACCGGCGTGTGCTCATCCAACTCCCTACTTCCCGCAATCGCCCAGCCGCCGCCCTATAGCGACAGCGAATCGAGTTGCGCTGGGAGATCGGTGGTCCCCGCCTCGCTCTTGAGCCAGGTATCGCGCCGATCCAACCAGCGGATCTCGTCCCATAATTCACAACGACTGCCTTGCCCGATCAGCATCGCGTGCCGGTCCAGACCGGCAAATTCGCGCAGCTCTTGCGGCAGTAACATTCGACCGTGGCCGTCGAGGGAAAGATCCGTGGCGTGTCCGACCATGAGCCGCTGCAGGCGTCGTGACTGTGCGTGCAGGCTCGGCAGCTCCATGAGGCGCCGTTCGACCTGTTCCCAGTCGTTCAACGGATAAAGCAGCAGGCATTCCCCGTCCCGATCGACCGTAATCACGAGATGGCCCCCCGACCGCTCGAGCAAACGTTCGCGATAGCGCGTGGGGACAACCATCCGCCCCTTGTCATCCAGAGTGACTTTTGCTGCACCGCGGAACACTGGCGCGAAGGGCAGATTTTGCCCATCCCTCCCCACTTTCTCCCACTTGCCGCCACTATAGGAATGCTGATGCCGGCATGTCAACGATTAAGTGGGAAATTTCTGAAGCGCCGTAGGTACTTACGCGCTGAAGGTGAGAAATCCGAGTGATTCTGGCAACCTTAGCTGGCGCAGGATTATAAACGGATCAGTGACTTGAACCTGAAACCTCGACGACATTCGACGTGCTGCGAGGGCCGCACACCGGCGCCGGAAAGAGAGGCGGAGAGTCAGCCTGTAAGCCGGGTTCTGTCGAGAGCAGCCATTCCTCTGGGACCCGCGTCACCGCGGGCCTCAAGCGGCCTACCCGGAAGCACGCGCGGGCGCGCGCTGCCGTCCTTGGGGGACGGCGACTTCCCTATTTGGCCTTGCTCCAGGTGGGGTTTGCCGTGCCGTCGATGTTGCCATCAACGCGGTGCGCTCTTACCGCACCGTTTCACCCTTGCCAGCGCCGTTGCCGGCGCTTCGGCGGTTTACTTTCTGTTGCACTGTCCGTGAGCTCGCGCTCCCCAGGCGTTACCTGGCACCCTGCCCGCTGAGCCCGGACTTTCCTCCACGCCGCGCCGTCGCAGCGCAGCGGCTGCCCAGCCGACTCTCCGCCACCCCACCATACTGGCTTCACGATTCGCCCTCAACCGCGAGCGTGCGCAGCTGTTGCGCGAGCGCATAGGCCTCGCTGCGCTTGACGCCGGCGATCTGCGCGGCGAGCGCCGCCGCTCGGCCCGGGGGCATTTCGGGCAACAACACTTTCAGCGCCCGCACCAGCAGTGCCCGATCCGCGCCCTGATCGCCTGCAGCCGCGACGCCCTCCAACAGCAGCGTGATCTCGCCGCGTGCCAGGTTGGGGTCCGAAACCGCGGCGGCAGCGAGTTCCTCGAGCGTTCCGCGGTAGACCGCCTCATGCAGCTTGGTGAGCTCGCGCGCCACCACGGCGCGCCGCTGCGGCCCAAAGAGCTGTTTCAATTCGGCCAGCGTCGCGGCGATCCGATGCGGCGCCTCAAACAGCACCAGCGTGCGCGTCTCGGTTGCCAGACGCGCCAGGACCGAGCGACGCTCGCCGGCCCGCGCGGGCAGAAAGCCCTCGAACACGAAGCGGTCGGTGGGTAAGGCGGCGACGCTGAGCGCGGCGGTCAGCGCCGATGCGCCCGGAATCGCGCGGATGTTGATGCCGGCCGCCGCCGCCGCGCGCACCAAGAGATAGCCGGGGTCCGACAGCAGCGGCGTGCCGGCATCGCTAACCAGAGCGATCACCTTGCCGGCCTGCAGCTCGCGCACCAGGCTCTCGATCCGGCTGGCTTCATTGTGCTCGTGCAGCGAGACCAGCGTGCGCGAGAGACCGATCGCCGACAGCAGCGCCGCCGTGCGACGCGTGTCCTCGGCCGCGATGAGGTCCGCCGCCATGAGCACTTCGCGCGCGCGCGGCGAGAGATCAGCGAGGTTGCCGATTGGGGTCGCCACGACCTCGAGCCGGCCGGCGGATGAGAGCTGCTGCGACGGACTCACTATAATCGACGCCCCGGTTGAGCGCCGCGGCGCCGACGGCGCTGCGGCCAACCAAGCTTGCAGGGCATGATGCGGGTGACGCAACTGAAAATCGCGGGGTCGAAGGGCGCCCCAGGGCGGCGCGCCCCAGGGCGGTGGCGGCGGCCGGCACGCTCCAGAGCGCAGTGGGCTTTGCTGGCGAGCATCGCTGCGTTCTCCCTCGCAGGCTGTGGCGCGTATCCGCCGGTGCGTCCGGCGCCTGAAAATCCGCCCCCCGTGGCGGGCGTTCAGGCCCCGCCAGGCACGGCCGTCCAGGCAGACCACGCCCAGGCGGCGGCTCAATACGAGGCGCTCGCCGCCGCGCGTGCGCCGCCGTCGCAGTTCGATTTCTCTCTCGCCGCCGCGCGCGAGTGGCTGGCCGCGGGTCGCGCCGCCGACGCGGCCCGTGTGCTCACCGCGCTCAATGCAGCCTCGCTATCACCGGCTCAGAGCACCGAGCGCTCGCTGCTCAGTGCCGAGCTGTCGCTTTCAACCCAGCATGCGCAGGAAGCCTGGCAGAGGATCGCCGCGCTGCCCGAACCGACCACGGCAAGCGGCGCTCAGCGCTTCTTCCTGCTGAAGATGCGCATCGCGATGGCCGCCGGCCGACCCGTCGATGCGGTGCTGGCCGAGATGGCGGGCGAACGTCAGGTAAGCAGCCCGGCCGAACGCACCGGGCTGCGTTCACAGCTGCTCTCCGCACTGCGTGAGGCGCGCGACCGCGGCGTGAAACTCGAGCCCGAAGCGAGCGCCGATGCCACCGTGCGCGGCTGGCTCGAGCTCGGCGCCATCGCCACCCAGGCGCGGGGCGCATCGCTGACGGCGCAATCGGAAGCGGCACGCTGGCGCGCCAAATATCCGAATCATCCGGCACTCGAGATGCTGCCGCAGGCGCTGCCGAGCCCGCTCGCGGCGACGTCGATCGGCGGCAGTGTTGCCTTGCTGCTGCCGCTGACCGGTCCGGCGGCCGCGCAGGGCGCCACCGTCCGTGACGGTTTCCTGAGCGCCTACTACCAGCTTCCCTCGGCAACGCGGCCGGAGCTGCGGCTGTACGACACCGGCGCACTGCCGGGCCCCGAGGCCATTGCGCAGGCACGCGCGGCCGGCAGCAGCTTCGTGGTCGGACCGCTTACGCGTGAGGATGTCGCGGCGGTGGCGAGCACGGGACCTCAGTCCATTCCGGTGCTGGCGCTGAACTTTTTGCCGACCGATCGCGAGGCACCCTTCGGCTTGTATCAGTACGCACTGTCGCCGGAGGAGGAGGCGCAGCTGGTCGCACACCGGGTGCTCGCCGACGGCCATCGGCGCGGCATCGCGCTCATTCCGCGCGGCGAGTGGGGCAATCGCGTCAACGAAGCCTTCACGCGCGAGCTCACGGCGCTCGGCGGCAGCCTGATCGAGACGGCCACCTACGATCCGGCGGCTCATGACTATGGCACCGAGCTCAGGAGCATTCTGCACGTCGACGACAGTATCGCGCGTCAGCAGCGGCTGCTGACCGTACTCGGTGGCAAGCTCAATTTCGAGCCGCGACGGCGCGCGGACATCGAATTCGTGTTCATTGCCGCGGCGACGGCCACCAGCGCGCGGCTCATCGAGCCGCAGCTCAAATATTTCTATGCCGGGGACATCCCGAGCTATTCGCTGTCCAACGCCTACGAACCCGACTCGCTCGCCTCGAATCAGGACATCGATGGTCTCATGTATCCGGATATGCCTTGGATGGTCAGCGGCGATGGCAGCATCGACGAAATCCGCAACAGCATCGAGCAGGCGTGGGAGAACCGCGCCGCCTGGCGTAGCCGACTGTTCGCGTTTGGCTATGACGCCTGTCAGCTCATGCTCGCCATGTCGGCCGCGGGCCGCGTTGCAGCCGATGCGCAGGTTGCAGGTCTGACCGGCGCGCTGCATTTCAATGCCGATCGCCGCGTATTGCGCGAGCTCATCTGGGTTCAGATCCGCAACGGCGAACCGCGGCGGCTACCCGATAGCGCCCCGACGCCGCAATGAGTCGCGCGAGTTCTGCCACGAACAGCTCAGGTTTGGCACGCTGACGCTGCCGCCAGCGCCGACCGATACTGCCCTGGACGCGCTGTTGCGTCCGTTATGGAGTAGCCGCCGTCGACCGTCAGCGGCTCGGGCGCGAGGCCGAAGCCCGCGCCGCGCAGGTGCTGCAGCAGGCGGGCCTCACCGTGCTGATGCGCAACTACCGCTGCCGCGCAGGTGAGATCGATATCGTCGCGTGCGACTTCGAGCTGTTGGTCATCGCCGAGGTGCGGCTGCGTTCGCGCGCCGAGTTCGGCGGCGCGGCCGCCAGCATCACCGCCGCCAAACGCGCTCGCATCGTGCGCGCGACGCGCTACCTGCAGCGCTGCCGCCCGGCGCTGTCGCATCTGCCCGTACGCTTCGATGTGCTGCTGCTGCACGCTGCCGGCGGACCCATCGAGTGGATTCGCTCGGCGTTTTTTACTTGACGAGTGTCAGCTTGGCGCGGCGCGCATCCGCGGCGCTAGGCTGCGGCCGGTCCGGCGGCGTCGGCGATGACGGCGGCGGCTCGGCTTCGCCCTCGGCGAAGATCATGCCCTCCCCGGTCTCGCGCGCATACACGCCCAGTACGGCTGCCATCGGCACACGCACGTGGTGCGCAACACCGGCGAAACGGGCATCGAATTCGATGCCATCGTTCTTGAGCTGCAGCCGTTGGGTCGCCGTCATCGACAGATTCAATACGATCTTGCCGTCCTTGATGTAGGCCGACGGCACTTCCACGCCGGCGCGCAGCGCATCGACGATGACGTGCGGTGTATGGCCGCTGTCGCTGATCCACTCATGCATTGCACGCAGCAGGTAGGGTCGCCGGGATACGGGACCGCTGTCGCTGAGATTCTTGGATGACATCAGCCGACCCTCATCTCGATCTCGGCGTCCGACAGACTTTCGCGAAAGGACGGCCGCGCGAACAGTGCGCTGGCATAACGCGCCAGCGCCTGCGCCTGGGGCGGCAGTTCGATCTCGTAGCGGCGCATCCGCCACAGGATGGGGGCAATACTGGCATCGACCAGCGAGAATTCATCGCTCAGGAAGAATGGCTTGACCTTGAACAGATCCGCGCTCTGCAGAACGGCGTCGCGCAGCACCTTCTTGTTGCGCGCGGCGTGCTTCTTGTCGTGATCCTCATCAATCTGCTGTGCAAGACCGTACCAATCGCGCTCGATGCGATAGAGCGCCAGGCGGAACTGCGCGCGCAGGATCGGATCGACCGGCATCAGCGGCGGATGCGGAAAGCGCTCATCGAGATATTCAATGATCACCCGCGAGTCGTACAGCACCAGATCGCGATCCACCAGCGTCGGCAGGCTGTGATAGGGATTGAGGTCGAGCAGATCCTCAGGATAGCGCCCGGGCACGACATCGATCACATCGATCTCGACGCCTTTCTCCGCGAGCACGATTCGGGTCCGATGGCTGTGCGGCTCTTCGGGGGCCGAAAAAAGCGTCATGATTGCGCGGCGACTGGACACGAATCAGCTCTCCTGATGGAAGGAGATTAGCGCGATCCCACTTCAGACCGCGCGCGTGACGGGGGCAGGACGCTCAATGCACGTCCTTCCAATACTCTTTCTTCAACAGCCACGCCAGCCAGGTCAGCAGGACCAGGAACAGCACTACCCAGATTCCCATGGTCTGCCGCTCGAGCTGCGCCGGCTCGCCGACATAGTCCAGAAAATTGACCGTATCGCGCACGAAATCGTCGAACTGCGCGTCCGTCATGCTGCCGCGGACGAGGTTGACGAAGTGATCGAACTCCTTGGCGTCCTTGACCTGCCGGAACACCGCTTCATTGACCCCGCCGAGCTCGGACAGCACAGCCGGCATCGCCGTACTGGGATAAGCCAGGTTGTTGCTGCCCGTGACAGTGCTCGGTTCGACGTAGAACGCCTTCAGAAAACGGTAGACGTAATCGCTACCCTTGGAGCGCGTAATCAGCGACAGGTCCGGCGGCACCTTGCCGAACCAATTGAACGCATCCGCGGCGGGCATGGCTGTGGTGATGTAGTCCAGCGGGTGACTGCCGGGCGGCACGAGATCCTTTTCGAGCGCCGCCGCCGGGATATGCAGATCATTCGCCATGCGCTGATAGCGCTCGTATTTGAGCGCATGGCAGCCATTGCAATAGTTCATGAAGTTGCGCGCGCCTCGCTGCAGCGAGGCCAGATCCTTCAGCGAGTTGTGCGCGTGCCAGCTCTCCCAGTCCACGCGTCCGTGCGGCGCGGCGGCGGCTTGACCCGTAGTGGAGTCGGCGGCCATAGCCGCCCATGGCGCCCATGGCGCCCATGGCGCCAAGCCCAGCAGCAATATCCAGGTTGTCGAGCTCGCCGGCTTACGCATGGAAGGTGACCCGATCGGGTACCGGCTTGACCGGATCGATGCGACTGTAGAACGGCATCAGGATGAAGAAGGCGAAGTACAGCACGCAACCCACGCGCGAGAGCGTCACATAGATACCTTCCGCCGGCTGCAGACCGAGATACATCAGGCCCAGAAAAGACAGCGTGAACAACGCGAAGAATGTGCGGAAGATCCAACCGCGATAACGAATCGATCTGACCGGCGAGCGATCCAGCCACGGCAGGAAGAAGAATGCCAACACCGCAACCAGCACTATCACCGCACCAAGGCCCTTGTTGGGCACCGAACGCAGGATCGCGTAATACGGCGTGAAGTACCAGGACGGCGAAATCGGATCGGGCGTGGAGAGCGGATCGGCGGGCTCGAAATTCGCCTTCTCGAGAAACAGATCGGCGAAGGTCGGCACGAAGAACACGACCGCTGCGAACAGCGTCAGGAACACGCCGGCACCGAATATGTCCTTGACCGTGTAATAGGGATGGAACGGAATCCCATCGAGCGGCAGGCCTTGGGCGCTTTTCTTCTGCTTGCTCTCGATGCCGTCCGGATTATTGGAGCCGGTCTCGTGCAATGCCACCACGTGCAGCCCCACCAGCACCAGCAGCACCATCGGCAGCGCCGCCACGTGCAGTGAGAAAAAGCGATTCAACGTGGCATCGGCGACGCCGTAGTCGCCGCGTATCCACTCCACCAGAGTCGGCCCGACCACGGGGACGGCGCCGAACAGGTTGATGATGACGGTGGCCGCCCAGAAGGACATGTTGCCCCAGGGCAGCACGTAGCCCATGAACGCCTCGGCCATCAGCGAAAGATAGATCATCATGCCGAACAGCCACAGCAGCTCGCGCGGTGCCTTGTACGAGCCGTACATGAGGCCGCGGTACATGTGCAGGTAGATCACCAGGAAAAACGCCGAGGCGCCGGTCGAGTGCAGATAGCGCAGCAGCCAGCCGTAGTTGACTTCGCGCATGATGAACTCGACGGAATCGAACGAGCTGGCTGCGCCGACCTTGTAGAACATCGCCAGAAAGATGCCGCTCAGCAATTGAATGACCAGCACCAGCAGAGCCAGCGAGCCAAAGAAATACCAGAAATTGAAATTCTTCTGCGCGTAGTACTCGAGCAGCTGGCTGCTCATGAACGTTTCTACCGGCAGTCGCCGGTTGATCCAGCCCCAGAGTCCGGGCTTTTGAGCCACCTCGTTCGCCATCAGGCGGCTCCTTGAGCTTGCGGGCCATCGAGCCCGATGACGAGAGTGTGCTGATCCTTGTAGCTGTAGGGCGGAATGCTCAGGTTGGTCGGCGCCGGTGAGCCAATGAGGACGCGCCCCGCCAGATCGAACCGCGAGCCATGGCACGGGCAGAGGAAGCCGCCCGGCCAGCTCGCACCCAGCACCGGATCGCCCGGAGCGAAGAACTGCCTGGGCAGGCACCCCAGATGCGTACAGATGCCGATCAGAACCAAGACATCGGCGCGGCGCGATCGCATCTCGTTGTGGGCGTATGGTGGCTGAATCGATTGCTCGGACTTGGCATCCTTGAGTTCGCCGTCGTTCTTGGCGAGCTTGTCCACCAAGCCCTGCGCGCGGCCCACGACGTAGATGACCTGCTCGCGCCAGATGACCGTGATCATCTGCCCAGCCTCGAGTTTACTGATGTCGAGCACCACCGGGGCGCCGAGCGCGCGCGCGCGCTCCGAGGGCTGCCAGGACTCGATGAACGGTACCGCGGCGAACACCACGCCGACCGCCGCGGTCGCGCTCGTGGCGAGCGTCAGAAACTTGCGGCGACTCTGGTCGATCGCGGTGCCATACGCATCCGCTCCGATGTCAGTCATGTACGGGACACTCTCTTGCGCCTTAAGCGGAAAATTCAGCCGCGCGCAACATAGCAAGGTCGACGCACGGGAAGTGTCGCATTATACACAACCCTTCGGACACGCCCGTGTGGCAGCGACGCCTTAGAATTCTATGGACTTACATCGACTGGGACGCGCAGCGGTATTTGTCGCCGGCAGCATCATCGGCGGCCTGGCGCTGGCGTTCATCATTGTCTTCGTGCATCCGCAGCTATTGCAGCGTCCTGCCGCGCCGCCCCCGGATCGCACCGGAGGGCCGACCAGCGCCGCCGCTCCCCGCGTTGCCTCTTCCGCCGCGACATCCGAGGCGGCCGCCTCAGCTGCGCCCGCGGCTGACACGGGCGCGACGACGGCATCGCCGCTCCGACCCGCACCGGCCCTGGCGGCCGAATCCTACGCGGCGGCGGTTCGACGCGCCGCTCCCGCGGTGGTCAACATCTCCACGGCGCGGCTCGTGACCGAGCAGATCGAACCCTCGGCATTGGCCCAGCTGTTTGGCGATCTGCGCCCGCTGTACCGCCGGCGCGTCGAGCGCGCGCTCGGCTCGGGCGTGATCGTCGATGCCAGCGGGCACATCATTACCAACAACCACGTGATCGCCAATGCCGATACCATCATGATCACGCTGGCCGATGGCCGCGTGGCGCGCGCGGTGGTGGTCGGCCGCGACCCGGACACCGATCTGGCATTGCTGTCGATCAAACTCAACAAACTGCCGGTGATGCCGTTCGGCCGCTCCGATCAGCTGCAGGTCGGCGATGGCGTGCTCGCGATCGGCAATCCGCTCGGGCTGTCGCAGACGGTCACCCACGGCATCGTCAGCGCCACCGGTCGCAGCCAACTCGGCGTCGCCACGTTCGAGGATTTCATCCAGACCGACGCAGCGATCAATGCCGGCAACTCCGGCGGCGCGCTCATCAACACGCTCGGCGATCTGATCGGCATCAATACCGCGGTGCTGGGCAAGAACAGCAGCGGCGACATCAGCGTCGAGGGCATCAGTTTTGCGATTCCCGTGAATCTCGCGCGCGGCGTCATGGAGGAGATTCTCGATCACGGGCGCGTGATCCGCGGCTGGACCGGGCTCGTGCCCGAGGATGTCGGCGATGAACAGGCGCAGCAACTCGGTCTGGCACGCGGCGGCGTGGTCATCACCAACCTGTACCGCAACAGCCCGGCAGTCGACGCCGGACTGCGCATCGGCGACATCCTCACCAAGGTCGATGGCAAGAGCGTGCACAGCGCACAGGAGGCGCTGGCGCAGATCGCGGCCAAAAAACCCGGCAGTCACGTGCAACTGCACCTGCTGCGCGGCCACACGGAGCTCGATGCGAATCTGGCAGTGACCGAGCGGCCGCAGGCCAGTTGAAGGGTCGAGGCGCCGCTGCCTCAGCGCCGCCTCAGCGCCGCTTCAGTTCGGCACGCGCCTGATCCGCGCTCCGAGCTGCGCGAGCTTTTCCTCGATGGTCTCGTAGCCGCGATCGATATGGTAGATGCGCTCGATTTCGGTGCGCCCAGCGGCCACCAGGCCCGCCAGCACCAGGCTCGCCGAGGCGCGCAGATCCGTTGCCATGACCGGCGCGGCCGTGAGCCGGCTCACGCCGCGAATGATCGCGGTGTTTCCCTCGAGCCGGATCTCGGCACCCATGCGTCGCATCTCGAGCATGTGCATGAAGCGGTTCTCGAAGATCGTCTCGACGACCGTGCCGACACCCTCGGCGATGGTATCGAGCGCCGCGAACTGCGCCTGCATGTCGGTTGGAAAGGCCGGATAAGGCGCCGTGCGTACATCGACCGAGCGCGGGCGGCGGCCGCGCATGTCGACTTCCACCCAGCTATCGCCGCAATGCACCGTCGCGCCGGCTTCACGCAACTTCAAGATCACAGCGTCCAGGTGCTCCGGTCGCGTCTGTTTGATGCGTACGTGGCCTTGCGTGATGGCCCCCGCGACCAGGTAGGTGCCGCCCTCGATGCGGTCGGGCAGCACCTCGTAATGCACGCCATTGAGCCGTTGCACACCTTCGATGACGATGCGGTCGGTACCGGCGCCGCTGATTCGCGCACCCATCGCCGTCAGGAAATTCGCCAGATCGACCACTTCCGGTTCGCGTGCCGCGTTTTCGAGCACCGTCTCGCCCTCGGCCAGGCTCGCCGCCATCATGAGATTCTCGGTGCCGGTGACTGTGACCGCTTCGAGCACCAGCCGCGCGCCCTTGAGCCGTTCGGCGCGGGCGCGAATGTAGCCCCCTTCGATATGAATGTCGGCACCCATCGCCTGCAAGCCGGCGACGTGGATATTGACCGGCCGCGCGCCGATCGCGCAGCCGCCGGGTAGCGATACGTCCGCGCGCCCGTAGCGCGCCAGCAGCGGACCGAGCACCAGTATCGAGGCACGCATGGTCTTGACGAGCTCGTAGGGGGCGAAGTACTCGCGGATCGTGCCGGTGTCTACTTCGATGCGCATGCGCTCATCGATCGTGACGGTTACGCCCATGCGGCTGAGCAGCTCGATGGTGGTCGTGACATCCTGCAGGTGCGGCACATTGCCGATGGTCACCGGACCGTCCGCAAGCAACGCGCCTGCCAGGATCGGCAGCGTGGCGTTCTTGGCGCCGGAGATGCGCACCTCGCCCTCGAGCGCCGTGCCGCCGGTGATCTGCAGCTTATCCACGCCCGGAAGTGTCCTGCTGCGCCCGTGCCGCCCACTCCTGGGGCGTGTACGCCTCGATGGTGAGCGCATGGATCTCGCGGCCCATGCGCTCACCTATAGCCCGGTAGATGAGCTGGTGACGCGCCAACGAGCGCAGCCCCTCGAACTCCGGGCCGATGAGCCGGGCCGAGAAGTGGGTGTTGTCGTCGGAGCGGATATCGACCCGCGACTGCGGCAGTGCCGCCTGAATCAGTTGCGCGATCTCTGCTGGAGTCATAATGGTCCCGATCTTAAGGCAATTGCGGCTCGAGGAAGGCGCCATCTGGGCCGTTCCGAGGCGCTATCATGCACAGCGCGGGACCGACGATGAATGCCGTAGAACACAGCGCCACGAGCGATGAAGCCCTGTTGCAGGCCGCGCGCCGCACCTTCGAGATCGAGGCTCAGGGGCTCGAATCGCTGCGCCGCGGACTCGACGGCCTGTTCGCCCGCGCCTGCCGCCTGTGCCTCGAATGCAGCGGCCGCATCGTCGTGAGCGGCATGGGCAAATCCGGACACATCGCGCATAAGATCGCCTCCACGCTCGCCAGCACCGGCACTCCGGCCTTCTTCCTGCACCCGGGGGACGCCAGCCATGGGGATCTCGGCATGCTCACGCGCGCCGATCTGATGCTGGCGGTATCGAACTCCGGCGAGACGGCCGAGCTGCTGGCGCTGATGCCACACGTCAAGCGCATGGCGGTGCCGCTGATCGCGATGACCGGCGATGCGCTGTCTACACTGGCGCGCGCGGCCGATGTGCACCTGAACGTCGCCGTACCGCAGGAGGCCTGTCCCCATAATCTCGCCCCGACCGCCAGCACCACCGCGGCCCTGGTCATGGGGGACGCGCTGGCCGTGGCGCTGCTCGAAGCGCGCGGCTTTTCGGCCGAGGATTTTGCACGCTCGCACCCCGGCGGCAGTCTCGGGCGCCGATTGCTGCTGCGCGTCGAGGACATCATGCGGCGCGCCGAGCAACTGCCGCGCGTCGGCCTCGATACCCCGCTGTCGGACGCATTGCTGGAGATGACGCGCACCGGTCTTGGCCTGACAGCCGTGCTGGATGCGCAGCAGCGTGTTGTCGGCGTGTTCTCCGACGGCGACCTGCGGCGCGCCCTCGACCGGCGCATCGACCTGCATCGCACCACCATGCGTGAAGTCATGACGCCGGGCGGCCGGCGCATTGCGGCCCACGAGCTGGCCGCCACGGCCGCCGCGCTCATGGAGAGCTATCGCGTGACCGCGCTGCTCGTGACCGACGACGCGCAGCATCTGATCGGGGCGCTGAATGTTCACGATCTGATGCGCGCGGGGGTGGTTTGAAGACGGCGCGTGCGGCGCGCGCGCGGGCCGCACCGCTGTCGGCGATGCAGCTGCTGGTGCTGGATGTGGACGGCGTGTTGACCGATGGCCGCCTGCAGTACGACGCATCCGGAGAAGTGGGCAAGAGCTTTCATGTGCGCGATGGCTACGGTATCAAGGCGCTGCTCGCCGCCGGCATCGATGTCGCCGTGATCTCGGGACGCCGCTCGGCGGCGGTGCTGCATCGCTGCGAGGAGCTCGGGATCCGGCATGTACTGCTGGGCATTGACGACAAGGCGGCGGCGCTCAAGGGTCTGCTCGAAGTCCTCGAGCTGAAGGCGGCGCAGTGCACCTGTGTCGGCGACGACGCACCCGATGTGCCGATGCTGCAGCAGGCAGGTCTTGCGGTTGCGGTCGCGGATGCGCACCCCGTGGCATGCGCCGTCGCTCATCGACGCACGCGCCAGCCTGGCGGCGCCGGTGCCGTGCGCGAAGTTTGCGACTGGCTGCTGGCCGCGCGCCCCTCAGGCCGCCGATGATCCTGCGGCTGCTGTTCGCATCGTGCGCGGTGGCCATTCTGGCAGCACTGCTGTACTTCCAGGGGGCGGAGAACGGTAACGGCGACAGCGCCACCAGTGACTACGGCATCACGGAGCCAGGTTTTGCCGCTGTGCATGCGCAGTTGATCGAGACCGGTGAGGACGGTCTGCCGCTGTATCGCCTGGATGCCGATCGCATCGAGCAGCCGCAGCCGCAGGGTATGATTTTCCTGACCGCGCCGAAGCTGGATTATCAACCCGAGCCGGGCAACCACTGGACGCTCACGGCACAGCACGGACAGATGCCGCAGGACGCTGGCACCGCCGAGCTCGACGGTGCGGTGCACGCTGAAGGGGTCCCGGCCGGTTCCACCATGCCGGTGCACATCGACACCGAGCAGCTGCATCTCGACATGATGCAGAAAATCGCGACTTCCCCGATCGCGGTGCGCGTGGATTGGGGCGGCAACCGCCTCACCGGCCACGGCATGCGAGCCGATTTGCAGAACGATACGTTGCAGCTGGCGTCCAAGGTGCGCGGTGTCCTGCTGCACTGAGCATCGCCGCGGCCCAGGCGGCCGAGCTCGCGGCCGAGCCTTGCTGGCACTGGGCTTGGCACTGGGCTTGGCAGCGCCGCTGCGCGGCGGCGTCGTGCAAGCCGATGAGGCAACTCCTGACGCGCCGGTGTGCCATGAGCCGCTGTGTTACACGGCCTCGCGGCTCGACGCGCAACCCAACCGCCTCATCCTGTACGACATCGACATCGTCGACACCACGCGCGGCGTCAGCCGCATCCTAGCCGATCGCGCCGAAGCCACCGGCCTGGACATCGGTAGCAGCGATTGGGTGCTGACCGGTCATGTGCGGGTGTTCATGCCCGAAGGCCAACTGCAGGCCGACCGGGCGACGGTGCAGTTCGCAGATAAGCGCATCGACTCGATGACCGCCGAGGGCTCGCCGGCGCAATTCCAGCACCGGCTCGAGGACGGTCAGACCGCGCACGGCCACGCCAACGCCATTACCTTCAACATGCAGCACAACGAATTGCAGCTCAATGGCGATGGTTGGCTATCGGACGGCTGCAACGAGATTACCAGCAGCCATATCGCTTACGAGATCGATACGCAACGTGTGCGCGCCGATAGCGCGCCCGGCGATAGCGCCCGCGTGCATGGCACGATCCGCACGGGAGCGGCCAATCAGTGCAACTCGGTGATCAGACGCCCATGACGCTGCTTGCCGCGCGCTCGCTGCGCAAGAGTTATCGGTCGCGCACGGTCGTGCGCGACCTGTCGCTGGAGATCCACAGCGGTGAGGTCGTAGGGCTCCTCGGCCCCAATGGCGCCGGCAAGACCACCGCCTTCTACATGATCGTCGGCCTCGTGCCGGCCGACGGCGGCTCTATAGTGCTCGATGAACGCGATCTGACGGCGCTGAGCATCGATCAGCGCGCGCGGCTTGGTATCGGCTATCTGCCGCAGGAGGCGTCGGTGTTTCGCAAGCTGTCGGTGGCCGACAATGTCATGGCCATCCTGGAGCTGCGCGCCGAGCTCGACCGGGCCGACCGTGAGCAGCGGCTCGAGGAGCTGCTGGAGGAGCTGCGCATCGTGCACGTGCGCAACACGCGCGGCCTGTCGCTGTCCGGCGGCGAGCGCCGCCGGGTTGAAATTGCACGCGCACTGGCTGCCGAACCACGCTTCATTCTGCTCGATGAGCCATTCGCGGGGGTCGACCCGCTGTCCGTGCTCGATATCCAGCGCATCATTCGCGAGCTGGCGGAGCGCGGCATCGGGGTGCTGATCACCGATCATAACGTGCGCGAGACCCTGGGGGTCTGCGCCCGAGCCTACATCGTGGACCGGGGCGTGGTTATCGCATCCGGGACCGCGGAGCAAGTCCTTGCCAACCCGCAAGTCCGTGAGGTGTACTTGGGCCAGTCATTCCGCCTATAGTTGCTCGGAGCGGTCCTGATAATCTTGATAATTCATAGGCTTAAGTCAATACGCCGTCCCTTGGTCAACACCTCGGGCGCGACCGTAGGCACGTTTCATGCTTAAGCCGACCCTGCAACTGCGACTCGGCCAGCAGCTGACGATGACACCGCAGCTGCAACAGGCTATCCGTCTGCTGCAAATGCCGACCATCGAGCTGCAGGCGCATATCCGCGAACTGCTCGAGTCGAATGTCATGCTCGAGCAGGACGAAGACCCCGAAAGCGGCGTCTACGAGCCGCTGTCGAGCACTGAGACCGCGCCCGAAACCGCCGCGCCACCCGAGGAGCCGCCGGTCGAAGTGGTGGACGACGGCTGGACCGACCGGTCCGTCGGGCCGGCGGAAAATCCCTGGAGCGGCGGCGATGACGATCGGCAGCAGGAATTCGCCGATTCTGCCGGCCAGTCGCTGCGCGACCATCTGCTCTGGCAGCTCGAGATGGCGCGCCTGGACGCCCGCGAGCTCTCAATCGGCCGTGCCATCATCGATGCCATCAACGACGACGGCTACCTGAGTGAGCCGCTGGATGTGATCGGTGCCAGTCTCAAACCTGAACTCGACCCGGGTAGCGAGGAAGTCGAGCACGTGCTCGCCATCGTGCAGATGCTCGATCCGCCCGGTGTCGGCGCGCGCTCGGTCAGCGAGTGCCTGCTGTTGCAGCTCGAGCAGCTCGGGCCGACCACTGCGGGTCTCGCGCTCGCCAAAACCATTGCGCGCCACCACCTCGAACTGCTGGCCGAACGCGAGCTCACAGCCCTGCGCCGGGAGCTGCGCGCCTCAGACGAGGAGCTCGCGGCGGCCGTGGCGCTGGTGCGAAGCTGCCATCCGCGGCCGGGCTCGGTGGTCAGCGGCTCGGCGGCTGAATATGTGGTGCCCGACGTGTTCGTGCGCCGCACGCCGCGCGGCTGGTCGGTCGAAATCAACGGCGCGACGCTGCCGCGCGTGCGACTGAATCAGGGTTACGCCAGCCTCATCGGTCGCAGCAGCAGCCACGCCAGCATGCGCACGCAGCTGCAGGAGGCGCGCTGGCTGCTCAAGAGCCTCGAGATCCGCAATGACACCCTGACCAAGGTTGCGCGCTCGATCGTCGAGCGTCAGACCGAGTTCCTCGAGCACGGCGAGGAGCATATGCGGCCGATGATTCTGCGCGACATCGCCGAGGCCATCGGCATGCACGAATCGACCGTGTCGCGTGTGACCTCGGGCAAGTACATGCATACCCCTCGCGGGGTGCTCGAATTGCGCTACTTCTTCTCGAGCCAGGTCGAAGGCAACAACGGCTCGGGCACCTCCTCCACGGCCATTCGCGCCAAGATCCGCAAGCTCATCCGCGAGGAGCATTCAGCCGCCCCGTTCAGCGACAGCCGCATCGCCGAGATCCTCTCCGGCGAGGGCATCCCGGTGGCGCGTCGAACGGTGGCCAAGTACAGGGAATCGATGGGCCTCGCCCCGTCCAACGAACGCAGACGAGTCAACGGCAAGTGACAGCTAGAGTCACATACAAGGAGATGAGGTCATGCAATTGAGCGTCACCGGTCATCATGTCGAGATCACGGCGGCCATGCGCAGCTACGTCGAGAAGAAGCTCGACCGCATCATGCGCCACTTCGATCACGTCATCGACACGCACTTCGTGTTGACGGTTGAAAAGCTGCTGCACAAGGCCGAAGCGACGCTGCGCGTGCGCGGCGAGACCATCCACGCCCTGGCGAGCGAGGGCGATATGTACGCGGCCATCGATGCGCTGGCCGACAAGCTCGAACGACGGCTACGCAAGCACAAGGAAAAGCTGACCGACCATCATGCCCAGGAAGCACAGAAGAGCCCGCGCTTGTAGCGCCGCGCCAGTCGAGGCCGCGCCGGCGGCAAGCACCGCCGGCACGGAGCGCTCGTGCGCCTGATTTTCCTGAGCGGACTGTCGGGCTCCGGTAAGAGCGTGGCGTTGCACATGCTCGAAGACCTGGATTTCTACTGCATCGACAACATACCGGCGGCGCTGCTGCAGACGCTGATCTCACATACGGTGCGCAGCCGTGCCGCGGTCTATCACCGCACTGCCGTGGGCATCGATGCCCGCAATCCCGGTGACGATATCGCCACCGTGCCGATGCTGCTCGATGAGCTCAAACGCAGCGGCATTCACTGCGAGCTGCTGTTCCTGGTGGCGAATGACGATGAGTTGCTGAGGCGTTACGCGGAAACGCGCCGCAAGCATCCGCTGAGCCGCCAGGGCGAGAGCCTGCACGATGCCATCGCGCTCGAGCGCAAGCTGCTCGAGCCGGTAGTCAACGCCGCCGATCTGATCATCGACACCTCGCGCATGGGCGTGCACGAGCTGCGCGAGCTCATCAACCGCCGCGTCGGCAAGCGGCCGCGCGACCGCATGTCGGTGCTGTTCGAATCGTTCGGCTTCAAGCACGGCATACCGGGCGATGCCGATTTCGTGTTCGATGCCCGCTCGCTGCCGAATCCCTACTGGGAGCCGAATCTGCGTGCGCTCACCGGACGCGACGAGCCGGTGATTCATTTTCTCGAGGCGCAGCCGGCCGTGGCTCGATTCATCGAGGATATCGGCACTTTCATCGAGGCGCGCATTCCCGAGCACCAGTCCGCCAACCGCCGCTATCTGACCGTGGCGGTAGGCTGCACCGGCGGCCAGCACCGCTCGGTGTACGTGGTCGAGCGACTGGCCGCGCGCATAGCCGCGCATTGGCCGCAGGTGACGGTACGCCACTGCGCGTTGGCCGAACCTGCCAAGGTCACGCGCGCGCTGGCCGGCGCGACTTGAGGCGCCAGACTTCAGCCGCCGGAGCGCTTGGCGGCATAGCCGCGCCGAATCAGCTCCTCGACCAGCCGGTCGCGATGTTCGCCCTGGATCTCGATGAGGCCATCCCTGACCGTACCGCCACTGCCGCAGCGGCGCTTGAGTTCCGCCGCCAGGGTCTCGAGCGCCGCGCCGGCCAGCGGCAGACCGGTGATCACCGTGACCGCCTTGCCGGCGCGGCCCTGGGTCTGACGGCTCACGCGCACCGCCCCAAGCGGCCTCGCGCCGGCGCTGCGTAGCGGCTGGCCCTGCGCATGCTTGCAGACGCACTGCCCCACAGGCCGCCGGCACCCGGGACACACCGCGCCGATGCCTGTGCGGTAGACGATGCTCATGGTACGGCCGCCTCGGTACGCCTCGGACTGTCCGACATGTTAAGGCCGCCCCGACTCCTGAGCGGCGAGCTGCAGCTGCGGCAGCAGCGTCGTGGCCGCGAGCGGCGCGCCGGTCAGGAACCCGACGATCTCATCGCTTCGCTGCATGGCATCGCGGTAGCCGAGTGCGATGAGCTCGCTGGTAAAGCTCGATTCGAACATCAGGTAGCTCGCGAATTGGGCGCCTGCCGAGCCGCGCGCGCCCATGACGTGCAACAGCGCGCGCAGCGCGCGCGGCAAGCTGCGAATGTGCTGCGTGGCGATCACGCGCAGGTCCGCACTCGGTGCGATCAGCAAGGTCGCGATCTTGTGCAGCCCCGGCACCGCACTCGGCGCCAGATCGACCACCTGGTTGAGGCGCTGCACGTGCTCGATATTGGCGTAGATCTGATCCATGAAGAGCGTATCGAGCATGTAGCCGAACAGCTGCCCCGGCGAGGGCGGAGGTGTTACCTCGGGCGGCCGGGCCGTGATGCCTGCCGCGAGCTCGGAGCGCACGCCGATCACGAACAGTCGATCGGCGCCCAGGTGGATCGCGGGACTGAGCGGCCAGAGTTGACGCTGTGCGCCGTCGCCAAAGTACTCGTCCCCCAATCGTACCGGCGGAAACAGAAACGGTACGCCGAGGCTCGCCATGACGTGATCGAGCTGCAGCTGTGTGCGGCGCCCGACCCGCTGCTGCCGCAGCCAGGGTGCCAGATCGCTCACCGACTGGAAGAAGGCCACCGAGGCGGCCGAGTCGTAGCCCGTGGCGCACACCGCCAGCGCCCGCAGATGGCCGCGGTTGATGCTGCGCTGCAGATGGCGCCAGTCGATACTGCGTGCGAGCAGCGCTCGCAAGGGCGCATTGTCGAACAGCGCCAACGGCGGTGGCAGCAGCCAGCCGCCCGAGAGCAGCGACAGAATCCAATGCACACCTGAGCGCAGCATGTTGGGCGGATCGACCAGAAACACCTGCGATACGTGGAAGTTGGCCCAGACACGTTCGAGCGCCAAGACCGCCCGCTGCCAGCGAAAGGCCTCGGCCGCGAGCACGGTCGCCGCCACGGCGCCGGCCGAGGTGCCAACGATGATCGGAAATGGATTGGCCGCATCCGGCAGCAGCTGTGCGATCGCCTTGAGGACTCCGATCTGGTAGGCGGCGCGGGCCCCGCCGCCGGGCAGTACCAACCCGACCGTCGAGGCGGTCGGGGTGCGGCTGGCGGTGGGCGGCTCGGCGACCATATTTTCAAGCATAGCGGAGCGAACATGAACGCCGCCCGTACCGAAGTCTCGTTGTGAGCAGCCGTTACAGCCGGCTGATGACCCGCAGAATCTGCAATGAATTGGTGCCGCCGGAGACGCCTGACTGCTCCCCCTTGGTCAAGATCACGAGGTCGTTGATATCGACCACGCCCATCCCGAGCAACTGCTCGAAGATCGCGCTGTACACGACCGCGGTCTCGGTGCTGGTGATGTCGAACGGCACGGCATAGACACCGCGGTAGAGCGTCACGCGGCGCCTCGTGGCCTCATGGCGCGTGACGGCGTAGATCGGCATGTCGGAACGGATACGCGACATCCACAGCGGAGTCATGCCCGATTCGGTCAGCGCGACGATGGCGCGCACGCGCATATGATTGGCCGTGTACATGACGGCCATCGAGATCGCCTCCTCGCTGTTACCGAACTCCTCTTCGGCGCGCACCATCACCCGCATGGAGCCAATCTGATACTTCTCGGCGCCACGGATCACGTCCGACATCGCCTGCACCGCCTTCACCGGAAACTTGCCGGTAGCGGTCTCGGCCGACAGCATCACGGCGTCGGTGCCGTCGAGTACCGCGTTGGCAACATCGCTGACTTCGGCGCGCGTCGGGATCGGACTCTGGATCATCGATTCCATCATCTGCGTGGCGGTGATAACCACGCGATTGCGCGCCAGCGACTGGCGGATGATGGTTTTCTGCAGTCCCGTGAGCTCGGCGTAGCCCATTTCCACGCCGAGGTCACCGCGGGCCACCATGACGGCGTCGGTCACGGCGAGAATGCCCGAGAGGTTGTCGAGCGCCTCGTGCCGCTCGATCTTGGCTACCACGCGCGCCTCCCCGCGCCAGCGACGCAGCTCGGCCTGCGCACGGCGTATGTCGTCGGCGTCGCGCGCGAAGGACACTGCCAGATAATCGATGCCGAGTTCGGCAGCCAGGCAGATGTCCTCGAGATCCTTCTCGGTCACGGCCGGCGCCGAGATGCCGCCGCCCTGGCGATTCAGACCCTTGCGATTGGAGAGCGCTCCGCCCGCGCGCACCACGGTCTGGATGCGCGTGCCGGCGACCTTCTCGACCTCGAGCACGATCTGCCCGTCATTGAGCAGCAGCGTGTCGCCCGTGTGCACGTCCGCCGGCAACTCCTTATACGCGCACCCCACCTCGCCACTGCTGCCCGCCTGCGGATCGAGTGCGGTATCGAGCGCAAACGCTGCGCCCTCGGCCAACTGCACCGAACCGTCGCGAAAGCTTTCAATACGGATCTTCGGCCCGGCCAGATCCGCCAGTACACCGATGTAGCGGCCCGCCTCGCGGGCCGCATTGCGCACCATTTCGACGCGTTTGCGCTGCGATTCACGCGTGCCGTGCGAGAAATTGATGCGGGCGACATCGAGCCCGGCCTTGACCATGCCCGCCACCACCTCGGGGCTATCGGTCGCCGGACCCATGGTCGCAACGATCTTGGTTCTGCGCAGTGTGTCCATCAATGAGTAGCGTACGGCATCGCAGCTTTGAGGCTCAAAGCGCCGCCGCGCCGGCAGCGCGCTCTTCGAGCACGGCCACGGCGGGCAGCGTCTTGCCTTCCACGAATTCAAGAAACGCGCCGCCGCCGGTCGAGATGTAGGAAATGCCGTCCTCGACGCCGTATTTCTCGATTGCCGCCAGGGTATCGCCGCCGCCCGCGAGCGAAAACGACTTGCTGCTGGCGATCGCGTTGGCGATGGACTTGGTGCCCTCACCGAACTGATCGAATTCGAACACGCCGACCGGTCCATTCCAGATGATGGTGCCGGCGCACTGCAGGATGGCGTCGAATTGCTCGGCAGTATCCGGTCCGATGTCGAGGATCAGCTCATCGTCCGCTACCCGCCCCACCGGCCGCACGTCGGCGTGCGCGGTGGCAGCAAATTCGCGCGCGACAACGACGTCGACCGGCAGCGGAATCTCCGCGCCGCGCGCGCGCGCGCGCTCGAGCAGCTTGCGCGCCATCTCGAGCATGTCCCGCTCGCACAGCGATTTGCCCACCTTGACGCCGGTGGCCGCAAGAAAGGTGTTGGCGATGCCGCCGCCGACGATGAGCTTGTCGACTTTGTCCAGCAGCGCCTCGAGCACCTGCAGTTTGCTGGATACCTTCGAGCCCGCGACGATCGCCACCATCGGTCTGGCCGGCTTCGCAAGCGCGCGCTCGAGCGCCTCGAGCTCGGCCACCAGCAGCGGACCGGCGCACGCCAACGGGGCGAATTTCGCCACGCCGTGCGTGCTCGCCTCGGCCCGATGGGCCGTACCGAAGGCGTCCATGACGAACACGTCGCACAATGCGGCCATCTGTCGCGCCAGCGCCTCGTTGTCCTTCTTCTCGCCTTTGTTGAAGCGCACATTCTCGCACAGCACGACTTCGCCGGGCGCGCAGTCGACGCCGGCCAACCAGTCCTTGCGCAGCGGCACCGGTTTGCCGAGTAGCTCGCTGAGTTTCGCCGCCACCGGGGCGAGCGAGAACTCCGGCTCGCATTTGCCCTCCTGCGGCCGTCCCAAATGCGACAGCACGATCACACGTGCGCCCTGCTGCATCGCTGCACGCAACGTCGGTAGCGCGGCCCGGATGCGGGCATCACTGCTGACGACACCGTCCTTGACCGGCACGTTCAGATCCTCGCGAATCAGCACCCGCTTGCCGGCCAACGCGAGATCGCCCATGCGCAGGACTTTCATGCGAGCCACGCCATCACGAGGCACCTGACCAGGCGAGCGTCGTATCGAGCATGCGGTGCGAGAATCCCCCTTGGTTGTCGTACCAGGTGCACTCCTGGACGGAGCTGCCGTCGCTGACCTTGCTCATACTTAGGATCGCCTTGCGGCCGCAGCCATTGATCCCCCCCTTTGAGCGTCATTGAACGTGCCGTTGTATGGTATCGAGAATCTCTTGCAGCACGTGCTCGGCCGTAATGCCGAACTTCTTGTAAAGCTCCGGCGCTTTGCCCGAAGCGCCGTAGCGATCGATGCCGATCACGCGTCCCGCGCGACCGACGTAGCGCCACCACAACGCGGTGGACCCGGCTTCCACGGCCACGCGCGCGCCGAGCGCCTCCGGCAACACCGACTCACGATAGGCGGCGTCCTGCGCATCAAAGCGCTCGGTGCAGGGCATGGAGACCAGTCGCACGCGCTTGCCCTGGGCGAGCGCAGCCTTGACCGCCTCGAGCGCGATTGAGACCTCCGAGCCGGTGGCCATTACGACGCACTCCGGAGTACCGGCACAATCGGCCAGCACGTAGCCGCCGCGTGCAATAGCCGCAACCGCTGCCGGCGCGCGCTGCAGCTGCGGCAGGCCCTGGCGCGTGAATACCAGCGCGCTCGGGCCAGATTGATGCTCGATCGCCTCACACCAGGCGACCGCGCTCTCGAGCGCATCGGCGGGACGCCAGAGCGTGAGGTTGGGAATGAGCCGCAGGGCATTGAGATGCTCGATCGGCTGATGCGTCGGACCATCTTCGCCCAGACCGATGGAATCGTGGGTATAGACCAGCAGCACGCGCTGATGCATCAGCGAGGCCATGCGCACGCCGTTGCGCGCGTAGTCGGAAAAGGTCAGGAAGGTGCCGCCATAAGGAATCAGACCGCCGTGCAGCGCCAGACCATTCATGGCCGCGGTCATGCCGAATTCGCGCACCCCGTAATAGACGTAATTGCCGGCGGCATTATGGGGCTCGATGGCGCGCGAGATCTTCTGCAGCGTATTGTTCGAGCCGGTCAGATCGGCCGAACCGCCGAGCAGTTCAGGCAGTTTCACTCCGATCGAATTCAGCGCCGCCTGTGAGGACACGCGTGTCGCCTGGGCAGCGGTCACGGTCTGCGCCGCGGCGAGAGCGGCTTTGCGCGTCTCGGCCCAATCGGCCGGCAGCTGGCCGCGCATGCGCCGCTCAAGCTCCGCGGCGAGCTGCGGATGGGCACTGCGATAACGGCTGTAGAGCTGCTTCCAGGCATCCTCGGCGGCGCGTCCGGCCTGCTCATGATTCCAGGCCGCCTTGAGCTCGGGAGGCACCACGAATGGCGGCGCGCTCCAGCCCAACTGCTGCCGGGCACCGGCCACTTCCTCGACGCCGAGCGGCTCGCCATGCGTGGCCTTGGTGCCGGCCTTGGTGGGCGCACCCCAGCCAATCACGGTCTTGCAGCAGATGATCGACGGGCGCTCGGTTTCGCGCCTGGCGGCGCCGGTGGCCTGCGCGATGGCGTCGCCGTCATGACCGTCGATGCTCTGCACGTGCCAGCCGTAGGCTTCAAAGCGCTTCGGCGTGTCATCAGCAAACCAGCCCGCGACCTTGCCGTCGATCGAAATGCCATTGTCGTCGTAGAACACGATGAGCTTGCCGAGCTTGAGCGTGCCGGCAAGCGAGCAGGCCTCGTGCGAGATGCCTTCCATGAGGCAGCCATCGCCGCAAAACACCCAAGTGTGATGATCGACGATGGGCAGCTCGGGTCGATTGAAATGCGCCGCCAGGATTTTCTCCGCGAGTGCCATGCCAACGCCGTTGGCAAGACCCTGCCCAAGCGGGCCGGTCGTGGTCTCGATTCCGATGTCGACTTCGTGCTCGGGATGCCCGGCGGTGCGGCTGCCGAGCTGCCGGAAATTGCGCAGCTCGTCCATGCTCAGCGGATAGCCGGTCAAATGCAGCAACGCGTACAGCAGCATCGAGGCGTGGCCGTTGGACAGGATGAACCGATCGCGATCCCACCAGTGCGGATTGGCCGGGTTGTACTTCATGAACTCCCGCCACAGCACCTCAGCGATGTCGGCCATGCCCATGGGGGCACCGGGGTGCCCGGAATTGGCCTGCTGGACCGCATCCATCGCGAGCACGCGGATCACATTGGCAAGTTCTCGGCGCGTGGGCATCCAGGCTCTCTCCAGGCCGCAGTCATTGCGGCCGGGCATTGTCTAACAGGCGGCGGGCTGGCGGCAATGAGGAGCAATCTGCGTCGTCCGTCGCAAATTTGATACGGCGCCACTCATGAGCGGGCCGGCTGCGGGGGCTTCGGTTATACTGCACCATCAGCTTTGGCCAGCCCCACAATTCCTGGATGAGCAACCATTATCTGTTTACTTCCGAGTCGGTCTCGGAAGGCCATCCCGACAAAATAGCCGATCAGATCTCCGACGCGGTCCTGGACGCGATCCTGCGCGACGATCTCGCGGGCCGTGTGGCTTGCGAGACGCTCGTCAAGACCGGCGTGGTGATCGTGGCCGGTGAGGTCACGACCAGCGCCTGGATCGATCTGGAAAAGCTCGTGCGCGAGACCGTGCTGCGCATCGGCTATAACCACTCGGACATGGGATTCGACGGTGCGAGCTGCGGGGTCATCAATATCATCGGCAAGCAATCGCCGGACATCGCCATGGGCGTGGATCGCAGCGATAAGCGCAAACAGGGCGCCGGCGATCAGGGCCTCATGTTCGGCTACGCCACCAACGAGACCGAGGTGCTGATGCCTGCGCCCATCACGCTCGCGCATCGGCTGGTCAAGCGACAATCCGAGGTACGCCGCCGCGGCAAGCTCTCGTGGCTGCGACCGGACGCCAAGAGTCAGGTGACGCTGCGCTACGAGGACGACAAGCCGGTCGGAATCGAGGCCGTGGTGCTCTCCACCCAGCACAGCGACGACATCTCGACCGCGCGGCTGCGCGAGGCGGTCATGGAGGAGATCATCAAGCCGGTGCTGCCGAAGAAGTGGCTCGATCGGCGCACGCGCTATCACATCAACCCGACGGGACGTTTCGTGGTCGGTGGCCCGGTGGGTGACTGCGGCCTCACCGGACGCAAGATCATCGTCGATACCTACGGCGGTTTCGCTCGCCACGGCGGCGGCGCGTTTTCGGGCAAGGATCCATCGAAGGTCGACCGCTCGGCGGCCTATGCCGCGCGCTACGTGGCCAAGAACATCGTCGCCGCCGGACTGGCGGCGCGCTGCGAAGTACAGGTGTCGTATGCGATCGGGGTCGCCGAGCCGACCTCGATCATGGTGGATTCCTTCGGCACCAGCCAGCTCTCGCGCGAAGAACTCACGGCTTTGGTACGCCGCAACTTCGATCTCACGCCCTACGGCCTGCGCGAGATGCTCGACCTCTCGCGCCCGATCTACCAGAAGACCGCGGCCTACGGGCATTTCGGCCGCGAGGAGCCGGAATTCACCTGGGAGCGCACCGACAAGGCCGAGGCACTCTGCAGCGGCGCTTCCCGGCGCAGCCGCAGGCGCGCGGCTTGAGCCGCGCAGGATTCGAGCATAGATTGGATTGACGCTGCCGCCAGCGGCGGCAGCCTGGTGACTGAGGAGCGCTGCGACAGGCGGCCGGGCCGCGGGGCCCGCCATCGCCCCTGCCAGGCTCAGTTCACCGGCCTTAAGTCAACGGCGCTCATAAACCCTGTTACCAGGAATTGGAGCCGCCATGACTGCCACCGTCCGTCCCGTTGCCAAGTCCACGGTCACCGCGGATTGCCGCGTTGCCGACCTGCAGCTCGCCGACTGGGGCCGCAAGGAAATCCTCATTGCCGAGACCGAGATGCCCGGTCTCATGGCCATCCGCGAAGAATTCGCACCGACCCAGCCGCTGCGCGCAGCGCGCATCGCCGGATCACTGCACATGACCATCCAGACCGCGGTGCTGATCGAGACGCTGCAGGCGCTCGGCGCCGAGGTGCGCTGGGCGTCCTGCAACGTGTTTTCGACGCAGGATCACGCAGCCGCCGCGATCGCCGCGCGCGGCACGCCGGTGTTCGCCTACAAGGGCGAATCGCTGGTCGAGTACTGGGAGTTCACGCACCGGATCTTCGATTGGCCGCAGGCAGCGAACGCCAACATGATCCTCGATGACGGCGGCGATGCGACCTTGCTGCTGCACCTCGGTGCGCGCGCGCAGCAGGATCCGGGTCTGATCGGCAAGCCCGGCAGCGAGGAGGAAGTGGCATTGTTCGACAGCATTCGCGCCACGCTCAAGCGCGATGCCAAGTGGTACTCGACGCGCCTGGAGGCCATTCGCGGCGTTTCGGAAGAGACCACGACCGGCGTCAAGCGCCTGTACCAGATGGCGCGTGACGGCCAGCTGGCTTTTCCGGCCATCAACGTCAACGACTCGGTCACCAAGAGCAAGTTCGACAATTTGTACGGCTGCCGCGAGTCGCTGGTCGATGGCATCAAGCGCGCCACCGACGTCATGGTCGCGGGCAAGATCGCGGTCGTAGCCGGCTACGGCGACGTCGGCAAGGGCTCGGCCCAGGCACTGCGTGCGCTCTCGGCACAGGTCTGGGTCACCGAGATCGATCCGATCTGCGCCTTGCAGGCCGCGATGGAAGGCTACCGCGTCGTCACGATGGAGCAAGCCGCCGAGCACGGCGACATCTTTGTGACCGCCACCGGCAATTTCCACGTCATCACACAGGAGCACATGAAGCGCATGAAGAACAACGCGATCGTGTGCAACATCGGCCACTTCGACAATGAGATCGACGTCGCCGCGCTCAAGCAGTATCGATGGGAGAACATCAAGCCGCAGGTCGATCACGTCATCTTCCCGGACGGCAAGCGCATCATTCTGCTGGCCGAAGGACGCCTGGTGAATCTCGGCTGCGGCACGGGCCATCCGAGCTACGTCATGAGTTCTTCGTTCGCCAACCAGACCCTGGCGCAGATCGAGCTGTTCACCAACACCGCCAAATATCCGATCGGCGTCTACGTATTGCCGAAGCACCTCGATGAGAAGGTCGCACGGCTGCAGCTCAAGAAGCTCGGCGCGCAGCTCACCGAGCTCACCGACAAGCAGGCGCGCTACATCGGCGTCGATCCGGCTGGTCCGTATAAGAGCGATCACTACCGCTACTGAAGCGCCGGTGCGAGTGCGCAGCGGCCGCACCGCCGCTGCGCACCGCGGGGCGCGCACGCCGCGCGCCCCGCGCACCTGTCGGTGAATTCCGACAAATCAGCGCGACTTTTTTAACATCTGTTTGTGCGGCATTTCTCGATTAAGCGCTCTGTCACGGCGCGCGGCACGAGAAATTGCCAACGCTTGAAACGCATCACTCGGTGCCGCCGGGTAGAGCGAGTAAAATCATCGCGTGAACGACGAAGTCCGAGTGCTGCACCTGTCCGACCCGCACCTGTTTGCGAGCCCGCAGGGCTGCTTGCGCGGTGTCGATTCGCTCGCCTCGCTGCGGCAGGTGCTGGCGCATGCCGTTGCGCGCATGTCGCGCGTGGACGCGGTGCTCTGCACCGGGGATATTGTCAATGACGAGCCGGCAGGCTACGCGCATTTCGCGCGCGAGCTCGGCACGCTCGGCAAGCCGGTCTACTGCATCCCGGGCAATCACGACGACCCGGCGAGGCTGCGCAGCGCCCTGAGCGCGCCGCCGTTCCAGGTCGGAGGTCTCGCCGATCTCGGCGCCTGGCGCATCATTCTGCTCGACAGCTGCGTGCCGGGACGGGCCGGCGGCCATATCGGCCAGACGCAGCTGCAGGCTTTGCAGGCGGCGCTGACCGGCAGCGAGCGCCACGCGTTGGTCTGCGTCCATCATCATCCCGTCAGCATGGCAAGCCGCTGGCTCGACGCGGTCGGCATCGACAATGCCGATGCGTTCTTCGAGGTGCTCGATGCGCATCCACAGGTGCGCGCCATCGCCTGGGGTCACGTGCACCAGTTTTTCGATGCGCGGCGGCGCGGCGTGCGGCTGCTCGCCACGCCTTCGACCTGCGCGCAGTTCCTGCCGCAGTCGGACACGTTTGCGCTCGACGCCCGGCCGCCCGCCTATCGGCGCTTGACGCTGTGCGCCGACGGCAGCATCGAGACGCAAGTCGTCTGGCTCGAGCCTGCCGCGCAGGTGCTCGACACGGCCGCGGATCGCCGCGGCTGACGCGCGCCGTCGACTACGATTCGATCAGCGGCGCCAGCAGGCGCAGACGCTCATTCGGGTCGTCGATCTCCAGCAGGTGCTGTTGCAGACTCTGATCGAGCGGCAGCAGTTCGGCCAAGCGATGCGCCACCCAGGAGGCATCGTCGTAATCGGGCTCGATGAAGCGCCCGATGGTGGTGAGCTTGTCCATCGCCTGACGCAATAGCGGCACCAGCGGCTGGAACTGCGCCGCCACGCTCACGCCGCGCAGCTCGGCAATCCAGTCGACCACGGCGCAATTGAGGCCGTCGTCGCGGCGACTGCGGTCCTGGATGCGAAATCGTTGCTCACCGCGACACAACAGTCCCAGCAAGCCATCCGCCAGCGGCTGAAAATCGACCACGCGTGCCGAAGTGCCCACCGGCGCGGTCTCGACCGTAGGGTCGGTGTCGCTGCCTTGCTTGACCAGCACGACGCCGAACGCCTCATTGCCACGCAGGCAGCGCCCCAGCATGTCGATATAGCGCGTCTCGAAGATGCGCAACGGCAGCAGGCCGCCGGGAAACAGCACGGTGTTGAGCGGAAACAGCGCAATTTGCGTCATCCGCCCGAACCGCTGCGAGCACGCAGTGCTTCGAGCAGACGCGCGTGCAGTCCACCGAAGCCGCCGTTGCTCATGATCAGTGCATGATCGCCACTCTTGAGAGATTGCGCCAACCCCTGCAGCAGCGTGTCCATGTCAGTCACCACGTGGGCGCGCGCTCCGAGCGTGGCCACGGCGCCGGCGACGTCCCAGCGCAGCGACGCCGGCGCGTACAGCCAGATCTCATCCGCAGCGGCCAACGAGGCAGCGAGCGTGCCCTGATGCACGCCCAGGCGCATGGTATGCGAGCGTGGTTCGAGCACCGCGACGATGCGCTCGCGCCCGACGCGACGGCGCAGCCCATCGATGGTGGTCAGGATTGCAGTCGGATGATGCGCAAAATCGTCGTACACCCGCACCCCGCCGGCGCTACCGCGCAGCTGCATGCGGCGCTCGACGCCACGGAAGCGGCCCAGCGCCTCGATGCCGCGCTCGATCGGCACACCCGCATGCCGCGCGGCTGCGAGCGCCGCCAGCGCATTGTCGGCGTTATGAGCGCCCATGGCATTCCAGATCAGCGTGCCGCGCGCGCGTGCCTCGAACAGGATATCGAAACGCGAGAAATCACTGCCTGCCGGCGCTGCGGCGCTCCATTGCACGTCGGCACCGCCCGCGGCCGCGAAGCGTTCCACGGGCGTCCAGCAGCCGGCGGCCAGCACCCGCTGCAGATTGGCATCGGCGGCGTTGGCGACGATACGCCCTGCGCCCGGCACGGTGCGCAGCAGGTGCTGGAACTGGCGCTCGATGGCCGCCAGGTCCGGATAGATATCCGCGTGGTCGTACTCGAGATTGTTGAGCACCAGCGTGCGCGGCCGGTAATGCACGAACTTTGCGCGCTTGTCGAAGAACGCCGTGTCGTATTCGTCCGCCTCGATGACGAAGAAAGGATTCTCGCCGAGCCGCGCGCTGAGCTCAAAGTTCTGCGGGATGCCACCGATCAGAAAGCCGGGCTTGAGCCCCGCATCCTCGAGGATCCAGGCCAGCATGCTGCTGCTCGAGGTCTTACCGTGCGTGCCCGCCACCGCCAGCACCCAACGATCGCGCAGCACCGCCTCTGCGAGCCATTGCGGGCCCGAGGTGTACGCCAGGCCGCGATCGAGCAGCGCTTCGACGACCGGCATGCCGCGCGACATGACGTTACCGATCACGATGACATCGGGCTTGAGCTCGAGCTGCTCGACGCCGTAGCCCTCGATGAGCTCGATGCCGAGCGCGGCCAACTGCGTGCTCATCGGCGGGTAAACATCGCGGTCCGAGCCGGTGACGCGATGACCGGCGGCGCGCGCCAGCGCGGCAATGCCCCCCATGAACGTGCCGCAAATGCCGAGGATGTGAACGTGCATCGCGTGCGAGCCTGTGATGAATCCTAACGTCGCGCCTGAAGCTGCCTGATCAGCGATGTCGTCACCATACTCGGCGCGCACAACCGCGTCTGTGCGCCGCGCCTCGCCGCGGCGCTGGCGAGGCGCGGCAATGGCAGTAAGATGTCCTGATCGATGAACATCGCAGGCATGCCGGAGATTATCAGCGACAGCGCCGGCCTGGCGCAGCTTTGCGAGCGGCTCAAGGCAGCCGCCGTGATCGGTGTGGACACGGAATTCCTGCGCGAGCGCACCTACTTCGCGCAGCTGTGCCTGGTGCAGGTCAGCGTCGGGGATCACGCCTTCTGCCTCGATACGCTCGCACTCCGCGACCTCGAGGCGCTGCGCGCGCCGCTGGCAGCGGGCTCGCCGCAGAAAGTGCTACACGCAGCACGGCAGGATCTGGAAGTGCTCTGGCCGGCGAGCGGAGCGGTGCGCGGACTGTTCGATACCCAGGTCGCGGCGGCATTGGTCGGCCTGCCGGCGCAGGTCGGTTATGGCGAGCTGGTGCAGCGACTGCTGTCCACGAGCCTGCACAAGACTCAGACACGCACTGATTGGTCGCGCCGTCCGCTCACTGCCGCGCAAGTGGCCTACGCGCTCGACGATGTGCGCTACCTGCTGCCGTTGCGCGACTGTCTGCGCGAGCGGCTCGAGCGGCTCGGGCGCTGGAGTTGGTTCGAGCAGGAAATGACCGAGCTCGATGCGATCGGCTCCTTCGAGGTCGATCCGCAGCAGGCCTGGCGGCGCTTCAAGGGCTTCAACGAGCTCGATCCCGCGCGCCAGCGGCTCGCCGCGGCGCTCGCGGCCTGGCGCGAGCAGCGTGCGATCGCAGCCGATCGGCCGCGCAATTGGATTTTGCCTGACGCCGCCTTGCGGGATATGGTGCTGCGCGCCCCACGCACGCTCGCCGAGCTCGAGACATTGAGCGAATTGCCTGAGGGCATCCGCAGCCACAGCGGCGTGCAGATGCTGGCGGTGATCGAGGCGAGCGAATTACCGGCGCACCTGCCGCCGCTACCGCAGCGGCGGCGGCCCGACCCGGCAGCGAGCGATGCAGTCAGGAAGCTCTCGCAGCTGGCCCAGCAGATCGGACGCGAGCTCGGCATGGCGCCGGAAGTGCTGGCGACCAGGCGCGAGATGGAGCGGCTGGTGTCGGGGGCGCGCGATGGCGCCGTGTTGAGCGGCTGGCGGCGCGCGGTCATCGGCGAACGACTGCTGGCCGCGCTCTAGGAAACCGCTCGCGGCGCGGGCGCAGGCCCGGATGAGAGCGCGGCCAGCAATCGCGCGGTCACCTCATCCACCGCAGCATCCGCGTCGATGGTGCGCAGCAGACCCTCGGCCGCGTAGTGCTGCACCAGCGGTCGGGTCTCGCGCTCGTAGACTTCGAGCCGCCGTCGCACGGTCGCCTCCTCGTCATCGCGCCGCTGCACCAGCGGCGGATGATCGGCGCAATGATCGCAGCGTGCCGCGCCGGCCCCGGCCGCCTCTTGCAGGTTGAAGACCCGTCCGCACTGCGGGCAACTGCGCCGTCCCGAGATGCGCTGGATGATCTCGGCGTAATCGACCTCGAACAATACGACCGCATCGAGCGGCGCCGCGATGCCGGCGAGCATCGTGCGCAGCGCCTGCGCCTGCGGCAGATTGCGCGGGAAGCCATCCAGAATGAATCCGCGCTCGGCATCGCGCTCGGCGAGCCGTTCGCGGATGATGCCCAGCACGATCTCATCGGCGACCAGTTGACCGGCTTCCATCGCGGTTTTGGCGCGGCGGCCGTATTCGGTGCCCCGCGCGAGCGCACTGCGCAACAGATCTCCGGTGGAAATTTGAGGGATGCCGAAGCGCGCGACCAGCCTTTGAGCCTGGGTGCCTTTCCCCGACCCCGGTGCCCCCATGAGAACGATACGCATCCTTAAAACAGTACCGGTCGGGGCCTGGAAGGTCAAACCCGCTCCGGCGCCGCACCGAAGTCCGGCCGGGAGACTTCCGGGGCGCGGCCAAGGTATGCTCGCGCGGCTCCGCCCCACCAGCACCTGCAGGAATCGAGGATGAAAACAAAAACGGCCCAGGCCCGGGCCCGCAACGCTTTGTACGCACAGTCCGGCGGAGTTTCCGCCGTCATCAATGCATCTGCCTGCGGGGTGATCGAAACGGCGCGCAAGCACCCGCGCCGGATCGGCCGCGTCTTCGCCGGCCGCGACGGCATCATCGGTGCGCTGACCGAGAACCTGATCGATCTGTCGCACGAGAGCCCCGCGACCATCCGCGCGCTGCGCCACACGCCGGCGGGTGCATTCGGCTCGGCGCGCTTCAAGCTCAAGAGCCTGGAGCAGAACCGGACGGAGTACGAACGGCTCATCGAAGTGTTTCGGGCACACGACATCGGCTACTTCTTTTACAACGGCGGCAACGATTCCATGGACACGGCATGGAAGATCTCGCAGATCGGCGGCGCACTGAACTACCCCGTGATCTGCGTCGGCATACCCAAAACCGTCGATAACGATCTGCCGATTACCGACTGCTGCCCGGGGTTCGGCTCGGTCGCCAAGTACATTGCGGTCTCGACGCTCGAGGGCGGTCTGGACGTGGCCTCGATGGCCCGCACGTCGACCAAGGTCTTCGTACTCGAGGTCATGGGCCGGCATGCCGGCTGGATCGCGGCGGCCGGCGGACTCGCGGGCCGCCGCGCCGCTGAGCCGCCGCACATCATCCTGTTTCCCGAGATCGTTTTCGATCGCGCAAGATTTCTCGAGCGCGTGCACAAGTGCGTAGGCGATTACGGTTACTGCGTGATCGTCGTGTCCGAGGGTGCGCGCGACCCGGACGGCAAATTTCTGGCCGAATCCGGCACGCGGGATGCGTTCGGCCACGCGCAACTCGGTGGGGTTGGGCCCGTGGTCGCGAACATGGTGCGTGAGGCATTGGGGTACAAGTACCACTGGGCGGTAGCCGACTACCTGCAGCGCTCGGCGCGCCACGTAGCCTCCAAGACCGATGTCGATCAGGCCTACGCGGTCGGCAAGGCGGCCGTCGAATACGCGCTGCAGGGCCTGAATGCGGTCATGCCGGCGATCAAACGCCTGTCCTCGAAGCCCTACCGCTGGACGCTGGTGCCGGTGCCTCTGAGCCAGGTGGCCAACGTCGAGAAGAAGGTGCCGCGCCACTTCATCACGGCGGACGGCTTCGGCATCACCGCGGCCTGCCGGCGCTATCTCGAGCCGCTGATCGCCGGCGAGGACGCCCCGCCCTATCGCGACGGTCTGCCCCAGTACGTGCGCATCCGCGGCGTGGCGGTGCGCCGGCGGCTCAAGACCGACTTCAAAACCTGAAGTGACGGCGGTCGGCGCCTATCCGTGTGCTATATTTTGCGGCCATTTTGGCTCGGCACCGCATCAGGTCCGGCCAGCCCAGCGCCCGAACCGCATTAGTTTAGAGATCTGAAGGAGATTGCATGGATGCTACGAACTGGCTCTGGGTGGCGATAGCTGCCGGCGTAGTCGCCGTGCTCTACGGCATCGGATCGGTGCGCTCGATTCTGGCGTTGCCCGCCGGCAACGAGCGCATGCAGGAAATCGCCGCCGCGATCCAAACCGGCGCCAAGGCCTATCTGAATCGCCAGTACAGCGCGATCGCAACCGTGGGCGTGGTGCTGTTCGTGGTACTCGGCTTCGCCTTGAACTGGCCCACCGCCGGCGGCTTCGCGGTCGGCGCGGTGCTCTCGGGTCTGGCCGGTTACATCGGCATGAACGTCTCGGTACGCGCCAACGTGCGCACGGCCGAAGCGGCCCGCCAGGGCCTCAACGCCGCATTATCAGTGGCATTTCGCGGCGGCGCCGTCACCGGCATGCTGGTGGTGGGTCTGGGGCTGCTCGGCGTCACGGGCTACTTCGCCTTGCTGCGCTCCTCGCTCGGCGATGCCGCCGCGCTGCATGCACTGGTCGGACTGGCCTTCGGCGGCTCGCTGATCTCCATCTTCGCGCGCCTCGGCGGCGGTATCTTCACCAAGGGGGCCGACGTCGGCGCCGACCTAGTCGGCAAGGTCGAGGCCGGCATACCCGAGGACGATCCGCGCAATCCGGCCGTGATCGCCGACAACGTCGGCGACAATGTCGGCGACTGTGCCGGCATGGCCGCCGATCTGTTCGAGACCTACGCGGTCACGATCGTCGCGACCATGCTGCTCGGCGGCCTGCTGCTGCAGCGATCGGGCGTCGCGGCCTTGGTGTTCCCGCTGGCCTTGGGCTCGGCCTCGATCGTCTCCTCGATCATCGGCACCTTCTTCGTTCGCGTCAGCGAGGGCGGCAGGATCATGAACGCGCTGTACAAGGGCGTCATCGTCTCCGGTGTGATCTCCGCGATCGGCTTCTGGTTCATCACGCGCGCACTGCTGCCGGAGCAGCTAGGCGCACTGTTTGGCTGCGCATTGATCGGTCTGGCGCTGACCGCCGCGATGATCATCATCACCGAGTACTACACGGCCACCGAGTACGGCCCCGTGCAGGGTGTGGCGGCAGCTTCGCAGACCGGGCACGCCACCAACATCATCGCGGGCCTCGGTGTCAGCATGAAATCCACCGCACTGCCCGTGCTCGCGGTGTGCCTCGCGATCTGGGGCTCCTCTACGCTGGCCGGCTTGTATGGCATCGCCGTGGCCGCTACCGCCATGCTGTCGATGACCGGCATGGTGGTGGCGCTGGATGCCTACGGACCGATCACCGATAACGCCGGCGGCATCGCCGAGATGGCCGATCTGCCGAAGGCGGTGCGCAACATCACCGATCCGCTCGATGCCGTCGGCAATACCACCAAAGCCGTCACCAAGGGCTACGCGATCGGCTCGGCCGGCCTGGCTGCACTCGTGCTGTTCGCCGACTACACGCACAATCTCTCGGCTCATCTGGCCGACAGCGGCCGCGCGATGCTCGAGTTCTCGTTGTCCGATCCGGCCGTGATCATCGGCCTGTTCATCGGCGGACTGGTGCCGTACCTGTTCGGTGCGATGGCGATGGAGGCGGTCGGGCGCGCGGCCGGCTCGGTGGTCACCGAGGTGCGACGCCAGTTCCGCGAGATCAAAGGCATCATGGACGGCACCGCGAAGCCCGACTACTCGCGTGCGGTGGACCTGCTCACGCGCGCGGCCATCAGGGAGATGATCGTGCCCTCGGTGCTGCCGATCCTGGTGCCGATCATCGTCGCCTTCGGGCTCACGGCACTCATGGGCCCGGGCGCCGGGATCAAGGCGCTCGGCGGACTGCTGATCGGAACCATCGTGACGGGGCTGTTCGTGGCGATCTCGATGTGCACCGGTGGCGGCGCCTGGGACAACGCCAAGAAGTACATCGAAGAAGGTCACTTCGGCGGCAAGGGTTCGGAGGCTCACAAGGCCGCTGTGACCGGCGATACGGTCGGCGATCCTTACAAGGACACGGCGGGACCGGCGATCAACCCGCTCATCAAGATCATCAACATCGTTGCCCTGCTGCTGGTGCCGCTGCTCTAGCGCCGGGCGTGGTCCGTGACGGGCCCGTGGCGGTTACTGGCGGCGCTGCTGATTGCAGCGCTGCCGGCGACACGCGCCGCGGCCGACTCGGCGCTCGCGCGCATGAGCGCGATCAGCGCCCACGATCGCGTGCTCGTGATCGCACCGCATCCGGACGATGAAACCCTGTGCTGCGCGGGGCTATTGCAACAGGCACTCGCGCGGGGCGCGGGCGTTGCCGTCGTTTGGCTCACTGCCGGCGACGGCTTCGAGCTCGATGCGATGCTCGTGGAGCACACGCTCTGGCCCGGCGGCAGCGCAATGCGGCGGCTGGGAGCCGAGCGCTTGCGCGAGGCTCACGCCGCGGCCGATCGGCTCGGCGTGCCGCGCTCCGCGCAGTTCGAGCTCGGCTATCCTGACCGAGGTGTGCTGGCCCTCGCCGGCGCCTACTTCAACCGGCCCTATTACTCGAAATATACCGCAAGCAGCCTCGTCCCCTATGCCGGGGCACTGAGCCCCGGGGCGAGCTACACCGGCGCCAATCTCGAGCGTGATCTCGAAGCCGTTCTGACTGCGTTCAATCCGACGCTGGTGCTGGCGGCGGCGCCCGAGGACCGCCATCCGGACCACAGCGCCAGTGGCGCCTTGGCTTTGCGCCTGCTCGAGCGCCGCGGCGAGAGCCAATCGCTGCACTACTGGATCGTGCATGCCCCGGGCTGGCCGCGCCCCTTGGGTCTGGAGCCACAACTGCCGCTCTCCCCGCCGGCCACCGCCGCGGCACGCGTCTGGGAAGCAGTGCCGCTGAGCGAGGCCGAGCGCACGCGAAAGCTCGCGGCACTGCGCGAGCATCGCTCGCAGATGCGCTGGATGGCGCCGTTCCTGGAGGCGTTCGTGCGCGCCAACGAGATCTTTGCGCGCCCGCACTAGCGGGCGATCGGCTAGGCCGCCATGGCCAGGCGCTCCGGGCGCCCGACGGCGAATCCCTGCAAATAGTCCACGCCCATCTGACGCGCGGCATCCATGGTGGTCGCATCCTCGACCTGTTCGGCAATCACTTTGAAGTTCAACGTGCGCGCCAGTCGGATCATGGCCGTCACCATCGCCTGGTTGACCGAGTCGCGCGCCAGATTCTTGAAGAACGAACCGTCGATCTTGAGGTAATCGACCGCGAGGGTCTTGAGATTGGCGAACGAGCCCAGGCCGCTGCCGAAGTCATCGAGCGCAAAGCGACAGCCCATGCCGTGCAATACGCCGACGAAGCGGCGCGCCTGCTCGAAATTGGCAACCACCGTGCTTTCGGCGATCTCGAAACAGATCTGCGACGGATTGGCGCCGGTCGAATCGAAACACTCGACCACGAATTCGAGGAATTGCGCATCGGCCAGAGTCTGGCCGGAGATATTGATGGCGATGCTGCGCTTGGCTGCCAGCTCGATCGCCCCGCGCCCGAGCGCCGTCAGGGTGGTGCGCACGACCCAGCGATCGATGAAGCCCATGAGCCGATAGCGCTCGGCCGCGCGCAGGAATTCGAGCGGCACGAGCTGCTCGCCGAGCTCGTTGCGCAGCCGCACCAGCACTTCCATGGCCGGCCCCTCGTCGTTGGACGCATAGGAAGCGACGATGGGCTGGCAGTAGAGCTCGAAGCGGCTGTCGCGCAGCGCCACCTGCAGCGTGTGCAGCCAGTGAAACTCGCCGCTCTGCCGCGCGAAGGCCTCATCGCGCGCCGAATACACGGCCACGTGGCCGCCCTGGCGCTTGGCGACGTAGCAGGCGGAATCGGCGGCTGCCAGCAGCTCCTCGATGCTGCCGCTGTCGCGCGAGATCTCGACCAGGCCGATGCTGACGCCGACGTTGAAGATCTTGTCCCGCCAGACGAAACGAAAGTCCGTGACCGCGCGGCAAACGTCATCGGCGATCTGGCGCGCCTTGTCGAGCGGGCAGCCCACCAGCAGCATGCCGAACTCATCGCCGCCGATTCGCGCGACCGTGTCCGAATCGCGCACCGCGTCGCGCAGCAGCTTGGCAGCCTCGCGCAGCATGGCATCGCCCGCCTGGTGGCCGCTGCTGTCGTTGATGCTCTTGAAGCGGTCGAGGTCCAGGTAACACAGCACATGCGCGCCGTCGCCGCGGCGCGCGCGCTCCGTAGCCTCCTCCAGTCGCCGCTCGAAATCGCGGCGATTGAGCAGCCCGGTCAGCGCATCGTGCGTTGCCTGGTACGACATCTGCCGGGCGAGGCCGCGCACTTCGGTGACGTCGTGCATCAACAGCACGGCGCCGACGCTCTCACCGGTCTCCATGCGAATCGATGCGGCCGACAGCTCGATGAGACGCTCGCCGGCACCCGAACGGATCGGCAGCGCGCGGCGTCCGATATTGAGCGGTGTGCCGACGGCGAGCGCCTGCCGGACCGGCTCGGTGAGCAGTTTGCGGTCCGCGTCCTCCACGACACGCACGACCTCCTCGAGCGGCCTGCCGGCAGCGGCGGCCGCATCCGTGCCCAGTAGCCGCGCGGCCGCCTGATTCAGGTACTCGACCTTGCCGTCGCTGTCGAGCGTGATCATCGCTTCGGGCAAGGATTCCAGTGCCAGACGTGCGCGCGAACGGCGCTCCGGCGGCTGCAGGGACTGTACGGTCTGCGTCGGCAGCACTTCCACGCCGACCAGCAGCAGCGCCTGCTCACCCTCATGCTGGATTGGCCAGCTCGACAGCTCGAGACGGGCACTGTGGCCTTGCGTTGCGTTCAGATCGATTTCGTAGCGCTCGGCTGCCGCCTCGCCGGCCAGCCGGCGGCGCATGTTTTCCGCCACCAGCTCGGTATATTCCGCGGGCACGAGCTCCTCGAGGCGGCGCCCCACGAGCTCTTCGACCGGGCAGCCGAGCAGGCTCGCAAATTGCGGATTGGCGTAGCGGATCGATTTGCCGTGAATCAGCACCGCTTCATGCACGCGATCGCCGAGGGCGCCGATCGGCGCACTGCTGAGCGGCAATTGATCGACCGCGCCGCCGGCACGCGCCAGCAGATGATTCACGGCCGTTACCAGCGCGGCGAGCTCAGGCTGATCGGTCTGCAGCTCGATTCGGGTCTTCAACGAGCCGCCGATGGCGGTGCGCTGAACCTGCTTGGACACCTCTTCGAGTGCGCTGAGTTGCCGTCGCTGGAGGAAGTAGAGCACCAACAGCAATAGTGCCGCGACACCGAACAGGAGGCAGAGCAGCGCGATTATCGACATCAAGACGGTCTGTTCAAGCGATGCTTTTTCCTTGGGAGAAGGGCCAAGCTCTGCCATCGCCTGCAATAGCAGCATAGCCGAGTACGGGTCCGCCCCCATGGGTTTTCACCATATCGTGGCGGCAATCGCCGCCCTTGGCAGACGCGACAAAAACCCTTAACGTGCCGCGGTCACTAATTCAAGATTACGTCTAATGCTGACGGAAGTCGCCCGCGAGCAGATGATCGAGCAGCAGGTACGCGCCTGGGATGTGCTCGACGAGCGCATTCTCGAGACGCTGCGCCTGGTGCCGCGCGAGCGTTTCGTGCCGCAAGCGTGGCGCGAGCTGTCGTTCGCCGACTGCGAGATCCCGCTGCCGTGCGGCAAGCACATGCTGCGGCCGATGCTGGTCGGGCGCATGCTGCAGTCGCTCGCGCTGCGCAGCGGCGAGCAGGTACTGGAGATCGGCACCGGCTCTGGCTATGTGTCGGCCTGCCTCGCCCGGCTCGGCGGCCACGTGCGCACGCTCGAGCTGCACCCCGAGATCGCCGAGCTGGCACGCAGCAACCTGCGGGCGCTCCCCGACACCGCCGCCTCGGTCGAAGTCGTCAATGCCGATGCCCTGCAGCTCGAGGAGCGGTCACGTTACGATGTCATCTGCCTGAGCGCTTCGCTGCCGATCTACGAGCCGCGTTTCGAGCGGGCACTGCGGCCCGGCGGGCGGCTTTTCGTGGTGGTCGGCGCCGGCACGCCACAGCGCGCCAACCTGGTTCGCTGTGCGCGGGAAGGCAGCTACAGCATCGAGCCGCTGTTCGAAACCTGCATCGAGGCGCTCGAACGGGCGCCGCGCCCCGCGCGCTTTGACTTCTAGAGCATGGCGACTGTCACGGAGATCAGCCCGCAGGAAATCAAGCGCCGCCTCGATGCGGGCGAGTCCCTGACCGTGCTCGACGTGCGCGAGCCCTGGGAATGCGCCATCGCGCGCCTGCCCGGCACCATCCACATTCCGCTCGGAGAGCTGCCCGCCCGTGTTGGCGAACTCAACCGCGCAGCCGAGCTCATCACCCTGTGCAAGGCCGGGGGACGAAGCCGTCGCGCGGCCGAGTTCCTGCTCTCTCATGGCTTCAGCCGCGTCGCCAATCTGACGGGTGGAATCGACGCTTGGGCGCGCGACATCGATCCGACTCTGCCGACCTACTAGGATCCGCAGCGGTGCAGCGTTCATGAGGGCCTCCCGGATGCTTGGCCTGGTCTGCGCCGGAGGCTTCGCCAGCGCCACGGCCACCGATCTGCTGCAGGTCTATGATCGCTCGACGGTTACCGACCCCCTGATCCAGCAAGCCACTGCGCAGCACCTGGCGGTGCGCGAGAACCGCACGCAAGCGCTGCTCGGCCTGCTGCCGATCGACTTCAGCGCCAACAAGTACTGGCAGAACGTCGGCAGCGTGCCGGTCACCACACCGGCCACGGCCTCCTTGAGCCTGGCGGTGAACCTGTTCTCGTGGAACAGCTGGATTGCCCTGAAGTCGGCCGACGCGACCGTGGCGCAGGGCGAGGCGAATTTTCTGGCCGCGCAGCAGAGTCTCGTGCAGCGCGTAGCCGCGCAATATTTCGCAGTGCTGGCAGCGCAGGACACGCTGGCTGCACAGCAGAGCGCCTTGCAGTCGGTTCAGATTCAGCTCGATCAGGCCGAACAGCGTTTCAACGTCGGTCTGGTCGCCATCACCGACGTTGAGATCGCTCGCGCCTCGCGCGACAGCACCAATGCGGCGGTCATCGCCGCCAAGCGCACGCTGGCGACCCAGCAGGATCTGCTGCGCGCAATCACCGGCGAGAGCTATACAAGCCTCGCGGGACCGGGCGATGACATGCCGCTCTTAACGCCGGAGCCGGCCAGCGAGGATGCCTGGGTCACCACCGCCATGGAGCAGAACGCGAGCCTCATCGCCAGCCGCATGGCAGCCGAGATCGCGCGCGACAGTCTGCTGAGCGCTTATGGCGGTCACATACCGACGGTCGGTATCAACGTGTATCGCAATTGGGCACTCGAACACGGCACTTTCACCCCGCCGCTCGAAACCGGAACGCTGCTCGGACCGCTCGCTCCAGCGACCGGCAACACCGATACCATCTGGCAGATCGGGGTCTCGGTGCCGATCTTCACGGCCGGCGCCACGCAGTCGAAGGTGCGGCAGGCGCACTACACCTGGGATGCCGCCAAAGCCGGCCTCGACTACACCTCGCGACAGACCGAGGAGCAGACGCGCGATGCCTACCAGGGTGTCATCAGCCAGATTTCCCAGGTGCAGGCACTCAAGCAGGCCGTGCAATCCAGTCGGGTGTCGCTGCAGGCGAGCGAAGCCGGCTACGCCGTGGGCATCAAGACCGCGGTCGACGTGCTCACTTCGCGCGAGCTGCTGGTCCAGGCTGAAACCAACTACGCGCAGGCCAAGTACGGCTACCTGGACAACATCGTGTCGCTGCGCCTCGCGGCCGGCAGCCTCGACCGGCACACGGTCGAATTGATCAACGGCTGGCTCGACAAGCTGGAAACCCCGGAGCTACATCCCGTCAAGCCGCCCGACCTCGACAGCGTACCGCAGCCAAACCCGAGCGCCCTGCAGCCGCTGCCGGACAACACGCCGAGGCCTTAAGTCTAGGCAGCGAGCGGCGGCAGCAGCGTATCGATGAGCCGCAGCAGCTTGCCGACTGCGCCGCGATGGGCATCGAGCGCCAGCCGTGCGGCATCGCCCTTGAGGGCGCGCCGGTCGGGGTCGCGCAGCAGGCTCACGAGCGCGTTGCAGAGCTCCTGCGCGTCGTGCACCGTGATCAAGGCGCCCTGCTGCGCGAGCGCATGTGCGATGTCGGGACTGTTGAATTGCGCGGGGCCTGCCAGCACCGGCACACCGAGTGCCGCGGGCTCGAGCAGATTGTGCCCGCCGACCGGCACCAGGCTGCCGCCGACGAAAGCGGCATCGGCCGCCGCATAGAAGTCGAGGAGTTCACCCAGAGTGTCGAGCAGCAGCACCTCATGGACGCTGTCGAGCACGGCCTCGGCCCGCGGGTCCGAACTGACGCTCGAGCGCCGCACGTAGCGCAGGCCCGCTGCGGTGATGGCCGCGGCGGCGGGGGAAAAGCGCGCGGGGTGGCGCGGCGCGAGGATCAGCAATGCGTGCGGCTCGCTCGCGCGCAGCTGCCGATGCGCCTGCAGCACGATCGGCTCCTCGGCGGCATGGGTGCTGCCGGCGACCCACACCGGCCGGCCGGCCGCATAGCAGGCGCGCAGCAGCGCGCCGCGCTCGTAAATGTCGGCCGGCAGCGTGCGATCGAATTTGATGTTGCCGGCCAGTAACAGGCGCTCGGGCGCGACGCCGAGCGCGGCGAAGCGCTCGAGGTCGACTGCGGTCTGCGCTCCGACCCAGACATTGGCCGCCAGCGCCGCCCGCATGAGCCCCGGCAGACGTCGATAAATGGCGGCGCTACGGGCCGAAATGCGCGCACTCGCGAGCAGGATGGGCACGCCGGCGCGGCTGACCTCGTGCAGGAGATTGGGCCACAGCTCGGTCTCGATCACGATCAGCAGTCGCGGCCGCAATCGCGCCAGGCAGCCGCGGATGCAGCCCGGCAGATCGTAGGGCGCAAAGCGCACCTCCACGCCAGGCAGCAGCGTACGCGCCCGGGTCCGGCCGGTCGGCGTCGCGCAGGTCAGCGTGATCTCCAGATCCGGCGCGCGCTCGCGCAGCGCGGCGATCAGGATGGCCGCGACCTGCACCTCGCCGACCGAAACCGCATGCACCCAGACGCCGCCGCCCTCGCGCATCGCGCCGAGACCGAAGCGCGCCGCGCCGCCACGCCAATACTCGCGCGTGCGTATCGAGCGCCACAGCAGCAGCAGCATTGCAAACGGCAGCGCCAGGTACAGCAGCAGCGTATAGAGGCGACGCACGAGGGGGACGCGCGGGTCCTACGCCGCCGAGGCCTGAGAAACCGCGGTAAAGTAGCCGCCGAGCAGCGATGCCCAATCGGCATCGGAGAATCGCTCCTCGGGCAGCCGCTGCGTGACTTTCTCGATCGAGCGGCGCAGCCGTACCAGATTGCCGTCACACCAATAGCCTGGATGACGCAGCTCACCGCGATCGAAGTCAACCAGCCAGACCGCTTCTGTTTCGTCCAGCAGCACGTTGTGCGCATTGAGATCGGCATGATAGATGCCGTCGTCGTGGAAGCGACGCAGACAGCGGCCGATCGCAATCCAGCCTGTGAGCGCCAACGGGCCGGCGCGCAGTCGGGCGGCCAGCGAAGTGCTCGCCGGAATCTGCTCGGTCAGCAGATCCGCGGTGTAGCTGAAGCGGTCCAGGCGGCGATAGCCGGCCGCGATCGGCACCGGCACCGGCAAACCCGCACGACGCATGACGTACAGCAGATGCCATTCGACGTACGAGCGGGTGAGGGCTTCGCCGCGCCAGAAATAGCGATCGCCGCGCAGCCGTGTCATGGCACCGCCGCGCCGATAGTGACGCAGCACCAACGCTCGCGCATCGGCGTCGATGAACACGGCTGCGCCGCGGCCCTCGGCCGGCTCGCGCACCTCGCCGCGTTGCGACCACCAGAGCCGATCGAACCACGAAGCATCGGCGTTGCCCGCACGGGAGGCGTCATATAGCATCGCCCCGCCGCGAATCGGTTTGTGCCGCACTTCCGCGCCGATCGGCCAGCGCAATGATTTCCGCATGACCCATCCCGTTAAGCCGCCCGCGAGCCTGTGCATTCTGCGGCTCTCAGCCATCGGCGACACCTGCCACGTCGTGCCCGTGGTGCGCACGCTGCAGCGCGTTTGGCCGACGACACGGCTGAGCTGGATCATCGGCCATACCGAGGCACGTCTCATGGCGCTGCTGCCCGGCGTCGAGTTTATCACCATCGACAAGCGTGCCGGACTGGCGGCACTGCCCTCGCTATGGCGCACGTTGCGCACGCGCCGCTTCGATGTACTGCTGCACATGCAACTGTCGCTGCGCGCGAGTCTGATTTCGCTGCCGGTGCGCGCGCAGCTGCGGCTGGGTTTCGATCGCGCGCGTGCCCGCGAGCTGCAATGGCTGTTTACCAATGCACGCATCGCGCCGCAGCGCGAGCAGCATGTGCTCGACAGTTTTCAGGGTTTCCTGACGGCACTGGGGGTGGAGCGCGGGGCGCTCGAATGGAATCTGCCGCTACCGGCGCAGGCCTGCGACTACGCCCAGCGGCTGATTCCCGATGCACGCGCGACACTGCTCGTCAGTCCGTGCTCGAGCCACCCGGCGCGCAATTGGCGCGCCGAGCGCTACGCCGCGATAATCGACTACGCCGTGCAGCGCCACGGCATGCGCGTATTGCTCTGTGGCGGTCGCTCGAGCATCGAACAGCAGCTGGGTGAATCGATCGAGCGGCAGGTGCATGTGCCGCTGATCAATCAGATCGGTCGCGATACCCTGCCCGAGATGCTGGCGCTGCTCGCGCGCGCCAGTGTGCTGCTGTCGCCGGATTCAGGCCCGGTGCACATGGCCACGATGGTGGCGACGCCCGTGATCGGCCTGTACGCCGCCACGCGCCTGCAACGGGTCGGCCCGTATCGCTCGCGCGAGTGGAGCATCGACCGCTATGAGGCCGCGGCGCGCCGCTTCCGCGGCTGCGATGCCGCGCTGCTGCCCTGGCACGAGAAGATCGAGCACCCCGGCGTCATGGATCTGATCGAAGTGGCCGACGTGCGTGAGCGGCTCGATGCGCTGCTCAGCAAGCGTGGCGCTGCGGCTGCTAGGATGAGTCCATGAACGAGATCCTGGTACCGATCTCGCCGGGCGAGTTGCTCGACAAGATCACGATCCTGCGCATCAAGTGCGCGCGCATCGCCGAGCCGGTCAAGCTCGCCAATGTGCGTCTGGAACTCTCGCGCTTGGAGCGCAGCCGCGAAGCCTCGGTGCCCGCCGAGGCCGGCATCGCCGCCGAAGAGGCGGCGCTCGAGCGCGTCAACTCGCAGCTCTGGGATATCGAGGATCGCATCCGCGAGCATGAAGCGCAGCAGCGCTTCGATGCGGGCTTCATCGAGCTCGCGCGCGCGGTGTATCTTCGCAATGACGAACGCGCCGCCATCAAGCGGCGCATCAATCTCAAGCTCGATTCGGCGCTGATCGAAGAGAAATCCTACCGCCCCTATCGCCAGGAGCCCTGACTTCAGCGCTGTAGCGTGTATTCGGCGCCGCAGTAAGGACACTTGGCGAAGCCGGTCGACTCGATCGGCAGATAGACGCGCGGGTGCGAGTTCCACAGGCTCATGTCCGGCATCGGACAGGCCAGCGGCAAATCCTGGCTCGTGACGCTGTATTGCTGCTGGGCGTTTGGAGTACGCAGTTCACCGCTCGATGTCATGCGCGCAGTATATAGGCCCGCGCGCGCACTCGCTCACTCGCCCATGACCTGGTCCCAGAGCGCGATGACGGCGGCGCGCTCGGCCACGAATGGCGCCGCCGCAACCACCCCGCCCTGCCCCTCGAGCGCGCGGTGATGCATTTGCGTGCGATAGGCGCGATAGATGCCCGTCAGTACATCGACCTGCCCCTGGGGCACCAGATCCGCCGAAGCCACCGACTCGAGCTGGCGGATGGTATCGGCGTAGAACGCCACGGGCGGGTAGTCACAGGCCCATTTGAGCGCCCAGTATTGCGCCAGGAACTCGATATCGCCGATGCCGCCCGGATCCTGCTTCAGATCGAACTGCCCGGCCGCGGCGCGCGAGAGCTCGCGACGCTGCCGGTCGCGCATGTGCCGCACGTCCTCGCGCAGCGTCGCGCGCCGCACGTGTTGCGAGAGCACCTCGAGGCGCAGCGACTCGAACTGCTGCATCAGCGCGCGCGGGCCGGCCACGGCGCGCGCGTGCAGCAGCGCCTGGTGCTCCCAGGTCCATGCCTCGCGGCGCTGATAGTCGGCGAAGGCGTCGATGCTGGTAATCAGCAGGCCCGCCTTGCCGCTCGGCCGCAGCCGCATGTCGACCTCGTAGAGCCGGCCAGCCGCCGAGTGCACCGTCAGCAGGTGCACCATGCGCTGCGCGAAGCGCAGAAAGAACACCTGGTTGTCGACACCGCGGCCGCCGTCGCTCTCCTGTTGCGCGCCGCTCGAGTCGTGCAGGAACACGATGTCGAGGTCGGACGCATAGCCGAGCTCCATGCCGCCGAGCTTGCCGTAGCCGATGACGCACAGGTGCACGTCGCGCCGCGCCGCAGCCTCACCGCAGCGCGGCACGCCGAGCACGGGCGTCAACTGCTGCCAGGTCAGGCTCAAGGCCCGCTCGATGATGAGTTCGGCCACATCGGTGAGCCGGTCGCTGACTTGCATGACCGGCAGGCGCGACAACAGATCGGCGACCGCGAGCCGAAAGACCGCGGCGCGCTGGAAATGCCGCAGCCGCTCGATCAGCTGCTCTTCATCGCCTTCATCGACGCCGTCCATACGCTGCGCGAGGTCGGCGGTCAAAGAGGCGCGGTCCGGCGGCTGCTCGAGCAGCCGCTCATCGATGAGCTCATCGAGCAGCAACGGGTGCGCGGCAATCTGATCGATCAGAAATTCACCGTGCGTCGCGAGCTGCACCAGCCGCGCACGCGCGCGCGCGTTATCGAGCAACAGTGCCAGATAAGCCGAACGCGTGCCGACCGCTTCGAGCACCCGCAGCAGCCGGCGCAGCGTGCGCAGCGGCTCGGGTGTTGCCACGAGCTCGTGCACCAGCACCGGCAGCAGCGCGAGCATGCGGCGAGCGCCGATCTTGTCGAGCCGGCGCATGGCAGCCCCGTCGTGGAAATCCACCAGCGTGCTGGCAGCCGCGGCTGCATCGACCCAGCCCAGCGCCGCGAGCCGCGCACCGAGCGGCTCGAGATCGTCACAGGTCAATGGCAGCGCCGGCGGCGCGGGGGCGCCGGCCTGCTCGTTGCTGAACACCACGGCGCGGAAGTGTGACGCGACGCTGTGCCGATGCGCCGCAAGCAGCGCGGTGAGCTCGCTCCAGTCGCCACATTGCATGCTGGCGGCGAGCAATTCACGCTCGAGCGCATCGCCCGGCAAGCGGTGCACTTGCTGATCGCAGCGCATCTGCAGGCGGTTCTCGAGCCGGCGCAGGAACACATACGCCGCATCCAGCTCGGCCACGGCCGTCGCGGGCAGTAGCTTGGCGCCGGCCAGCAGCGACAGCGCGTGCCGCAAGGAGCTGCCTTGCAGTCGCCGGTCCTGACCGCCGCGGATCAGCTGAAACGACTGCACGATGAACTCGATTTCGCGGATACCGCCATCGCCGAGCTTGATGTCCTCTTCGAGGTCGCGCCGCAGCACTTCGCGTTCGATCAGTGCCTTCATCTCGCGCAGCGACTCGATGACCCCGAAATCCAGGTAGCGCCTATAGACGAAGGGGCGGATTGAGGCACGATACAGCTCACCATAAGCCGCCTCGCCGGTAATGGCGCGAGCTTTGACCCAGGCGTAGCGTTCCCAGTCGCGGCCGTGGATTTGCAGATAGTCCTCGAGCGCAGCCGCATTCGACACCACCGGTCCGCTGTCGCCGAAGGGCCGCAGCCGCAGGTCGATCCGGAATCCGAAGCCGGCCTCGGTCTGCTGTCCGAGCAGGCGGATCAGCTGCTGTACGGCGCGCGTGAAGAACTCCTGATTGCTGATCGAGCGCAGCCCGTCGGTCTCGCCGCTATCGACATAGAGCGGCACAAGATCGATATCGGAGGAGAAGTTCAGCTCGCCGCCGCCGAGTTTGCCCATCGCGACGATGATCAGCGGCTGCGTGCCTCCGGCGGCGCCGCGCGGCTGGCCGTAGCGCGCGCAGAGCCCCTGGAGCGCGCACTGCTGAGCCACCTGCAGGGCACGTTCGGCCGCCTGCGACAGATCCGACAAGGTCTGATCCAGCGTGGCCCACTGCGCCAGGTCACGCCAGGCGATGCGGGCGAATTCGGCGCGGCGCCAGCGGCGCAGCTCGGCCATGAAGCGCGCCTCCTGTTCCAGGCCCATCGGCTCGCCCAGTGCCGGCGCCGCGGGCGGCGGCGGCAGCGGCAGCGCCGCCCCGGCGAGCCGCTCGCCCGCGAGCCGTTCGCGCCTGCGCGACAGCAGTGCCTCCCAGGCCTGCGGATCCCGACAGAGCGCATCCAGCACGAATTCGCTCGATGCCAGTACGGCCGGGGCGCTTGCGGCCAGCGCATCCGGCGCGCTGCTCAGCGCCGCGGCCACGCTCGGAGCGCGCTCGGTCAAAATCGACAGGGCCCGGCGCTGCGCTGCCTCGACCGCGTTCATGGCGCCATCCGCACATCGTCACCGCGTCAGACCGGCGGTTCGATCCGGCTGTTGGATGCGTAGCCGCCTCACCGCGACGCGTACCGCGAGGGTGTGCGTGCCGCCGCCGAGCAGCACCCCCCGGAGCGGGGAGACGTCACTGAAGTCGCGGCCCCAAGCGAGCGCGACATGCTGCTGCTGCACGCAGACATTGTTGGTCGGATCGAATTCGATCCAGTCGAAGGGCGGCGCAAATACAGCCACCCAGGCGTGCGAGGCATCCGCTCCGAGCAGCGCCGTCCGCTCGGCCTGCGGCTCCTCAGCGCTGCTTTGGGTGCACAGATAACCGCTGACATAGCGCGCCGCAAGCCCGGCGCTGCGCAGGCAGGCGATCATGAGGTGGGCGTAGTCCTGGCAGACGCCGCGGCGCTTGTGGAACACCTCCAGCAGCGGGGTGGCAATCTCGGTCTCTCCGGGCGCATAGGTGAATTCGGCATGCACCTTGGCCATGAGGCGCCCGGCCACCTCGAGCACGGTGCTGCCGGGTACGAGGCAGTCGCTCGCAAACTCGCCGAACAGGCGTTTGATGCGCACGAACGGCGACTCGCCGCGAAAGCGCATCGCTTCAAGCCACTGCGGCTCGCGCGGGCAGGCCGTGTACAGCAGCTCATCGCGCACGCGCTCCCAGCTCTCGCCTTCAGCCAGCGGTAGCGCGCGCGGTGCCTCCAGACTCAGCTCCATGGTGGCCACGACCTGCAGGTGCGCATGCGGCCGGTCGAGTTCGACACGCGTGACGCGATTGCCGAAGGCATCGAAGTGCTCGCTGCATACCGCCGGCTGCGGATCGATCCGAATGCGGTGCTCGAGACACCGCTGGCGCGCGAAGCTGCGCGGTGTGAGATGCAGCTGCTGGTGCGAGTGCAGCACCTCGCGCCCATAGGTGTAGAGCGTTTCATGTCGCACGGCATAGCGCACCGGGCTCATGTCGCGACCGTGTGCAGATCCAGATCCACGTGCGAGAAGTGCCGCAGCACCAGCCGATCGGACACTTGCGCCGCCGCGGCGGCCAGCTCTGACAGCGCCGTCGAGAGCGATTGCCGGCGCGCGGCGCTCTGCTCGCCCTGCTGTTCGATGCCGACGCTCGACAGGGTGGTCAATTGCGCGATCGGCTCATCGAGCTGATCGTCCGGTGCAGCCCCCAGAATTTGCGCCAAGTCGGCCAGCGCTAGCCGAATCGCGTGCCACTGGAAACCCAGCGCGCGCGGACTGCCCTGCTCGAACA
>DATNHF010000021.1:0-38672 GCA_035605115.1 Steroidobacteraceae bacterium | reverse complement strand
CAAGCCGCTATTCGACGTCATGGGGCAGAAGACCTGGCCCATCGGCGCTGAGCCCTCGCAGGCGAATCTAGTCAAGCTCAGCGGCAACTTTCTGATCGCCGCGCTGATCGAGGCACTCGGTGAGGCGATTGCGCTGGTCGGCAAGGCGGGCGTCGATCGGCTCGCCTATGTCGACCTGCTGGCCTCCACGATGTTTCCGGCGCCCTCCTACCGCATCTATGGCGAGCTCATCGCCACAGGCAAGTTTGAGCCGGCGGCATTCGCCGCACCGCTTGGGGCTAAGGACATCCGCCTGACGCTGTCGGCAGCGGAAAGTCTCAACGTGCCGATGCCGTTGGCGAGCCTGCTACGCGATCGCTTCGTGCGGCTGGCCGCGCAGGGCGGCCATGAGCTCGATTGGGCAGCGATCGGCGGCCTCGCGGCACAGGACGCCGGCGAGGGTCAGCTCCCGCCGGTGTCGATTCACACGACGGGCTAGATATCCAGGTTCGCGACCGCCAGCGCGTTCTTTTCGATGAATTCGCGCCGCGGCTCGACCTGATCGCCCATGAGCGTGGTGAAGATCTCATCCGACGCCACCGCGTCCTCGATGCGTACCTGCAAGAGTCGGCGCGTCTGTGGATTGATGGTCGTCTCCCAAAGCTGCTCGGGATTCATCTCGCCAAGACCCTTGTAGCGCTGGATCGACTGACCCTTGCGCACCTGATCGAACAGCCAGCCCATGGCCTGTTTGAAGGAGCCGATGTCTTCACGTTCGTTGCCGCGAGTGATATAGGCGCCCTCGCCGATCAGGCCCGCGAGCGTGCGCGAGAGCTCGGCGATGCGCTGATACTCGGCCGATGCGAAGAATTCCCGGTGCAGCAGCTTCTCGCTCGTGAGCCCGTGCTCGGTCTTGCGCACGACGATCCGCGGTGCGTGGCCGTCGGCGCTCGAGCGCAGCTCGACCTTGAAACTATGGCGACCGTCGTCGCGCGCATTGAGCTGCGTCTCGAGCGATCGCATCCAGCCGTGCATGAACTCGGCTTGATCCAGGTCGCTTGGCTTGACGGGCGGCAGGTAGATCAATTGCTCGAGCAGCCGCTCGTCGTAGCGGCGGGTCCAGCGGCGCATGATGGCCTGCACTTCCATGTAGTGGCGCGCCAGCATTTCGAGCGCCGAGCCGGCCAGCGGCGGCGTTTGGGCATTGACATAGAGCGCGGCATTTTCCAGCGCGCCGTTGAGCAGCATGGCGTTGAGCTCGTTGTCGTCCTTGACGTAAGTCTCCTGCTTGCCGCGCTTGACCTTGTAGAGCGGCGGCTGCGCAATATAGATGTGGCCGCGCTCGATCAGCATTGGAATCTGCCGATAGAAGAACGTCAGCAGCAGCGTGCGGATGTGCGAGCCATCGACATCCGCGTCGGTCATGATGATCACGCGATGGTAGCGCAGCTTGTCGATGTCGAAGTCCTCGCGGCCGATGCCGCAGCCCAGCGCCGTGATCAGCGTGCCGACCTCGGCCGAGGACAGCATCTTGTCGAAGCGCGCCTTTTCGACATTGAGGATCTTGCCCTTGAGCGGCAGGATCGCCTGCGTGCGCCGGTCGCGCCCCTGCTTGGCCGAGCCGCCAGCCGAGTCGCCCTCGACGATGAAAATTTCCGATAACGCCGGATCCTTCTCCTGACAGTCCGCGAGCTTGCCGGGCAGGCCAGCGATGTCGAGCGCGCTCTTGCGCCGTGTCATCTCGCGCGCCTTGCGCGCCGCTTCGCGCGCGCGCGCCGCCTCGATGATCTTGCCGACGATCGCGCGCGCTTCGTGCGGATGCTCGAGCAGGAACTCGCCGAGCTTCTGTGCCACGGCCGTCTCGACGATGCCCTTGATCTCCGAGGAGACCAATTTGTCCTTGGTCTGCGAGGAAAACTTCGGATCCGGCAGCTTGATCGAAAGAATGGCCGTGAGGCCCTCGCGGGCGTCATCGCCGGTGGTGGCGATCTTTTCCTTCTTGGCGCTCGATTCGCGCTCGATGTAGTCGTTGAGCGTGCGCGTCAGCGCGGCGCGAAATCCCGACAGGTGCGTGCCGCCGTCCTTCTGCGGGATGTTGTTGGTGTAGCAGTACATGCTCTCCTGGTAGGAGTCATTCCACTGCAGCGCCACTTCGACCGTGACCACGCCCTCCTGCGTGCGAAACCAGAACACACGCTCATGCACCGGTGTGCGGGAGCGATTCAGATGCGCCACGAAGGCCTTGAGGCCGCCTTCGTGCTGGAATACGTCCGAGCGGTTCTCGCGTTCGTCGATGAGTTCGATGCGCACGCCGGAGTTCAGGAACGACAGCTCGCGCAGCCGCTTGGCCAGCGTCTCGTAATTGAACTGGATGTGAGTAAAGATCTGCGCCGAGGGTTTGAAGCGGATGGTCGTGCCCCGCTCGCTGGTGGTGCCCACCACCGCCAGCGGCGCCGCGGGCTCGCCGAGGTGGTATTCCTGGCGGTGAACATGGCCATCGCGGCAGATCGTCAGCAGCAGGGATTCTGACAGGGCGTTGACCACCGAAACACCCACCCCATGCAGGCCGCCCGAGACCTTGTACGAGGTGTCGTCGAATTTGCCGCCGGCGTGCAGCACCGTCATGATGACTTCGGCCGCCGACCGGCCCTCCTCGGTATGCATGTCCACGGGGATGCCGCGGCCGTTGTCGTAGACCGTGACCGATTCATCGGCATGCACCGTCACGACCACACGGTCGCAAAAGCCCGCCAGCGACTCGTCGACCGAGTTGTCGACGACCTCGAACACCATGTGGTGCAGGCCGCTGCCGTCATCGGTATCACCGATGTACATTCCGGGTCTTTTCCGCACTGCATCAAGACCCCTTAAGACCTTGATTTTACTGGAATCGTAGACGTCTTCGGTGGTCATGTTACGGCCTGTGGAATCAGTTCGATATTATAGCCGTTTGACCTTTCCCTGTTCCACGTGAAACACCGCGTTGGGAATGCCGAGCGGCGTCTGTTCGGGCCGTAGCGCCGTGACCACGAGCTGCGCTCCCAGACCTCGAACCACCCCGAGCAGCGCCTCGGTTCGGGCGGTATCGAGCTCGGCCGCGGGGTCGTCGAGCAATAGGGTCGGCGTGCGGCGCGCCGCCTGCGCAATATAGCGAGTCATCGCCACAGCCATGGCGACCCCGAGCAACTTCTGCTGGCCTCGCGAGAGAACTTCCCGCACTGCCCGGCCATCCAGTCTTAGCAGCACCTCGAAGCGGTGCGGTCCCATCGAGGTCAAGCCGCGCTCCTGATCGTGCAGTCGATGCCGTTCGAGGGATTCCGCCAATGTGAACTCGCGGCTCCATCCTTGGAAGAAGCTCATCGAGGCGCCGACTGCCCCGAGGCTGTCGCGCGCACCCGCCCAATGAGGCTGCAACTCGCTCATGAGTCGTGATCTCCCTAAGGTCAGAGCCTCGCCACAGCGAATCAGCTCAGGCTCCCACAGTGTGGGATCCGCGCCGCTCTGCAACGCTGCATTGCGCTGTTTCAGCGCCTGCGTATAACTCTGCCATTGCCGCACGAAGCCAGGTTCCACGTGGAACACGGCCCAATCCAACCAGCGCCGTCTCTGGGAAGGCCCATTCTCGACCAGCCGATGGATTCCCGGGTCGATGATCTGCACTGGAAAAACTTCCGACAGCTCGGCGCGCGAGCTCACCGGTGCGCGGTCGATCCGGATCTGCATGCCTAGATCGCGATCGCATTTGATGCCGACCGTGTGCGCCGGCTCGGGCAGGGTACGGCCGTGCACCCACAGTCTGGGCGCCGAGTGCCGGATCAGTTGCTCGGTATGTCGCGTGCGGAAAGATCGCCCGCGGCCCAGCAGGTAAATCGCTTCGAGAAGTGAGGTCTTACCCGACCCATTATCGCCACTGATCAGGTTCAAACGGGGGTCCAGCTCCAACTGGGCGCGCTCGAGACAGCGCAGGTCCTCCAGGCGCAGCTCGGCCAGACTCATACGTAGACGGCTCAGAGCCGCATCGGCATCACGACGTACTTGATGTTCGTACTGCCGGGCGCCCGGATCAGACAGCTGCTGTTGGCGTCGATAAGCCCTACCTCGACGGACTCGGTATCCACGGCCGCCAAGGCATCGAGCAGATAGCTCACATTGAAGCCGATTTCGAGCTCATCGCCGCTGAAATTCACTTCGAGCTGATCTTCGGCCTCTTCCTGCTCAGGATTGTGTGCTTGTAGCGTCAATAGACCCGGGGCAAAGGTCAGTCGTACGCCGCGATACTTTTCATTGGACAGAATGGCTGTGCGCTGGAGTGCTGCACGCAGGGCATCGCGCCCGGCGAGCATGATGCGCGGCGGATCGGCCGGGATCACTCGACCATATTCTGGGAATTTGCCGTCAATTAGCTTCGAAGTGAAGCGAACTTCGCCGATCTGGACACGAATGTGATTCGTCCCGATCGCGACTTCGATTTCACCCTCGCCATCGAGCAGCCGCTGCAATTCGAGCACGCCCTTGCGCGGCAGGATGATCTGCAGCAACTCACGGGCCGCCCCCTCGATCGGCACTTCGCACCAGGACAGACGATGACCGTCGGTCGCCACGGCGCGCAGCACCTGGCCATTGGTTTCGAGCAATGTGCCATTCAGGTAGTAACGAACGTCCTGCTGCGCCATCGCAAAATGGGTCTTGTCGATCAGCATTCGACAGTCTTGGGCGCGGATCGAGACGCTCTGCTGGGCATTGATCTCATCGATGACCGGAAACTCCGCCGCCGGCAAGCTCGAGAGCGTGAAGCGACTGCGGCCACCGCGCAGTACCACGCGTTCGCCTTCGCGCGTCGCGCTGATGTGGCTCTTCTCGGGCAGAGTGCGCACGATGTCGAGCAGTTTGCGGCCCGGTACGGTGATGTCTCCCGGTTGCTGCACGCTGACCTCGGCGCTGGCCACGAGTTCGACCTCGAGATCGGTTCCCGTGATGCGCAGGCGGTTATCGCGTGCGCTGAGTAAAACGTTCGAAAGAATCGGCATGGTCTGCCGTCGTTCCACCACGCCGATCACACTCTGCAAGGCCTCGAGCAGATGTTCGCGTGTCGCGGAGACTTTCATAGTGGCTGCAGGTCCTCTGTCTCTTGCTGTTCTTTCTTAAGATGGGTCAATGATAGCTATTAAGCCGGTGAATAGTGCGCACAACGCAGCTGCCGCGGGATTTAAGCGCTCATTCACGGCATTTGCTGAGCCACGTGAGCGCGGACAACCATATCGGCAGACTGTGCATGAAGTGTGGGTAACCTTATCCCCATTACTTCTACACAGAAAATTCACATCAGCCCGTCAGGGTTCTCAACAGGTTCGAATAGTCTTCCTGGATGCGCTGCTCGAGGTCGCGCAATTGCTTGATGCGTTTGCAGGCATGCATCACCGTGGTGTGATCGCGCCCGCCAAAGGCGTCGCCGATCTCCGGCAGGCTGTGACTCGTGAGTTCCTTGGCCAGTGCCATGGCCACCTGCCGCGGACGTGCCACCGAGCGGCTGCGCCGCTTGGAGAGCAGATCCGCCACGCGCAGCTTGTAGTAGTCCGCCACGGTTTTCTGGATATTTTCCACCGTAATCAGCCGCGCCTGCAGCGACAGCAGATCCTTGAGCGCCTCCTTGGCGAATTCGAGCGTGATCGGATGGCCGGTAAAATGTGAGTTGGCGATGACGCGCCGCAATGCGCCCTCGAGCTCGCGCACGTTCGAGCGGATGCGCTTGGCGATGAAAAACGCCACTTCCTCGGGCAACGCAATGCCGACCGCCTGCGCCTTGCCGATCAGGATCGCGACACTGGTCTCGAGCTCTGGCGGCTCGATGGCCACGGTCAGTCCCCAACCGAAGCGCGACTTGAGCCGCTCCTCGAGGCCTTCCACCTCTCGCGGGTAGCGATCACAGGTCAGGATGACCTGGTGCTGGCCCTCGAGTAGAGCGTTGAAGGTGTGGAAGAACTCCTCCTGCGAGTGCTCCTTGCCGGCGAAGAATTGGATATCGTCGATCAGCAGCGCGTGCAGCGAGCGGTAGGAGGTCTTGAAGTCGTTGATCCGATTGTGCTGCAGCGCTCGCACCATGTCGCTCACGAAGCGCTCCGAGTGTACGTAGGCCACTCGCGCTTCCTGATCGCGTTCGGTGATGAGGTGGCCGATGGCGTGCATGAGGTGCGTTTTGCCGAGGCCGACGCCGCCGTAGATGAACAGCGGGTTGTAGGCGCGGCCCGGATTGAGCGCGACCTGCAGCGCCGCCGCCTTGGCAAAGTGGTTGCTTTTGCCTTCGACGAAGCTGTCGAACGTGAAATTATTATTGAGCGGCACGCCCACCGCTTGCGCGCCGCTTTTGAGTACGCGTGGGCCAGCGCTCGCAAGCTCCTCGAGGGGCGGTCGCGATCCGACTTCGACCGTGATGGCCGCTGGCTCAGCGATGCCGCGCTCGCGCAGTAGGGCGCCGATCCGGGTGATCAGATGGCTGCGCACCCAATCGACCACGAAGCGATTGGGCGCAAGCAGCCGCAATGCACCTTCGGCTTCCACCGATTGCAGCGGCCGCACCCAAGTATTGAACTGCTGTTCAGGCAGCTCACTCTCGAGTGCAGTCACGCAGCGCGACCACAACGACGCATCCAAAACACGAGCTCCGGGGAAAAGGGCCGAGAGTCTATACCGAGCACGTGATGCCCCGGAAGCGGTTGTATTGACACGCCGTGCGCCGCTGCGTACCCTGCCGGCCCATTTTTCGTTCAGTTTTCAGAGCCTTGAAATCATGAAACGTACCTACCAGCCGAGCAAAGTGCGCCGCGCACGCACGCATGGATTTCGGGCCCGCATGGCCACTAAGAATGGGCGCGCGGTGCTGGCTCGCAGGCGCGCGAAAGGCCGCAAGCGTCTGAGCCCATAAGAGCGGCGTGTTCATGCCCGCGCGCGCGCCTGGCGCGTCCGCGCCGTCCTTGAGCTTTCCGCCCGCGCGACGGCTGCGTAAGCCGGGCGACTTTAAACGGGTCTACGCGGGCGGCCGCCGATCAGGCAACGAGTACTTTACGGTCAATACACAGCGCAATGAATTCAACGCGGCGCGACTGGGCATGTCGGTGGCCGTGCGCACCCTGGGCGGCGCGGTCGAGCGCAATCGCATGCGCCGTGTGATCCGCGAGAGCTTTCGGCTGAACCAGTCGATGTTGCCGCCAATGGATATCATCATCGGCGTACGCTCCGCGGCGCGCGCTGCCGAACCGGCACGACTGCGTGCGAGCCTGGAGCGAATCTGGCAAAAGCTGGTCGAATCGAACGCATGAGTACGCTCCTCCGAGGCCTGATCCGCGCTTATCAGCTGACGTTGAGCCCGCTGCTCGGGCCGCGGTGCCGCTTCTATCCCTCCTGCTCGCAGTACGCGTTGGAGGCGGTCGGTCAGTACGGTGCGCTGCGCGGCTCTTGGCTGGCACTGCGCCGCCTGGCGCGCTGCCACCCCTGGCATGCCGGCGGCTACGATCCGGTGCCCCATGACCGCTAACCTGCGAGTGTTCCTCTGGGTCATGCTGGGCATGGCTCTGTTCGTGAATTATCAGGCCTGGATGCATGACTATCCGAGTCTGCCCGCGAGCAGCGCTCTGCACGGCCAGGGGCCGCCTGCGGCCACGCTCGACAGCAGTGCCCCGACGGCGAGCGTGCCCAGCGCGACGGCGCCGAGTACCGCGGCGCCGAGCACCGCGGCGCCCACCACTGCCTCGAGCGCATCCGGCGGCACGTCCGCGCCGGCCGCTGCAGCGGCACCCGCGGCGCAGAGCCTGGCTGAAAGCGCCGCCTCGGGAGCGAGCGCCGCAGCAGTGCATGTGCGCACCGACGTGCTCGACGTGCAGGTCAGCCTCGCAGGCGGGGAACTCGAACGCCTCGACCTGCCGGCGTACCCGCAGGCCAAGAACACGCCCGATATTGCCGTTCGCCTGCTCAATCGGGACAACCCCGACTCGCTATTCGTGCTGCAGAGCGGGCTCGCAGGCAGCAGTGGTGAGGCGGCGCCGACGCATCAGGCGGCGTTCACGAGCGATGCGCAGGAGCTGCGGCTCATGCCGGGACAGGAGCAGCTGCGGCTGCCGCTGCACTGGAGCGACGGTCACGGCGTGAGCGTTACCAAGACGCTGACCTTCCATCGCGGCCGCTATGAGATCGGGCTCGACTATCTGGTCCATAACGATGCCGCCGCGCCCTGGAGCTTCGCTCCCTACGAGCAGATCCTGCGCTACAACACCCCGATCGAGCGCTCGTACTTCCGGGTCGACAGCTACGCCTTCAAGGGCCCCGCGATCTCGGACGGCAAGAAATTCGAAAAGCTCGACATCACCAAGGGTGCGACGCTCGATCAAAGCGTCACCGCCGGCTGGATCGCCGCGCTCCAGCAGCATTTCCTGGCCGCCATCGTGCCGCCGAGCGACGTGCCCTATCGATTCGCGCTCAAGACGCAGGGCAATGAATTCCTGCTGTCGGCCACCGGTCCGAGCCAGACCGTGGCGCCGGGCGCGGACGCCACGGCGCAGGCGAGTCTCTGGGTCGGCCCGAAGCTGCAGGCGCAGCTCGATCAGGTGGGACCGAAGCTCAGTCTCGTCACCGACTACGGCAAGCTCAGTGTGCTCGCCACGCCGCTGTTCTGGCTGCTCGACCGCGTGCACCGGCTGGTCGGCAACTGGGGCTTCACGATCATCATCGTGACGCTGCTGCTCAAGCTGCTGTTCTATCCGCTGTCGGAAGCGAGCGGGCGATCGATGGCCAAGATGAAGGCGCTCGCTCCGCGGCTGAACAGTCTGCGCGAGACGTACAAGGACGACCGCGAAAAGCTCAACCGCAGCATGATGGAGCTCTACCAGCGCGAGAAGGTCAATCCGCTGGCCGGTTGTCTGCCCATGTTGATTCAGATTCCGGTGTTTCTGGCCTTTTACTGGGTGCTGCGCGACAGCGTCGAGATTCGTCAGGCGCCGTTCATTTTCTGGATCAACGATCTGTCGTCCCGCGATCCGTTGTTCGTGCTGCCGGCGCTCATGGCCGTGGCGATGTTCGTGCAGTACAAGCTCAATCCGCAGGTCGGCGATCCGATGCAGCAGAAGGTGTTCATGTTCATGCCGCTTGCCATGTCGGCCACCTTCGCTTTCTTCCCCGCCGGTCTGGTGCTCTATTGGGTCACCAATACGGTGCTGTCGATCCTGCAACAGTGGAACATCAACCGCCGCATCGTCGAGCGTTCGAGCCGCGCGCAGCGCTGAGCGGCGCCGAGCCCAGCCTGCGGCGCGGCGTGCGCGATCCCGACACCATCGTCGCGGCCGCGACGCCGCCGGGCCGTGGCGGTATCGCGATCGTGCGGCTGTCGGGACCTCAAGTGCCCGCGATCGCCACGGCATTGCTCGGCGCCCTGCCGGTACCGCGGTTCGCAACCCACGCGCCTTTCCGCACCGACGCCCACGGCGCGATCGATCGGGGCATCGCGCTGTACTTTCCGGCGCCGCGATCCTATACCGGTGAGCACGTGCTTGAGCTGCACTGCCATGGCGGCGCGCTCATCGTCGAGGCGCTGATCGGCCGGGCGCTCACGCTCGGTGCGCGGCGCGCGCAGCCCGGAGAGTTCACGCAGCGCGCCTACCTCAACGGCAAGCTCGATCTGGCGCAGGCCGAGGCAGTCGCCGATCTGATCGACGCGGCCTCCGAGGTGGCGGCGCAGGCGGCGCTGCGCTCGCTGCAGGGCGAATTCTCCGATCAGGTCAGCGCGCTCGGTGCGATGCTCGGCGCGCTGCGGGTGCAGGTCGAGGCCGGCATCGACTTCGCCGAGGAGGAGATTGAGGCGCTGCCCAATGAGGCCCTGCGCGAGCGACTCGAAGCAGCGGGCCGAGCGCTCGCACTGCTGCGGTGCAGCAGCGCTCAGGGGAGGCTGCTGACCGAGGGTATGACGATCGTGATCGCCGGTGCACCCAATGTCGGCAAATCGACCTTGCTGAACCGTCTGGCCGGGCATGAGGCGGCGATCGTCACGCCGCTGCCGGGCACCACGCGCGATGTGCTGCGCGAGCGCATACAGCTCGACGGCATGCCGCTGCACGTGCTCGATACCGCGGGGCTGCGCGCCCTGCCCGGCGATGCCATTGAAGCCGAGGGCATCCGTCGCGCCGAGGCGGCCATGGCCCGGGCCGACCGCATTCTGTTCGTCGTCGATGCCGCGGCCGACCCGAGCGCGCAGGTCTATCTTGCCGAGCGTCACCGGCTGCCGGTCGCCGTACCGGTGACGCTCGTGTTCAACAAGATCGATTTGTGCGCGTCCGTCTCGCGCCAGCCGCCCGTGGGCACCGAGGCGCTCGAATTGTGTGCGCGTAGCGGTGCGGGTCTGGATGCGCTGCGCGCGCATCTCAAGACCCGCATGGGATTCGCGCCGACCGACGCCGGCATCCTGTCGGCGCGCACCCGCCATCTCGAGGCGCTGGCGCGTTGCGCCGAGCACCTGGAGGCGGCTCGGCGTCAGCTCGGCGAGCACGCTGGGCCGGAGCTTGTGGCCGAGGAGCTCAGATGCGCGCAGCGGGCGTTGGGCGAGATACTCGGCCTCGAAGACTCCGATGAGCTGCTCGGCCGAATTTTTGCCGCGTTCTGCATCGGCAAGTAGTGCAGTGCAGGGTCGATTGACGCTCTGTAGACACAATAAAGCCATAAAATAGCGAGAAGGTGGCGATAATTGATACTATGATGCGATCAGAACCCTCGAAATTTGCTTGTGCGCCAAGCGGCTTGCAGACTCGCGCCATGCGATTCTCCAAGGTTTTCGATGTCATCGTGGTCGGCGGCGGTCATGCCGGCACCGAGGCGGCGCTGGCCGCTGCGCGCATGGGGCGCGAGACGCTGCTGCTCACGCAGAACATCGAGACACTCGGCGCCATGAGTTGCAACCCCGCCATCGGCGGCATCGGCAAGGGTCATCTGGTGCGCGAGATCGATGCCCTGGGCGGTGCCATGGCGCGTGCGGCCGATCAGGCCGGCATTCAGTTTCGCACCCTCAATGCCAGCAAGGGGCCGGCCGTGCGTGCGACGCGCGCGCAGGCCGATCGGCAACTCTACAAGCAGGCGATCCGCCGCCTGCTCGAACATCAGCCGCATCTGGCGATCTTTCAGCAGGAGGCTGCCGGTCTGAACCTGCGCTCAGGAAGGGTCGATGGGGTCACGACGGTCAGCGGCATCGTGTTCGAGGCCCCGGCCGTGGTGCTCACCGTGGGCACTTTTCTGGCCGGGCGCATCCATGTGGGGCTCGAGCAGTACGCGGCGGGGCGTGCCGGGGACGCCCCTTCGGTCGCACTCGCGGCGCAGCTGCGCGAAATTGCGCCGCATACGGCGCGCCTCAAGACCGGTACGCCGCCGCGCATCGACGGCCGCACGATCGACTATTCGGCGCTCACCGTGCAGCACAGCGACCAGCCGCTGCCGGTGTTCTCGTTTCTGGGCCGCGCTTGCGAGCACCCGCGGCAGTTGCCCTGTCACATCACCGCCACGAACCCGCGCACGCACCAGATCATCCGCTCGAGCTTCGACCGCTCGCCGATGTTCACGGGCCGCATCGAAGGCGTCGGTCCGCGCTACTGCCCCTCGGTCGAGGACAAGGTGCATCGGTTCGCGGACAAGAGCTCGCATCAGATCTTCATCGAGCCCGAGGGACTCGACACGCCGGAAGTCTATCCAAACGGCATCTCGACCAGTCTGCCGTTCGACGTGCAATGGGAGTTCGTACGTAGCATCCGCGGCTTCGAGCAGGCGCATCTGACGCGGCCCGGCTATGCCATCGAGTACGACTTTTTCGATCCGCGCGACCTCAAGGCCTCGCTCGAGACCAAGACCGTCGAGGGACTGTTCTTCGCTGGACAGATCAACGGTACCACCGGCTACGAGGAAGCCGCCGCGCAGGGACTGCTGGCCGGCATCAGCGCGGCGCTCTCACAGGGCCTCGCGGCCCCCTGGATCCCGCAGCGCTCGGAAGCCTATCTCGGAGTGCTGGTCGATGACCTGGTGACGCGCGGCACCGCCGAGCCCTACCGCATGTTCACGAGCCGCGCCGAGCATCGCCTGTTGCTGCGCGAGGACAACGCCGACGCCCGCCTGACCCCCGTCGGCCGCAGGCTCGGACTCATCGATGAGGAGCGCTGGCGGCTGTTTGAAGACAAGCGCGCGGCGATCGACGCCGAGCTGGCGCGACTCGAGCAGCATCGATTCCGGGCTGGGCAGATCCCGGGGGAATGGGCGCAGCGGGTGCTCGGCGGCACGCCGCCGGCACGCGACCTGGGGGCCTTCGAGCTGCTGCGGCGGCCGGAGGTCAGCTATGCGGCGCTGCTCGAGCTCATCGGCGAGACGCAGCCCCTGGGTGCCGACGGCCGGCCGCTCGATGATCGACTCGGGGCGCAGGTGCAGCGTGACCTCGAGGTGCGCGCGCGTTACGCAGGCTATATCGAGCGGGCGCAGGATGAGATCGAGCGCGCCCGCGCGCACGAGGATGCAGCGTTGCCCGCTGATCTGGACTACTCAGCCCTCGGCGGACTGTCGAGCGAGGTTCGGCAGACGCTGCAGCGAATCCGTCCAGCCACTATCGGGCAGGCCGCGCGTGTACCGGGCGTCACGCCGGCGGCAGTATCCATCCTGCTGGTGCATCTGCGGCGGCACAAAAGCCGCGCCGCAGAGCGTTGCATCGACGCCGCGCGGGGTTAACATCGAAGGACAGGCAAGGAGTAGGTCTTCATGCAAACGGCATCGCAGCTGTTGAAGCACAAGGGCGGGGGCATCTACAGCGTCGAGCCGGAGGCGCCGGTGCTCGATGCCATCCGACTCATGGCCGATCATTCCGTGGGCGCCCTGCTGGTCATGCACGGCGAGCGGTTGGTCGGCGTGGTCTCAGAGCGCGACTACGCACGCAAAGTGATTCTGCTCGGCTTCTCTTCGAGCGAGATACCGGTGCGCAAGATCATGAGCACGCCGGTCATGACGGTCCAGCCCAATCAGACGGTGCACGAGTGCATGCAGCTCATGACCGAGAAGCGCGTACGGCATCTGCCCGTGGTCGAACACGAGCACGTCATCGGCGTGCTCTCGATCGGCGATCTGGTGCGCGCGGTGCTCGAAGAGCAGCAGCAGACCATCGAGCAGCTCGAACGCTATATCCACAGTTGAATCCCGCGCGGCTGCCGTTACTTGCGCCAGAAGGTCGGCGTCAACAGCACGGCGAAGGTGATGATCTCGACGCGTCCGAGAAACATGCCGGCGATGCAGATCCAGCTCTGGAAGTCGTTCAGCGTGCTGTAGTTGTGCGCCGGCCCGACCAGGTTCAAGCCCGGACCGGCATTGTTGACGCAGGCGACTATGGCCGAGAACGCCGTCATGAAGTCCAATCCCGAGATCAGCAGCGCGAAGGTCAGTGCGACGATGGTCATGAAGTACAGAAAGATGAACGCCAGCACCGAATACACCACGCCGTTCGGTACCGCCTGACCGGCGATCTTGAGCGGCGTGACCGCCTGCGGGTGCACCAGCGTGAACATCTCCCGCAGCGACTGCTTGATCAGGATCAGTGAGCGGAACATCTTGATGCCCCCGCCGGTCGAGCCGCTGCTGGCGCACAGGCAGCCCACGAACAGCATCCACAACGGTGCGAACACCGGCCAGCTGCCATAGTCGGTGCTGACGAAGCCGCTGTCGGTGGCCGTCGAGATCACGTTGAAGGCGGCGTAGCGCATGGAGATGAAGAAATCGCCATAGACGTGCTTGATGTCGATGAAGCTAGCGATGACCACGCAGTTGCTCAGGATCAGCAGCAGCACCCAGCGCGCTTCCGGGTCGCGGCGATAGAGCCTGAAATCACCCCGGCGCAGGGCGATGAAATGGGTGGCGAAGTTCATGGCCGCGATCAGCATGAAGAGCATGAGCACGAATTCGATCGTCGGTGAGTGGAAGTAGGCGATGTTGGCGTCATGGGTGGAAAAGCCGCCGAGTGCCAGGGTCGAGAAGGCGTGGCAGATGGCGTCGAACAGCGACATGCCGGCGGCCCAGAGCGCCAGGGCGCAGGCGGCGGTCAGGCCGGCGTAGACCGCACCCAGGGCTTTCGCGGCTTCAGTGATGCGCGGCGCCAGCTTGGCGTCCTTGACCGTGCCCGGCGCGCCGGCGCGGTACAACTGCATGCCGCCGACGCCGAGCAACGGCAGGATGGCGACCGCCAGCACGATGATTCCCATGCCCCCAAGCCAGCTCAAGGCGTGGCGCCACATGTTGATCGAATGCGGCAGCCCATCGAGGCCCTGCAGCTGCGTCGCGCCCGTGGTCGACAGCCCCGACATGGACTCGAAATAGGCGCGCGTGAAGCTCATGCCGGGCATATCCAGCAGCAGCGGTATGGTCGCGACCAGCGCGATCGCGAGCCAGCTGACCGTGACCAGCAGATAGGCATCGCGCGGCTTGAGGTCGTAGCGGTAGCGGCGCGTGGCGAGGCGCAGCAACACACCGCCCGCGACGCTCACGGCCGCACCGATCAGGAAGCCGCGCAGCGGCGCGAACTCGCCGTACAGCAATGCGGTCAGCACCGGCAGCAGGAAATAAAGCGCGAACCAGCTGAGCAGCGAGCCGAAGATGTTCAGTACGCCGAGCAGCGAGCGCATGGTGGCGTGCCTAGTTGTCGCTCTGGAAGAAGCGCGAGACCGCCTCGATGTGCCGGCGGTCGGACAGGAAGATGATCACATGGTCCTCCGCTTCGATCGTGGTGTCGTGATGCGCCATGATCACGCGCTCGCCGCGCACGATGGCGACGATGCTCGCGCCCTGCGGCAGCTCGATCTGCTCAAGCGTTCGCCCGATCACGCGCGAACGGTTTTGCGTGCCGTGCACCACCGCCTCGATGGCTTCGGCGGCGCCGCGCCGCAGCGAGTGTACCCGCACCACATCGCCGCGCCTGACGTGTGCCAGCAGCGTGCCGATCGTGATCGTCTGCGGCGAGATCACGATGTCGATGCTGTGATTCTCCATGAGTTGGCCGTACGAGGGCCGGTTGATGAGCGCCATGACACGGCGCGCACCCAGCCGTTTAGCGAGCATGGCCGACAGCACGTTGGCCTCTTCGGAGTTGGTGAGCGCCGCGAACACATCGGCGCTGTCGATATTCTCCTCGACCAGCAGCTCCTCGTCGGCGGCATCGCCATTGAGCACGATGGTGTTTTCCAGGATCTCGGAAATGCGGCGCGCACGCCGCGGGTCGCGCTCGATCAATTTCACTTGATTGCTCTTTTCGAGCTTGAGCGCCAGGCGCAGACCGATATTGCCGCCGCCGGCGATCACCAAGCGCCGCACCGGGTCCTCGCTGCGGCGCAGCTCTGCCATCACGCGCCGCAGATCGTCGGACGCGGCGACGAAGAAAATCTCATCGTCCTCTTCGATGACCGTATCACCGGCCGCGGGCACCAGCCGCTCGTTGCGATAGATCGCCGCCACGCGCGCTTCGGTGTCGGGCAGATGCTCGCGCAGTGTTCGCAGCTCGCGCCCCACCAGCAGGCCATCGCGTCGCGCGCGCAAGCCGACCAGCTGCACGCGTCCGTCGGCGAAGTCGACCACTTGCAGTGCGCCCGGGTAGGACAGCAGCTTGGCGATGTACTCGGTGACCAGCTGTTCGGGACTGATCCAGACATCGACGGCGAGTGCGCCCTCGGTGAACAACTGCTCGCGCGCGGTGTATTCCGGCGCGCGGATGCGTGCGATCTTGGTGGGCGTGCGGTACAGAGTGTGCGCGATTTCGCAGGCGACGATGTTGACCTCGTCGCTGTTGGTGAGCGCGACCAGGATATCGGTGTCGGCGATGCCGGCGGTTTCGAGCACGGTCGGATACGCGCCGTTGCCGGCCACGGCGCGCACATCGAGCCGATCCTGCAGATCGCGCAGGACGTCCTCGTTGGTGTCGACAATCGTGACTTCGTTGTCCGGCTCGCGCGCGAGATGGTAGGCGGCCGTGCGTCCGACCTGACCGGCTCCCAGAATCAGGATTTTCATCTGCTCCCTGCGCTCCCTGCGCGCTACATCACTTCAAGGTGGGCGTATTGCAGCATGAGCCATTTCGATCCCTGCTGCTCGAAGTTGACCTGCACGCGTGCATGCGGGCCCTGGCCTTCGATGTTGAGCACCGTGCCTTCGCCGAACTTGCCATGCCGCACCCGGGTGCCGAGTCGCATGCCGCCGCTGAGGACTTCCACCAGCGGCACGTGCCACGACGACGCTGCGCGCTCATAGGCGCCCCGGCCGTGCGAGCCGCGGCCGTTGCTCTCGCCGCCGTTCGCGGCCCGCTCCTCGGCAAACCTCGCCGCCGATGCTTGCGACAACCGGATGCGTGGCCGGACCTCTTCGATCAGCGCGGGTGGCAGCTCCTGAATGAAGCGCGATGGCGCGTTGCGGCTGTCCATGCCGTGCAGCCGCCGCTGCTCGGCATAGGTGAAATACAGCTGCCGCATCGCGCGCGTCATGCCGACATAGCACAGCCGGCGCTCCTCCTCGAGGCCCTCGAGTTCGTTGATCGAGCGCTGATGCGGAAACAATCCGTCCTCCATGCCGCTCAAGAAAACCAGCGGAAACTCCAGACCCTTGGCCGTGTGCAGCGTCATCATCTGCACGCAGTCATCGGCCTGCGTCCCCTGGCCTTCACCGGACTCGAGCACCGCATGCGCCAGAAAGCTCTGCAAGGGCGGCTCATTGCCTTCTGGCTCGAAGCCGCGCGCGGCGCTGACGAGCTCGAGCAGATTGTCGACCCGGGTCTCGCCGCGGTCGGCCTTGTCCTTCTGGTAGTGCTCGATCAATCCGCTGCACTGGATCACGTGATCGACCTGCTCGTGCAGCGGCAGATTCGCCAGTTCCGCGCCCAGCCGCTCGATCAGCTGCTGGAAGCCGCGTAGCGCATTCGCCGCCCGGCCGACCGAGCCTTCGGGCGCGCTCACGGCTGCGCGCCACAGTGAGCTGCCCGCGCCGCGCGCGAGCTCGCGCAGCGCATCGAGCGTACGCGCGCCGATACCGCGCGGCGGCAGATTGACGACGCGCTCGAACGAGGCATCGTCGTCGCGGTTGCCGATGAGTCGCAGATACGCCAGCGCATCCTTGATTTCCGCCCGCTCGAAAAAACGCAGGCCGCCATACACGCGGTAGGGAACCCGCGCGCTGATCAGGGCCTCCTCGAAGCTGCGCGACTGGGCATTGGAGCGATACAGGATGGCGACGTCGCGCCGCAGGCCGCCGCGCTGCGCCCATTCGAGAATTCGCGTCACCACGAAGTCGGCTTCATCGCGCTCGTTGAACGCGGCGTACAGCCGCACCGGCTCGCCGCTCGCGCCGCTGGTCCAGAGGATCTTGCCCAGGCGGCCGGTGTTATGGGCGATCAGCGCATTGGCGGCTTCGAGTATCGAGGCGCTCGAGCGGTAATTCTGCTCCAGACGGTAGAGTTTGGCGTGCGGGAAATCCTCGCGAAACTTGTGCAGATTTTCGACCCGCGCGCCGCGCCAGCGATAGATCGACTGGTCGTCATCGCCGACCACGAAAGGCGCGCCTTGCGAACCGACCAACAGCCGGATCCAGGCATACTGAATGGCGTTGGTGTCCTGGAACTCATCGACCAGTACGTGGCGGAAACGCGCGCGGTAGTGGTTCAGCAGCTCAGGGCAGTCACGCCAGAGCTCGTAGGCGCGCAGCAGCAGCTCGGCGAAATCGATGACTCCGGAGCGCTCACAGGTCTGCTCGTATTGCGCGTAGAGCTTGATCATCTGCGCTTGCGTTGCATCCGCGGCCGCCTTGAGCTGCGCCGGGCGTCGGCCTTCATCCTTGTGCTTGTTGATGAAGTACTGCACTTCGCGCGGTATCCAGCGGTTCTCGTCCAGATCCTGCGCTTTGAGCAGCTTCTTGATGAGCCGCAGCTGATCCTCGGCGTCCAGTATTTGAAAGCTCTGCACCAGAGCGGCCTCACGCCAGTGTGCCCGCAGCAAACGGTGCGCGATGCCATGAAAGGTGCCGAGCCACAGCGCACCGCCGGGCACGCCGAGCAGCTGCTCGATCCGGCCGCGCATCTGCGCGGCTGCCTTGTTGGTGAAGGTCACCGCGAGCACGCCGTGCGGGGAGATCCCCTCGGTCTGAATGAGCCAGGCGATGCGGTGCGTCAGGACGCGCGTCTTGCCACTGCCGGCGCCGGCCAGCACCAATACCGGGCCCACGGGCGCGGTTACGGCCAAGCGCTGCGCTTCATTGAGCGAATTGAGGATGGGCGAGAGATCCATGAGGGCGGCGGATTCTACCCTAAGGCTTGAGAGGCAGCCCGAGGTAAGCTCACCAGCGATTGCGCAGATCCCGCAATGCCAGAAACACCGCGCGCGGCGTCGCCTCGGCCAACATGGCGGGCCGCGCGCGCTTGAGTCCGGCGATGATTTCAGGCTGCTCTAGTCGGAAAAACACATTGACCTGCCTTTCTTCGCCGAGGTTCAGCACCGGCATCTGCGTGGCCGCAAGCCCGGTGACGCGTTGCGCCAGCTCCCGTGCCTGCCGGTTCGAGGGTTCGCGGTTGAGCGTGAAACTGAGATTGCGCAGCAGGTATTCATGGCCCGGGAACACGCGCGTTGCCGCGGGCAGAAGCGACAGGCAGTCGGCAAAAGTCCGGTACAGCAACTCCGGATCGCCGCCGTGGATGCAGTTGCCGACACCGGCATTGAACAGCGTGTCACCCGAGAATAGCGCCGGCGGCGCGCCGTCAGCGCCGGTTTGCTCCGCCCCGGCGGCGTACAGGCATAGATGCGCGCGCGTGTGGCCCGGCGTGTCCAGGCAGCGCAATTGCACCGAGCGGCCTACGCGCACGATGTCGCCACCGCGCATGCCGTGAGTCACACCGCCGATGCGAGCGGCGGCATCGGCGTGCGCCAGCACGCTCGCGCCGGTCTGGCGCACCAGCGCGGCATTGCCGCCCGTGTGGTCGCCGTGCTCATGGGTGTTGAAGATCTGCCGTATGGTCCAGTTGAGCTCCTGCGCGCGGCGCAGACAGGCCTGCCAGTTCAGCGGATCGATGGCCAGCGCCTCGCCGGTCTCGCCGCAGGCGATCAGATAGTGGAAGTTGCGGCCCTCATTGGCTGCCCAGACGCGATCGATCAGCATGGGCGGGCTCCTTTCAGCAGACTGCTGCCGCGATGGTTACGCAATAATAAGCCCAGCATGCGTGCCGACATGACAGCTTAGATCCATGCCCGGCTATACGATCGGGATCGTGCTGTTCGCCGCCTTGCTGCACGCGCTCTGGAATGCGCTGCTCAAGAATAGCGGCGACAAGCGTCTCACGACCGTCATGCTCACGAGCGCTGCGGCGGTCATGGCCGCTCTGGCGCTGCCGTTCCTGACCGCCCCGTCGCGTGCCAGCTGGCCATTCCTGCTCGGCTCGAGCTGCGCGGAAATAACCTATTTCGTTTTGCTGGCGGCCGCCTACCGCAGCGGCGACATGAGTCATGCCTATCCGATCATGCGCGGCACGGCGCCGCTGATTGTCGCCAGCGTCAGCGCATCGCTGATCGGGGAGACTTTATCCTCGGGTGAATGGCTGGGGATCGGATTGATCTGCTGCGGCGTGCTGGGACTGGCGACACACGGCGGCGCGGCTGCGCAGCAGCATCGCTCCACGACTGCGCTGGCATTCGCCAATGCCTTCGCAATTGCGAGCTATACGCTGCTCGACGGCTTCGGCGTCAGGCGCTCGCACGCGCCCGTGGCTTATACGCTCTGGATCTACCTGCTGACGGGCAGCGTGACGCTGCTGTGGACGCTGCTGCACCGGAGGCCTGAATATCTGGGTTACCTGCGCGGCCGGCTGCCCGCCGGCGTGGCCGCCGCGGCCGGCATGATGAGCTCTTATGGACTCGCGCTCTGGGCCATGACGGTGGCGCCGGTGGCGCTGGTGGCGGCACTGCGTGAAACCTCGATCGTATTCGCCACGGTGATTTCGGCGCTCGTGCTCAAGGAGCGCATCAGCGCGCGGCGTCTGGCCGCGACGGCGCTGATCGCGGCCGGAGCGGCCGCACTGCGGCTGTCGTAGGGCGGCGCTAACCCTGAGTCGTCGGCAGGTAGTGATCGGCCAGCAGCGCCAGGAACAGCCACATCAAATAGAGGATCGAGAAGCGGAACATGCGCATGGGCAGCTCGTCGCGGCGACCGAACTTGAGCGCGATGGCCAGCCACAGAAAGCGCGCGTTGAGCGCGAGCGCCGCGGCGAGGTAGATCAGGCCGCTCATGCCGATCATGAACGGCAGCAGCGTGACCACGCACAGGATCACGGTGTAGAGCAGCACGTGCCGGCGCGTGAATTCCACTCCGTGCGTGACCGGCAGCATCGGAATTTCGGCGCGGGCGTAGTCGTGGCGGCGCGCAATCGCGAGCGCCCAGAAGTGCGGTGGCGTCCAGGCGAAGATGATCAGAAACAGCAGCAACGCCTGGACGCTGACGTGGTCGGTCACTGCCACCCATCCGAGCACCGGTGGCGCGGCACCCGCAGCCCCACCGATCACGATGTTCTGCGGAGTCGTGCGCTTGAGCCAGACCGTGTAGACCACGGCGTAGACAATCAGTGCGTTGAAGGTCAGCACGGCCGTGAGCAGATTCACGAACGCGACCAGCAGCGCCATGGACGCTACCGCCAGCGCCAGAGCGAATCCGAGCGCCTGAGTGTGCGACAGATGACCGCTCGGCAGCGGACGCCTGCGGGTGCGCGCCATGCGCGCATCGATTTGCCGATCGAGCACGTGGTTGACGGCCGCGGCCGATGCGGCCGCCAAGGCGATGCCCAGATTACCGAACACCAGCGCGTCCAGCGGCGGCAGTCCCGGAGTTGCGAGCAGTGTGCCGACAATCGCGGTCAGCACGATCAGCGACACGACCCGGGGCTTGGTCAACTCGAGATAGTCGCGCCAGCTGGCGCGGTGAATCGACTGCGCCTGGGTCCGGCTCATGCTCTACCCAGGGCGCGGGCCAAGGTCCGTGCCGCCGCCGTGCCGTCTTCGCCCGCTCGTCCAGCGAACAGCACGCGCGGGTCGGGCGGTGGGGGCTTAAGTGTCGGCATCGATGATTTTCAGATCGATCAGCGCCTGTCGCGCTTCCGAGAGGCCGCGCACCCGCACGGCATGCAGGCCCATGTGCCGGGCGGCGTCGATGTTGAGCGCGTTGTCGTCGAAGAACAGTACCTCTGCGGGTCTGCAGCCCAGAGATTGCAGCACATGCGCAAACGCGGCGTGGTCCGGTTTGATGTGCCCGGTCAGATGCGACACGAAATGATCGTCGAAGACCGGACGCAGTCCCATCTCATCGAGCACGCGCGGCCAGTGCAGAGGATTGCTGTTCGACAGCAGCGCGCGCCGATAGCGGCGCGGTATGCGCGATAACAGCTCGAGCGTGCCCGGATACAGTCCGGTAGGCCAGCCGATGAAGGATTCCAGAAACCGCTTCGGCTCGACGGCGAGCCCAAACTCGGCAATCACGCCGGCGGCAAACTCGGGCGCATCGATCTGCCCGCTCTCGAACCGACGCACCGCCACCGATTGCAGCCAGCGGTGCCAGAGCTCGTCCGCGGTTAATCGATTACCCAGCCACGCCAGGATGACCTCTACGCCACCGAGCTCCACGAGTACTCCGCCGACATCGAAGAGCAAAAGTCGGATATCTGCCGATGCGATCGACCTGTCCATCGTCGTCGAGTCTACAGAGGTCCAGCGGCTTCATCGCGCGCGGCACAGCCTCGCCCGGCACCGGTGCGCGCCAGTCGGCGCGATGGGCATGAATTCGTGGTGGCAGCCCGCAGAGCTCGGCCGGTCCGGCCTGAGCTAGCGCCGGCAGCTCTTTGACTCAACGCAGCCCGCAAGTACGGCACATGATCGAGGACGATCATAGCGCTTATGGCCTTTTTCTGCGCATGAATGGCGCAATTTTATAGCACTGATGGGCTCGAAATCCGAGGCCTGCAGCCATGCGTAGAAAATCGCCGATTCTGGCGGCATCAGCGGCGATAATCGCCAATTCTAGTGGTACTGGCGCCATGAGCTGACACTGCGCGGGTCCTATGCGTCGTATCAGCGACGCGGCCTGCGCAGGCTGCTCACGGAGACCGCGAATTCACCGCGCGCAGCAGGTGCGAGCGGCGCAATGCCCGCCGGCTCCCGGCCGAAAGCCGTGCCGAAGATGACCTCGAAGGTCGCCGGAAGGCCATGCGGCGTGCGTACCTGTTCATAGGCGCTGAGCATGCGCTGCAGGCGCGCTCGACCCGTGAGACCACGCAGGCGCGAGCGCGTGCGCGATGCCCTGCCGGAGTCGAGTTGCCTGAGCTCGCCCATGAGGCTCTGCGCATCCGGATAGTGGAATCGATAGTGTTCGCGGTCGGTGACGGGTTGATCGAAGCCGGCCCGCAGCAGTGCATTGCCGATCTGCTGAATGTCTGCGAACTCGCTGACAGGCTCGTGCGTGTCGACGGCGGACCAGGCCGCGCGCAGCTCGCTTAAGGTGTCGGGCCCAAAGGTCGAGAATATCAGCACCCCGCCGGGCTTGAGCGCGCGCGCGAGCTCTGCGAATACCGCTTGCTGCTCATCGCACCAGGGCAGCATCAGATTGCTGTAGATGAGCTCGACGCTGCCTGCGGGCAGGGGCAGCGCGCGGGCGTCGGCGCAAACGCGCGCGAGGCCGCCGTGCCGCCAAGGCGCGCGCCAGGGCGTGCGCCAGGACCATGGCGGCCGGGGCATGGCGCGCAGGGTGGGCGCGTCGATATCGATCGCGAGCACTTGCGCGCGCGGGAAGCGGCGCTGCAATTGCGTAGCGGCCTCGCCGCGGCCGGCCCCGAGGTCGAGCACGCGCTGCGGGTCGAGCGCGAAATATTGCAGGCGCTCGAGCAGATCCGTGCGCGCCCGCAACTGCACAGTGTCCTCGCTCACAAGATGTCCTCCGACGCTGCTCGGCTCAGGCGCTGCTCGGCGCTCTCAGTGCGCGGTCGCGTACTCGATCAGGATGCCGGCGAACACCGCGATGCCGAAGTAGCTGTTGTTCTGAAACGCGGCGAAACAGGCGGCACGTTCGCGCTCACGGATCAACCACTGCTGCCAGCCGAACAGTGCCGCGCCCACTGCAAGGCCGCCGTAGTAGGCGAAATCGAACTGCAAGCTGCGACCGATCAGCACCAGGGCGAGCAGCATCATGGCCTGCATGGCGCCTATCATGAGCCGATCCATATCGCCGAACAGGATCGCGCTCGACTGCACGCCGACGCGGATGTCATCGTCGCGGTCCACCATCGCGTACTCGGTGTCGTACACACCGGCCCAGAGAGCCGTCGCTACCAGCATGAGCCAGCCTTCACGCGGCACGAATCCGAGCGAGGCTGCAAATGCCATAGGTACCGCCCAGCCGAAGCACAGTCCCAGGTAGAGCTGCGGCAGAGGAAAGAAGCGCTTGAGCAGCGGGTAGGACACGGTCAGCGCCGCGCCGATGAATGCCAGCTTGAGACTCACGGCATTGAGCTGCAGCGCCAGCAGCAATGCCACGGCCAGCAATGCGCCGAACAATGTCAACGCCTCGTAGGGCGAAAGCACGCGCGCGGCCAGCGGTCGCGCGCGGGTGCGCTGCACATGCGGATCGATATTGCGATCGGCCAGATCGTTGACGATGCAGCCGGCGCTGCGCATGACGACGGTGCCGGCGAGGAAAATCATCAGCAAGCGCCGTGGCGGGTGTCCGGCGCCCGCGACCCACAGCGCCCAGAGCGCCGGCCACAGCAGCAGCCAGATGCCGATCGGGCGGTCCAGACGCATGAGCTGCGCAAACGCCAGCAGGCGCCGCAACCAACGCGGCGCGCGGCGCGGTGGCTCGGAGCTGCCCAGCGGCAGTTCAGCCGACGCGTCCATATTGCTCCCGCTCGCCGATCCAGCGCTGGCGCAGCGCGGCGACTCGCTCAGGCTCCGTCTCGAGCATTACCCGCGCCGCGGCGCGCACGTCCGTCAACAGATCGGCGTCGCGCGCCAGGTCGGCGATGCGCAGCTGCGCGAGTCCCGTCTGGCGCCGGCCCAGCCACTCGCCCGGGCCGCGCAGCTCGAGGTCGCGGCGCGCGATGCGGAAGCCGTCGTTGCTGTCGCGAATCGTCGCCAGGCGCGCGCGCGCCATCGCAGAGAGCGGGGCGCGATACAACAACACGCAGTTGCTCGGGTGCACGCCGCGGCCGACACGTCCGCGCAGTTGGTGCAACTGAGCCAGTCCCATGCGTTCGGCATTCTCGATCACCATCAGACTGGCGTTGGGCACGTCGACTCCGACTTCTATGACGGTCGTTGCGACCAGCAGTTCGATCTCGCCGGCGGCGAAGCGCTGCATGACCTGATCCTTCTGGCGCGCGCTCATGCGGCCGTGCAGCAGCTCCACGCGCCGCGCGGGCAGAGCTTCGCGCAGCGCCTGCGCCGTCTCCTGCGCCGCCTGCGCATTGAGCTCCTCCGACTCGGAAATCAGCGGGCACACCCAATAGGTCTGCCGTCCGGCGCGGCAGGCCGCATCGATGCGCTCGACGATCCGCGAGCGCTTCTGCTCGGGCAGCACCACGGTTCGAATGCCCGCGCGCCCCGGCGGCAACTCATCGACGATCGAGACGTCGAGGTCCGCGTACACCGTCATCGCCAGCGTGCGCGGAATCGGCGTCGCGCTCATGATCAACTGGTGCGGCATGCGCGCGCGGCCCTTGCCCGCCTTGGCGGTGAGTTGCAGGCGCTGCTGCACCCCGAAGCGATGCTGCTCATCGATGATGGCCAGCGCCAGATTCTGGAACTGCACCTCCTGCTGGAACAGCGCGTGGGTGCCGACGCACAGCCGCGCCTCGCCGTTGGCCGCAGAGCGCAGCGCTGCGCGCCGCGTGCGCGTGCTCTGCGATCCGGTCAGCAGGCTCACCGCCACACCCAACGGCTCGAACCAGCCTGAGAGCGCGCGCGCATGCTGCTCGGCGAGCAGCTCGGTGGGCACCATGAACGCCGCCTGTGCACCGCTGCCGATCGCGCGCGCGGCGGCGGCCGCGGCGATCACGGTTTTGCCGCAGCCGACATCGCCTTGTACCAGCCGCGCCATGGGCTGCGCGCTTACCAGATCGGTATCGACTTCACGCACTACACGCTGCTGGGCCGCGGTGAGCCGAAAGGGCAGCGACTGCAGCAGCCGCGCCTCGAGGCCGGGATCGTCGCGCAAGGGCCGCGCGGCATCGCGCCGTGAGCGGCGGCGCAGTTCCAGCAGCGAGAGCTGGTGCGCCAGCAGTTCCTCAAAGGCCAGCCGCCGTTGCGAGGGATGTCGGCCCGAGGCGAGTTCGGCCAGCGCCGTGCCGACCGGCGGGCGGTGTATGAATTCGAGCGCCTCGCGCAGCGACGGCAGGCGCAGCCGTTCGAGCAGCGACTCGGGCAGCAGCTCGGTCACGCCTTCGAGATCGAGCGCGCGCAGCGCCCGGTCCACCAGCATGCGCAGCCGGCCCTGCGTCAGGCCTTCAGTGGCCGGATAGATGGGCGTCAGAGTCTGCGCCAGCGGCTCGCTCAAGTTGCCGATGTGGCGGTATTCCGGGTGCACGAGCTCGAGGCCGAATGGCCCGCGCCGCAACTCACCGTGGCAGCGCAGCCGTGCGCCGCGTCTCAGGGCCTCGCGCTGGGCCTGGGAGAAATAAAAAAAACGCAGCGTCAGCGAACCGGAGCCGTCGGCGAGGCGCACCAGTAGCTGGCGGCGCCGGCGATAGACGATCTCCGCCAGCAGCACTTCGCCCTCGATAACCGCGGGCATGCCCTCCTGCAATGCCCCGATCGGCTCGACGCGCGTGCGATCCTCGTAGCGCAGCGGCAGCACGAACAGCATGTCTGCGGGCTGCTCGACGCCCAGCCGAGCGAGCCGGGCGCGCAGCCTCGAGCCGCTCGCGGCAGCGCGCTGCTCGCGCGGCTCGGCCGGCGCGCCCGCCTGCGGCCGTGCTGCCGCGCGCGTCAAGCGAGGCTCAGGACGCACTCCATCTCAACCCGTGCGCCGCGCGGTAAAGCGGCAACACCGATGGCGGCACGCGCGGGATACGGCTCGTTGAAATACGTGGCCATGATCTCGTTGACCTTGGGAAAGTGCGTGAGATCGGTCAGGAACACGCTGAGCTTGACGACGTTGGCGAGCGAGCCGCCGGCGGCCTGCGCAATCGCTTTGAGATTCTCGAACACGCGCCGGATCTCAAGCTCGATATCCCCGCTGACGAGCTGGCCGCTGGCCGGATCGAGCGGGATCTGGCCGGAGACGTACACCGTATCGCCGACGCGTACCGCCTGCGAATAGGTGCCGATGGCCTTGGGAGCATCCGTGGTCTGAATGATCTGTCGCTTCATTGAAGTTCACTCGCTGGTCTGTGTATCGGCGGAGTCGCCGCGGTGTTCGTGCCGGTGGCTGTGGCCCTTGGTGGCGATCGCCCGCACCACGCGCAGCACATCCGGCATGCGACGCACGACGCGCATGATGCGCGCCAGCTGGGCGCGGTCCGCGACTTCGACGATGAAGATGATGGTTTGCGTCTCGGAATCGCGTTGGTCGATCGACACGTGGTTGACGTTGGTGCGGGTGCCGGCGATTGCGGCCGACAACGCCGCCAGCATGCCCATGCGGTTGACGATGTCGATGCGGATTTCCGCCAGGAACAGCCGGCCGGGCTTATGCGACCAGGTCACCGGCAGCCATTTGTCCGGCTGCTTGCGGTAATCCTCGACATTGGCGCAGGTCTCGCGGTGGACCACGATGCCGCGGCCAGTGCTCAGAAAAGCGAAGATCGGATCGTTGGGGATCGGGTAGCAGCAATGCGCGTAGCTCACCAGCAGACCCTCGGTGCCGGCCACCGCGAGCGGCGAGCCGGCGCTGTTGGCGGCGTCGGAGCGCTCGCTCGGAAGTAGCCGCCGCGCCACGAGCGGCGCCAGGCGCTCGCCCAGACCGACCTTTTCGTAGAGCTCGTCGGCGTCCTTGAGCCCGAACTCGCTGAGCGCCGTGGCCAGCGACTGCGCTGCCACCGCATCGAGCCCCATGTCGAATTCCGCGAGTGCCTGAGCCAGCAGGCGTCGCCCGAGCTCGACCGCTTCGCTGCGATGTAGGCTCTTCAGATAATGCCGCACCGCCGAGCGTGCCTTGGCGGTCACCACAAAATTGACCCATGAGGGATTGGGGGTGGCGCCCTTGGCCGTGATGATCTGCACGGTCTGTCCGTTGCGCAGCACCGCGCGCAGCGGCGTGAGTCGCCGGTCGATCTTGGCGGCGACACAGCGGTTGCCGATGTCGGTATGCACTGCGTAGGCGAAATCGACCACCGTGGCGCCGCGCGGCAGGCGCAGGATCTCGCCGCGTGGCGTGAACACGTACACCTTGTCCGGGAACAGATCGACTTTGACGCTTTCGATGAATTCTTCGGAGTTGCCGCCGACCTCCATCTCGACCAGATTCGACAGCCACTTGCGCGCGCGCTCCTGCTGCGCCGAGCCCTCGCTCTCGTCGTGCTTGTACTTCCAGTGCGCCGCAATGCCGGACTCGGCGATGTGGTTCATGTCTTCGGTGCGGATCTGCACCTCGATCGGCACGCCGTTGGGCCCGAACAGGGTCGTGTGCAGCGACTGATAGCCGTTGGCGCGCGGGATGGCGACGTAGTCCTTAAAGCGGCCCGGCATCGGCTTGTAAACGCTGTGCACGATGCCGAGCGCGCGATAGCAGTTGTCGACCGAGTCGACGATGATGCGCAGACCATAGACATCCACGATCTCCGCCAGCGTCATGCGCTTGCGCAGCATCTTGCGATAGATGCTGTAGAGGTGTTTCTCGCGCGCCTGGACATGTCCCGGCAGGCCGGACTTTTTGAGTGCGGTCTCGAGTTGGGTGCGTATCTTCCCCAGGAATTCTTTCTGATTGCCGCGCGCGCGCTTGAGCGCGCGCTCGATGACACGGTAGCGCTGAGGATAGAGCGTACGGAAGCCCAGGTCCTCGAGCTCGAGCTTCATCGCGTACAGACCGAGCCGCTCGGCGACCGGGGCGTAGATGTCGAGCGTCTCGCGAGCGATCTGGCGGCGCTTGGCCGGCGCCAGCGCCTCGATCGTGCGCAGATTGTGCGTACGGTCGGCGAGCTTGACCAGAATCACGCGCAGATCGCGCACCATCGCCAGCAGCATCTTGCGGAAGTTCTCCGCCTGAGCTTCCTCGCGATTCTTGAAGCGTATCTGGTCGAGCTTGGTGACTCCGTCGACGATCTCAGCGACGTCGTTGCCGAAGCGCTGCGCGATGTCCGACTTCGCGATCGGCGTATCTTCGATGACATCGTGCAGGATGGCACCGACGATCGTGTCGGCATCGAGGTGCAGGTCGGCGAGGATCACTGCCGCCGCCACCGGATGGGTGATATAGGGTTCGCCCGAGACGCGCGTCTGACCCTGATGGGCGGCGGCGCCAAACTCGGCCGCTGTACGCACGCGCTCGACCTGCTCGGACGGCAGGTAGGTCGCGACCTTGGCTAACAGCTCCTTGACGCCCGGAGTGGTGCGCTTCGCGCCGGGCAGCAACCCCAAGAGCGACGACGCATAGTCCACAGCCGCCTCGTAGAGAGAGCCTCGAGTCTCGTCGGGTCCTTAGAGCTCGCGATCGATGAGACCGAACTGCGGCGCGCGGAAGGTGGCCTCGTTGTCGGCATCGGGTACCAGCGCTTCCGGCCGTGGCTCGGGCTCACGCAGCATCTCCGGCGTGATATTGCCAGCCGCGATTTCGCGCAGCGCGAGCACCGTCGCCTTGTCGTTCTCGATTGGCACCGTGGGTTCGGCGCCATTCGCCAGCCTGCGCGCGCGCTGACTGGCCAGCAGTACCAGCTGGAACAGGTTATCGACGTTTTGTAGACAGTCTTCGACGGTCACTCGGGCCATGGCTATGAATTTCCTGAAAATACCGGGAGTTGCTGCATTGAGTGTACTGCATCGGCGCGGCGCTGCGCCAGCGCGCGGTTGCCTCCTGGCGCGCCGCGCCGGCGCGCCGCGGCCTTAGGCGGAGTGCAGCAGGCTTGCCGTCAACACGTCGAGCTCAGGCCTCGTGGCGCGCAGCTGCGCGCCGTTGCCGTCGAGGATCGCGCCGAGCTCCTGCGCGGCACGCTCGAACAGATCGTTGACGACCACGTAATCGAATTCCTTGTAGTGCGACATATCGGCGGCGGCATCGGCCAGGCGGCGCTCGATCGTTGCGGCGCTGTCGGTGCGGCGTGCGCGCAGTCGCTGTTCGAGCGCGGCCCGGGAGGGGGGCAGCACGAAGATCATTTTGCAGCCGGGCATGGCACGGCGCACCTGTTGCGCGCCCTGCCAGTCGATCTCAAGCAGCACATGCTTGCCGGCGGCGAGCTTGTGCTCGACCTCGGTCCGACCGGTACCATAGAGATTATCGAACACCGAGGCGAATTCGAGAAAGGCGCCCTCGCGGATCAGTTCGTGGAAACGCTTCGGAGTGACGAAATGATAGTCGCGCCCGTCGACTTCAGTCTCGCGCGGCTTGCGCGTGGTGTGCGACACCGATACCACGAGGTTCGGCCGTGACTGCAGTAGCGCGCGTACCAGACTGGTCTTGCCAGCGCCGGATGGCGCGGAAATGACGAAAAGTTGCCCCACAGGATCCGCCCGTCAGCTGCGCGCATGATGCCATGCGCCGCAACCTGCGTGGCGCTTTAGGTCGGCCTAGATGAGGAGAAATTCGGCGCGTGGCCGGGCCGCCGCCGCACTACTCGATGTTCTGCACCTGCTCGCGCATCTGTTCGATGAGGACCTTCATCTCGACCGCGGTTCGCGTGGTCTCGAGGTCCTGTGATTTGGAGGACAGCGTGTTGGCTTCGCGGTTGAATTCCTGCATCAGGAAATCCAGGCGCCGGCCGGCCGGCTCGCCGCCCGCGAGCGTGCGGCGCGTCTCGTGGATGTGGCCGCTGAGGCGGTCGAGCTCCTCGGCGATATCGAAGCGCTGCAGCATCAGCACGATCTCCTGCTCGACGCGCTCCTGATCGACCTGCTGCGTGAGCTCCTGCAGCCGCTCGGTAAAGCGCTGACGGATGCGTGCCTGCGCTTCGGGCAGGCGGCTGCGGGTCGCTGCGATTATCTCGAGCAGCGTGGCGCAGCGCTGCTCGATCAATGCCGCGAGGCGCTCGCCCTCGCGGCTGCGCGCTTTGCAGAGCTCGGTCAAGCTTTGCGCGAACAAGCCGCGCGCTGCCTCGTGCAGCACCTCGGCGTCGGCGTCCTGCTCGCGCAGCACCCCGGGCCAGCGCAGCAGCTCGAACAGATCGATCTGCACCGGCTGCGCCACCGCCGTGCCGAGCTCGCGCAAGCGCGCCAGCAGCCGCTCGAGCGCAGCGTGATCGATGTCCAGACTGGTCGCGCCCGACGGCGGCGAGCGCTGCTGCAGCGTGCAATCGATCTTGCCGCGCTTGAGCTCACGCGCCAGCGCCTGGCGCAAATCCGGCTCGAGTGCGCGGCAGCTGTCGGGCAACCGCAGCGTGGCATCGAGAAAGCGATGATTGACGCTGCGGATCTCGCACACGAGCGTGCCGTAGGGGCCCGAGCGCTCGAGCCGCGCGAAACCCGTCATGCTTGCGATCATGGGAGGCTATTGGTGTATAAAGCGCGGCGAAGTTTAGCGGAAAGCGCTGGAGATCGCTTGCGGGTCGAATGTGCCGAATTGAGCCTGCTGGGAACGCGCGAAAGCAATCAGGATCGTGTTGCGATCGCCGTGGCGGAAGAGTCTGCGCTGCTGATCGCGTGCGATGGCATGGGGGGGCACGCCGACGGTGAGGCTGCGGCGCAGATCGCCCAACGCAGCGTCACCGAGCGCTTCCTGCAGTCGCCGCTGCCGCTGCTCGATCCACTCGGTTTCCTGCATCTGACCATGGGCGTAGCGCACCAGGGCGTGGTCGGCTACGGCGCGCAGGTGCCGATCGAGCTGCGACCGCGCGCGACCTGCGCGATGTGTATCGTGCAGCAGACCTCGGCCTACTGGGCCCATGTGGGGGACAGCCGCATCTATCACCTGCGCGCTGGCCGCGTGCGCGAGCGCACCCGCGATCACAGCCATGTGGAGCTGTTGCTGCGCGAGGGTGTCATCAGCCCCGGACAGATCCAAAACCATCCGATGCGCAATTTCGTCGAATCGTGCCTCGGCGGTGAGGCGATCCTGCCCGAGATGGCCGTGAGCTCGCGTCATGCGCTGCTGCCCGGGGACGTGCTGCTGGTGTGTACCGACGGTTTCTGGGCCAATCTCGATGAGTCGTTGATCGCGAGCGCTTTCGTGACACTCGGACTGTCGCTGCGCGATACGCTGACCGCACTCGCAACCCAGGCGCTGCTCAACGCGGGCGCGGCCAGCGACAATACGTCCGTGGGCGCGCTGCGCTTCCTCGACTAGGAGAGTTCCCGTGAACCGGAATTTGCGCCACAACGGCCGCGCTGCCGATGCGCTGCGGCCGGTGCGCTTCACACGCCGCTTCACCTGCCACGCGGAAGGTTCGGTGCTGGTTGAGTTCGGCGAGACTCGTGTGCTGTGCACCGCCAGCGTCGAGGAGACGGTGCCGCCGTTCCTGCGAGGCAAGGCGCAGGGCTGGGTGACCGCCGAGTACGGCATGCTGCCGCGCGCCACACACACCCGCAGTCCGCGCGAAGCGGCGCGCGGCAAGCAAACCGGCCGCAGCCAGGAGATCCAGCGGCTCGTCGGCCGCTCGCTGCGCGCCGCCGTCGACTTGAGCGCGCTCGGCGAGCGCACGATTACGATCGACTGCGACGTGCTGCAGGCCGATGGGGGCACGCGTACCGCTTCGATCACGGGCGGCTTCCTCGCGCTGTCGGATGCCTGCGAGGGATTGCAGAGGCGCCGATTGATCGGCGAGAGCCCGCTGCATGGGCAGGTCGCGGCGGTGTCGGTCGGCATCGTGCGCGGGATGCCGATGCTCGATCTGGATTACACCGAGGACTCCGAGGCCGAGACGGACATGAACGTGGTCATGAACAACGGCGGCGCGTTCATCGAAGTCCAGGGCACCGCTGAAGGCCATGCATTCCGGCGCCATGAGCTCGACGCGCTGCTCAACCTGGCAGCGGCCGGCATCGGCGAGCTGTGCGCGCTGCAGGCCCAGGCGCGCGGTGACTGAGCGAGCGCGGCGGGTGGTGCTCGCAAGCGCCAATGCCGGCAAGCAGCGCGAGTTCGCGGCGCTGCTGAGCGCACAGGGCATCGATCTGGTGCTGCAGTCCGCCCTCGGCATCGCCAGCGTTGAGGAGAGCGGTAGCACCTTCGAGGCCAACGCCCTGCTCAAGGCGCGCCACGCCGCCCGTTTGAGCGGCCTCGCGGCGCTGGCCGACGACTCGGGGCTCGAGGTCGATGCGCTGCGTGGCAGGCCCGGTGTCCACTCGGCTCGCTACGCGCTCGACTCGGCCTCGGATGAGAGCAACAACGCCAAGCTGCTCGCCGAGCTTGCCGGTGTGCCGCCGCCTGCGCGCACCGCGCGCTATCGATGCGTGTTGATTCTGGCGCGCAGCCCGGACGATCCGACTCCCTTGCTCGCGAGCGGCTCGTGGGAGGGGTCGATCGCGTTGCAGCCCGCCGGCGCGGGCGGATTCGGCTACGACCCGCTGTTCGTTCCGCACGGCTTCGAGCAGAGCGCGGCGCAGCTGCCGGCCGAGCTCAAGAATCGGCTGAGCCACCGCGGCCAGGCGCTCTCGCAGCTCATACGGCAGCTGCAGCACACGCCGTGGTGAGTGCGCAGCAGCGCGGCGCGAGCGCGCCGGCATGCTCGAGCGCGCCGGCATGCTCGAGCGCGCCGCTGCTGCCGCCGCTGTCGCTGTATGTGCATTTCCCGTGGTGCGTACGCAAGTGCCCGTACTGCGATTTCAATTCGCATACGCTGCATGGCGAGCTGCCCGAGGAGGCGTATATCGAGGCGCTGCTGCGCGACCTCGACGCACAGCTCGAGTGCGTCCAGGGCCGGGAAATCATCAGCGTATTCTTCGGCGGCGGCACTCCGAGCCTGATCTCGCCGGCGGCGCTCGCGCGCCTCATCGGCGCTCTGCGCGCCGCGCTCGACTTCGCGGCCGACGTGGAGATCACGCTCGAGGCCAATCCCGGCACCATCGAGCGCAACCGCGTCCACGGCGGCCGTCCCTACGGCGGCCGTTTCGTTGACTATCGGCGCTGCGGCGTGAATCGAGTCTCGCTCGGCGCCCAGAGCTTTGCCGATGACTGCTTGCAGCGGCTCGGGCGCATTCATACCGCGGCCGACACGCAAGTCGCGGTCGAGGAGCTCAGGGCGGCGGGCATCGATAATTTCAATCTCGATCTGATGTACGCGCTGCCGCAGCAGAGCGTGGCCGGCGCACTGGCAGACATCGATGCCGCCCTGCGGCTCGAACCGGCGCACATTTCGCATTACGAGCTCACGCTCGAGCCCGGCACGGTCTTTGGCGGCAGGCCGCCCGAGGGCCTGCCGGACGCGGATGCGGCGCGCGAGATGCAGCTGGTCTGCCAGCAGCGTCTGGCCGAGCGCGGCTACGCTCAGTACGAGGTGTCGGCCTATGCCCCCGAACATCGGCGCTGCCGACACAATCTCAACTACTGGCAGTTCGGCGACTATCTCGGGATCGGCGCAGGCGCGCACGGCAAGTGCAGCCGCATTCGGGCTTCCGGCTTGCAGGTCGAGCGCACCTGGCGCGAGCGCGAGCCGCGTCGTTATCTCTCGAGCCCGCCGGGCGCTGCGAGCCGGCGCGTGGTGGCGGCTGTCGAGCTGCCGTTCGAATTTGTGATGAATGCGCTACGACTGCGCGCGGGGCTGGAGGAAGGGCAGTTCGAGCAGCGCACGGGCCTGAGCGCACAGCTGCTCAGGCGGCCGTTGCAGCGATTGCAGCGGCGCGGACTGGTGGAGCTGTGCGATGGGCGTTGGCGCGCGAGCCCTTTGGGTTTCGATTTCCTCAACGATGTGGTGAGCGAATTTCTTGAGCCGCGAGGCTGAGAGCGGGTCGGATTGGGCTTACAAAGGCGGATGATTCGCATTGGCTTGGCTGCGGCGAGACCGCTGTTATACACAGCGATGCTGGGCGCTTACCGCAAATTAGCCGATTACGTCCGATTTCATTTAAAACGCACGACGATAGGAGAGTAACTCATTGATTTCTTAGCCTGTAACAGGCTGGTCATTTTTTGTACAAGTCAGCAATTACTCAGTAATCGTGCATCCACGAGCGCGCAGGCAGGCCATTACACACAGAGTTATGCACAGAAACTGTGGATAATCTTGCGCGACCAGGCGGCTGCCGCGAGCCCCTTGTAGCAGCGAGTGCTTGGGTCTAGACTGCGCGGCCTTTTTCCTTTTCCGCCCTGAACCGGGGCCGGCCGCACGCCGCGGACGGCTCGGCACGAGGGTCTGTCTGGAAGGTCCAGTCATGAAAGCCGCGATCCATCCCGAGTACAACGAAATCAACGTCGTCTGCAGCTGCGGCAACAGCTTCAAGACGCGCTCCACGGTCGGCCACGATCTGCACGTCGAGGTCTGCTCGAACTGCCATCCCTTCTATACGGGCAAGCAGAAGATCGTCGACACGGCCGGCCGCGTCGATAAGTTTCGCAAGAAATACCCGGGGGTGAGCAGCGTACGCTGAGAGTGCGTACGCATTGGCTCAGCCGGCTGAAGACCCGAGGCGCATGAGCGGTAAGACTTTCGAACTCACCGACACCGTGACCGCAGTGAAGACGGTGCTGCCGGTGCGCTCCGGCACGATCGGTCCGGACGTGCTCGAGATCGCCAATATCACGCGCGATCAGAACGTATTCACGTTTGATCCGGGATTCGGCGCCACCGCCAGTTGCGAGAGCAAGATCACCTATATCGATGGCGATGCCGGCATCCTGCTGTATCGCGGCTATCCGGTCGAGCAACTGGCCGAAAAAAGCAGCTTCATGGAGGTGGCCTATCTGCTGATCCATGGCGAGCTGCCCAATTCCAAGCAGCTGGAGGCCTTTTCGACCAGCATCAGCCGCCACACCATGATGAACGAATGGCTGCTGCGATTCTTCAACGGCTTTCATCACAACGCCCATCCGATGGCGATGGTGTCGGCGGTCGTGGCCTCGATGTCGGCGTTCTATCACGACTCGATGGACATCTACGAACCGCGCCATCGCGAGATATTTTCGCATCGCATCGTCGCCAAGCTCCCGACCATTGCGGCCGCTGCGCACAAGCACGCGCTCGGCCAGCCGTTCGTCTATCCGCGCAACGATCTGGACTACGGCACCAACCTGCTGCACATGTTCTTCGCCGTGCCGTGCGAGACTTATACGGTCGATCCGGTGGCCGCGAAGGCGCTCGATCTGCTGTTCATCCTGCATGCGGACCACGAGCAGAATGCCAGCACCACGACCGTGCGCCTGGCCGGCAGCACCGGCGCGAATCCCTATGCGGCGATCTCGGCAGGCGTGTCGACGCTCTGGGGCCCAGCGCATGGCGGGGCCAACGAGGCCGTACTGGCGATGCTCGAGCAGATCGGCACGATCGACAACATCCCCAAATACCTGGCGATGGTGAAGGACAAGGGCAGCCATTTCCGGCTCATGGGCTTCGGTCATCGCGTCTATAAGAATTTCGACCCGCGCGCCAAGATCATCCGCGAGACCTGCCACACCGTGCTCGCAAAGCTCGGTCGCACCGACAATCCTTTATTCGAGCTGGCATTGAGGCTCGAGGAGATCGCGCTGCAGGATGACTATTTTGTTTCGCGCAAGCTCTATCCGAACGTCGATTTCTATTCCGGCATCATCTACAGCGCGCTCGGAATTCCACGCTCAATGTTCACGGTGATGTTCGCCATTGCGCGCACCGTCGGCTGGGTAGCGCACTGGCTCGAGATGATCGGCGATCCGGCGATGCGCATCAGCCGGCCGCGCCAGCTCTACACCGGCCCGACGCCTCGCGACTATGTGCCGGTGGCGCTGCGCAGCAAGCACTGAATCTCGGCTGCATCGGCGCGCCGCATGGGCTTGCCGTCGACCGGACTGAACGGCGCCTGGCGTATACCATCCAGCGGGAACACGGTCGCTTCGACCTGGCGATTGTCGACCGCAAATCGCAGCCCCGGATAGGCCTTGATGCGCTCGGCGTCCAGCCGCAGGCGCCGCTGCGTCACCTCGTGCGCGATGCCGCGATCCATGAGCTTGAGGGCGACGTATTCCAGACGGTCCGCGAACAGATGCAGCTGGATGTCGGCATGCTCGGTCGCGGTCCCGCTGAGCACCGGTCCGACCAGGCGCGGCTCGAACTGCGACAACCAGCGCATCGCCTGCAGTGCAGCGCGGCGCTGCGCCTCGAGGCTCGACTCGTGGCCGTCGCGGTCGAACAGTCGCTGATATTCCACCAGCGCCTGCTCGATCTCGGTATTGCGCGGCAGCGCACTGGCATCCGCGACCCCCAGGCGTTCGGCGGCCTTGCGCTTGGCGGTCAGAAAGTCATGGATGCCATGCTGGGCCATGATGCGCGCAGCCTCCTGGGCCAGGGCGCGGCGCAAATTGTCTTTGCGGGGGGAAGCGCGGCGGTTCATCGTCGATCCTTGAGTTCCGCGGTCAGAATAAGGGCTCGCTGCTCGCTCCGGTGGTGCTCTGTGGGTTGGCGAGCGTGCCGGGCATGGTCGAGCTGGCATTGTTCGCGCTCGGCATGCGCTCCTCCATGAAGGTCTCGTAGATCGCATCGGTATCGTTGGCCCCGGCGAGCAAGCCGGTCTTGGGCGAGATGCGCGCCGTGACCAGTCCCGGCGGCAGCGGTCGCGCGTGATCGGGCTGGTCGCGCAGCGCCTCGCGCATGAAATCGACCCAGATCGGTACCGCCGTGCGGCTGCCTTCCTCGCCTTCGCCGAGCGGGCGCTCCTGATCGAACCCGACCCAGACCGTCGCAACGATGTTGCGATTGAAGCCGTTGAACCAGGTATCGCGCGCCTCGTTGGTGGTGCCGGTCTTGCCCGAGATGTCGCTGCGTCGCAGAGCCAGACCTGCGCGGATGCCGGTGCCCCGCTTGATGACGTCGGCCATCATATCGTCCATGAGCCAGTCATTTTGTGGCGAGATCACACGCGGCGCCAGCTGCGCGGAGGCCAGTAACGGCAGCAGCGCGCTGGCGGGCCTGCGATCAGGATCGCCCGTGCTCGCGCTGGACGCGCTTGGCGCTGCCGCAGCATCCGGCGTGTTGCCGCTCGCGGTGGTCGGGATCAGGTGGCTCTGCGTCGCCTCTGCCGGCGCCTCGCCATTGCGCGGCGCCTCGCCGTCGCGCGGCGCCTGGCCGTCGCATTGATCGCAGACCACCTTGGGATTGGCCTGGTAGAGCGTCTGGCCGAGGGCGTTGTCGATGCGCTCGATGAAATACGAATCCACGCGATAGCCGCCGTTGGCGAAGATCGCATAGCCGCTGGCCATCTGCAGCGGGGTCGCGGGCAGGCTGCCGAGTGCGATGGTCATGTCCTTGGGCATGTCTTGCGGGTTGAAGCCGAACTTCGCCGCGTAGTCGATGGCCGTCTCGACGCTGAGCTGCCGCACCACGCGAATCGTGACCAGATTACGCGAATGGACCAGCGCCTCGCGCAGCCGCATCGGCCCTTCGAACCCCTTCTCATTGTTTTCCGGCCGCCAGGTGCGCTCCTGGCCGCTGTCGTCGTACACGATCGGCGCGTCCATGACGATGGTCGAGGGCGTGAAGCCGCTCTCGAGCGCTGCGGAATACAGGAACGGCTTGAAGCCGGAGCCAGGCTGGCGCCGCGCCTGCGTGGCGCGATTGAATTTGTTGTCAAAATAATCAAATCCACCGACCAACGCCGCGATCGCCCCGTCGTTCGGATCCAGCGCCACCAGGGCGCTTTGCGCTTCCGGCAGCTGCGCGAGCTGCGCCAGGCCCTGACCGTTGGTGACGACGTACACGACATCGCCCCGCTGCACCACGTCCTCGGCGTGCTTAGGCGGCGCGCCGGTGCGGGTATCGGAGACGCGGCGGCGCGCCCATGACAATCCGTCCCAGGTGATCTGCGCGAAGCCCAGCGAGCGGATATAAACACGCGCGCTCTGCGGCGCGACCGAGACCACCACGGCCGGCCACAAATTGCCGATGGCAGTCACCGATGCCAGCGAGGCATCGAGCTGCGCGGCCGCGGTGCGCTGGTCGATATTGATCTGCCTCAACGGCCCCCGATAGCCGTGACGGCGATCGTACTGAATCAGGCCGATGCGCACCGCACGGTCAGCGGCGGTCTGCAGCCGGCCGTCGATCGTGGTGTAAACCCGGTAGCCGGAGTTCACGGCGTCTTCGCCGTAGCGGCCCACCAGGTCGGCGCGCACCATCTCCGCCACATAGGGCGCCTCGACGTCATTGAGGATGCCGTAGTCGTGCGCCGTGACCGGCGCCTGGGCGGCGAGCTGCGCGGCGGCGGCATCGATGTATTTGAGCTTCTGCATCTGCTGCAGCACGTAGCGGCGCCGCGCCTGCGCCGCCTTTGGATTGGTGACCGGGTTGTACTTCGAGGGCGCCTGCGGAATGCCCGCGAGCGTCGCGGCCTCCGCGACCGAGAGCTGATCGAGCGGCTTGCCGAAGTAGGTTTCAGCGGCAGCCGCCA